>JABSSD010000006.1 GCA_013214575.1 Paracoccaceae bacterium | reverse complement strand
ATTCTTGAGCCGCTCGATGACACGCTTGCACAACTCGGTGTGTTTGATCAGTTTTCGATCTCGAGCACGCCGATTTGCAGCCGCCAACTGGGCAGCAGCACCGTAGTATCCATCGCATTTTGGCATGCACGGGTCAGAGAAATAATTGCGCTTTAATTCTCGGATAATGGTCGAACGACAGCGCTTCAAAACGCGTGCCATCTCATCAACAGGGACCTTTGCGTGTCTCCAACGTTCTATTCTGCGTCGTTCTGTGATACTAAGTTGGCTATAAACCGTTCCCATACCGGTTCCTCTTGTTAGATAAACTACTGTTTTCTAACAAGAGTCGCAATTGGAAGTAGCGCGCACCCGGCCACACGCAAGATACCAATAATAAGGGTTATGTTAAATTAAAACGTATGGAGCCGGTGGGTTCAGTGGCTGACCCAGCACATCAACCGATATCAGAGGTCACCGGCTGCGGGTCTGCTGCCATCCCGGCACTGGTGTGACGGCTGATTAAATCTGACAATTCACTGCGGTTGATCGGCTTGGTCGCCACCTCGGCAAAGCCGGTGTCCAGAATGCGGGCGTGATCATCCGCCGCCACATGGGCCGTCAGCGCCACGATATCCACCCCTTCAGCCAGGTTTTGTGCCCGGATCCGGCGATAGGCTTCGATGCCGTCGACTTTTGGCATACTAATATCCATCAGGATGAGATCAAACTGCCCCGCCGCTGCCGCCGCCACCGCTTCGGCGCCGCCCGCGGCGGCGGTCACCTGATGACCCATCCGTTGCAATGTCGTGGTCATCAGCACCCGATTGATGTCGTTATCTTCAACCACCAGAATGGCTTTGGGACTGTTGGCTCCAACCTCAGACCGGGGTTGCCTTGCTAAATCTGTCTGCGCATCCGGCAGCGGTAAGGAAACTCGGAACAGGCTGCCCTCGCCAAGTTTACTTTCCACCTCGATCTGCCCCTCCAGCGCATCAACGATCCGCCGGGTGATCGCCAGGCCTAGGCCGGTGCCCTCGCGGGCGCGGCCATAACTGGCATCCAGTGTCACAAAATCCTCGAAAATACGCTCCAGGTCATCCGCACCGATGCCTGCACCGGTATCGCGGATCAGGATCTGCACCTGATCACCATTGCCCTGGCGGTCCAGCTCGACGACGACGCTGCCATTTCTGGTAAACTTCAACGCATTGCCGATAAGGTTGAGCAGCGCCTGCTGAATTTTCCGCGGGCGCCCCCGCACGATGGAGGTCTTGTCCAGGCGGCAGCGCAGGTCCAGAGTATTCCCCGCCGCCCGGGCCGTCGCCTGCTGGCTATCCACCAGCCCTGACATCAGCTCTGCCAGATCAAAATTCTGTGGCGGTTCCAATCTCACCCCGGCCTCCAGTTGCGACAGGTCCAACACCTCGTTGACATGGTGCAGCAAAATCTCCCCCGACACCCGCATCGCATGCAAATAGCCAGTTTGCTCTTTGGTCAAAGGGGTGGCGCCCAGCAAATCCATTGAGCCCAGCACACCGCTCAACGGGGTGCGCATTTCGTGGCTCATCACGGTCAGCAAATTTGCTTTGGCATGTTCACCGGCCAGCGCATCATCGCGGGCGCGGGTCAATTCCGTCTCAGCCGCGATGCGGTCAGAGATATCGCGCAAGTAGCTGACAAAAATCGCATCTTTCCCCGATCGGCTCAGCGTGATCGACAGTTCCACCGGAAATATTTCACCGGATTTGCGCTTGGCCTCCAACCTTACCCGGCCCCGTTCGACGCCCTTAGTATCGCCGGTTGAACGATAGCGCGTCATCGCATCCAAATAGCCGCTGCGCAGGTGATCAGGTACAATCAGATCAACCAATTTCTTGCCAATCGCCTCGTCTCGGGAGAAGCCAAAAATGGATTCTGCGGCGCCGTTGAATGCGATGATCCGACCTTTGACATCGACCATCAGAATGGCATCCAGAGAGGAGGTCACCATCGCCTGCATCCGGGCGGCGGCCGCATTGCTGGCGGCGGTCAGCACCCGGCCATGCCGATACAGCCTGCCGATCTTCCAGGCGGTCAGTGCCAAGGCCGAAAACAGCGCCACCACCACCCAACCCAGCCGTCGCAATGTAGCGGCCACGGCCTCGCGCTTGCTGTCCGCGCCCAGGGCGTTGGCGACCAGCCCAGCAAGAGTCATCGCCCGCACCTCATGGCCATTGACAGCCAAATCAGCCTCGAGTTCAGACAGGTGGCCGCGAAGCTGCTCATCCGGGCCATCGACAATGGGTACAAAAGTGATCAACAGATCCTGTATCTTGCCCAAGCCGTCCACACCGTGGTTACTTTCGCGCAGACCGGAAAACAATGAACTGTCGTGAAGCGTGAACACCCAGTTGTAAAAGATGTCGAAATGCAGCCGCACCGGCTCCAGCGACCCGCCCTGCAGAGCCTGGGACACCGCCGACTGCAGACGAAGGTGCTCAACTTCGCTCTGTGACAGGTTCCATTGCGCGTTATCGGAGTTGGCGGCCGACAGATCCCGTATCTGGCACAACACATCCCGGGCCAATGACACCGTCAACACCAACAAGGTCACCACCACGATTACGGCGGCAACGACCCCCAGCTTTGGCGCAAAAGGGGCCAGCTTATCTCGCACTTGCAGCATCTTCCTTATTGGTTAACGGGCTCAACTGTGATCCGTATCAGTTGCCAGACGCTCATGGCAAAAATTTCTGCCGTTTGATAGTCCCGGTCACTGTCATACGGGAAAACAATCCAAAGCGGGCCTTTGTTGCGCCGCGACATTGGCGCGTCATTGTGCTCATAGGCGATAATCGGGCCGCCCTCAACAGCACCCGACACCGGGAATTTGACGATATAGTCATTGACCGCCTGCAACACCAGCGTTCCGTCAGTGATGCCAAGGTGTCGGGTCAAGGCTGCCAGTGAAACTCCGGTAAAACGCTGCACTCCCTGGGTCCAGATGGTATTGGTTTCGAAGCGAACCACCGGCAAAGCCTTCAGGTCCGCCAACCTGAACAGCGTGACCTCAGCCTGTTGCCCGGCAATCGACTGAACCTCCACTTCCAGCAAAATCGGAGCATCGGAGCCAGGGTCCGTCGCGCCGCTGATCACCGGCAACAGTGCAAACAAAGCCGCAGCCAGCACAGATTTCCACGGCTTCATGTTTCGCATCTCCAATGTTTCTGACCCGCTTGCACAGGGGGTATGCTTGCCACAGTATTGCCACCAAGCGTAGCGTAAAACGCACATAAATTGAACTTCTGCTGACCGGAAAAGAGCGCCATTCATCGCCTCAGGTTGTCAAAAATCCTGCCAAAGATCCGCCGCTGCCGGTGCCCCAGCGGAGGCAGCGGCTCGCGGTGCAAAAACAGGCTGAACGGACCACTCATCGCCATGGGCAGACGCAACAGTTGCCAGCTCCGAGGTCTCAACCGCGCCATTTGGGCTGTCCCCGCTGTGCAGGGTCACAAAATGAGATGTCAGGTCCGCCAGCTTGCTGGCATCGCTGTTCAGCAAATGACTGGCTGCAGTGGCTTGTTCGACCATCGCGGCATTCTGTTGCGTCACCTGATCCAGTTGTGTGACGCCAATGTTGATTTCCTTCAGGCCGGTGGATTGCTCATTCGATCCTTCAGCGATTTCCGAAATCAGCGTCGAAATATGGCCAACCCGCTTGGCAATATTGGTCAGGGCACCGCCTGCCTTGCCAACCAGATCAACACCACGTTCCACCTGCACCGAACTGTTGCCAATCAGGGTTTTGATTTCCATCGCAGCATCCGAGGATCGCTGAGCCAGCGCCCGAACCTCTGAGGCAACAACCGCAAATCCGCGTCCCGCCTCACCGGCGCGGGCGGCTTCCACCCCGGCATTCAGCGCCAGCAGGTTGGTTTGGAAGGAAATATCGTCAATAACGCCGATGATCTGCGAGATCTGCATCGAGGATTGCTTGATCCCCTGCATCGCCTCAACTGCGTTTTGCACAACAATACCGCTGCTTTCCGCTTCCATCCGTGCATCCGTAATTGTCTTTTCAACACTCCGGGTGCCCTCTGCAGCTGAGGCCACGCTGGCGGTCATTTCATCCAGGGCTGCCGCCGTCTGTTCCAGTGTCGCGGCCTGGCTTTCCGTGCGCCGCGACAGATCATCCGAGGACTGACTGATCTCGCCAGAGCCATTGCGGATACTACTGGTGACTTCGATCACCTGCTGAATGGTGCTGCTCAGTGTTTCTACGGTCTGGTTATAGTTGGCCCGCAGCGTTTCATGATCATCAGGAAATGGCTCGGTCAGAGGCTGCGAGAAATCGCCCCTGGAGAGGTTCACCAGCCCCGAAGACAATTTTTCAACCATGGCCTGTTGCTGTTGCTGCATTTGCGCGCGCTGTTCCTCACCTTGGCGGGCCAATCTCAGGTGGTCTTGCATGTGAACCAGTGTCTTGCCTATCTTGCCAATCTCATCGCCGCGCTCCGCAGCGCTAACGCTGATCGCAAAATTCCCCGAGGAAACCGCCGCCATATCATCGCAGATCTGGTTAATCGGTTTGGTGATAGAGCGGGCAAACAGCCAGCCCACAACAAAAACCGGCACCGCGCCCAACAATGAGATCAGAATCAACAGGTTGCGGCTTCGGGTAACCGGCCCCATCAAATCCGCAAGGCTCTGTTCGGCGACAATTGTCCAGGTTTCCCCCTGCACCACCATGGGTTCAGAATAGGCCGCAACCGCCACCCCGCCCAAGCCAATTGTATCGCCATAAAAAAGACTCTCGCCTGCCAACCCGGATCGGATCGGGTCTGTTTCCGTCAGGGTCTCCAACATCCGGTGACCAGTTTTCGAATTCGATCCCGATCGTGCGACCAGATCAGGTCCGACCAGATAAACGTCCATAGTGCTGGTTTGGCTCTCGGCCCTGGAAACAATGGCCTCCATCCGTTTGGCCGCCAGTGCCAGCACAATCATGCCGACATTCTGCCCCGCTGGCGTTACGATCCTGGTGCCAACAAACAGCGTCGCAAGACCGCCGTTAGCCGCATAAGGCGCCGCATCAGAGAAGAAAACCTGCCCTGGATCGGCCTCGGTTATGGTTTTGAACAGGCTGCCAAGGCTGCTGTCTTTAAAAGCCCCAGTCAGCAGGTTGCTGCCGTAATCCTCGCCTTTTGTGACATTGTATATGATGTCGCCTGAAAGATTGATCAGCAGCGCGTCTTCATAGCCCTTGGCCTGCAGAAAGGCCCGGAATGACGGATGAAACATCGCATGGTGGATATTATACGGGATGGTGCCTTTGGCGCGGTCCAGCTTTTCCCGTTGTCCGGCAGGATTGGGATTGTTGGTCACATACAGCTCGCGCACGGCTGCGCCGGGATTCCCTTTCAGGTTGCTCCAGGCCGCTGACAATCGCTGTGCCGCGGTCGCCGTGGAGGGCATCACCGCCATGGTCAGGGCGTCGGACTGGATGCCAGAAAACAATGATTCCAGCGCCGCCTTACGGTCTGCCAGCACGGTTCTGAACTGGGCCTCAGCGTTTTGTTCCGAACTTCTTTGAAAGGTCAAACTGCTCAACACAATCACAATTGTCGCCATCGCCAGGCCAAATGCGACATAGGACAGCGGCAGTTTTTTCGCCAGGTTCATAGATCTCAAATTTCTCATTCTGTCCTCATCAGCAGGCCCAAAAACAATTCCCGGCCCAAAGTATATGTTAAGGTGATGGATCGAACACGCGCCCCGCCCCCAACAAAAAATCAAATCCTCACACAGCGCTCTGGATCGGAGTGGCCCAAGAGGTAGCGAGGGATTGTTAAGCCACCGTTACCACCGGAAATTTCTTAGTGTGGGTGCCCCTTTGGCGGCGGCTTGCAACGATCAGACAAAGAGGCCCCGCCTGCGGGATGCAGTTGAGCCGCCGCTGAATTCGTGAAACAAAGCACCAAGCGAGGACATCGGTTAACGGTCTCTTTGCGCATGGTTAAAATCGGCACAGGCCGTGTTTTGCGGCCCCGTTGAGGATAGAAGATATGACCACGGCACTCGTAACCGGCGCGGCCGGGTTCATCGGCTCTTTTGTCTGCGCCAAGCTGCTCGAAGAGGGCTGGCGTGTCATTGGGCTCGACTGCATGTCGGATTATTACGATGTCACGCTGAAGCAGCGGCGCGAAGCCTCGCTGAAGGCCTATGAGAGCTATCGGTCGGTGCATGACAAGGTCGAAACACCCGGTCTTTTGATGCGGCTTTTCGAAGAGGAAAAACCCGATGTGGTAATCCATCTCGCGGCCCAGGCTGGGGTGCGCTATTCGATTGAGAACCCGCGGTCGTATCTGGAAAGCAACATTATAGGGACATTTGAGCTGCTAGAGGCGGCGCGGGCGCATCCGCCAAAGCACATGTTGATGGCCTCAACCTCCTCGGCTTATGGCGCCAATGAACAGATGCCCTATTGCGAGACCGACAAGGCCGATCACCAGATGTCGTTTTACGCGGCGACCAAGAAATCGACCGAGAGCATGGCGCATTCCTACGCGCATCTGTTCGACCTGCCGATCACCATGTTTCGTTTCTTCACCGTCTACGGGCCGTGGGGGCGGCCCGATATGGCGCTGTTCAAATTCACCAAGGCGATACTCGAGGGCGATCCAATTGACGTATATAATCACGGCAACATGAGCCGTGATTTTACCTATGTCGAGGATCTGGTCCAGGCCATCCGCCTGCTGGTCGATGCGGTGCCGGTGCGCCCGCAACAAGGCCAGGTCAACGACGGCGACAGCCTGTCACCGGTGGCGCCGTTCCGGGTGGTGAACATTGGCAATAGTGACGCGGTTCAGCTGACCGATTTCATTGCCGCTATTGAGGCGGCGATTGGCCAGAAGGCCGAACGCAACCTGATGCCCATGCAGCCCGGCGATGTGCCGGCCACCTGGGCCGACGCGCGGCTACTGGAGACGCTCACCGGCTACAAACCGCAAACCTCGGTCACCGAAGGTGTGGCCAATTTCGTGCGCTGGTACCGGCAATATTACGCCGCCTAATCCTGCTGGCTGATGATCGGTGCAATCCATTTGAAATGCGCATCAAACAGCGTCCAGCCCCGAGACTAGATGGTTGCTATCAGACGATACCCTGGGCGGTAGCATAGGCGTACACTGGTGATCGGAATTTTGTTCGACCAGGTCGATCTTTCGAGCAATAACAGCGCACTACCCTCGGTTACGTCGAGATATTTACTATCCGACGCGGTCGAATTTTGCGATGAAAACGATATTTCGCCGTGACTGAAGGGGGCATTTTTCACCAACCACTCGTTCGCACTGTCGTTCTCAAAGTCAGCATCAAGGGCGCTGGGGACTTCAATCGTATTAATCCAGCGGTCTTCAAGTGCAAATGGACGTGAACTTCCAAGATGCAAAGATTTCACATGCAGAATTTTGTCGCTCTCTCCCAGCCGCCACAATTTTTGAATGAGAGTTGGCGGCTTAATGTGTTGGCGGTCAATTAACAGATAGCTGTATTTTTCTCCGGCTCGTTCAATTTCCTGACGTATAATACTGATCGAAAATGTTGCCTTGCGGACCGGAGTTAGTGCAACACGTGTACCCGCTTTTCTTTTACGCTCAAGCAGACCAGACTCAGCCAGTTCTCTTAGCGCACGGTTTACCGTTGACCTCGAACAACCGAATTCCAAAGCAATTTCTTGTTCATTTGGAATCAATGATCCGGGAGGCCATTCCCGGGATGCAATACGCTGGCGAACCTCTTCTTTCAGCGCAGCAAACCCTATAATGCTAGCTGACGTCACAGTCGACCCAATATCGATTTCATAGTTTTTCGGTATTCATTGCATATACTTTCATGCTGAATATGTTGGCCCTGTTTGACGACATGCCGTCCAGCGGACCATACATCGGTTACCATCACATCTGAACCTGCAAATATGAAAGTGTCCAGAATCATGTCTCCAGTCTTTGCCGCCAAATCCGGAGAAGACATATCCAGAGAGGCGATATCGGCGAGCTTGCCGACCTCCAAACTGCCAGCATTACGGCCTGCTGCCTGAGCGCCAGCTGTCGTTATGGAGTCGATCAAGACGCGCCCAGTCGAGCGCTCAGGCTCAGCAAATAATGCGCGGCCCTTGTCTCGTAGCCGTTGAGAATACTCTAACAACCGCAATTCTTCCGAAAGAGAAATACGAATATTGCTGTCTGAGCCGATACCAAACTGTCCACCGGCGTCATGGTATTGTATTCCATCAAAAATTCCGTCGCCAAGGCTCGCCTCGGTCATTGGACACAGGCCTGCAACCGCGCCCGTTTTCGCCACCGAAACAGTTTCTGAGGCCGTCATTTGTGTCATATGAATTAGGCACCAACGCTTGTCAATATCGTGGTTGTCTAACAGCCAGGTAACAGGGCGCGCGCCATAGGCAGCCAGCACTTCCTCGACTTCGGGAATTTGCTCCGCCAAATGCATGTGTATCGGCTCATTCTGTCGAAGCGCGGCGATCCTTGCAATATCATCTTTGTCAACGGCACGCAGGCTATGCGGGGCAACTCCAAGTCTGCAGTCTTTGGGCAGATCGGAAAGAATAGAGCCAGCTTGCGTTACAAGTTCTGCATATTGATCAAATGTATTTCCAAACCTGATCTGGCCCGCGCCAAGCCCACGCTTATCGCAACCGCCATATTGATAAAGAACGGGGAGATGCGTGAGGCCAATGCCTGTGGTCGAAGTCGCTGCAGCAATACAATCACTTGTTTCGGCTATATTGCCATATGGCCGCCCGTCAGCTTGATGGTGAAGATAGTGGAATTCGCAAACCGATGCGTACCCCGCCTCTAACATTTCCATTTGAACGAATTCGGTAATGGTTTGAATATCTTTAGGGCTCAGATGATTAAGAAACTTAAACATCAATTTTCGCCAAGACCAAAAACTGTCCCGCGGGTCCGGTCCTTTGTTTTCTGTCATTCCCGCCATGGCACGTTGAAATGAATGGGAATGCAGATTTGTAGGAGCCGGGATCAAAGCGCCAAAGCCATCAACATTTCCTTGCGGCACATCTTCTTCTATCGCTGAAATATGTCCATCTTCAATGCTCAAGCAAACATTTCTGACCCATCCTTTGCCGATGAGAGCTTGGGCCGCCCAAATTTTCTTCATGGTAATTTATCCCAGTTGACTCGCCGTAACTAGTATGCATATTTGCATTAAGAGTACACATAAAACAAGCGACAAAATGGTCCACATACTTACAAACGCAGCAATCGCGACCATGACGGAGAGCTCTGAATCCTATGGCATGCGTGCTGACTGCACGATGGTCATCGAAGCAGGTCGGATTGAGTGGCTGGGTGAAGAGGTGGATATGCCACCCAAATACCGCAACAGTCCACTTGAGGATGTCGAGGGCCGCTTGATCACCCCTGGCTTGATCGATTGTCACTCGCACCTTGTGTTTGGCGGCAACAGGGCGGCCGAATTTGAGCAAAGATTGAACGGTGCGAGCTACGAAGAAGTGGCGCGCGCAGGTGGTGGGATTATTTCAACAGTCAAAGCCACCCGCGACACCAGTGTCGAAGGCCTGGTGCAGGACGCGTTGCCACGGCTTGATGCGGTAATCGCCGAGGGGGTCACCACACTTGAAATCAAATCCGGTTATGGCCTGAACCACGAGACCGAGCTGAATATGCTGCGCGCCGCCCGTCAACTGGCCGACCATCGAAACATTTGCATCAAAACCAGCTTTCTTGGCGCACACGCAATCCCGCCGGAATTCAACGGGGCACCGGATCAGTATATTGATGAAATCTGTATCCCTGCCCTGCGCGCGGCGCATAGTGAGGGGCTCGTTGATGCGGTGGACGGGTTTTGTGAGGGCATCGCATTCAACATCGCCCAGATTGGGCGCGTGTTTCAGGTTGCCTCTGAACTTGGGCTTCCGGTTAAGCTGCACTCGGATCAGTTGTCGAATATCGGCGGCACGCGATTGGCGGCGTCGTTCAATGCGCTATCGGTCGATCATCTGGAATATACCTCCGAGTCAGATGCGGCGGTGATGGCCCGGGCCGGCAGCGTGGCGGTGATATTGCCCGGCGCATATTACACCCTTCGCGAAACCCGCCAGCCCCCGATCGAGGCGTTTCGCCGCCACGAAGTGCCGATGGCCATAGCCACCGATTGCAATCCGGGGTCGTCGCCGATGACGTCGATACTTTTGGCAATGAATATGGGCTGCACCTTGTTTCGCATGACGCCGGAAGAGGTGCTGGCCGGTGTCACCCGTAACGCGGCACAGGCCTTGGGTCTGAAGGATCGCGGAACCATTGATGTCGGCAACCGTGCGGATCTGGCCATATGGGATGTCACCCACCCGGCCGAACTGGCCTATCGCATCGGCTTTAACCCACTGTACAAACGTATCACCGGAGGCGTTTCATGAAGCCCGTAATCACCCTAACGCCCGGCCAGACAACACTGGCAGAGCTGTCGCGGATCTATTCCGAGGAAACAGCTGTTAAGCTTGATGCCGCCTGTCGGCCCTCGCTGGAACTGGCGGCGGCCAGAATAGCCACGGCGGTGAAAGGGACCATTGCTGTTTACGGGGTGAATACCGGCTTTGGAAAGCTGGCGAGCGTCAAAATTGATGCGGCAGACACCACGACGTTGCAGCGCAATTTGATACTGTCCCATTGTTGCGGTGTCGGCGACCCTATTTCGTCCAAACACACACGGCTGTTGATGGTCCTGAAGCTGCTAAGCCTTGGCCGCGGGGCATCTGGGGTGCGCCTTGAGATTGTTGATCTGATCGAGGCCATGTTGTTGCACGATGTCCTTCCGGTTATCCCCTCACAGGGGTCGGTTGGCGCCTCGGGCGATCTTGCGCCACTGGCGCATATGGCGGCCGCAATGATGGGCGAAGGTTTTGCCCGGTATCAGGGCGAGGTTCACAGCGGCGCCGAGGCTTTGCGGCGCGCCGGGCTAACACCCGTTGTGCTTGGCGCAAAAGAAGGTTTGGCGCTTATTAACGGAACCCAGTTTTCGACAGCTTTCGCCCTTGTTGGGCTGTTTGGAGCTTGGCAAGCGGCACAGTCGTCGCTGGTCACCTCTGCACTGACCACCGATGCGATCATGGGGTCGACCGCGCCGCTGTTGCCGGAAATCCATGAATTACGAGGGCACAAGGGGCAGATACAGGCCGCCGCTGCGATGCGCAGCTTGCTTGAGGGCTCGGAAATTCGCGAAAGCCACCAAGAAGATGATGCGAGGGTGCAGGACCCATATTGCATCCGCTGCCAGCCACAGGTTGTAGGGGCGGCGATGGATGTGTTGCGCATGGCGGCGCAAACCCTGATCATCGAGGCAAATGCGGCAACCGATAACCCGCTGGTGTTGATTGGCGCTGATCGCATTGTATCGGGGGGGAATTTCCACGCCGAACCGGTAGGCTTTGCCGCCGATATGATCGCGCTGGCCATTGCCGAAATTGGCGCAATTTCACAGCGGCGCATTGCCCTGATCGTGGATCCGGCGCTGAATTACGATCTGCCCACTTTCCTGACCGCCAATCCGGGGCTGAATTCTGGCCTGATGATTGCCGAAGTGACCACCGCCGCGCTGATGAGCGAGAACAAGCACCTGGCGAACCCTTGTGTGACGGACAGCACCCCGACCTCTGCAAATCAGGAAGACCATGTCAGCATGGCCGCGCATGGTGCCCGTCGACTTGGCCCGATGATCGTAAATCTGGAACAAATTCTGGGCGTCGAGCTGCTCTGTGCCGTGCAGGGTATCGAATTTCGCGCCCCGCTTGAAACCAGCCAGAAACTTAAACCCGTTATAATCCGTTTGCGTAAAAGCGTTAAAACGCTGGAAGAGGATCGCTTCCTTGCGCCGGACCTGGCCGCCGCTGCAACACTGATAAGAACCGGCGAAATATCAACCACCGCAGGGCGACTACCTGCGTTAGCCGATGATTGAGATCATCCACGGCAATAGCCCGCTGGTGCTGGGACTTCCGCACACCGGGACGGAGTTTCCTAACAGAACTGGTGCTGGTTTGAACCAGACCGGGCGTGCCATTGCGGATACCGACTGGCATATTCACGAAATATACGCCGGCTTACTGGAGGGTGCCAGCGCGGTGCGCACCACCATCCACCGCTATGTTATTGATGTAAATCGAAATCCCGATGGCGAAAGCCTGTACCCCGGTCAAAACACCACCACGCTTTGCCCGCTCACCGATTTTGATGGAACGCCAATTTACCAACCCGATCAGGACCCCTCCCCAAAAGAGATTGCCCGTCGGATTGCAGCGTACCACAGCCCTTATCACGCGGCCCTGCAAACCGCGGTTGAGCGTGCGCGCGCCATCCACGGGTTTGCCATTCTCTTTGATTGCCACTCCATCAGATCGAAAATTCCCTTTCTGTTCAATGACACCTTGCCTGATTTCAACATCGGCACGAACCTTGGGGCGACATGTGATCCGGAAATTGCGGAGATCACACGCGCCGCATGTCAGGCGGCCTCTGGCTATAGCATGGTTCTGAATGGCCGCTTTAAGGGGGGCTGGACAACGCGCCATTATGGCCGCCCCGGCAAGGGAGTGCATGCCATTCAAATGGAGTTGGCGCAATCGACCTACATGCAGGCTGAAATGCCACCGTGGGTTTGCGATGACGGCAGGATAAGCCGCCTGCGCAAGCCGCTCGGGAATATACTGACACAGCTATCCAATTGGAGGCCGAAATGACTGACCCAAGAAAAAATACCCGTGATGTGTACCCTGCTACGGGCACGGAAATTACTGCCAAAAGTTGGCTGACTGAAGCACCGATGCGAATGCTGATGAACAATCTTCACCCCGATGTTGCGGAAAACCCGCATGAACTGGTGGTGTATGGCGGCATTGGGCGTGCGGCGCGGACATGGAAAGATTTCGACCAAATAGTTGCAAGCCTGAAGCAACTGGAAGCAGATGAAACGCTTGTTGTGCAGTCGGGAAAGCCGGTTGCGGTTGTTAAAACCCATCCGGATGCGCCTCGGGTTTTGATCGCCAATTCAAACCTTGTGCCCCATTGGGCCAACTGGGACCACTTTAACGAACTCGATAAAAAGGGCCTGATGATGTACGGTCAGATGACCGCCGGATCGTGGATTTACATCGGTAGTCAGGGCATCATTCAAGGCACATACGAAACATTCGTCGAAGCCGGCCGCCAACATTACGACGGCAATTTGGCCGGCAAATGGATTTTGACCGGAGGTCTTGGCGGCATGGGCGGCGCCCAGCCTTTGGCCGCCGTTATGGCTGGCGCCTGCTGCCTGGCCGTAGAATGCAACCCCGATAGCATCGATTTCCGGCTGCGCACCGGTTATGTCGATGAAAAAACCGATAGTGTCGA
Source organism: Paracoccaceae bacterium (assembly GCA_013214575.1). GTDB lineage: Bacteria > Pseudomonadota > Alphaproteobacteria > Rhodobacterales > Rhodobacteraceae > Parasedimentitalea. The sequence goes on along the minus strand of JABSSD010000006.1, from coordinate 90,495 downwards.
CGAGGCTCTGGCCATGATCGCCCGCTGGACCAAAGCCGGAGAGGCAAAATCCGTTGCCCTGTTGGGCAATGCTGCCGATGTATTTCCGGCGTTATACAAACGCGGTGTGCGCCCGGACATTGTAACCGACCAGACCTCGGCCCATGACCCGATCCACGGATATCTACCGCAAGGCTGGTCCATCGCCACATGGAAAGAAAAACAGCAAACAGCCCCCAAAGAGGTCGAAAAAGCGGCGCGTGCCAGCATGAAAGTGCAGGTCTCCGCGATGGTTGATTTCCACGATGCGGGCGTGCCCACGGTGGATTATGGCAACAACATCCGCCAGATGGCGCTGGAAGAGGGCCTTGAGAATGCCTTTGCATTTCCGGGATTTGTCCCCGCCTATATTCGCCCGTTGTTCTGTCGCGGTATCGGCCCGTTCCGCTGGGTTGCTTTGTCGGGTGATCCCGAAGACATCTATAAAACCGATCGGAAAATGAAAGAGTTGTTCCCGGACAACAAAAACCTGCACAACTGGCTGGATATGGCGCGCGATCGCATTGCCTTTCAGGGGCTGCCCGCGCGGATCGCCTGGATTGGACTGGGGGATCGCCACAAAGCGGGCCTTGCGTTCAACGAGATGGTCGCCAGCGGTGAACTTTCCGCTCCTGTCGTTATTGGCCGTGACCACCTTGATAGCGGTTCCGTTGCCTCGCCGAACCGGGAAACGGAATCGATGAAAGACGGGTCCGACGCGGTATCGGACTGGCCGCTGCTGAATGCATTGATCAACACCGCATCCGGCGCAACATGGGTCAGTATCCACCACGGCGGCGGCGTCGGCATGGGCTTTTCACAACATTCCGGAGTGGTCATTTGTGCGGATGGAACCCCTGAAGCGGCAAAACGGATCGAACGTGTGTTGTGGAACGATCCGGCAAGCGGCGTTTGGCGGCATGCGGATGCGGGATACGACACCGCGCTCGATTGCGCCCGAGAACATGGGTTAAACTTGCCGGGAATACTTTAATGGCTGTGCCAACGGAACATAAATCCGATTTGATCAACTTCGAAGTGGCCCGGCAATTTCGGACAGCATCGTGGCCCTGCAACAAATAGGCCGGCACCAGAAACGCACGGCTATGTGACAGCTTGATATGGGGTAGTTCTCAGGGACAATTCTGACCGCTACCGGGTCAGTTGCAAGTCACAGTCAACAGACTTACCGCCATATTGGTCACCCCAATATGCTCCCCAAGAGGCTGTTGTTGGCAGCAGAAAAACGATCAAATCGCGAGAATAGGCGCAGCAATGGTGATTTCATCCGGGCTGATCCGGGTGGAATAAATCAGTCGTTCAACTCCATGCTTCTGCGCGGTGTCAAATGCCTGAGCATATGCGGGGTCGATATCTGCGGCGAGCTGAAAGCGCTGGCAATCGGTGCGTTGCACCAGATAGAGCATCACCGCCCGGTGGCCGTGTTGTGCCATTTTGATCAACTCTCCGAGGTGTTTTGCACCTCGTTTGGTCACACTATCGGGGAACTCGGCCAGTCCCGGCTGGCGCATCAGAGTGACACTTTTGACCTCAACATAACAGTCCGGCAGACCGGGTTGCGTCAGCAGAAAATCAATGCGGCTGCTGTCACCGTATTTCACTTCTGGCCGCACGGTTTGGTAGTCCGCCAGCTCAGCAATTTCTTGCGCTTCAAGCGCGCTGCGCAAAGCACGGTTGGGAACTGAAGTATCGACGCCGGTGAAATGGCCGTTCTGATGATCGACCAGGCGCCAGCCATAGTTTAATTTTTTTTTGGGGTCATCGTTGGGTTCCAACCAGACCTGCATCCCTGGTTCCGCCAGCCCCATCATCGAGCCGGGATTGGGGCAGTGCACAGTGATTTCCTGGCCATCAGGCAGCAAGCAATCGGCCAGAAAGCGTTTGTAGCGGCGCACCAAAGTGGCGGGGATGAGAGGCGTGGCAAATTTCATCTCACCTCCTTATCGTACCCCCACTGGTTGTCAAAGCAACATTCGCGACCCGCCATGATGCAGCCGTCCGGAAATCGACCCTGGGTCTGAAGCCAGTCCTTTAAGCGGCCCCGCGTTGGTCGCTGGCGGAGATGACGTTGAAACGGTAGGTTTCCAAAGTGCGGGCCGGACCGATGGGGATAATATTCAGCACAATCATGCTGAAGCGCCTGGTATCGCCGCAGGTCTTCTTCACCGTCCTTGGTGACCCCAAAAAGATAGCCCTCCTCGCGAAAATTGAGGTCTGGAAAATCGGCCACTCCAGTCATGTGCTTGTTGAAATTATTATAGAATCTCGGACTGTCGCACGACAGCTGGATGTTCTTGGCGACGCTGAATTGCTGACGGATTCCACCGGCACCCTGAGGGTGGTGGTGGTGGGCCTTGGCTTTGCCGGTGCTCAGCGGTCTCTTGGGGCGGTTAGCTTATCAGGGCTGGTTTGACGGTGAAAAAATCGTTGCCTTTGTCGTCAATAATCAGAAATGCCGGGAAATTTTTGACGGTTATCTTGAAAACGGCCTCCATTCCGAAGTCATCATAATCCAGGGTTTCCACATGGGTGATAACATCGCGGCCCAACACGGCTGCGGTGCCGCCAACTGACCCCAGATAAAAGCCGCCGTGAGTATTGCACGACCGCATGACCTGTTGGGAGCGGTTGCCCTTTGCGATCATCACAAGTGAGCCACCTGCAGCCTGGAAGTCCGCTATATAGGGGTCCATCCGCGCCGCCGTTGTCGGCCCAAACGATCCTGAGGCATGGCCCTCGGGGGTTTTTGCCGGCCCCGCATAATAGATCGGAAAATCGCGGAAATAATCGGGTAAGGGCTGGCCTGCCACCAATTTTTTGGCCAGTTCCGCATGCACCAGATCGCGGGCCACAATCATCGTACCTGAGAGCAAGACAGGATCCGCGACCTGCAGCTGTGACAGCTGTTTCAAGATTTCAGGCATCGGTTGATCCAAGTTGATATGCTTGGCCGAGGCCGCACTGACTTCTGTTTCAGGCAGATAGTTTTCAGGGTTGGTTTCCAGCTGTTCCAGCCAGATACCATCCTGGTCGATGCGGCCCTTTATCTGCCTGTCGGCAGAGCAGCTGACCCCCATACCAACGGGCAGACTGCCACCATGACGCGGCAGCCGGATAACCCGCACATCATGGCAAAAATGCTTGCCGCCAAACTGCGCGCCCATCCCCAGGTCCTGGGTCAGTTTCAAAACCTCACCCTCCAGCTGAAGATCCCGGAACGCGCGTCCCGTCTGGTCGCCGGTAGTTGGCAGGTCGTCCAGCTCTTTGGTGGAGGCAAGCTTGACTGTTTTTAGGGTTTGATCCGCCGACAATCCGCCAATCACAAAAACCAGATGATATGGCGGGCATGCGGTGGTGCCAATCGTGCGGATTTTTTCGTCGCAAAAGGCCAGCAACCTTTCGCGGTCCAGCAACCGTTTGGTTTCCTGAAATAAGAACGTCTTGTTCGCAGAGCCGCCGCCCTTGGCAATGAAAAGGAACTCAAAACTGTCGCCTTGAACGGCTTCGATTTCGATCTGCGCCGGCATGTTGGTGCCGGTGTTGGTCTCGACATACATCGAAACAGGTGCCATTTGGGAAAACCGCAGATTGCGGATCTGCCATGTGTTTACAATGCCCTGGCAAATTGCGTCATGCAGATTGCCATCCACTAAAACATTTTCACCCTTTTTGCCCAACACAATGGCTGTGCCGGTATCCTGACAGCTTGGAAATTTTCCCTGCGCGGAAATCACCGCGTTCTTAAGCAATTCCATAGCCACAAAGCGATCATTCGCAGAGGACTCTGTGTCGTCCAGTATTTTCCTGACCTGATGCAGGTGCGCCGGGCGTAACAAATGAGAAACATCCGCAAAGGCCGATTGCACCAGCAGCGTGATCGCCGCGGCATCAATCGTTAGCATATTGCGGCTTCCAAAGCGGGTCTCAGCAAGCCCTTTTTGACCAATTTTACGATATTGAACCGCGCTTGCCTCAGGTTGGAATAACTTAGGAAACAAGCTGCTGTCTTTGGTCGCCTCGGGACTCATCAATTTCACCCTCCTATCTGTCTTTGCCGGTCAAATCAGGCCTCTTGCAGTTGACACTCAGCGCCCTGCTACTGACGGCCCGGCTTTGCCTACCCTCGGCTGGCGAGCACCGCAAGCAGGCCGCATCGATCAAATTGTCGTCGATCGCCTGAAGCGCCAGATACGAAGTCAGAAGGACATAGGGCAGATAGGAATGGACCAGCCCGATCACGATCGCCGGATAGCGGCCCTCATCCGGCCCCGGTCAGCCGCTGATTTCCTGGTGCCAGGGGGGATTTGCCCCGGCGCGTGACACCGTGATGGCGGCAACATCTGCGCCATAGGCCAGCGCGTCGCGCATGGTCTCGCCGCTGATCCCGGCCAGCGCCGCCTTTTCAAGCAGGCCCAACTGGGACAATCGCGCCAGAAAGCCTGCGTTAAAAGTGTCACCTGCCCCCACCGTATCGACAACATCAACCCGGCGCGCAGGCACCTCGACTCGGCCAGCGGACGCGAAATAGCCAACCGCGCCGTCGCCGCCACGGGTCAACACAACCACCGAAGGTCCGGCCCGCAGCAGACGCGCCACCTTGTCCTCAACTGTACCCGCATCCGGGTAAATCCAACCCAGATCCTCATCCGATACTTTGACAATATCCGCCTGAGCGATCATCCGCGCCAATCGCTTACGGTAGGCCATTGGAGCGGTGATAAAGCCGGGGCGGATATTTGGATCCAGCATCACCACCCGGCGCGGCGCGGCGCCTTGGAGCAATGTCGCATAGGCATCGGCCCCCGGCTCGCAGGCCAGGGAAATACCGCCAAAATACAAGGCGGTCACCGCCTCCGGCAAGGGTGGCAGGTCGGCAGCTGCCAGCATCCGCCCGGCCGAATTTTCGTCAAAGAACGAATAGCTGGCATGGGTGTCGACAAGCGTCACAAAAGCCAGTGTGGTCGGGCGATCACAGGGGATCAGCAGCGATGTATCGACGTTGCTGGCCCGCAAGTCAGCGGTCAATTGCTGGCCGAACAGATCGGTGGACATTGCCGTCAGCATTGCTGTCGAGACACCCAGCCGCCCCAGCGCAATTGCGGTGTTGAAAATCGCGCCGCCGGAATGGGGCACAAACCCCATGGCACCGTTGAGTGTTGGTGTTGGGATCATGTCGATCAGGGCTTCACCGCAGCAGAGTAGCATGGGTCCAGTCTTCCTTACTTCAGCTATTTTGCAGGACGTTTTGCCCGGGGAGATCCAACCTAAACCGCTCAATCAGCGCCGCGTTTTTCAGGTCATTGCCTTCGGCCCGGGCGACGGCCTCCTGATGACTGTGCCCATGCTCTTGCCAGCGCGCGACCAGACGTTGGCGCAATACCTCATTGGAAACATCCAGGCGGATGGCCAAATCCCAGTTTTGCACCAGCGGACGCCAGGCCTCGGTGTCAAAAAGCAAGTAATTGCCCTCAACGATTATCGTGTCACAGCCCGCCGAAACATGCCCGGCACCGGCGATCGAGATATCGCGCGCCCGGTCAAACAGGGGATAGAAAACCTCATCCTCCTGGGCCAGCCGACGACACAAATGCGCCAGACCGGCGGCATCAAAACTGTCCGGTGCGCCTTTGCGGTGCAGAATGCCACGGGCTGTCAAAATGCGGTTATCCAGATGGAAGCCATCCATCGGCACCACCTGGGTGTCGCAGCCTGCTTGCCTCAGCAATGATGCCAGCGTTTCGGCCAGCGTTGATTTCCCGCTCGCCGGAGCCCCAGCCAGCGCCACCAACCGGCGCTGACCAGCGCGCGGGGTCGACAGGATTGTCTCCACCAGCCCTGCTAGATCGGTGGTCACCCCGGTCACGCAGCGTCGGCCGGCGCCTCTTTGGCCCCGGTCATAAAGGCAACCGCATCGGACATGGTGTAATCCTTGGGATCAATGACGCAAAGCCGCTTGCCCAACCGGTGCACGTGAATGCGATCGGCCACCTCAAACACATGTGGCATGTTATGGCTGATCAGAATGATCGGAATGCCGCGCGATTTCACATCCAGGATCATCTCCAGCACCCGGCGGCTTTCCTTGACCCCCAGTGCCGCTGTGGGCTCGTCCAGAATGATCACCTTGGATCCAAACGCGGCAGCGCGGGCCACCGCCACCCCCTGGCGCTGCCCCCCCGACAGGGTCTCGACCGCCTGGTTGATATTCTGGATTGTCATCAGCCCAAGTTCGGTGAGCTTTTCACGGGCAAATTTTTCCATCGCCGGACGGTCCAGCTGGCGCAGCCATTTGCCACGAAACCCCGGTCGGCGAAGCTCCCGGCCCATGAACAGATTGTCGGTGATCGACAGCGCCGGAGACATCGCCAGGGTCTGATAGACCGTCTCGATGCCCTCGTTGCGCGCCTCGATGGGAGAGTTGAACTGCACCCGTTTCCCCTCCAGGTACACTTCACCTTCGTCTGGGATCACCGCTCCGGACACCGCCTTGATCAAGGTTGATTTACCGGCGCCATTGTCGCCAATAACCGCAAGAATTTCACCCGGCATCAGTTCAAAATCGCAGCCATCAAGCGCGGTGACCTTACCATAGCGCTTGACCAGATTGCGGCCCTTGAGAATAGGTTCCATCAGACCGATACCTTTCTGATCCATTGGTCAACCGCCACCGCGGCAATAATCAGCGCGCCGATCAGCAGGAAGGTCCATTGGGCATCGGCGCCCATAAGCCGCAATCCCAGGGTGAAGACCCCCACGATAAGCGCCCCAAACAACATCCCCATGATCGAGCCACGCCCGCCGAACAGAGAGATGCCGCCGATCACCACTGCGGTGATGCTCTCGATATTAGCCAATTGCCCCGAAGTGGGAGAGATAGAGCCGATACGGCCAATCAGCGCCCATCCGGCAAAGGCACAAATCAGCCCGGCCAGCATGTAGACCGAGATCAACACGCCTTTGACATTGACGCCGGACAATTCCGCGGCCTCGGGATCATCGCCCACTGCGTAGATATGGCGCCCATAGGCGGTATGACGCAGCACATAGCTCAAGAAGATCACCAGCAGCACCAGGAAGATCACGCCATAGGTAAACACCGCGCTGCCAATCTTGATTTTCTCGCCAAAGAACTGCAACAGCGGCGCGTGTTTGGCGATATCCTGGCTGCGGATGGTCTCGTTTGCCGAATACAGATAGTTTGTCGCCAGCACGATCTGCCACATGCCCAAAGTCACAATGAACGGCGGCAATTTGACCCGTGCAATCAGCCAGCCGTTGATAAAGCCAACAAAAGTGCCACAGGCCAGCCCCAACACCACTGCGATGGAGGGCGGCAAGCCATAGCGAAAGGTACATTGCCCCATCACCACCGAACTGAGCACCATGATCGCCCCCACCGACAGGTCGATACCTGCGGTCAGGATCACCAGTGACTGGGCGGCGCCAACAATGCCAACAATGGCCACCTGCTGCAGGATCAGGGTCAGCGCAAAGGGCGAAAAGAACTTGGATCCCAGCAAGAGACCAAAGATGATGAGCGACAGAATAAGAACAATCAACGGCACCAGCGACGGTGTCACATGCAGCGCGTGCTGAATACGGTTGATCATCGAGTTGTGATTGTCGGAGAAATCAGCGACGGCCTCCGGGCTTCCGGGCGTTGCCGTTTCATAATTTGGGGTCGTAGACATGTGTACTCCTTCGCACCTCCCGTACTGGGAATAGAAGCGGGACCGGCAACTTGCCTGCCCCGCTTCACGTTGCGATAGTCTAAGGTATCAGATCAACCCCAGCAGAGGTTGGTACCCTCAACGGTATCGATCGACGCGACACCGTCAACAGGCTCGTCAGTGACCAGAGCAACACCGGTGTCAAAGAAATCTTTGCCCGGAGTTGGCGCTGGTTTCACACCCTCGGTCGCCCAGGCGTGGATGGCCTCAACACCCAGCGATGCCATCAACAGCGGGTATTGCTGCGAAGTTGCACCAATGACGCCGTCTTTGATGTTTTCAACACCGGGACAGCCGCCGTCGACAGACACGATCAGCACGTCGTTTTCACGGCCAAAAGATTTCAGGGCCTCATAGGCGCCGGCCGCGGCAGGTTCGTTGATGGTATAGACCACGTTGATACCGGGATCGGTTGCCAGCAGGTTCTCCATCGCCTTGCGGCCGCCTTCTTCGTTGCCAGCGGTCACGTCATTGCCAACGATACGCGGATCGGTCTCGTCACCCCATTTGTTGGGGTCGCCCAGCTCGATACCAAAGCCCTTCAGGAAACCCTGATCGCGCAACACGCCAACCGTTGGCTGGCTGATGCCAAGGTCCAGCATGGCGATTTTTGCAGTCGCGGCGCCGTCGCCCAGCTTGGCTGCGGCCCATTGGCCAATCAGCTCACCGGCCAGAAAGTTGTCAGTGGCAAAGGTGGCATCGGCCGAATTGATCGGCTCCAGAGGGGTATCCAGAGCGATGACAAGCAGACCGGCCTCGCGGGCCTGCAGCACCGCTGGGACAATCGAGCTGGTGTCAGATGCGGTCAGCAGAATGCCGCTGGCGCCATCGGCGATACAGGTCTCGATCGCCGCAACCTGAGTTTCGTGATCGCCATCGACCTTGCCTGCGTATGACTTCAGGGTGATGCCAAGCTCAGCCGCCTTTGCCTCAGCGCCTTCGCGCATCTTTACAAAAAACGGATTGGTGTCGGTTTTGGTAATCAGGCAAGCCGTGATTTCGCTTGCATATGATGTGCCGGTCATTGCGGCCAGTGTCAGAGCCGTACAGGCCAGAAGCTTTTTCATGATGTCCTCCCTTGGGGAATTAATTGTCCGAAGGACCACTTCGGCCCCGGCGTAGACCGACAGAGTCCCTCCCCCCGACGGTGACCTTAAGAAAGCCGATTCTCGGGTATCCGTCAATTAATAAATAAACATGATATATTAATTGACGGATACCCAACAGACCCGAACGATGTTAGCAACAGCAGGCAATGGATGAAGAAAAAATCAGAGGCCTGAGCGGCGGGGTGAACCAGCGAGGCGTGCGCAACTATAATGAGCGCCTGCTGCTGACGATGCTGCAAAGAAGCGGCGCCATGGCGGGAATTGACCTGGCGCGAAAGGCCGGTCTTTCACCGCAAACGGTCTCGGTCATTCTCCGCAAACTGGAAAAGGATGGCATTGTCGAACGCGGCGCACCGATCCGCGGCAAGGTCGGAAAGCCCTCGATCCCCATGACACTGGCCAAAGACGGGGTGTTTTCCATTGGCATGAAAGTTGGACGCCGCAGATCCGACCTGTTGCTTTTGGATTTTCAGGGAAACGTGCGGGCGCAGATCAGCACAAATTACAGCTATCCGATGCCTGAAACCGTTTTTGGATTTCTGCAGGACGGGCTCGCCTCACTGCTGGCTGACCTGCCAGAGCGGATTGCCAGCCGGATCTGCGGCATTGGCATTGCGACGCCTTTTGAACTGTGGCGCTGGCACGAGTTACTGAATGCTCCGGCCAGGAAATTCGCATCCTGGAAGGACGTGGATTTTGCCCGCGAAGTTGCAAAATTCAGCGACCTGCCCATCTGCGTGGTCAATGATGCATCGGCCGCCTGCCATGCCGAACATCTCTATGGGCGCGGCAAGGAATTCCGCGACTATGGGTATTTCTTCATTGGCTCGTTTATTGGCGGCGGAGTCGTGCTCAACGACACTGTATTCGAGGGCAACCAGGGCAATGCCGGTGCCTTTGGTTCCATGCGCAGCTCGGGGCCGATGGGGGAAAGCCGTCAACTGATCGACGTGGCCTCGCTTCACCTGCTGGAAGGACGGCTGGTTGAAGCAGGCCTGGAGCCCCATGTCCTGTGGGCGCAGCCGCAAGACTGGAGCGCCCTGTCGCGATATGTGGACCCCTGGATCGGCGAAACCGCACAGGAACTGGCCAAGGCCGCGCTGTCCGTTTGTTCGGTTATCGACTTTGAAGCCATCCTGATCGACGGCGCTTTTCCCGCTGCGGTGCGGACTGAATTGGTCACCCGCGTCCGCAGATATTTGATCAACCAGGACACCCGTGGATTGATCCCTCCCAGAATAGAAGCCGGAAGCATTGGCGGCAATGCCGGTGCCATAGGCGCCGCCAGCACCCCGGTCTATTCACAGTTTTTTCTCAATGTGAATGCGGGTCTGTCAGCCGTCTAGTTGGTTCAACCGGGATATTTATGGCCAGATGAAAAGCGGATCTGCGGCGCGCCAATTATTAACAGGGCATGTGTATGCCTGAGCCTGTCAGGGCAGCAGCGAGGATTTCATATTTGCTTCAGGGAAACAGGTGGCGGCGCGGCCATTTGCTTGCTGCCAGCGGCCAATGGATCGGCGGGTTTTGAAGCCCGCCAACCCATCAGCGCCGCCAACGTCATGACCCTGCGCCTCAAGCGCCCGCTGCATCGCCGCCACATCCGAGCGCAGCAACCCGCCAACCGGACCCCAATGGGCTGAAAAATCTCCGACGCCATATTGGATGCGGTCGCCCACATGACCCACAAACAGCGCGTAGAGGTCGCTCATGTTGTAGTCCTTCAGCACATAGAAATTCGGCGTCACGATAAACGCAGGCCCACCCCGCCCGGCTGGCATCATCAGATAGCCCTCACCCGGGTTCTCATGCGGCGGAAAGGGCCGGCCCGACACCCGGGTGACCCCCATGGCCGCCCATTTGGCAATAGGTTGGCCCTGATCCGGACCTTCCAGATCACAGGAAACCGAGGCTGGCACGGTGACTTCAAACCCCCAGTCGCGGCCCGCCCGCCAGCCGTGCCTGGCAAGGTAGTTGCCAATGGAGGCAAGGGTGTCCGCCTCGGATCCCCAGATATCAGCGCGGCCATCGCCATCGCCATCCACGGCGTAACCCAGAAAGCTTGTTGGCATGAACTGTGGCTGACCCAGCGCCCCGGCCCAGCTGCTTTTCATCGCGCCTTGGGGCGCATGGCCCGCCTGAGCAATCTGCAGGGCCGCGATCAGCTCGTCGGTGAAATAGCGCGCCCGGGTGCTCATGAACCCCTTGGTGCCCAAAACCTGAAACACATCATGCGGGATTGCAACTCGACCATAGCCGCTTTCGCGGCCCCAGATCGCCAGAATGATACGCCCCGGCACCCCCGTTTTCTGCTCCACGGCGGCAAGGGTTGCGGCGTGACGCCTGGCCATTTGCCGCCCCACCGAGGTGGCGCCATCAATCGAGCCGCGGTTGAAATATCTGCCGGGAGAGCCGAATTCAGCCTGTCGTTGACGCTTGGGCGTTTGCGGCCTGCGGCCCGGCGGCACCAGATCCGGCAGTGTCCAGTTCAGCGACACCCCGGAAAACGCCGCCCTGAAGGTCTTGCGGGACACGCCTTTGACCCTGGCCCGCGGCCAGACACTCTGCTTGAGCCAGCTCTGAAACTGCTGCTCGACCGCCGCCCGGTCCTGGGCACTGTTCTGGGCGGTGGCCTGTGCACTGTTCTGTGCGGAGGCCTGTGCCGATAAGACACACAAAGTGGCGAAGAGAATAACGGCACGAAACATCTGCGGCGGCTCCTGATCAGGCTTTTTTTAGTGAAACCCATCGGACCGCCAGACACCAGCACCATTCCCCGCCGCGCCGCCAGCACCGCCGCCCCGCCGCCGGTTTCAACTGGGTCCGAGGCTCAGCATCATCCGCAGGATAATCATCAGGATCGGCACCAGAACAATCACCAGATTGACCGGAAACATAAACAGCGCCATGGGGAACAGCATTTTGACCGGCAGCGCATTGGCCTTTTCCTCAGCCCGGATCAGACGCATCTGGCGCATTTCGCGGGCAAAGACCCGTAGCGTTTTGCTGACGCTGCTGCCCAGCTCTTCGGATTGCCGAAACAGAACCGCCAGCGTATTGGCCTCCTCTACGCCGATACGTTTAGAGAAGTTCTTCAGGGCCTCGTGCAGCGGCCGCCCGGCGCGGATCTCCAGATTGATGATGCTCAGCTGGATGCCAAAATCCGGCGTGGTCAACAGAAATTCCCGCGTCACCCGGTCAATGGACGCATTGATGCTCAGCCCGGCATCGGCGCAAACCAGCAATAGATCCATGAAATCCGGGAACAGCTTGCGGAACTCGCGGCTCCGCCGTTTGCCCAGATGCTCCAGAAAGGCCGACGCCAGAATAAAGATGACGCAGGCCACAGTCATCGAAAAGATCGACAGCACTGCGGTGCTGAACTGCGGCATCGAAACCGATAGCGCCGCCTGGGCCAGTAGAAAAACAATCGCCGCCGTCACCCCCCGGATGACATTGAAATTGACCAGCGCCCGTTTGGAGAAAAACCCCGCCCGGACCAGGCGCATCCGCAGCGAGTTGGGAGAGTCATTTTGCACCACGTCGAGATAATAGCGGATCTGTTCATTTCCGGTTCCCAGTATCTTGTCGATGTCGCCGTCAAAGGCTTGCCGCCGAGAGGTGGTGGCGCCGATGTTGCGGGATATGTCCCGACGTTGCTGGACATATAGAATGATGCCAAACACGACGATCAGTGTGGCTGCGAATATGGCGGCAAGGATCATCAGTTCGGTCAAAATGTCGTCTCCTTAATCATCAGCATCTGTCAGAAGTCAAAATTGATCAGTTTGCGTATCACCAGCATGCCCAAGAAAATCATGCTCAGGCATCCGACCACAAAATAGGTGCCATAGCCGCTTTCCCACACCAGATCGTAATAGGTCGGCACCATGAAAAGGATCATGTAGAACAGACCAACGGGGAACATCAGCATGATCCATGCGGTGATCCGACCCTCGGCTGATATCGCCTTGATCTTGGCCCGGATCATCAGCCGGTCACGGATCATCTGGCCCAGATTCTCCAGGATTTCTGACAGGTTACCACCGGTGCCGCGCTGCACGCTGACAGTGACGGTCAGCAGGTTCAACTCTGGCGCGCCAACCCGGCTGTACATATTCAGCATCGCCTGTTCGAGATCAGAGCCAAAGGTCATCTGATCATTCAGAATGCCAAACTCCGATCCGATAGGGTCCGGCATTTCCCGCGCCACCAGAGCGATGGCTGCCACCACCGGGTGGCCGGCCTTCAGGCTGCGCACAATGATGTCTATCGCCGGAGGCAACTGCGCAGTGAATCGCTTGATCCTCCGGTTGCGCACAAATCGCAAAATCAGAAAGCAGCCGACAATGGTAAACCCAAAGGCAAAACCATAGCGGGCGACGGTGCCAAGCTTGAGCATCAGAGCGGCCACTAGAAACCCGACGAGATACAGCGCCAACAGGAATAGCACCCGGCGATACATGCTGATTTCCAGCCCCGACTGCGCAATATGTTGATTGATACGGTTGCCGATCTCCTGAAATCCGTCGCGTTCCCGGACCCCACGCAGGTTCAGCAGCTCCGTATAAGCCTGCTCCGATCCAGAGGATTTCTTCAGCGACTCAAGACGGTTGGCAACTTCGTCATTGGCACGTCGCCGGGAAAACAGCGCCCGCAACAGGGTGTCAATCAGCACAAGTGCCGAGATAAAGATCAAACCATAAAACACATAAGGATTATTCAGCATCGCCTATAACACCTTGGAAGGGTCAAAATAATCGGGGTTAATATGCTTCCCCATGGCTTCCAGTTCTTCCATGAATCGCGGTCGGATGCCGGTGGCGCGAAACTCTCCCACTATATTGCCGTCGTCATCCACGCCGAGGCGCTTGAAACGCATGATTTCCTGCAATTGGATGGTGTCCCCCTCCATGCCGGTCACCTCAGTGATTGAGGTCATACGGCGGGTGCCGTCGCGCAGCCGCGACAGTTGCAGAAACACATTCACCGCCGAGCTGATCTGCGCCCGGATGGCGCCCTGGCTCATCGGCATTTCAGCCATGCCCACCATTTGCTCAATCCGCCCAATAGCATCGCGCGGGGTATTGGCGTGCACCGTCGACATCGAGCCCTCGTGACCGGTGTTCATCGCCTGCAACATGTCAAAGGCCTCGGCGCCGCGCACCTCGCCGATGATCATCCGGTCGGGGCGCATCCGCAGCGCATTTTTCACCAGGTCCCGTTGCAGGATCTCGTTGCGGCCATCGATGGTTGGTGGGCGGGTTTCCAGACGCACCACATGGGCCTGCTGCAGCTGCAATTCGGCGGCGTCTTCAATGGTCACCAGCCGTTCGCGATCGGGAATATAGGCGGATAGCGCATTCAGCATGGTTGTCTTGCCCGAGCCGGTGCCGCCGGAAATCACCATCGACACCTTGCCTTCAACCGCCGCCGCCAGCAGATCCGCCATGCCACGCGCAAGGGCGCCATTCTCCACCAGACGATCCAGCGAATAGGGCTTTTTTGAGAATTTCCGGATCGACACCTGGGGCCCATCCACCGCCACCGGCCGCACCGCCACGTTGACCCGGCTGCCATCGGCCAGGCGCGCATCCACCAGCGGCGAGCTTTCATCCACCCGGCGCCCCACCGAGGCGACGATTTTATTGATGATCCGCATCAGATGCTCTTCGTCCTTAAAGCGCACCTTGGTGGGTTCGATAATGCCAAACCGTTCGATAAACACGGTGCCCGATCCGACAATCAGGATGTCCGAAATAGTATCATCCGCCAGCAACGGTTCAATCGGGCCAAGGCCCAGCATCTCGTCGCCAATATCCTTGATCAGGGTTTCCAGTTCCGAGGAGTTCAGCGGGAAATTGTTGGATTTGGCATAGTCACGCACCAAGGGCCGCAGCTCGTCGTGGATTTCCGCCTCGTCCATGGTGTCCAGGATCGACAGGTTTATCTTATCCAGCAGAAACCGGTGCAGCAGAACCCGCTCGTTGACAAAATCCGGCAGCTCGGCAGGCTTGGCTGATGCCGGGATCTTGCCGCCGCCAGCCGCCTGCGGTGGCGCCGCCTCAGCCTGCTGGCCCCCGGGATTCAAAACCAGCACATCAGCCTTCTCCAGCCCGGCTTTTTTGGTTTCGGCCCTTCTGAAAAATCGACCGGCCATGCAGCAGTTCCTCCTTTATCGTTTAATGTACAATTACCTTGGTTCCATTTTTCACTCTTTTGAACAGATCCATCACATCCGCATTGGTCATCCGAAAGCAGCCGGATGTTTCAAACCCGCCAATTGTCCCGGCACTGTTGGTGCCATGGATCCGGTACAATGTGTCGCGATTGCCGGCGTATAGATACAGCGCCCGCGCCCCCAGCGGGTTGTAGGGCCCGGGCGGCACATAGTCCGGCAGCGAAGGATCCCTGCCCCGCATCGCCCCAGGTGGGCGCCAGCCGGGCCATTCCGTCTTGCGTCCCACATAGGTGGTGCCGGTCCAGGTAAACCCGTCGCGCCCCACCGAGATCTGATACAGCTCAGCCTGCCCTCCCGCCAGCACCCGGTGCAGGGTTCGCTCTTGGTTGGAAATGATCAGCGTTCCGGGGCGTTCAGATCCGGAATAGGCCACGATTTTCATGCTGCGCGGGCCATGGCTGCGGGGTATTTTCTTGACCCCCGCCAAACCGGCAGCCGGTGCTATAACGGTGCAGGCTAAGCCAGCCAGAAAGACCCGGCGCTGCAGATATCCCGGCTGCGGAATGCACTTTGTCATACCGGGGTCTCCGCCGTCAGCTCGATGGTTTTCAAATACTTGACCAGCGATTTGATAAAGGGGTTGCGGCCTGAAATTTCGCTTGGCAACATGCCGCGATCCACCGCCTCGCCAATCAGATTGGACTCCAGCGGCAGAAAGGAAAACGGCACCCCCTTGAACAACTCCCGCAGTTTCCGCTTGCTGATGCGCTGACCAAACAGGCTAGAGACCCGCTTGTTGACAATAATCCGCATTGGAAAGGCCTCGCCGCGCAGCCCCCGGATGCGATCAATCATGTCAATGGTATGCTTAAGCGCCGGCAGGTTCAGCTCGGTGATCAAGGTGCAGGTATTGACCGCCGCCAGCACATCCTCTTTCCATTCGGTCTCGTAATAGGGCAGGTCCAGAAAGGTCTGACCATGTTCCAGGCTCACCGCATCCAGCAGCCGCAACACCAGCTCATAGCCATTCAGATCGGTGCTCATCTCAGGGTGTTTGAAGGAATACAGGTAAAAGCCACGTTTGTGCTGTTGCTGAATGGTGCGAATAAACTCTGAATCAATGCGCTGCGGCGTATCAATCACCGAGCTCAGGTTGAACCGGTTGACCATATTCAGCACATAGCCACAGTTGCCGGTTGAGAAATCCAGATCAAACAGCGCCACATCGGGCTTTTTGCGGAACAGCTTTGTAGCCACAAGATCCGCCATATTGATCGCCGTGGTGGTCGCCCCTGCCCCGCCAACCGAGGACACAACCGCATGGACCCGGTTTTTACGGACCCGGCTTTTGCGCACCGAGGCCAGCACCGAGGCCAGCAGCTGATCTGCGGTGACCGGCTGGTTCAGCCAGTCCTGGACGTTGAATTTGAACAACTGACGCATCGCCTCCGGCGGCAGCTCCGAGGACATGACAATCAGCGGCACGTTTGCGGCCTGCGCCCGGATCGTGGTCAGGATCTGCACCTCTTCAGCCTCAAGCTTTTGCAAATCGACAATCACCAGATCCGCATGATCTGCGGTCAGATGTTTGGGGATATGGTGGGGTTTGACAGTCTTGACTGAAAACTGGGAGGCCCCCCGCACTGCCGCTGTCACCTCATCCTGATCTGCGCCATCCGCAGTGATCATCAGAATTCGTGTCCTTGGTCTGTCTGGCATGCGAATAAGCTCTTTGGTTGTTTAAAGGCAAATATCTCGGCAGTTGTTTACGTCTTCACTGGTGATGCTGGCGGGCTGGGCCGGGATCGTCAGCGACGACAGTCCGGGGATTAGATCATCAATAAATATAAAGTCGAATGACAGGTCTCGCAGTTCAACCGTAATGGTCGTTACAAGCCCATATGGGCGCCCCACATAACCTAGCCCTGGCCCGTAATAAGTCACCCGAACATTTTCGGCGGCAATGAAGGCGGCAATGAAGGGGGCAATGTCGCAGGCGGCGGTGCCGCCGCCACAGGTGACGTTGTTGAATGGCGATGGGGTTGTATCCCCATCAATAACCGGGATTGGGGAGCCACCCACAACCGTGGTCGCGGGATACTCGGATAACGCGGCATAGGCGGCGTCACCGGTAATCGGCGACGACACCGCTGCCAGCCGGGCTCCGATTTGTGTGGCCTTGGTGACTTGGTTCCATGGGAACATGGCAGCACCAAATTCGATTTTCGCGGCCAGCAAGAGAAGAACGACCCCATCCTGGTCCTGCCGCAGTTTTCTGGCTGTCTGGGACAGCATTTTGGTATGGCCCCCTACTCGTTACGCTTGTCCGTTTTCATCCTCAAACACTGGCCCCCTGGCGAAACGTCAGGACACCTCAGATCACAATTTATGCCGCACAGAGCTCAGCGAGATATCAGCCGCCCATCTCGATGTCTGTATCCTCGACATATTCAGGCCAGGCAGTGACCTCCTGGATCGCTGTATTGGCCTCATGGGCATTGCCGCTCCGGGTCGAAACACGATCCCAGTTGTTCATGTAATCGGCGCATCCGCCTAACAGCAGAGTCGCAGCCAGGGCGGAAACAGCGGTCTTAGTTCTTTTCGATAATGCCATCTTCGAACTCCAAATCAATCATATGGCCATAAGGCCCAACCACCCCGTCCCCATCGCGGAACTGACGCAGCAATTTCTTGTCCACTTCCAGCATGCCAAGGAAGAACAATTCCAGATCATTTGACGACCGGGTGAGATCCAGCGGCGTCACCAGCGGCGTGCCGGGCGTAACGGGGCGGATCAGACGCGGGGTCACCAGGATCACCAGATCCGTCTCGCGTTTCTGAAACGCAGTTGATCTGAACAGAGTGCCCAAGATCGGCACCTGGCCCAGCCAGGGCACCTGATCAACGCTGCGGGCGTTGTTGGCCTGCAGCAGCCCGGCAATGGCAAAGCTTTGTCCATTGCGCAGCGTCACTGTTGTTTCCGCCTTGCGCGAAATAAAGCCCGGCTGACCGTTCACATCAATAGAGGGGTCAATATCGCTGACCTCGGGGCTGATGCGCAGGCGGATCATCTCATGGTCCAGAACCTCGGGCAGGAAATTCAGCCGCACCCCAAATTCGCGGTATTCGGTGCTGGTTGTCACCGAACCGCTGGAACTTTCGGTTGAGACCGAAATCGGCACTTCGCCGCCCACTACAAAATTCGCTTCGCGACCACTGGTGGCCACCAGTTTTGGATTGGCCAGCCGCCGCGCCAGCCCTTTGGCCTCAAGCGCATTGATGACAAAATCAATCTGAAACCCAGAGATCTCCAGCAACTCGCCAACCGCCACCCCAAAGGGCGCCGCCCGCGGCGCTTGTCCAGTGACAAAGCCGCTTGATCCGCTGGCATTTGACCCGGTCAGATTGACCCCCAATTCGCGGCCCGAATTGCGCTCCACCTCGATGATGCGCACATCCAGTTCAACCTGCTGGGCGCCCTCCACCCGGATCGCATTGATCACCGGATCCGATGAATACTGCGCTGCAATTTGCAACACCCGCTTTAGATCCGTATTGT
The DNA here is from genome assembly GCA_013214575.1 of Paracoccaceae bacterium. Taxonomy (GTDB): domain Bacteria; phylum Pseudomonadota; class Alphaproteobacteria; order Rhodobacterales; family Rhodobacteraceae; genus Parasedimentitalea. The sequence goes on along the minus strand of JABSSD010000006.1, from coordinate 71,877 downwards.
TCTTGACCTTGCCGGACAACCGGATCCGGTTGTTCACATTGGTAACACTGAGCCGGGCGCTTGGCACCGCCCCCTGCAGCGCCTCGCTCAGATCCGAAAAGTCCAGCTTGACCTTGATCTCCAGCACTTCAAGCAGCCGTTTGTCGGCGGCATACAACGCGACGCTGGTGGTCCCGAGCCCTTTGGCCTGGATATAGAGAGACGAGTCGGTCAGCGGGAACACGTCCACTACGTTAATATCGCCAATCACAATATCGGCAAAGGGCCGGTCGGTTTCGATGGTCTGGGTGAAACCGGCTGCCATTGCAATTCGGCTGATGGTCCCGTCGTCAATACTGATCCGGTGCGTTTGCGCCTGTGCAGACACTGCCATGTTGAGCAGCAGGAAAATTGCCGCCAAAACTGGAATGTGTCGGTTTGATTTTTTCGCTACGTTCAACTTACTGCCCTCATACCCGCTTGATCGCCGATCGTATCGGAGTTGCTAGCTTTCCGGTATCACCTGAACCTCTGCCTGGAGGATACTGGTGTTGCCCTCTTCTACCTTATATTCGTCACGCTTACCGTTGCGAATTACCGCAACAGTCCGCCTCAGAGGGATTACCGGTTCGCGCTCAACAAACCTTTCGACGATAACTTCGCGTTCCACGGTAACAGGTTCTTGTTCATTTAACTTGTCCTCTAGTGACTGCATCTGTTCAGCAGTGTTTGCATTGAGGTTTTTGAGCAACTGTGCCAGGGCGGCAAACCGGGCAATGGAGGGGTCCGGGAGCGCTATTTCAGGCTCCACCACCACCGGAATCAGGTCTTCGGCCACATCAAAATCGCTCAGGTCATCCAGCGTCACCCGTTCATTCTGTTCGATGTCATTTGAGGCCAGGTTGCGCAGCGCCAGCGACAGGGTGCCGACATTGGCCCCCAGCACCAGCTTTTGCGCTTCGATGGTGTTCACCTCAAAGGTCACCGTGCGCACCACGCTGGGCTGGTCTTTGCTGTCATCGGCAGTTTGGTCGATGGCCAAGACCTTGACCCCTTGCAAAAGCACGTCGACATAGTTGTCAACGCCACGCCCGCCGCGGGTCAGCAAGACATCAACACGGTCCCCCGGCAGCACAAACCCGGCCACCCCCAGAACGTCATTCACCCGAATGGATATCGCCTTCATGCCCGGCGTCAGGGCGGTGGACAGCTTGGCCCGCTGCCCCGGAATGGTCACTTTGGTGGCCAAAATCGGCTCACCGGCGGCTATGTTTGTCAGGGCAAACCGCGCCGAGTCTTCGGTATCTCCGATAATCAAATCTGCAATTTTTTCATAAGATCCATCGGGCACAATGCTGCTGACCCATTCAATTTCACGCACCTTCGTTTTATCCAGCCGTTCGCCAAAACTAATTGATTCCATAGCAACCACGATTGTGCGCTCTGGCGCTTCGCTTACTTGCTGCACCTGTTCCTGCATCAAGTTGGCAAAGCTTTGCCGTTCTGACGCCAGCCAGTTGCGAGCCCCAAAGGCTGCAAGCCCGGCCAGAATCACCGCAATCATAAAACTTGCTACTGTCGAAAAGCGCATTGTGAAGCTCCTCTGTGGCTCTTTCCCCTGCGTTATTGCTGATCAAGAGGAATTTTTTGCCAGGTGACCTATTGCGGGCTAGCGCATCTGCTTCTGGCAAACGCATCGCCCCGAAAAACCGATAACTTTTAGGTGGTCGACGTGGCCCGGTCTGCACCGGGCGACGTTGTTGTTTTCTACCCCGCTTTAGAAAAGGCAGGTGAAGATCCTATTACACGATTGGAGGAGGCGCTGGTGTCATGCTCATAATGAAGAGCCGCCAGCCTTCCCACAGCGCCCCCAGTTGGGTGCCAAAAGCGAGGACAGCAGTAATAACGGCAGCGGTCAGCAGCCCAAGCAACAACAGGTATTCTGTCAGTGCAAGACCCTCTTCATCACTGTGAAACCGAGCAATCAGGTCCTGAATATATGCGTTGAACTTTAGTAACATTTGAAACTCCCAATTTTTAACAGACGCCAGAATGGCATTTTTGGTATTCCACTTGAATGCCTCGCAATAGGAGGCTGCCTCTTACATAATTTGATTTACTAAATTCGTCTGGGTATTCATCTAGGTGTGTTTCCACCCTTCGCCACACATATTTCACACAAAATTAATCATGGTGTGATTTGAAATACTTAGATTTTGTGGTGAACAATAGTTTAGCAGACCTAAAACTGTTGACAGCTAAGTGTCATTGCACACTTATAAATAATGGTTAATTTAGATTGTTCGCGACATGGTTGCATTTGACAATACAGCCATGCACCCTCTGTCACCGGCCTCAGTCACTGTTCATCAGCGGGCTCACCGGCCTTTCGGCAGCCATCGTAAAACTTTGCCTGTCAGCCCGCTAGTTTCAGCGAACCAAAATTGCCTCGGCCCGAATAAAGGTCTCCAGCGTGCCATTGCCGCCAAATCCTGTGATGTCGATGATCTCCACATCAATGGTGGAATCGACACCTGGGGCCGGGCTCTCCATGGGCCGGGTCAAAAAGATACTGGCAAAGGCATTGACCGGATATTCATTCACCCCGCCGCCGTCCCCGACGGTGCCACAGTCAATAATCGCCGCCACCGTCAGCCGTCGATCGGCCAGTTACCGGTGCCAATCGACGCCCCGGGATGCCCATATTGGGCGCGGCCATAGCGCCATTGTCTGCCAGACCATAGACGTAAACATTGGTGGCATTGGCATCCCAGCCGGCCGCCACATCGTTCAAATGGCCATCGCCGGGGGTGCCGCTGCTGCCCTGGCCGACGCAGTCATCAATCCTCACATTGGGGCCATGAACGGCAAAATCCGGCCGGATCCCCTTGCGCACATTGAGCGCAGGTCCAATGACAAAGGGCCTGCTGGCATTCCTCCAGTTGCTGAACGGCCCTTGATAGATATCAAACCTGGTATTGATGCCCTGTGAAATCGCTGTCGCGGCTCCGGGTTTGGTTGTCACCGTATCGGTGGCGACGCAGGTTGGGTTCCGATTGCCGGCAAAGAAATCGCGAATGGCATCGGCACTGGAATTGCCGTTGACCGACAGAAAGCCAAAATTGCCAGGCGCATGGGTTTGGTTACCCTTGGGATGTAACCGGATCATCCGACCATGCAGATCACCCTGGGCAAACCGGGTCTGCAACTCATCGTCAACATAAGAGCCGCTGTCGTCAAACTCAAAAGGATTGCAAATATACAGCGGCGGAATGTCACAAATCGCCGACACCGATTTTGCCACTGCATCCGCCGCCGCCACCAAGTCCGCATGGGCATTATTGCCGCGGCCAATGTCAATAATCACAAAGGCAAAGCCAATGAAAATCGGCATCACCAGCAAAGCCAGAACCAGGACAAATCCCTGTTCGTCCCTCCGAAACAATCGCATAAGTCACCCTCCACTACCGTTCAAAATGGCGTGCGGGCTGCTTTGAACAAGTTCAAATGAGATCGGGGATAGTCTTAGCAGTCGCTGATTTCAGCCCAATGAATTGACCCGCAACAGGATAACCGGGATCGCCGCCAAGCAGAGGGGAACCGCATAAGGCGCCCTGCCACTGTCCCCAATCACCCGCAAGCGGCACAGGATATATCCATTACCTTTCCCCCCGGCGGCCAAGCGCAGGGCCAGCAGAAACAGCAGGCTGGTCAGCAGTAGCCCAATGGCAAATAGGCCGAGGTTGGCAAAGCCCATAAACAACCCAAGGGCGAAATACAGCTTCACATCGCCGCCGCCCATCATCCTGGCGCGCCACATCACAAAGCCGATCAGGAACAATATCAATCCGGTGCCCAAATCCCCCGCCCAGCTCTGGACACCGCCCAGCAGCAGCCAAATGGCATAGAGTGCCAACAGCAGCAGAACCGCGCCATTGCGGATTTTCAGGTGCCAGAAATCATACCAGGCAATATACAGCAGTAGTGCCACCGCCAGCAGCACCACGCCGTTCGCCACAATGTTCGCCGATATCGGCATCCTTGCCTCCGGTCACAGAGCGGTCAGATCTCCATTGGCCCGTTTTGGATAATTGACCGAATTGCGCAGCATTTCCAAGTTGTTGGCCGCCCGCTCGTTTGAGGGTTCCAGCTCATAGGCCTTGATGAAATGGGTTCGCGCCGCCTGCAGATCGCCCCGCAGCAACAGGGAATATCCGCGGTTGTTATGATACTCGATGCGGTTGCCGATAATCGGTTGCAGCTTGCGATAGGCCACGTCGGATTTGTCAAACCGGCGCAACATATCTGACGAGGCGGCAAACCCCAGCAAGGCCGCCGGGTCATTGGGGACCACATCCAGCGCCTTGTCGAACAGCGTATAGGCCCGACCATAGTTGCCTTCGGTGAACTGGACCTTGGCTTCGACCAAGGGATCATCATCCGGGTAATAACTGCGGTTGGAGGTATCTCTTACGGATCTCTGACTGTCACTGAATGCCGACATATCACAGCCTGCAACCCCCACAGCCAACAGCAATGTTAGCACTTTCCTCATTACGACGCCCTTTCCTGCTCAGGAAACAGCATGCCCAATCAGGACCCGGTCATGCAAAGGTGTTATACAGATTTTATAGAATTGCGTGGTTTGGGTTACAGGCGGCAAACCCCCGTCACAAACGGCGCCAATGCGCCGCCTGAACATCCCAGCCCGCAAAACTCCTAGTCTTCAAAACCACCGGGCTCCAGCTCTTGCCAGAATTCCAGGATAGCGCGGGCATTCAAGCCCGATCGCCAGCCATGGGCGCGGAAATTCTCCCGTTCCAGATCGCCCAGCAGACCGGCCATGAACAGTTGTTTGTCAGCGTCGCGCTGGGTTGGGTTTCGCCGCGAAACCAGATCATGAACAATGTCCAGTTTACGGGCCCGCCCGGCTCTTTCGGCGGCGCGCGCCTGATAGGCCGCGTCTTCGTGGTCGCGGTCCAGCTGCTGCTGCCGCGCGGCCTTCACTGCCGCCGGGCTGGGCGGCTTGGTCTCAGGGTCAGACCCCTTGTGATAATCATCGCGCAGGGCGGCGGACAGAAAACCAACCGAGGATTTCACCCCATCCTGCTCGATCATGTAGTCGAGCTTCTGCATCACATAGTCCTGGCCATGTTCGGCGATCCACTGCCGCGCCAGCCGATCCGAGACCCCCTGACCGCGCAGCGCCTTATAGACCGCCATGTTGCGCACACCGTCGCTGTCATCAATCTGGAACATCGCCATCTGCGGGTTCTCGCGGATCACAAAGCGGATGTCAGTGACCGCCCGGCCCTTTTTGCGGAACTCCGGGGTGATCTCGATATCTGAGTTCTTATTGACCTCGGTCACCGAGGGTTTGATGATTTTGGCATTCAGGTGTTTGAAGCTTTCGTAATAGGTTGACCCATCCACCCCCATCAGCTTGCGGAAGGTCTCCAGGCTAAGCCAGCCGGTGGAGCCGGTGCGCACAAAGCGATAGCAGTTCTCATACAGCGCCAGCCCGTGACCGGAGCTGAAATTGCGCTGAATATGCACATTGATCAGCGCATAGATCTTGGGGTCATGCAGTTTCTGCGCCAGCACCGGCGAATAGCCATATTCACAGACACCGTTCTTGAGCTTGGCAAATGACAGCAGTGACGACACCCCCCATTCCTGCCGCCCCTGCTCATCCAGCATGTCCCATTCGGCCACCGTCTCGGCCAGGGCCCGCAGGCTGGCCCGCAGGGTGTCAAAATCGTTGGAATTATAACCGACAATCGCCGCCAATGTACGGGCATCAATCGAATGGCTCTGTGCGGTGGTCAGCGCATCATAGGCATTCAGCAACAGAACATTGGACAGTTTACGCTGCAACAGGCTCAGCTTGCCGCTGATATGGATCGCTGCGACATTCTTTTTCACCGTCTCACGCCGCAGCGCACCGGTCAGCTGCTCTTTATCAATCTGAGTAACATTCATGTAAATTTGTTCTGCTCGGGTTTTTTTAACATGTGGCACGAAAGGTACCCGCAGATCAAATTCTTTTAGTGCCCAAACCGCAGCACCACCACGTCCCGTAGACAGGTACCTATAGGGTGGTGGCCTCATTTTACCCTGTGGATAACCGTTGTTTTTGGCGTTACCTTGAATCGCGAGAGGCGTTTTAGGCTCTGATCGGGGGATTTTGGCGCCAGATCACCGCAGCTTTGGCGGCCCTGAGAATCGGATCCCTTAATCCCGTATCCGGGTACCTATGGTCCTGTATCCGGGTACCCTAGATCCCGGACTCGGGTGCCCCTGGGCCTGTATTCAGGTACCCAACGCCATGCAACATTTTGAAGTTAAACACTTATCACATCGCAAAGTCTTTAAAGATCCTAAACTAAATAAACTCTTTGCTGTGCCTATTTTATATCAATGTCTTTGGGTTTCGTGGCGAAACCGAGGGTTTTTCACCGCACAGGTAGATAAAACTGCCATCAGTGCTGGATTGAATTCACGATGTTCTATAGTTACCCGAATATACGCCGGAAAGGCGAACATAACCTGAGGCACCGCAAGTGAGCAAACCCACCACCCCTACTCCGCCACCTTATCAGAATCTGGATCCCGAGGCCGCCGCCAAACGGTTGCCCGATCCTATTGGCACCAGCCGATTCGCAAAAGCGGCAGCTTTCTGTGCCAAAGGCCGCGAAGATCTGGCCCGGCGTGGCTATGCACCGGATGGCAAAAAACGCCTGCGCAAGTTCTCCACCTGGGAGATTACCAAATACCTGATCCCGGTGGCAGCAGCGCATCTGCGCCGGGTGCTGAAAGCCAACCCGGAACTGCCGCAGGGCGAGGGAGAAGGCGGATCCAAATGGTTCACCCTCGAAGAGGTTCTGGCGCTGCGCCAGCATTTCGCCAGCGAGGGTGTCAGCACCAAGGAATACCTGCCCTACCGGCCCGAAGGCCTGCCCGCCAAGGTGGTTGCGGTGGCCAATTTCAAGGGCGGCGTTGGCAAGACTTCTACCGCGGCGCATCTGGCAATGTCATCGGCGCTGGATGGATACAAAGTGCTGGTCATTGATCTCGACTCACAGGGGTCGATGACATCCATCCTTGGCGGCAAGGTGGCCGATGAATGGCAAACCGTATTCCCGCTGATTGCCAAGGATTACGCCAAAGCGGTGATCGCCGAAAATGAAGTGCGGCTGGCAGCCGGGCAACCGGAAATCCCGCTGGATGAAACCCTGCAGGAGGCGCTGAAGACAACGCCTCAGGACATCATTCAGAACACCCACTGGCCCAATATCGATCTGATCGGCGCCCAGTTAAATCTCTACTGGGCCGAGTTCCAGATCCCGGTCTGGCGCATGGGGCTGCGCAGTTGGCCGCTGTGGGATGGACTGACCAATTTTCTAGAGGACGAGGGCATTCTGGATCAATATGACGTGGTGTTTCTCGATACCCCTCCGGCGCTGGGATATCTGACCATCAATGCGCTGGCGGCGGCGGATATCCTGCTGGTGCCACTGGGCGCCTCGTTTCTGGAATTCGATTCGACGGGCCGGTTCTTCGATATGCTCTACTCCACTTTTGCCAGCATCGAGGACGGTGAAAACGCGGCGCTACGGGCGACCGGTTTGCCGGAAATGAAATTTGAATGGGATGTAGTACGGGCAATTGTCACCCGCTTTGACGCCAGTCAGCAGACCGATATGGCCAATGTCATTCAGGCTTACTTTGGCGATTTCATGAATGCGCACCGGCAGGATTTCACTGCCCTGGTTGGTCAGGCCGGCGAACAGGTGAACGGGATTTACGAGGCGGATTACCGCGATTTCAACCGCGACACCTATGTGCGGGGCCGCGAAACATTTGACCGCACCTATGCTGAGTTCAAGGAATTACTGATCGGTTGCTGGTGGCGCGATGCCCATATGGGAGATGAACAGAATGGCTAAACGCAGACGATTGACCGCCCCGGATGCCTCCACCTTGCAAGAGCTGGAGGAGGGTTTCGTTGCGAAACCGGCACTGGGGGGGGCGCTGGAGACCAAATCCGCCGGGCCGCCGATTGCCCAGGTTGCCGCCGAGGCCGCATCGCTGAACGGCATGGCGGCGGTCACCGATCGGGTGGCGCTGGCGCGCGATCAGGGCGACGCCGAGCGGTTGCGCCAGGCCGAGCAGGCCGGGTTGTTGGTTCAGAAGATTGCCATCGACCGGATTGATCAGGATTTCATCCGCCGCGACCGGATGGGCAAAGACGATGAGGCAATGGCCGAGCTGGTCAGCTCGATCCGCTCTCATGATTTGAGATCGCCGATTGAGGTGGTTGAGACCGAAGAGGGCTATGGGCTGATATCCGGTTTCCGACGGCTGCTGGCGTTTCGTCAACTGGCCGCATCGGGGCAGGGGTTTGGCGAAATTGCCGCCTTTGTCCGGCCCGCCGCCTCGGGGGAAATGGCCTATGTCTCGATGGTCGAGGAAAACGAGATCCGCGCCAATCTGAGCCATTATGAACGCGGCCGCATTGCGGTGCTGGCGGCGGGCCAGGGGGTGTTTCCCTCGGTCGAGATGGCGGTGGACAAGCTGTTCTCGGCGGCGTCCAAGGCCAAGCGATCCAAGGTGCGCAGCTTTGCGGTGGTGCATGAGGCGCTGGGGGATTTGCTGCGCTTTCCAACGGCGCTGACCGAGAAATCCGGGTTGCAACTGGCCGCGGCCCTGCGCGGCGGCGCGCAAGTGCCACTGCGGGCGGTCTTGGATGGGGCAGAGGCCGACGACGCCAAGGGTGAGTGGGCGCTGCTGCAGGCGGCGCTGAAAGGCGCCGGTGACACTGGCCGCGATACCTCACGCGGCGGGCGACCACAGCAGATCACCCGGGTGCCGGAACGGAGTCTGGCCAAGGGCGGTGTGTTGCGGGCCGAAGTGACCGGTGATGGCTTGCGGATAGAGCTGAAGGGCCGAGTGGTGAACGCGGATACTGCGGAACGCTTGCTGCAGTTGATCGCCCGTCAGATTGGCTAGGCTGGTTTCGCCGCGAAACCGTCACGAACTGCGCCTGGCCGCTGCAATATTGCGGCTGGCCAGGTTCAGCAGCTCCATGGAGAGTTCGACCGGGCGATCCAGATAGCGGCAGGCCGAGATGATATGGCGGATCAGAAAGCCGGGATGGGCGCCCGAGGTCACGTGATCCTTGGCGACATATTCCTGTTCAAAGAAGGTCTCGACCACGGATAGATCCCACTGCATGCCGTGTTCGGCGCAGGCATCCTCAAATATCTGGATGTAATCGGCGCGGGTGGGGCTGGGCACATGGATCTTGAAATAGATCCGCCGCAGCGAGGCACCATCGCCCAGTTGCTCGGGCATCAGGTTCGAGGAGAACACCACCAATTGGTCAAACGGCACGGTGAATTTCTTGCCCGTGTGCAAGGCCATGATATCAAACCCTTTTTCCAGGGGCACAATCCAGCGGTTGAGAAATTCCTGCGGGCTGTGGGTCTGGCGGCCAAAGTCATCCAGCACAAAGATACCGCCTAAGGCCTTGAGATGCATGGGGGCCTCGTAGAACCGTGCGGTAGGGTCGAAGGACAGGTCCAGCATGGCCAGGGTCAGCTCCCCTCCGGCCATCACCACCGGGCGTTTGCAGGCCACCCAGCGGGGATCCAGCGGCTCCGCATCTGCTGGCATCTCGGCGGTGCTGTGCAGGGTTTCATCGTAAAACCGGATAATCTGATTTCCCACCAGCAGGGCATGCGGGAAATACACGGTGTCGCAAAATGACTCTCCCAGGGCCTCGGCCAGCGAGGTCTTGCCATTGCCCGGCTCGCCGTACAGCAACACTGAGCGCCCGGAATTGGCGGCCGGTCCCAGTTGCGACATCAGCCCCGTGGGCAGCACCAAATGGGACATCGCAGCTTCCAGATCGGTGCGATGGATCTGTTCACGGCTGATCGATTGCTCGCGGATCTGGGTTTCGAACAGGTCCAGGGTGACCGGGGCCGGGCCCACATATTGCGACACCAGCATCGCCTCGAGAGCCCATTTGCGGCCCAGATCGGTCAGCGAATAGCGGATGTCGGATTTGATATCGGGGCCGGCCAGCCCCTGCGCCTCAACCAGCATCAATTCGGTCATCTGTTTGATCAGCTGTCGGCAGACCAGTTTCTGCAATCGGATCTCTATTGAAATCTCATCCGGTGTCAGCACACCGCCCTCATACATAATCTTGCAGGTCAGGGAGATCAGAAAGCTGGGGCTTAGGCCGGTGTCTTGAATGGTCCTTGGCGGTGCATAATATGCAAATGTGTTCAAGGTTTTCTCCCTGCAGGTCAGAGGTCTGGACGTGGTTCCCCTCTGCTAGGTAGCGCGCTGTGATGCGAGATCTAGCAAAGAAGGCCAGCCATGCGATGTCGCTGCCGATCTGGCAGGCACCGCATCAGGCGGTCTTGCTGGGAGGCGGGAAACCATTTGGAGCATGGCGTGGTAATTCACTCCGAAATTGACTTTGACTATGGCCAGTATCACCAAATTACTGGGCTACTCCGTTGATTTATAGATAAATTTTGGCCGGAACCCGGGCAAACGACCGGCTGGAAGATGAACGGTGCGGTCCCTTGACCCGTTTGATAGCCCGGTGCAAGATCGCGTCATATTTTGCACGGCCCGCATAGTGTTTTGGAGATTTAGAGTGAAATGTTGCGTTTCAACAAGGCTGCCCGGACTGAAGGGGTGGCGTTAGAGCCCCCTCATTTTCAGCCGACCGACCGTGGTTTTAAACAGAGCGTTGCCGCTGCGCCCCGCCTGCTGCTGACGCAGGTCCTGCCGAGTGGGGGGGGCTGATGCCCCACGATAACGATGGTGATCGCACGGTCTTTGGCAGGCCGGCCGCCGGAAATGCTGAGGCCCCGACGCGGCGGCCTCAGCCCCAAAGCGGCGGCGAGACCCGGTTTGGGGCCGGGCCGCCGCAGGACGGCCAAAATCGGAAAACCTCCCTTGCCATGCGGCAGCGCGGCGGCAGCGTCAAGGTGGGGCAGGCGTCCAATCCAATCCTGGCGGCGGCAACTGATCTGCTGGTGCTGCTGGGGCGGCTGCGCAGCGGGCAAATTGAAATGCAAACGCGGCCGTTGCGCGCCTATCTGATGCGCGAAATTGATGATTTTGTGGTGACAGCCCAAGACCATGCCGTCAGCCCAGAGGATATTGAGCTTGCCCGCTACGCGCTGACGGCGACGGCGGATGACATTGCCCAGACCATCCCCGGCACCGATCCGGCCTATTGGCAGCAGCACTCGATGGCGGCTGAGTTGTTGCAGGATCGCATGGCTGGCATCGGCTTTTTTGTGCGGTTGGAAAATCTGCTGGCGCAGGCTGGCGACCACAAACAGGTGCTGGAGCTGATGCTGAGCTGTCTGGCGCTGGGGTTTGAGGGCAAATACCGGCATCAGCGCAACGGTGCCAGGGCGCTGACGCGGTTGCGCCAAGCGGCCTATCAGCAATTCCGGTTGCTGGCGCCAGCGCCGGGGCTTGATCTGTCGATACATTGGTCGCCGGTGCTGATGGGCGGGGCGCGCCGCGCCGAGAGGCTTCCCCTGTGGATATGCTGCGGCGTGGCTGGCTGTATGGTGATGGCCTTCTTTGCCACCCTGTCGGGGCTGCTGTCGTCAGAGCTCTACGCCAGCCAGCAGATCCTGCTGGCGTTGCATGATCCCAGTGAAGAAATTGCCCTGGAGACTGGGGCAGGGACTGGGGGAGAGAGTGGGGCAGGGGCGGCGGAGAGGGCGTCTTTTGTGGCGCCGATCCCGGCGCAACTGGCCCGCATCAGGCGCGTGTTGAAGGCCGAAATTGACTCAGGCCTGATTAAGGTTGAAATTAAGGGTGACTTTATCGCCTTAAGGTTGGGGTCACAGTTGCGGTTCAAATCGGGCTCGGCTGAGCTGAATTCGGATGTCACCCCTTTGGCTCAACGGCTTGGCCGGGTGCTTGAGGCTGAGAATATGGGCGGAGCGATTATCATCGAGGGCCACAGCGACAATATCCAAATGAACGGGCGCGGGCGCTATCGGACCAATGAGGCGCTGTCACTGGCGCGGGCCAGCACCGTGATGGGTGTTCTGGCGGGCTTTGTCTCCACCACAACCCGGCTGAGGGCGGTTGGGGTTGGTGCCAATGATCCGCTGGACAGGGCAAATACGCCCAAAGCCCGGCAATTGAACCGTCGGGTGGAGATCCTGCTGGTCCGGGAGGAGCCCCTATGAGGCGGTTCGGAGCGCGCCCGTCGCCCCGGTGGGCCTTGCTCTGGACGCCGCTGCTGGGCGGGGTGTCGATCTTTCTGACGGTCTGGTTCGGACTGTTGTGGTCCGGCATCGACAGCCTGGCGGCCCCCTGGCTGCGCGGCGCTGTGGTCACATTGATTTTGGCGGTGGTGGCGCTGATTGCGGCACGCAGGTGGAACAGGCGGCGGGCGGCGAGCCGGGCGCTGGAGCAAACCCTGATCAGGGCCCCGGCAGGCGATGGCGCGGTGCTGGCCGAGCGGATGCAGCAGGCGCTGGCCAAGCTGAAGCAAAGAAGCGGGCCCACCTATCTTGATGATCTGCCCTGGTACATCATTATTGGCCCCCCCGGGGCGGGCAAAACCACGGCGCTGTTGCATTCGGGGCTCGAGTTTCCCGGCAGTGACAAGGCGGCAGTGGCCGGGTTTGGCGGCACCAGGAACTGCGATTTCTGGCTCACCGAGGAGGCGGTGCTGATTGATACCGCAGGCCGCTACACCAGTCAGGACAGCGATCAACATGCGGACGGGGCCAGCTGGCAGGCGTTTCTGGAGCAGTTGAAAACGGCGCGTCCGAAGCAGCCGATTAACGGCGTCATTCTGGCGTTCTCATGCGACGATCTGTTGACCGCTGGCGCCGCTGCGCTGGCGGAGCATGCCGCGACGATCCGCAAGCGGCTTGAGGAGATCCATGCGGAGTTACGCGTCGAGGTGCCGGTCTATGTGATGTTTACCAAGGCCGACAGGATTGCCGGGTTCAGCGCGTTTTTCGGCGCTTTTGATGAGGATCGGCGGCGGCGGGTCTGGGGGGTTACCTTTCAGACCAAAAACCGCCGGGAGGAGACCTATAAATCGGCCTCGGCCGAGTTTGACGGGCTGATTTCGCGACTGTCGCGCGAGCTGCCGGACCGGCTGAACGATGAGAGTGACAGTCTGGCGCGGATCTCGGCCTTTGGCTTTCCCGGGCAGATGGTGGCGATGCAGCCCATGGTGGTGGATTTCCTGCACCGGGTGTTCCAGCAACCGCGCGGCTTCCATGCGGCTTTGCGCGGCTTTTATTTCACCTCGGGCACCCAGGACGGCACAGCCATTGATCAGGTGCTGGGCAGCATGGCGGCGGGCGGTGGCTATCCTAGCCAATTCATGTCCGGCTCCGGGCGCAGCTATTTCCTGCGGGATCTTTTGCAAAAGGTGATTTTTGCCGAGCGTGACTGGCTGGGCTATGACCGTCAGGCGATGCGGCTCCGGGCGGCTTTGCGGGCTGTCGCCCTCATCGGGATTGGCATGGTGACGGTATTGGCCCTGGGGCTTTTGGGTCTCAGTTTCTGGGACAATGCGACACTGCTGCGTCAGGCTGGCCAGGCGGGTAAACTCTATCAGCTGATGGTGCAGTCAAACCCGGAGCTGACGCGGGTGATGCTGACGGACCCGGATCCGCGTCCAGTGATGCAGGCCTTGGCAATGCTGCGCGATAGTCCCGCAGGCTGGGGCGATCCGCGCCAGCAGACGCTGGTGCAGCACATGGGGTTGTCCCGGCGTGCCAGTCTCCGCCGCTCGGCGCTGACGGCCTATTCGGATGCTCTGGAGCGTCACCTGCGGCCACGCATGATGCTGCAGCTGGAGCGGGATCTAAAGGGTCACATCGACCGTCAGGCCGCGGCCGCAACCTATCACGCATTGAAGGTCTATTTCCTAGTTGCCAAGCAGCAGCCGGGCGGATCTGACGACGCTGCGGTGCAGGCCTATTTTGCCAAAGGCTGGCTGCGCACGGGCTGGGGCGCGGCGGCTGCCGGTGGCGCCGCTGAGATCAACCGCCATCTGGCTGCCATGCTGGCGCTGGACGGGCGGGTGACGCCCTATCTTTTGCCAAACAAGATCCTTGTGGACCGGGCGCAACAGCGGATCTCCAGGTTGTCTCTGGCGCAGCTGGCCTATGGTCTCCTGCGGTCTGAGGCCGCAGATCTGCCGCCCTTCCGGCTGGCGGACGCGCTTGGCGGCGGGCTTGGGGACGGGGCGGCGGATCTGGTTTTTGAGAGCCTCGACGGCGGCGGGCTGGATGCGTTGGAAGTGCCGGGGCTTTATACATTTTCCGGCTATTGGGGCAAGTTTCGCAGCGGGTTGGACACGGCGGCGCAGCGGTTGGAGCTGGATGCCTGGGTTAGCGGACAACCGGGAGTGCTGAGGGATCATCGGGGCCAGCTGGCGCGGCTTAGTCGTGACATTCATGCGCTCTACCGGGCGGATTTTGCGCGCCACTGGGACCAGATGCTGGCGCAGCTCACACTCAGCCCGATGGCGGCAGGCGGGGCGGGGTTTGCGGCGCTGACGGCGGCACCTGCTGCGGATAGATCGCCGCTGGTTCTGCTGGCCGAAGCCGTCGATCGCGAAACCCACCTGTCACGGTTTCTGGACCGCATCGAACCCGGGCAACAGCCCTCACAACCCCCTCTGGGCGGCGGTATTTCGACCGCGTCGGAATTCAGCAATTTTGAACGCAGCAAGAGGGCGTTTCAGCGGCGCCAGCTGGCCAGCACCGAACGCGGTTTTGGCAAGTGGCACCGGTTTGTCAGTGGCGACGCTGCGGCGGCTGCGCGGCCCGTTGATGTCCTGTTGGCCGGGCTGCGCCGGGTTGCGGACGCGCCGCAATCGGCGGCGACGGCGGGCAGCCAGCTTGGCATCCTGCAACAGGTGACCCGGAACCGGCACCGCTACCCGGACAGCGTGGTTGGATTTATCAATCAGCTCGAAGCGGCGCTGTTGGCGGACTGGGCGCAGCAGCGGATTGAATGGCTGCAAGCAGCACTGACCAAACAGTTCACCGGTTTTTGTCGCCGGAGGGTTGAAGCCGCATTGCCGATGGCGGCGGCGGGCGGTCAGCATATTGGCGCGGGGCTGCGCGCACTGCGGGATTTCCAATGCCCGCAAAGATTGGAGTGATCTTGTGAACAACCAGGCAACGGCAGTGATTTATGGCAAGCACCGGGGGTTCGGGGACTTTGTCAACCTGGGGCTGTCGCTGCAGGCCCGGGCGCCGCTGGATCGCTGGCTGGACCATGTGCTGCCAGAGCTGCGCCAGCGATGGGGACCGGACTGGGAGGTGGTCTGGGCAGCGGCAAGGCCGCTCCATTTCTGGATTGGTCCCAGCCTATTGGGGGTGCCGCTGACCGGGATCTTCATGACCTCGGCTGATCGGGTGGGGCGACAGTTTCCGCTGCTGTTTGGTCTGGCCGGGGTGCTGTCGCCGCCGCCGGTGGATCCTGAGTTTGACCCGACCCCCTATGCGGCGCTGTGGTCGCATATCGCCGACGTCCAAATGCCACAGGCAGGCCATCGGGATGGCCGGATGCTGCTGTCGGGGTTTGAATTGCCACAGATTACCGGCGGCGCCTGGACGGGCGACAGCGACGGCACCCTTTGGGCGCAACGCCGCGACGGCGACCTGAACCGCTTGCTGGCAGACGCCAGGCATCCTGATGCGGCACAGGCGCAGTTCAGCCGCAGCCATTGGTGGCGGCAGCCGATTGAAGCTGCGGATACCGGATGGCTGGCCTGCAACGGCCTGCCGGATGCTTCCGCACTTGAGTGGTTGTTGACCGAATGAATTTTAGAGGAGGGAAAGTCATGAGTGCGAGTGATGCGACGACTTTTGATTTTGAAAGTACCAGTGGCAGCGATGTGGGCCGGGTGCGAAAGGTCAACGAGGATAGCATTCTGGAGGCGACGCAGAACGGTCTTTGGGTGGTGGCGGATGGCATGGGTGGCCATGCGGCGGGTGATTTTGCCAGCCAGACCGTGGTCGCGGCGATGGGCGGTCTGGGCGTTTCAGCCAGTTGTCAGGAGCTGCGCCATCAGGTGATCGACTGCTTAAGCCTGGCCAACCAGCAGATCCATTGCCATGGCGAGGTGCTGGGGCGCGGCTCCATTGGCTCAACCGTTGTGGCGCTGCTGGCCTTTGAAGACCGGTTTCTGTGCTATTGGTCCGGCGACAGTCGCATTTATCTGCTGCGCAACGAGGCTCTGCGTCAGGTGACGCGAGACCACACAGAGGTGCAGGCCCTGCTGGATACCGGGACGATCACACCCGCGCAGGCCGTCACCTGGCCGCGCCGCAATGTTATCACCCGGGCCATCGGCGTGACGCTTGATCCCGAGGTGGAAATGACCGAAGGTCAATTGCAGGATCGGGACCTGTTTCTTTTGTGTTCCGACGGGCTAACCGAATATTTTGACATCGAGGAGCTGTCGCAGGTTTTGACCATGCGGGAGTGGGACCTGGCGGCCAAATGCCGCTTTCTGATTTCTCAAGCCGTGGCACGCGGCGGCAAGGATAACGTCTCGGTCATTCTCGTATATGTCAGGGAAAACGGGCGGCCTGAAATAGAATTTGATAGGCATGTTTCTGAGTTTGAGAGCCAATTATGAGTGAAGAGTCTCCGCCACCACCACAGTCTTCCCGGCCCTTACCTAACCAGGGGCAAGCCGAAGCGACGCCGCCTGTAGGGGAGGTTGATGACAGCACGATCATCGCGCTGCACCGGGTTGTGCCTGCCCCGCAAGAGGCGGGCGGGCAGCGCGGAGAGCCAGGCCCGCCGCTGCAGCCAGCG
The DNA here is from genome assembly GCA_013214575.1 of Paracoccaceae bacterium. Lineage (GTDB taxonomy): Bacteria > Pseudomonadota > Alphaproteobacteria > Rhodobacterales > Rhodobacteraceae > Parasedimentitalea. The sequence goes on along the minus strand of JABSSD010000006.1, from coordinate 55,035 downwards.
GCGCCGAATGTTCCGCCGCCAAGCGCACCGGCTGCGGTGGGTCCGCTGCAGAATCTGGAACCGGGCTGTGTGATCAACAACATGTACCGGGTGATTGAGGCGATTGACCAAGGCGGCATGGGGCGGGTGTTCCGCGGCGAGGAGATCGGCACCGGAGAGCCGGTGGCGATCAAGGTGATTCTGCCGGAAATTGCCGCTGATGCAAATTCGGCGGGTATGTTCCTGCGTGAAGCCAAGGTTCTGCGGTCTCTGCATCACGATGCGATTGTCCGTTATTTTGCCTATCTGCCACCGGATCACACCATCAATTTCCACGCGCTGATCATGGGCTTTATCGAAGGCATCAAGCTGTCAGACCGGATAAATACCCATGGGGCGCTCAACCTTTCAGAAATGTGCCGCCTGTTCTCGCATCTGGCCAGTGGTCTGGAAACCGCGCACCGGGCTGGGGTGGTGCACCGGGACCTGTCGCCGGACAATGTAATGTTGCATGACGGCAATATCGACAAGGCGGCGATTATCGATTTTGGCATCTCGCGGTCCTCTACCATCAATGACGTCACCCTGGGCAACCAGTTCGCCGGCAAGCTGAAATATGTCTCGCCCGAGCAATGTGGTGCCTTTGGCGGCGAGGCAGACGGTCGGTCGGATGTCTATTCGCTTGGGCTGATGATGTTCTTTGCCGCCACCGGCAAAGTGGCGCCAATGGGCAATTCTATTGTCGAGGCGGTCAAGCTCCGCGAGGCAGTGCCGGATCTGTCGACGGTGCCAAGCGAGTTCCAGCAGTTGCTCTACCAGATGCTGCAGCCAGATCCCAACCTGCGCGTCACCGATATGGAAACGGTCAGGCAGCTATTGCTGCAGATCGGCGGCGGCGGCACGGCTTCGATGTTGCGCAGCCTGCCTCCGACAACCGGGTTTCCCATGATGCCGCCGCCGACCACCAATCGCCCGGTCGAGGGGTTGCAATCGGCGCCGTCGATGGGCGGCTCGACCGTCACCGGATTTGGTGGTGGCACGACATCACAGCATCCCAAGGGGCACGCGGGTGATGCTGAACCGCGGCAGAGGCGGCGCAAGGGCGGTGGCATCAAATGGCTTTTGATCGCCGTATTGCTGGCTGGTGCGGCGACATTGACGGCGACCCAGTGGAGCAAACTTTCGGGTGGCGGTGCACAGGCGGATCTGGATCCCCCTGAGGTGCTGGATAACCTGGCCCGTGTTCCGGGAGGTCAGGAGACCTTTCTGGCCGAGGCGGTTGCGCCGGGCTGTGCCTTTGCCACCCGCAGGCGCTATGGTCCGCATGCGGGAATGATCGAAGGCTTCCATATCCCATCGGTGGCGCTGTCTGGCCTGGACGCTGCCTGGGCTGCCAAATTTGGCAGCACCACCAGCATGGAAAACCACGCGATCGACAAAACCCAATGTGCGGTGATAGAGCTGGCGCGGATGTTCCAGGGCACCAAAGGCGGCAAGATCGAACTGTCGCTTGCCTCTAACCTGCTGTCCCGCAAGGCCGAGATTTCGGGCACCCTATGGGATACCGCCGGTAAATCGGACTGGCTGGCGATAGTGACGCCAAACGGCAAAGTCTATTCGCTGACCGCGCGGCTGCAAGATGCCATCGGATCTGAGCGGCAGTTTCAATTCCGCATCCAATCGGGGGTGCCGGGTAAATATGTCCTGGTGGCGGTTTCGTCGGGCAAAGCCCTGGTGCGGACCGGGGCAATGCAGAATGGTACACTGGCCGCTGATATCTTCAAGTTGATCGGCCGAGAACTGGGCAAAGATGGGCAGGGCAGCGTCGACATCGGATTTGTCACCGTTCTGCCCTGATCCAATCTCCGGCATGGGGTGCTGTCTCTAGCGGAAGACGCCCCTTGGGAGAGCCGTTGTGCCGCCTGAGTTGCCGGTAGATGGAGCCGCCTGTGGTGCGGGTGCCCGGGTCGTGGGCCGGGGTGCGGCTGCCGCCACCTGGCAGGTCACATCGCCGTTGATCAGGATTGAGCGGAACAGATCATTGGAGGGCGGGGTCTGGGCAGGCCAGCTGCTGCCATTGTCCAGTGTATTGAAATAGCTGGCGACCGAGCGCCGCGATCCGCGACCAAAGTCGCCATCGATCCGGGACCGATAGCAGTTCATCCGCGCCAGTTCCTCTTGCAGGGCAAACGCCAGTCGGTCTTCGGGTGGATCAGCATGGCCGCCTGCCACCAGTTTGAGGAACAGATCCGGGTCTGAGATGCGCAGGGCCTCGCGGGCCGCCAGATCCTGGTAGCCGAAGGCATAGGTTGCGATGGTATCCTGCAGCAGGGTTTCGATGCCAAAATCATCTTCCTCACCCGGGGCAATAAGGCCAAGAATGATTGATGGCTGCGGCCGGTCTTCGGTTGTGCGCAGGGCACTGCGGCTGCCGCCGCCGTAGGGGATCAGACGTGGTGACGCGGTTTCCGGCACATAGGCGGCCACCAGCACCAGCTCCTCGCTGTCGGCGGATTGCACTGGTGCAATGTCCAATGTGATCGGCTCAAGCGCGAAGGACTGCGCCCGAAGCGGCAGCGCCGCAGCACTGGCCAGGGCCGTGGCCAAAAATAATGGACCCAAAATACGATAATGCCGCATGCACATTGATAGATATCCCGGAAAACGAATTGGGTTGCTGTCAGATTGTCTTGTGTTGTGGCCAAGGTGTCAATTGATCGCCGCTAAAATAAAGAAGGTAAAACCGCAGATCAGGACAGGTCAGGGTTGAGTTTTTACCCCTGATTGATTCGCCAATTGTGGCGAAAAAAAGGCGGAAAAATGTCGGTGAAAAGGCGGCAAGGCGTCAAATTAGTGGCGAATATACATAGATGCCCTAGTGTTATAGCTGGCACGGCAGATAGCCAATGAGGCTTGTGTCTTTGAGGATACAGGGAAGATTGGATAACCCATTGATTTTTCGCATTCATATAAAATGCCTGAAGAGTTGAAATAGATTGAACGAAAAAGAACCAAGACCAGTTGGTGTAAATTCGTAGACTACAGCAAGAGAAATTATGCGTTAGGGTTCTTGTTATGAAAAAGATTCTTTTTAGATCCGCCTTCCTGGTGGCGCTGACGGGGTTTAGCGCTGTGCTGTTGTCTGCGGCTCACAGTCATACCATGGATAAAGCCTGGGTTGAGCTGAAGGCTAAGCAGACGCCGTTTCAGGCCATTCAAGACACCGGTTTGGGGCCCGCAACGGCGCCCGCGCCCGCATTGCCCGCGCCCGCATTGATTGTCGCCGAAGTCTGGCCTGTTGCCAAGACATCACTGGCGCCGCTGCGGCCAAAACCGCAGATGGCGGAGAGGCTGATTGTGGGGGATTTGCAGCTGACCACATCGCTGCGCCCCAAAATGCGTCCCCGTATTTTTCTGACCTCCGGGGGGTTGGCGCCGGCCGCAGTTTCCTCCGGTCAGCCGGTACAGAGTTCCTGGCAGCCCGTAGCGCGTCCGGCCAAGACATCCGGACATGTGGCACGCAACAGCGGTCTTTCCGCGGGCTTTGACGCCCCCGCTCAAGGCAAATTGCAGCGTTGGTTGGCGGACCGGCCGGTCTACGATCTGGGAACGCAGGTTGGTGTTTTTCGCTAAACATGATTTAGGTTGACTTGATAAGGCTCCCGAATGCTAATTGCTTCATAGGATTAATTAGCGTTTTTGGAGCACTATCATGTTTCGCCATTCGTCGGCTGTTGTTGCAGTCCTTTTATCTTCTTTTTCGCCGGCTCTGGCGCAGGACAGTGATCCGCTGTTTTTGGTTGAACTGAACAAGGCAACCGAGAAAAGCGGCGCCTGTGAAATCGTGATGTTCGCCCGCAATGGGCTGAGCCAGGGGATTTCGAATATTTCCCTGAAATTCGCAGTGGTTGATAAGGCCGGGCAATTCAATAGCATGCTGTCTTTACCGCTTGGGGCGATGCGGGACAAGGACAGCAAGTTTGCCTCCTATACCTTGCAGATGCCCTGCACTGAATTGTCCAAAATTGTCATCAACGATGTGGTCAGCTGCACCCTGAAGGGCGCGGAGGGACCGAGCGATCTGTGCAGTGACCGAATGGAAGTGAATTCGCGCGAGCCTGGTATCGAGATGGCTCTTTGATTATTTAATGATATTTTTGACTACGATTGTTGGACAAATAAATGGACGCGACTTTTCTTGCTGATCTGACTATTTTCAAAATTGTAACGCTGATCGTCTATGTCACCCTGGCAGGGCTTTCGGTGGTTGCAGTCAGCACCGGACTTTTTAAATTCATCCAGTTTTACCGCCGCGGGGTCGGCGGGCGGCATGAGGCCGAAGAGGTGCTGGATGATTGGCTTAGCGGCCGGGTGGAGGAGGCCATTCGGGTTGCTGGCCAGCGCAAGCTGGTGCTGACACGGGTGCTGCATGCGGTTTTTTCTGGCCTGCAAGCCCGCCCCGATGATCCAACCTATGCCGAGGAACTGAGCCGCCAGACCGCCTTGATCGAGCTGGCAACCATGAGCGAAAGGATGCGGTCGCTGGACATGGTGGTGCAGGCGGCGCCAATGCTGGGGCTGTTGGGCACCGTCATTGGCATGATCGACGCCTTCTCGGTGCTGTCAGTGACCGAAGGCACCGTCGATCCTTCGGCGCTGGCCTCGGGCATCTATGTCGCGCTGACCACAACAGCGGTGGGTCTGGCCATTGCTCTGCTGGCCTTTTTCATTGCCACCTGGCTGGAAAGCCGGATCGACAAAGAGCGCACCGTAATGGAGGCGCTGATCTCGGCGGCGGTCCATGGACGGGTCGGACCCAACGGCACTGCGTCCTGACGAGGTCTGAAATGAGCGGTCCAAAAACAATGCTGCCAGTGCGCAAACGCTCTTACCGGGTGTCGTTGACACCGCTGGCGGATGCGATGTTTCAACTGCTGACATTCTTCATGCTGACCACCAGCCTGACGCCGTATTCGCTGATTACCATCGGCACCTCGCAGGAGGCCCCGAGTGAGGTTGCTGAGGCGGCGGGCGCCGAGGCCACGGGCGGCGACAATGATGCAAATGATGCGGCTGTTTCGCAGCAACCGGGACTGGTGATCTGGGAGCTGGAGGATGGGGTGATCCGAACCAGCGGCAGCGTCTATCAGCGCGACCAGCTGGGGGATCTCTCGGCGGCGCTGGCGCTGCGCACGGACAATGTGAGCGTGCAATTGGTACTGGGGCCGACGGCGCGGATTCAGGATGTGGCCTCGGCGATGGCGGCGCTTAAGGGGGCCGCGGTGGAAAAGGTTGAACTGAAACGGTTTGAGGCCGGGTTGTGAGAGGTCTCGGATCCGGTTTGGGCGCGCCGCAAAAGGAAAAACCCCAGCTCGATTCCTCGCTGGCGATGGTCAATATCGTGCTGCTGCTGATCTTTTTCTTCATTGCCAGCGGCAGCCTGCTGGCATCGCGCGAGGTGGCGGTACAACTGCCGCTGACCTCGCAACTGTCGCTGGATGTTTTGCCGCAGCCATTGCTGGAGGTGGCGATGGATGGGTCGATGTTGCTGGATGGGGTGCCGGTGCCGCGCGGCGGGCTGGCCGAGGCAACGCTGGATGAGCCGGTTTTGCATGTGCTGGCGGACCGCGACAGCAATGCGATTGCTCTGCTTGAAATCCTTGAGGCCGAAAACCTGATTGCGGTGGAGCTGCGGCTGGTCACCGTGCATCGCAACGACGAGACCGGGTCATGAGTTACCTGCCCTATGACGACAGACACCGCGGCGTCTGGACCTCGTCGCTGGGGCTGTCGGTGCTGGCGCATGTGGGGTTTGGATTTTTGCTGCTGTCCTCCTCGGTGCCTTTTCTGCCCGACCTGGCCTATAGGCCAGAGGCCGAGGAAAATTTTTCTATTGTCAGCATTGATGTGCTGAAACCGGTTCAGGTTCTTGAGCCGGAAGCGATCAGTGAGCTGGATGAGGTCTTGGATGAGACCTCGGTTTTGGCGCCGGAAACCCTGGACAGTCTTCAGCCCGAAGAGATCGGGACGGATTTGCAAGCGGGGGTGATTGATCAGAGCATCCCGGAGACCCTCGAACCGGAGGCATTGCCCGCAGAAACGGCGCCAGAGAGCTTCAATGATATTGCGGCTCTAAAGGAGTCGCTGCCGGATAGCCCGGAGCTTCTGACTGGGGTGACGCTAGAGCCTGACAGTCTTGGACCGGAGGCAATTGTTGCCGATATTGCCGAGGATCTGCTGGCGGTGAAGCCGCAAACTCTGGCGGATCTCAAAGATGTGTCGCCTCAGGAGATTGCTTTGGCGGTGCCCGTCTCAGCGCCAGACATCGTTGAGCCGGACCGTCTTGCGCTGGTGCCGCAAGATCTGCAGCCTGAGGAGCCGGTGCAGGCCATGCCCATCGCGCCGCAGGATTTTTTGCTGGAAGACGACAATTTTGCGCTCTCCGAGGCCAACCCGCTGGCTGCGGTTTCGGCCCCCGGCGGATTTGGTGAAACGCTGGCGCCCAGCGATATCTTTGTGACCGATGTGGTTGATATGGTGGTGCTGGAGCCGGAGGTGGTGCTGACGCCTGACGTGCTGGAGCCTGACAGGCTGGATGAGCCGGATCCTGCAGCCGAGATTGCTGATGAGCAACTGGCGTTGCTGGAGCCGCAGGCAACCCTGCCAACCTATCTTCAGGATGGCGCTCCGCAAGGTGACGCGGTGGTGCCACCAGCCGAGCAAAGCCCCGCGGGGCAGCCAGAGGTGAAACGGCCTGCGGTGATCGCCAATCCGACAGCACAAATGAGGGGGCTTGGGCAGCTTATCCAGCAGATCCGCGCGGTTCCGCAGCCAGAATGCAGCCTGCTGCTGCCGCGTCGCAGCGGCAGCGCCGGACTTGGTCTGTCGCTGGTGGGGGCCGACGATGTGGCGCTTCAGGCCTTGGCTGATCAAGTGACATCCCGGGTCGATGCAGCGGTGGTGCGCAGGCTGGATATTATCGACAGCCGCCAATGTGCCGCCTTGGACGCGCTGCGCCAAAGCGCGTCTTATCCCGCCAGCAGGATTGGGCTGGCGCTGGAAAATTCAACGTTGCAAAGCGGTGACAGCCTGAAGGCGCGGGTGCTTGGGGCAGGGGGGTTGAACGTGGCGCTGCTGCTGGTGGATGACAACGGTGTGGTTCAGGATCTGACCCGCTTTGCCACTTTGGACGGCGATGTGGTGGGGATTGATGCGCCGGTGGCCCGCTCAGGGGGGGGGCGCACGACGCAGCAGATGCTGGTGGTGCTGGGCGGGCGCGCCGGTGATTTTGCTTTGGCGGACCAAATGGGGGGCTTGGCCCAGGATGTGTTTTCAAGCCTGTCGGCTGAGGTGTTGCAGGCGGCGGTTTTTGGCATGGCCACTTTTCAGGTCGAGTAAGCTGACCTGCGCCTGACAGCTGATATATTGTCCATCCGCAATCGAACGTTTGACCGCCGCAATTGGCGGTGGCGGAACGCCAGGCTTGCGTGAAATCCACGATCAGGTAGATTCAATTTATCTAAGTCCTTGAAAGTGTTTCATTGAATAAAGGTCTTGAACACTATGCGAAATATGACCCTGCGCATTGAGAACGTCGCCACATTGGACAACGGCGGGCCAACCTTTCTGCGCTTGGCGGGCCAGAGTGCCCAGGTGGGTCGCAGGGCGGGAATGGACTGGGTGTTGCCGGACCCCACCCGCCATATCTCGGGTCATCATTTCGACGTCAGCTATCAGTGCAACGTCTATTTCCTGCATGATGTATCGAAGAACGGCACCTTTTTGCAGGGCGAAAGCGCCCGGCTGTCAGGGCCGCGAGGGCTGCAGCAAGGCGATCAGTTCCACGTTGGCAGCTATCGGATCAGCGTCGAATTGACAGAAGTGGCTGCCACCGCCGATCCGCTGCTGCTGGCGGATGCCTCTGCCACCTGCGATTTGAAGACCCGCCGACCAACAGCGCCCGGCGGGGCGGCGGGCAAAGATCCAGCGGTCGTCAGCCCGGTTGTCAAAAGCTCTGCTGCACTGCAGACACCTCAATTTGACAAGGTGCCCAAGGCGGCGTCTTTGCTGCCTCAACGCCCGGATCTGTCGTCTTTCGCCAAGCTGCCACAGTCCGGCAACCTGTCGCCCGGAAACCTGTCGCCGCCACCGCAATTCAGGCGAGACCCTGCGGCTTGTGATCTGGTTCAGACCCCGGCGGGGCCGCCCCCCAGTCCTGCGCCTGATCCAGCGCCTGCTCCCGATCCTGCGGAGCTGGCCCCCATCTGTGCGGCGCTATCACTCGCCCCGCCGGTCATTGTCGATAGACCCAGGGCACCAGACCCTGCGCCCGCTGCCAGCTCAGGGCGGGATCTGTCGCAGGCGCAATTCTTGCAGGGTTTTTGTGACGGGGCAGGGGTTGAGGCGCCAGACCAGTTGGATCTTTCCGCCCAGGAGCTTGGCCATATGCTGGGACGATGCACGCGCGAGGCGACCGAGGAAATGATGATGATGCTGCAAAGCCGCGCGGCGGTGAAGCTGTTCATGAGCGGCGAAGATCGCACCATGCGGCTGGCGGCTGGCAACAATCCGATGAAGTTCATGTTGGACTCTGACCGCGCCTTTGAGACCCTGTTTCTGGCCCCTCGCGATGGCTATATGACCGGCGCAGACGGATTCAAAAATGCGCTGGCGGATATTCGCAATCATCAGGACGCCGTGGTCGCCGCGCTGCAGCCAGCGCTGGCTGAAATGCTGGAGGGCCTGTCGCCGACAGAGATCGAAAGCGCGGTCGACGAAGGATTGTTTGGCAGCAGATCCGGCAAGCTCTGGGCTGAATACAAAAGCCGCTGGCAGGCCACCGCGTCGCAGGGACAAGACGGAATGCTGGATGCCTTTATCACGGCCTTTTCCCACCATTACGCCGAGGCGCTGCGCAACAGGCAGACATAGGGATCCCGGCTATTTCTTCGGCTGTCTCAGAAAAGCCGCGTCATTGCGGGCGCGGCTCTTTCGTTTGGTTTTGTGGCAATCAGAACTGCAGTCGCAGCTGACCAGTTAGACCATAACTATCAAAGCCAGAGCCGAACCGGCCATCCGCCCGCACCGAAACCGATAGCTTGCGCAGGGAGCCGGTGGCGCTGTCGCGGCGCAATTCCCGGTTGTAGGAGTAGCCCAGGCTGATTTCGGTGTAATCTGGCAGCGCCGAAGAGATGATGCTGGTTGTCGCATTCGAGGTGTCAGAAAAGATCGAGGTCGAGTCGTCCGACAGATTCTTGTAATGGGTCAATGTCGAAAAGAGCGCGGTTCTGGCGCCGGTGACATCGTTGAAATCCGAATAGGCCAAAGTGCCGCCAATAAAGGCGATATTGGTGGTTGTTTCATTCAACAGGAGAGAGCTGCCGTCGGTGAAAGAAAGGGAGGTATCTGATGTTTTTGTTGTCGACAGGCCGACCGTCGGCACAAAGAACATCTGGGGTTGATTTGGCACGCTGAATGCATAGCTGGCCGCCCCCGACAGGGTATAGGCGTCGGTGTCAAACTTGCTGTCATTCACCGGCAGCGGATTGGTGCCGCTGGAATTGACGGTGAAGTCTGTCTTTTCGAACCGGCCCTGCAGGTCAAAGCTGAAACGGCCCCGCGCACCAACCATGTAGAACCCGGCATAGGCCTGGTCCATGTCAAGCTCAGTGGTGCTGTCAACCAACCCGCCAATGCCGGGAATCGCCTGCTCGGATCTGGCGATGTTATAGCCCGCAATCAGGCCGTAAGAGAGATCCCAACCGTTTTCCTGTATCAGACTGTTAAAACAGGTGCTGTCGCCGCCAATCTGGATGCCGGCAAAGTTGGTGTCGGTGGTGGCCTCTACCGAGGAGGTCGCTGTGGTTGCGGTGCCGGTGGCGCTGGCGGTGCCGCCGACCATGCGCGCCCAACCGCCTGGACGGCATTTCTCGCCTTCATCGACGGAGGACAGACTGGTGACAAAGGGGCTGGTCGGCCTGTTGATCACTGCGGCCACCAGGGATTGCGACGAGGCGATGGCGCCGCTGAGACCGGCGGTTGCGTTGTTCAGCTGGCTCAGCAGAACAACATCTCCGTCTCCGTTGGTCCCAAGGGTGTAGATGTAGGTTTGCAGGTTGTCCTGCGGCAGCGCCCCCGAGGCACTGGCCGTCACCGTGCTGCCCGGATCAAGATCCAACAGAATAAGGCCGGTGGTTGGGGTCGCGCCGTAGGTTCCGGCGATGGTCACGTCGTTCAGGGCAATCTGGATGGTGCCGGACGATGCTCCCGAACCGGTCGCTACGATCTGGTCCGAGGATTGACCCGCCGTGTCCAGATCCACATCCAGATTAACGATCCCGCCCACACCGGTCAGTGTCCCATTGATGGTCAGCGCAGTGAAGCTGGAGCCATCTGCCATGTTGATGGTGGAAGAGGACAGCAAAGTGACATCGCTGTTAATTGTTGAGCCACTCGCCTGAGCCACCAGAGCGCCATTCAGCAGTGATGTCCCGGTCAGACTTGCCCCTTGCAGCAGGGTCAGCGTCGAACCAGAGGCAAATGTCATGCTGTCGGTGCTTTGGTTGGTCGCCAATGTGGCGCCCTGACCAACCGTCAGGCTGGCGCCGCTGCGCAGATACAGCTCGGTCTGGGCGGTGCCAGCATCGCCAACCGTCAGGGTTTGGTTAGTGTCGATCACGAAAGTACCGCTTTGGATATCCGTCAGACCTGTAAAGGCAGTGGTGCCATCGACGGTGGTCGAGGCCGCTGCATTATTCTGGGTAAAGGCGCCGGTGACGGTGCCATCCAGGGTGATCGCCGCGGTGGACTGGTTGTCGAGGCTGCCGGTGATGGTGCCGCCATTCAGGTCCAGAACCGCCACGCCGCTCAGCGCCACATTGCCGTCCAGTGTTCCGGCTGCAGTCATCGTCCCCGCCGAGGAGTTGAGCGTTGTGAAGCCCAGGGTTGCGCCGCTTGCCACGGTCACCGCCGAGGCGCTGGTGGAGCTGTTGGTCAGGGTGGTGATGCCGCTCATCGTGCCCGAGTTCACCGTAAGGGTGCCGCTGCCCTGGTTACTCAGCGCGTCGGCGCCGACCGCCACGGTCTGAGTGGTGGAGCCCGCGCCCGCGTTGACGGTGATGGTGCCATCGTTGGTGATGATCTCGGCGCCTGATGCATCTGTGTCGGCGTCGAGAGTGCCGTCTCCGGCAAAGGTAATACTGCCCGTCGCCAGGTTGTTGATCGCGCCGGCATCGGTGATCGTGCCGCCGTCGGCAACGGTGATAGTCGCGCTGTTGTTCAGGGTATTTCCGGTGCCGGCCAAAGTAGACCCAACCCCAACCGCGATACCGGCAGACCCGGTGTTTACAGTGATTGTAGCGGCACTCAGCGTATGCCCGGCTGCAATTGTAATCAGCCCCGAGCTGTCTTGTGTCAGTGTGGTAATGCCGATTGTATTGCCGGTTGTTGTCACCGTACCAGCACCGTTATTATCCAGAGTGCCGGTGATGCTGCCGGATGTATTCATCGTCCCTGTGTTGACCACATTACCGGTGATTGTAACGGTGGTCGACAAGGTGCCGCTGTTGGTCACATTGCCAGTAAGCGTACCATCGTTGATGATGATCCCGGCGTTGTCAGTTGCCCCCGTCACTTCACCGCTAGCGGCCACTGTGACTGTGCTTGCTGCACCGTTGTTTTGCAAAATCCCTGTCAGGGTGCCATCGATCTGCAAGTTCGCTGTGCCGTTGTTGTCAAATCTTGTCGTTGTGGTCAGATTTGCACCCGCGGCAATGGTTGTGCTCGCGGTTCCGTTGGCTGCAAAGATGCTGCCAATGGTCACCGGACCGGTGACATTCACGGTACCAGAGTTGTTAAACAGAACCCCGCCGGTGGAACCGCCGCTCAGGGTCATGCTACCGCTAGCCTGGTTGGTTATGATCCCTGTCAGAGTACCGGCAGATGCCATGGTGCCAAAGTTATTGGTTGTACCGCTCACAGAGCCAGTTGAGGCAACATTCACTGTCGCACCAGACGCATTCTCCAGCGCGCCATCAAGCGCGCCGTTGATCGCCACAGTTCCGGCATCATTCTCAAGCGTTGGCGTGGTCAGCGTTGTGCCAGCTGCGATGACCACTGCGGGGTCAGCGTTGTGCCAGCTGCGATGACCACTGCGGTTNCCGANGTCGATGTGTTGGTCACAGTGCCGGTCACTGTCGTGTCCCCGGTCACGTTCACAGTGCCTGTACCAGAGTTGCCCAGCGTNGANCCAAGNGANCCACCCGAGAGCGTCAAAGCCCCCGCGTTGGTCACGGCGCTGGTGATCGTACCCTCAGTGGTGAAAGTAGCGCCGCTTTCGTTGGTGATCAATGTGGCCACCACTGTTGAGGTGGCATCAACACTAAGACCTATCGCGGCGGTACTGCTGTTGGTGATGGTTTCGCCAGCCGCATTCAACGTCGATCCACCGCTCACCACAATCGCGCCAGCCGTGCCCTGGGTAACAATGGTACCAGTGCCCCCGACCGAAACATCCACGGCGCCGACGCCGGTCACGTTTAGTTGCCCGTCGATGACGATGCTCTCAGCCCCGGTGTTATCGGTGTTTGCCGATAGGGTGCCAGCCCCGGCAAAAGTCACACTACCCCCAGCCAAAATGTTGATCGCATTGGCATCTGTCAGCGTACCACCAGCGGCAACAGCCGTGGCGATCGCGATATTCATCGTGTTGCCGGTGCCCGCAAGCGTTGAGTTGACGCCAATCGACGCTGTCCCGGAACTCAGATTAATCGTTGCGGCGGTAAATGTGTCACCATCGCTGACAGTAAATACACCAGAACTATTCTGTGTGAATGAGTCGGCATTGGTGTAATCACCACTTGTGGTAACAGAGCTAGCGCCTCGGGTTTCAGTATCAGTATTCTCGGTGCCGCTATAATTCACCGCAGTGCGTTCTTCGTACAATGTACCCGAAATATACACTTCGACATCACCATAGAATGATACTCCATCCTGAGCAACGACATCCACAACATAGAACGCCAGAGACCCTGTGCCAGCATCGAGTGCGCCATTGGCGACAAATGTATCAATGTCGTCGACTACATAAGTACCATGTGTTGAATTGGTGATCCCACCTGTATTGGTAAGGTCATTCGATCCGGCAGCAAAGCTCGCCCCAATATCCAGTGTGCCGCCAGTCTCGTTGGTCAGGGACCCCGTCAGAGCAGTTGTGCTTGCGTAGACCAACGTACCGGCGTTTTCGATATCGCCGTCAAGAATAAGATTAGCGTCAACCGTGACAGTACCTGAATTCAGGTCGATCTTGCCATTCAAGGTCTTAATCGTCAGCGCCCCGGCCCCACCCGATACTGTACCACCGTCGTTCACGAAATCATTGACACCATTATGGTTCAGTGTCACATCTCCGCCACCTGCATTGGTGATATCTCCGGTGTTGGTAAAATCACCTCCGATAAGTAAGTTGTCGGCGGCTCCGTTACCCGTAATCTCGTAAGTACCGGCGTTTGTAATACCTGCGTTTTGACTACCGCCGTCAGACACAGTTGCGGTCCCGGCAACAGTGACAAGCCCACCGACCGTAGTGGTCGTGCTCATTGTCATATCCTGATTGGCAGCAATGGTACCGGTCACTTGGCCGCCGGAAATATCCAAAGACCCAGCATTATGCGTAACGCCACCGGTCACGGTTCCAGAAAGCGTCAGCTTATTAGTGCCATTTACAATAAGACCGGCGCCACCGACCAAAGTAATAGCAGACCTAATCTCAGCGTCGGCATTCACATTGACTGTCAGATTAGTAGCATTGACGCTTACGATATCACCGCCCTGAATGTCATAACCACCTGCATCGAAAGTTATCGTTTCCACGATAACGGCCGGTACGTTCACATCAACGTTGCCTGCACCGGTGGCACCAAATGTAACAGTATCGCCGTCGGTAAAGGTGCTTCCGGTCCAGTTGTTATCGGTTGTATTCCACTTGGCGTTACCCGCCCCGTCGTCCCAAGTCAAGTCAGCAGCCGAGGCGCTGGCTGGCAGCAACAATGTCGCCCCTGTTGCCAATACAAAAACCAGTTCCGTGGCATGACCAAACCGGCAACAGCGACGCAGGCTCTTTTGCCGAATTCCGTTCTGCTGCAGGGTGAAACGTGTTTTCAACATATGATGCGACCTCAGAATATAATCGCCGGGCCCATGTGAATTTTGGGACAAATTTCCGGGGCGACCGAGCTAAAAATTACCTAAGAAAAACTGCGTTTGATGATTGAAAATCATTTCCGAAGCCCTGACTGAAGCTGTCAGAAATCTAAAAAATGTAACTCAAAAACCGTCTTTCGCAAACCAATTGCAACGCTATTCTCTCTGCTTGTGCGCAACGCTACTTCGACGAATGCGCGATTCGTTAATCAAATCTGAACGGGCAAGGAATTTCATCAGGGGCTTCCCAATTTGTTGTCAATTTGTCACAAATCACATTCTTGCCGGTGAGACTGATATTGCAGCAGTGGCTGGAGATTGTTTTGCTGCCTGCGGTGGTATTGTATCCGGCCATTCATACAGAGGTTAGATGTGATTTTTAGAAATATTATTTTCGCTGCTTTCGCCGGTGTTTCTTTCGCCAGCGCGGCGCCTGCGCAGACCAGTGCCCAAAATGGAGATGTCTTTGGGGATTGGCGATTGGCCTGCAGGGCTCCGGCTGTCGGGCAATCAATTTGCAATATCTTTCAGATCCTTACGGCGACGGATACCGGGGCGTTTCTGGCTGAAATTTCCTTGCAACCGGTGATCATAGAGGGCGAAAGCGCCGTGGTCCTGGGGTTGTCAACGCCGACGGATATGCTTTTGACAATCCGGCCGGGTTACAAGACGGAAGCGCAATCCGAAACCCTGCCACTGGACTGGCGTACATGTTCGCCCGAAGTTTGCCTCGCCTCTCGTGTTTTGCAGCCAAGCGAAGTTGAGGCGCTGCAGGCTGGCCAGCAGATGATCATGGGATATCAATCCGCCAAACAGGCCACCCCCCTGAGGTTCTCGGTGTCGCTAAAGGGCGTGACACGTGGCTTGTCGTCCATGGTGCAATAGAGCCCCGGGGCAACCGCTCGGCGGCGGTGGTCCGCACTGTGGCATTAGCTGTCGCGGTTCAGCTTTTTCTCCCAGCAACGCATCAGCAGGGTGAGCGAGAAAACGATTGTCAGATAGACGATGCCCGCGCTGATGAAAGCCTCAAACGGGGTGAAGTTTTTTGAGGACAGTTTCTTGGCCAGGCCGGTTATTTCCAGCAGTGAAATGGTGCTGGCCAGCGAGGTGCCCTTAAGAACCAGAATGATCTCGTTGCTGTAGGCCGGTATGCTGATCCGCAGCAGTTGCGGCAGGATCACATATCTAAGCTTGGCCCAGTTTGAAAACCCAAAGGCCTTTGCCGCCTCCATCTGGCCCTTTTCCAAGCCAAGCAGCCCGCCGCGCATGATTTCTGAGGTGAAGGCCGCCGAGTTGAGCCCAAGCGCCAGAAAGGCGCAGAACCAGGCTTCGCGGAGCA
Source organism: Paracoccaceae bacterium (assembly GCA_013214575.1). Classification (GTDB taxonomy): domain Bacteria; phylum Pseudomonadota; class Alphaproteobacteria; order Rhodobacterales; family Rhodobacteraceae; genus Parasedimentitalea. The sequence goes on along the minus strand of JABSSD010000006.1, from coordinate 39,518 downwards.
GCGGCCAGGCAAAACTATCGCGGATGAACTCAAACTGGCCGAGGCCAAAATAGACCGCAAACAGCTGCACCAGCAGCGGCGTGCCGCGAAACAGCGACACATAGGCCGAGAAAAACTGTGACAGAACCGGCACTCGGGCGGAGCGGCAATAACAGATGACCGCCCCAAGCAGCAGCCCAAGCGTCAGCGATGTGACCAGCAGAAACATCGTCAATGGCACGCCGGTGATCAGCACGGGAATGTAGTCCAGGAACAATGGCCAATCCATTATCGATCCTCCGGGATGGCAATGCGTCGTTCAACCCGGGAGACAAATCGCTCGGACAACAGGGAGATCGCAAAATAGATAAGGGCTGCGATCGCGTAGAAGAAAAACGGCCGGAAGGTGGCGCCAGCGGCGACCGCTGACTGGCGCATCAGCTCGGCCACCGAGGTCAGGCTGACCAGAGCCGTGTCTTTCAGCAAGATCAGCCAGATATTGCCAAGCCCCGGCAGGGCGACCACCAGCAGTTGCGGCAATTCAATCAACCGAAAGCTCTTGGCGGGGGAAAAGCCAAAGGCTTTGGCGGCCTCTTGCTGTCCTGGCGGGATGCTTGACGCGGCGCCGCGAAACACTTCGGCGGAATAGGCGGCGGTGATACAGGTCAGGGCAAGGGCGGCGAGGAAGAAGCCACTGAGGTTGATGTAATCTGTATAGCCAAAACTGGCGGCAACAGACCGCACCATTATTCCGGTGCCAAAAAAGAACAGATAGATCACCAGCAGTTCGGGCACGCCGCGAAACACCGTGATATAGAGTTCAACCACAATGCGGGAAAACCGGCCCTTACGGCGGAACAGCATCAGCAACAGGCCAATCAAAGTTCCGGTGGCAAAGCAGCTGACGGCGAGCAGAAGAGTGACAAGCAAGCCTCTGGCAAGCTCGTCCCCCCATCCGGTATCCCCGAAACTGAGAAGTTCTATCATGTGTTGGCCTTGGTCGGGCGAAGGGCGGCAAGCGCCCCGCGCCTTGTTTCAGAAGTTGGCTGGTTTACGGCGTTGCGTCAAAGCCGAACCAGGTTTCAGAGAGGGCGGCAATGGTGCCATCGGCCAGCAGGTCTGCGATGGCCGCATCGACCCGTGCCTTCAGGGCCTCATTGCTCTTTTGGAAACCAAGGCCGATGCCGTCGCCCAGTTCCGGGTAGTCCGAGAAGGCCAGCTGTGGACCAAAGGTCTTTAGGTTGGCGCCTGGGTTGGCTTCGGCCATGCTGGCCCAGGAGGTGGTTTCCAGAACCGCGGCATCAAGACGGCCGATGCCTAAGTCGGCGATGATCTGATCCGCCCGTTCATATGTTTTGATTTGCGCATCTGGAAAATTGTTGGCGACCAGGCCTTCAAAAATGCTGGACCCCTGAACTCCGACCACCTTGCCTGAAAGGACTGATGTGAGATCGGCACTGCCTGAAACATCTGCGAATTTATCGCCGGCAGTGCCAAATGAGGCTGGCGCCTGCGCATAAGGTGCTGAGAAGGCGATGCGCTGCAGCCGCGCCTCGGTGATCGAGACCGCCGAGATGACAATGTCATACTGGCCAGCTTCCAAGGCAGGGATCAACCCGTCATAGGCTTGGTTGGTCCACTGGCAATCGGCTTCGATTTTCTGGCAAATCGCGTTGCCGACATCAATGTCAAAACCGGTCATTGCACCGGCCGAGTTGACGGATTCCCACGGTGGATAGTCGGCACTTGTTGCCAGTCGCAGTGTTTCGGCACTGGCGGGCAGCGCCATGGCCATGGCCGCAATAAATGAGATTGATTTTAGCATATTGGTCTCCCTGTTAAGTCGTTTAGTGCGTGATTGAAGATACGAACCGGGCGCAACGTTCGCTGTTGGGGGCGCCGAAGACCTGCTCTGGCAGTCCGAACTCTTCGATCTTTCCCGCTTCGAGAAACGCCACTTTGCTGGAAACATCGCGGGCGAACCGCATTTCATGGGTGACCAGCAGCATTGTCGCGCCGCCCTCGGCCAGGGCGGTGATAACGTTCAGAACTTCGGTCACCAATTCCGGATCCAGCGCCGAGGTTGGCTCGTCAAACAGCAGAACCTTTGGTTCTATCGCCAAGGCACGGGCAATCGCCGCGCGTTGTTGCTGACCACCGGACAGCTGGGACGGGTAGTGATCTTTGCGATCAAAAAGCCCGACCGTTTGCAACGCCTGTTCTGCGCGCTCAAGGGCTTCGGCCTTTGGCAGTTTCAGCACGTGGATAAGCGGGGCAGTGACATTCTCAACCGCAGTCATATGCCGCCAGAGGTTGAAGCTCTGGAACACCATGCCAAGCGAGGCGCGGTAAAGTCGCAACTCATTGGTCTCAACCAGTTCGCCTTTGCGCAGCTGAAATTTGATCGACTGCCCCTCAAGGAACAGTTGGCCGGCGCTGGGGACTTCCAGCAGGTTCAAACAGCGCAGCAAGGTGCTTTTGCCGGACCCGGAAGAGCCGATCAGGGTGATGACCTCACCTTTGTTTGCGGCGAGAGAAATGCCCTTCAGAACTTCGATCTGGCCATAGGATTTGTGCAGACCCTCAACGGCAATTTGGTGTGCAGGCATATCCGCTCCATCTTACTGATTTGTCTAATTTAGATATTTTTGTCCACCAACTGTCAATGGCAGACTGGCTGCGAGAGCACAGTCATTTGCTCAATCTGTGCATTTCCATCAATCTTTGGGAGCCTGCTCGGTCTGTCGGGACCCACGCGGCTGTCGGCGCGTGCCGCCGAGAGGCTGCACGCGTCCGTTTCTGAGATATCGGCCTGGCTAGGTTGGCGGTTAGGTTGCAGTGCCAAGGCACCGCAGGACCGCCTGAGCGGCGGCAATATCCTCTAGCCCAAGCCCCACTGACCGGAAAAAGCTGGGCTTGCCCGGTTCGGGCTTTGGCGCCGCGTCATTGGTCAATTCTGCCAGGTCTCCGCGAATGGCTGCGGCCTGCCACCCATGGTTCTGTGCCGCCAGCACCATTTCCCCGGCGGTGTTCGGGGTGGTGGCGCGGTAGTCGCAATAGACCTGAGCCGCCAGCAGCCATTCCGGATCAACCTCATGCGCCTGGGCGACATTTGTGCTGATCGAGGTGACCAGCGTATTGGCTCCAAAGGCGGCGTTTTCAATGACTGGGGTACCCGAGGAGGTGCACAGCATGACAACATCGGCATCCTTAGCGGCCTCTTTGGCGCTGGCGGCAAAGCTGAGGTTGCCACCAAGGCTGCGCCAGCTGTCTTGTCGTGCCTGATCCGAGCCAACCGAGGGGGAATAGACCCGGACCTGATCCCAGTCCCGCAGCCCCTTCACATGACGGTAGTGGGCCTGCGCCACATTTCCCGACCCGATGATCGCCAGAGTGGTGGCCTTTGGATCGGCCAGCAAATCGACCGCCAGTGCAGTGGTGCCGGCGGTGCGTTCAACTGTCAGCTGGCCGGCATCACAGAGCAAAAGCGGCGCCCCGGTTTGCATCGACATCAACAGGGTCCATGCGGTGATGATCGGCTTGCCTTCTGTCACCAGATACGGCGACAGCTTTGCCCCAAAAACACCCGTCTGGCCCTGTGCGCCCATATAGGTGATAAAATCACCGCGATCCTCTGGAAACAGAGTCACCGTCTGGGCGGGCTGCACAGCCTGATTCTGACCCAGTTCCACAAACATGGCGCGCAGATCGGCCGCTATGTCGATTTTTCCGATCAGGGCAGAGATCTGATCGGCATTCAGAATGATGGGGGCATTTGTCGGCATGGCTGATCCTTCAGCAGAGGGCAGTGATCAGGCGCTCCATAAAGGCCTGACCCTGTTGTAGTTGGGTGGAAGAGATGAATTCATCAGGCCTGTGGGCCTGTTCGATGCTGCCGGGCCCGCAAATAACGGTGGAATAGCCTGCCGCCTGAAAGTGACCCGCTTCGGCCTGGTACGAGACACAGTTGTCGGAATTGTCGCCGGTGATTTGGCGGGCCAATAGTTCGGCCTCGCCCGCTGCCTCGGGGAGCATGGCGGGGATGGTTTCCGTCACCTGAAGCTCGACCCGCGCGGCGTCGTGCTCGGCGCGCATGGCCTGTTCGACGACGCGTGTCAGGGCGCAATACTCGTCCAGCCAGTCCTCGATGGTCTCATCTGGCATAAAGCGGATATCGCTTTCCAGCACACAAAGATCAGGCACCGTATTCAGGGCAACGCCGCCTTTGATGGTGCCGATCTGGACGGTTGAATAGGGCGGGATAAAGCTGTTGGGTTTGGTGTTTGTGCGGGCCGTTTGCTGGCGGCTGCTATGCCACTGCAAAAGCGGCGTCGCATGGGCAATGGCCGAGACGCCAAGATCCGGCCGCGAGGAATGGGCCGCCTGGCCGTGCAGCCGGGTCACCAGCCCAAGGCCGCCTTTGTGGCCGGTGACCACCGACATCATTGAGGGCTCTCCGACAATCACCCTGCTGGCCTTGGCAAAATGGCTTTCCAGTGCCGCCATCAGCGGCGCGGTGCCCAGGCAGCCGATCTCTTCATCAAAGGAAAATGCCAGCTGAAGCGGCCGACTCAGCGGCGCCGATGCAAACTGCGGCACCGCCGCCAGCGCCAGCGCCAGAAACCCCTTCATGTCACAGGTGCCGCGGCCATAGTACCGGCCGTCCCGCTCGGTCAGAGTCCAGGGATCACTGCTCCAGGATTGGCCGATCACCGGCACCACATCGGTATGGCCTGACAGCACAACACCGCCTTCGACATCCGGCCCGATCTGCGCAATCAGCCCCAGTTTCTTGCCGGTGCTGTCAGGAAACACATGATATTTGACCCCGAAATCATCCAGATAGGCGCAGATGAACTGGATGAGATCGACATTGGATTGATCTGAGACAGTCGGGAAGCCCACCAGATGTTTGAGCACAGAGAGGACTGGCTGAATGTCTTTGCTCATGTGGTTTTTGCTTTCAGATCATTGTAGATGGTGGCCCGGCTGACCCCCAACAGGCGAGCCACATAAGACGCCGCATTGCGTTCGGACAGGGCGCCAGAGCTTTCCAGCGCGGTCAGCAGTTCCCGGCGGGCGGTGCGATCAAGCTCATCGATACGATGCCCCTGTTGCACGCACCAATCGCTGACAAAGACATTCAACCGTTCATGCCAGTCGTTTCGGAACAGCGCTTCGGGCTGCGAGCTGGACAGCCTGCCAGGCAGCAGGGCGCGGACCGCCCGCTGCAACTGCTGCAAGTCCACCTGGTCATGGTTGATGCATAAAACAAACTCGGCGTCGCCATTTTCATGACGCATCACAATGCTGATAGAGCGGATGACACTGCCGTCCCAGTTGACCTTCTCGTAGGGGCCGATAACCGTATCGCTGGGGCGAAAGTCAATTTCCTGCATGTTGGACGGGTCGCCCGGTTTGCGCTGCGAAAATGGGTTGACGATATGGGCGATGGTTTCGCTGGTCAGATCATGCACCACAACCTCAACCCGATCCCCCATCAGCAGGGGGATCGCATCGGCCAGCGCCTTGGTATTTGCCAGTAGAGTGGTACGGTTGGTCATGGCTTAGCGTCCCTGTAGAATTTCACCTGTCAGATCATTGAGACGTGCAAGCCCTTGCCGCAAGTGGTCTTCGGGCAGCGCTGAGCTGAAGCGGAAATGATTCTCGACGCCAAATCGCGACCCCGGAATGACCAGGACTTCCCGTTCACGCAGCAAGCGCATGCAGAAGTCTTCTGATGAAATCGGCAGGTTGAAGTGGACAAATGACATCGCCGAGGCTTGCGGTGGCACCACATCAAAAACACCGGGATGGCGGCCCAACTCCTGGGTCAGCACATCAAAGCCGGTGCGGATCAGCGTCTTTGCCCGCGCTTTCAGCTTGGAGCGGGTGGGCTCGGACAGGGCTTTGTCGGCCAGTTCCATCGACAGCATTGAGGTGGTGATCGAGGCATACTCGTGGCGCCGCCAGCAGTCGGTGATGATGTCGACGGGCCCCACCAGCCAACCCAAACGCAAGCCCGGAAGGCCGTAAGCCTTTGAGGTGGAATTGACAATCAGCACACGGTCATAGCTGCCCCAGAACGATGGGGTCTCAATATCCCCTTCGCGTTCGGTGCCTGCATAGACCTCGTCAGCAACGATCCAGGCCCCGACGCGGCTGGCCGCTGCAATGATTTGGCTGCGGTCGCTGTCGGACAGGATGCGTCCGGTTGGATTGTTTGGATTCACCACATGGATGATCCGGGTTTTGTCATCGACCGCCTTGTTCAGCGCATCGGCGTCGATGGCCCAGCCGTCGGCCTCAATCAGATCAACCCAGCGCACCTCATTGCCCAGATTGGCGGCATTGCCTGAAATCTGTTCATAGGTGGGGCGGAAGCAGACCACATTGTCTCCCGGCTGCAACAGCGTATTGGCCACCAGCGTATTGGCCTCGGTGGCGCCTGAGGTGACCATCACCCCCTCCGCAGAGGAGCCGGGATAGAAGCCCGAGATGGTGTCGCGCAGGGATTGTTTCCCGTTCACCTGCGGATAATCGATCAGCGTTGCCATCAGCTGGGACATGTCAATATCGGCCATCTCCACCAAACCCTGAAAGGAAATAGGGTGCACGCCGCTTTCTGAAAAATTGAATTCGACCCCATGTTCCAGCTCCGACAGGAATTGCTCGACCTTGAATGGATGAAAAACTGTGCTGACCATGGGGGTGCCTTTCGGTGGGACGGGCGATGAGGAGTGGATATTGACTCAAGTGTGTAAATTAGATAGTTCAGTATAAGATTTTGGTCAACAAGCATTGAGGGGCAATGTGCTGGAGTTACAGAAATCCGAGATCCAAAGCCTGTTTGACCTGTCTGCTGGGGCTGCGGCGATACGCCAAGCCTATATAGCACAGGCGCAACAGCGGGTGCAGGTTCCCGATGTCACCTACCTTGGCTTCCCGGAGGCCAATGGCGACTGCCATGTGAAATCCGGATATATTGAGGGAACCGAAGGCTTTGTGGTCAAGATCGCAACCGGTTTTTACAATAACCCGGCCCAGGGATTGGCGAGCTCAAATGGCATGAATATGTTGTTCTGCGCTAAGACAGGCCAGCCGCTGGCGTTTCTCAACGATGGCGGCTGGCTGACCGATATTCGGACCGGGCTGGGCGGGGCGCTGACCACTTTGGCGCTGGCGCGGGCTGATTTCCGCAAGGTGCTGATCGTCGGCGGTGGCCTGCAGGCCCGGCATCAGGCGCGCTGCCTGATGCATCTGGCGGAGAATCGGCCCATTGCCTTTGCTATCTGGGCCCGCAATCCTGAGCAGGCCGAGCAAACGGCCCAGGATTTACGGTCCGATGGGATAGACGCAAATGCGGCATGTGATCTGCAGCAGGCCTGCGGTCAGGCGGATGTCATCATTACCACCACCCCGGCCAAATCTCCGCTGCTGCAGGCCAGCTGGATCCGCGCGGGCACCCATATCACTGCGGTCGGCGCCGATTGCCCGGGCAAGCAGGAGCTGGAGTTGCCGCTGGTCCTGCGGGCTGACCTCTGTGTCTGCGACCTGGCCGCACAATCGCTCGCCCATGGCGAGTTCCAGACCGCAGCTGCGGCGGCAGGGCTTGCGGTGGATGAGGTGATTTCAATCGGCGATATTCTATCCGGCGCTCATCCGGGGCGCACCAGCGACACCCAGCTGACCATAGCGGATCTGACCGGTCTGGCGGTGCAGGACGCTGCCGTTTCATTGTCAGTGTATCGCGCCGCGCAAATGATCAAAGCAAAAGAGGATATTCTCACATGACAGCCCCATCCGAAGGCGTTCTGCGCTCCGCCTGCCGCTCTGCCATATCACGCCGCCGCATTGCCGATCTGGTCAGAAAAACCGAGGTGCTGCCGTCCCGGATGACTTTGTCCGGCGGAACCGAGATCCACTACAAGACCGAGAACTTTCAGTTCACCGGATCTTTCAAGTTTCGTGGGGCATCGGCCAAGCTTGGCAGCTTGCCGATTGATCGCCCGGTTATCACCGCCTCGTCCGGAAACCACGGCATTGCCTGTTCGCTGGCCGCCCAGAGAACAGGCCACAGGTTGACCGTTGTTCTGCCGGAAAACGTGATTGATCAGAAACGGCAAGCAATTGAGGCCTTTGGCACCCGTGTCGTGATCGCCGGCGCGGATTCCTCGCTTGCCGAAGTGCACGCAAAGTCACTGGCCGAGTCTGAAGGCCACACCTATGTTTCGCCCTACAATGACGCTGAGGTGATCGCAGGGCAGGGGACCATCGGGCTGGAACTTCTCGAACAACTGCCGCGGATTGACAATCTCTTTATCTCCATGGGTGGCGGCGGATTGATCTCGGGGATCGGTTCCGTTCTTAAATCCATGTCGCCTGACACGCGGATCATTGGGGTGAGTGCTACCCATACCGCAGCCCTGGCGGCCTCGATCAAGGCGGGCAAGATTGTCGAGACAGAGCATCTGGAGACCCTGGCGGATGGTGTGGCTGGGGGTGTCGATGAGAATTCTTTGACCCTGCCGCTGGCGGCTGAGGTTATCGACGAGATCGTGCATATCGACGAAACTCACATCGCCGAGGCCTTGCGTGTTCTGGCCTGGACCGAAAACATGATTGTTGAGGGCGCCGCAGCCCTTGCCCTGGCGCCGCTGCTGACGGAGCCGGGCAAATATGCCGGTAAGGTCAATGTCGTTCTGCTGTGCGGAGGCAATTACGACAAGGCGCGAATGAGTGAAATCCTGGCGTAACGAGGCTGGACCGGTCGCCCCCTTGTCTGGGGGCGAGACGGGTCTCTGATCATTGCTGTGGCGTTTACCGATTGGTGCGCCCTGTACTGATGCCCTGCCAGTCCTCTGTGCCGGTGCTCTGTGCTCCAAACGCACCTTTGCCAGTTCTCCGGTAAATCAGGCGGTTGCATTTTAGGATTTGACAGCGACCGCACACGTGTGCAGTCTGCGGCAGACAGGCACTGACCTGTGTCGTTAGACTTGGCGTTGATGGGGAAGGCATCACGATATTGCGTAGCAATTGGATTGGCGATGACGGTATTTTTTCTCCGACATCTCTCCAGAATTATAAAACTGACACAAAAAGAATGCACAACTGCACACGTGTGCTGACCTTTTGGACAGCCGCAGAATTGACCAACCAGAGGACTGAAAATGAAACATCTCACTCTTGGAACAACCGCGCTTTTGGCGGGGCTTTCGGCAATTGCCTTACCGGCGGCTGCCAAAGATCTAACCATCACGGTCTGGGCCGGTGGCTCCAGCGACGCCGACGCCTTTCGCATTGATAACATCAAGACCGCGGCTGAAATTTTGTCGGCTGAATATGCGATCATGGGCGAAGAGCTGAATATCACTGTCGAAGGCCGTCGCGATTTTGGCGGTTGGGAGGAGTTCAAACAGGGCGTCACCCTGGCGGCCGAGGCTGGCACCGCGCCCAGTATCGTTGTTTCCAGCCATCTGGACATCGCACCCTGGAGCCAGGCGGGCTATATTGTTCCGGTCGAAGATTATCTTGATTTTGATACCTTCCCGCTGAACGACATCTACCCCAATTTGCTGGAAATCGCTGCGTATAACGGTATTCAGTGGGGCATTCCACAGGATGCCGAGAGCCGTCCGTTCTTCTTCTGGAAAGACACCATGCGCGGCATCGGCTATTCCGACGCTGAGATTGCAGCGCTGCCCGAGCGTGTGGCCGCCGGCGATTACACCCTGCAAAACGTGCTGGAAGACGCCACCAAGGCGGTTGATCTGGGGCTGGTCGAAAAAGGATATGGTTTCTATCCGCGCCCGTCCAATGGTCCGGACTACGCCCAGTTTTACCAATCCTTTGGCGGCATGCTGCAAGATCCGGAAACCAACAAGTTGGTGCTGGACAAGCAATCGATGCAGGAATTCTATCAGTTCTTCGTTGACGCAGTCGAAGCCGGGATCACCCGTAAAAACCATCTCGGCACCGATTGGGGCCAGTGGTATAACGAGGTTGCCAACGGCAAGGCCGCAACCTGGCACGGCGGCACCTGGCACTATGCGCGCTATACCGGCAAAGAGGGCAACGATGACTTCTTTGGCACTATTGAATTCTCGCTGATCCCGTCGGGGGATGCCAATGGCCGCGCCAATACCGTGACCCATCCGCTGGTCTATCTGGTCACCAATCAGGCGGATGATCAGGACGAAGAAATCGCCGCACAGCTAATCAAAATCGCCTCCGGGCCACGGCTGAATTCATTGCACGCGATTAAATCCGCCCACCTGGGCATTGGCAAACAGCAGTCCAACATTGAACTTTATGCTGGCGACCAATGGGCCTCTGAGGCCACCGAGCGTCTGCTGAGCACTGCCAACGCGCAGCCCAACCACCTGAGCTATGGCGCCTATTCCGAGGCCATGTTCAAGGGGCTCGAAGCGTCCTGGACCGGCGCCCAATCCGCCGCAGATGCGGTTGCAGATCTGGAGACGGAGCTGCGCGCCAAACTGGGGGACGAGCTGATCGTTCGCTAAACCCTGCCTGACTTTGTCCTGGGGGGCGGTTGCGCCCCCCAGGATTTACCGCTTCGGAGTCCCCTATGTCCCGCATATCCAAACCCCGTTTCAACTGGCTTGGCCTGGGCTTTCTTGCCCCTGCCATGATCGTTGTGGTGTTGTTTTTCCTCGCCCCGGTAATAATGACGGCGTTCTTTGCCTTTACCAATATGTCGACCTCGACCGGCATCACCGGCGGCGACTACCTGCTTAGCCAAAGCGACCTGCGCAGCCTGGCCAATACCAAGGCCAGTGCGGCAACGCTGGATGCGCTGGAAAATGCCGGCTACCGCGTCGATGACGCCGGGCTGGCCCGTCTGGCCGAGGCCCAGGGCCCGGCAACCGCCGATGAGTTCCGCAAGCTGCACGAGGGGGATTTATTCACCTCGCGTCGTGACATGGAACGGGCGCTCAAGGATCTGCGCCAGCACCGCATCCGCTCTACCCGTGACCGCAAGCTGGCGGCCGAGCTGTTTACCTCCAGCGTGATGGATCAGAGGTTTGACACCGAAGAGGCGTTTCGCGCCGCGCTGATGACCTCTGGCATTGAAGCCGCTGACCATGACACATTGGTGGACGAGGCCTATACCGGCTGGATCTGGACCACCAAGAACATCGAGCTGCTGGCCAGCCTGTCATCGTCTTGGCGCTATGCGATGAACACCGCGATCTATGTGTCGTTCACCCTGGCGTTCAACGTTGGATTTGGCCTGTTTCTGGCGATCTCGACATTTTACCTGTCGCCGCGAGTGGCCGCCACCTTCCGCACCATCTGGTTCCTGCCGCGGGTATTGCCGCCGGTGCTCTATGTGCTGATGTGGTACTGGCTGACCTGGGATACCGGCATTATCTCAACCCTTGCGGGCTATTTTGGTGTGGCACCGCGCAACTGGATGCTGGACACCGGCACCAATGCCTGGGTTGTGGTGATCCTGATCAACGGCTTTGTGGGGGCCTCGCTGGGCATGATCCTGTTCTCGTCGGCGATAAAGGCAATCCCGGCGTCGATGCTGCACGCCTCCGAGGTGGATGGCGCCAACCGCTGGCAGCAGGTGCGCTATATCATCCTGCCACAGCTGCGCTGGCCGATCCTGTTCACCTCCTCCTACCAGACGCTGTCGCTGCTGACCTCGTTTGAATACATCCTGCTGGCCACCGATGGCGGACCGGGGGGCACCACCGAGGTCTGGGCGCTGGCCGCCTATCACACCGCGCTGAACAATTATGGCGGTAATCTGCAATACGGGCTGGGCGCCGCCTATGCGCTGGTTCTGGTGGTTATCGGTATTGTCACCAGCCTGCTGTACCTGCGTTTCTTCAACTTCCGCGAGCTGGTTTCCAAGCCGCGTATCGAGCAATAGGGGCCCTGATATGACTGCCAATTTTCGCTCCATGCCGGTGATCGCGCTGCTGACCATTGTGTCGCTGCCGCTGGTCATCATGTATGTCTTCACCCTGGTGGATACTTTCACCAACACCGAACCGGGCAGCCTGGTGCCAAACGAGTTCACCACCGAACACTGGCGGTTTCTCTGGTCACCTGATGTGGGCCGGGGATCGGTCTGGGTGGCCACGGTGAACACCTTTATCTTTGCCTCGACCACGGCGCTGATCGTGACCAGTATCTCCGTGACCGCTGCCTACGCGCTGTCGCGGCTTGATTTCCCGGCACGGCGGTTCTTTCTGTCCGGGATCATCATCCTGCATGCCTTTCCCACCATCACCCTGATCATCGCGATCTTTCTGATCCTGCAATGGCTGGGCCTGTTTGACACGCTGATTGGGGTGATCATTGTCAAAACCGCGCTGGAACTGCCCTTTGGCATCTGGATCATGAAGGGGTTCTACGACACCGTGCCCTGGGAAATCGAAATGGCCGGGGTTCAGGATGGCGCCAGCCGCTTCATGGTCTGGCACAAACTGGTGCTGCCGCAGGTGCAGCCGGGTCTGGCAGCACTGCTGATCTTTTCCTTCCTGTCGGGGTGGAGCGAATTCCTCCTGCCGCTGGTTTTGGCACCGGGCAGCGATTCCCAGGTTCTGTCCACCTATCTGGCTTACTTCCTGCTCGATGACAGTCTGGAGGTCGACTTTAACCTCTTTAAATCGGTGGGGCTGTTCTATGCCGTCCCGGTGATCCTGATCTATCTGGTGTTCCAGAAAAAACTCATGAATATCTACGGCGGGGGCTCGAAAGGCTGATGCAACTAAAGCTTAAAAACTTCACCAAGACCTTTGACAGCACCACCGTGATTGACGGTATGGATCTGACCGTGAACGACGGTGAGATGATGGCGCTGCTGGGGCCTTCGGGCTGCGGCAAATCCACCACGCTGTTCACCATCTGTGGCATTCACCGGATGAATGGCGGCACCCTGCATTTTGGTGACCGCGAGGTGTCGAACCTGCCATCCCAACAGCGCAATGTCGGTGTGGTGTTTCAAAACTACGCGCTGTATCCGCATATGGATATCCGCGACAATATCGCCTTTCCTTTGAGGGTGCAGAAACTGGACAGCACCACCATTGCCCGGAAGGTCAAGGAGATTGCCGAACTGGTCCATATTCCCGAATTACTGGACCGCAGGCCGGCCCAGCTGTCCGGTGGCCAGCAGCAACGAGTGGCTTTGGCGCGGGCCCTGGTCCGCAAGCCCGATGTTTTGTTGCTGGATGAACCGCTGGCCAACCTGGATGCAAAACTGCGGCTGGAGATGCGCTCCGAGATCCGCCGCATTCAGCTGGAGACCGGGATCACCGCGATCCTGGTGACCCATGATCAGGTCGAGGCGATGTCGATGTGTGATCGCATTGCACTGATGAAGGACGGCAAGATTGTGCAGCTTTCGGAACCCTCCGAGATGTATAACAACCCGTCAAATGTCTTTGTGGCCGGTTTCCTCGGCAACCCGCCGATCTCTTTTGTAAAGGCGCAGGTTCAGGGTGACGATTTTGGCTTTGGCAATAACCGTGTTGCGGTTGCACCCGGCTTGAAGTTCCGCGTCGGAGGCGCGCTTCAACTGGGCATCCGGCCGGAACATTTTGGCCCCCAGTTTGGCCGCGATGTGCAGGGCAAAATTAGCTTTGTGGAAAATCAGGGCCGTGAAGATCTGTATAATGTCACCCTGGAAAACGGGGTTGTAATCCGCTCCATTCAACCTGCAGGCACCCGTCTGAAACTGGGCGAGACCGTGTCCTGGGGGGTGTCCTCAGAGAATGTCCTGACCTTTGACCTACAAGGCGCACGCCTATGAGCGCCGTGATGACACAGGCCTGGCTGTCGCCAACCCGGCCAATGTCGATTGCCCATCGTGGGGCCAGCGCCTATGCGCTGGCCAATTCCCTGCGCGCCTTTCAGGTCGCGGCAGATCTGGGCGCCGATATGTGGGAGGTCGACCTGCACCAAACCCTCGACGGGGTGATTGTTGCCTTTCACGACGCCACTCTGGCTGATGGCCGTGCACTGGCAGATGTCACCCAGGCAGAGCTGAGAGAGGCGCTGCCAGAGGGCGAGGCTGTTCCATTTTCCGAGATCATTGATCTGGCGCTGCAAACCAACACTGGCATCTATGCGGATATCAAGGCCTGGGGCTGCGCCGCTGGCGTCTCCCGGATGTTGCAGGACAAGGGGGTAACCCGCGCAATCCTTGCGGCCTTTGATCCCCGTGCCGTTGCGGCGCTGAAGGCAGCCAACTCGCCCTATCCGCGGTCGGTTCTGGTGCCGGTTGGTGTCGATCCCTTCGCGGTCATTGGCGAGGCTGACATCATCCACCCCTGTTGGGAAGCAATGGAGCGGCCACAGGATCTGCTGGACCAGGCCTTTTTTGCCCGCTGTGATGCGCTTGGCAAAAAAGTTGTGCTTTGGCATGAAGAAGACCCCAGCCGCATGGCCGAATTGCGCGGCCTTCCGGTGCTTGGCATTTGTTCTGACCGGCCAGAGCTGGTGAACCCGGTTACCTTCCATCCTGACTGGCAGCCGCAGGTCATTTGCCACCGGGGCGCCAATAAAATTGCGCCGGAGAACACCCTGTCGGCCGGGCACTGCGCCTTTTCTGCCGGCTTTAGCCATTTTGAAATCGACGTGCATATCACCGCGGATGGTGAGCTGGTGGTGCATCATGATCCGACCCTGGATCGCACCACCAATGGCACCGGAGCCCTCTGTGACAGGACCCTGGAGGAGTTGCGCCGCCTTGATGCCGGCTCTTGGTTCTCGCCGCATTTCAGCGCTGAGAAACTGCCGACGCTGGACGAAGTTCTGAAACTGGCCGGGCTTTATGGCGGCCAGCTCTATATTGAATTTAAAAGCGCCCCGGCCAAGCTGGTCTGGGACCGGGTTGTGGCACATGGGATGCAGGACCGGTGTTTTTTCTGGTCCTTTGTTACTGAGACCCTGCGTGACCTGCGCGGCTATACAGCTGAGGCCAGGATCATGGTGCGGCGACAGGATTTTGTGACCCTGCAGGAAACCAGGGACTTTTTGTCACCGGCGCTGATTGAATATACCGTCAATGACCCATGGGAGGACTTTGATTTGCTGCAAAAGTCCGGCTTGGCGGTGATGATTGCCTATAATGGCGCTGACGAAGATGTATTTGATAAGATAATAACTGCCCGCCCGGACATGGTAAATATCGATCAACCGTTTATGTTTGCTCGCATATCCGCTGCCAAAGGACTGACGATTGACCGATGACCCTTTAAAACGACGTGTGACATCCTTTGATGTTGCCCGGCTGGCCGGCGTCTCCCGCTCTGCTGTGTCACGCGCCTTTTCCAAGGATGCGGTGATTTCAGATGCCACCCGTCAGAAAGTTCTCGAGGCTGCGAGCAGCCTTGGCTACCGGGTCAATTTCATGGCGCGCAGCCTGCAGACCCGGCATTCAAATCTTGTGGGGATTGTGGCCTCGGCACTGGATTCACCGTTTCGCTCGCGCCAGGTCAAGATTGCAGCCAGAGAGTTCCTGCAGCGTGGCTTTCGCCCTATCTTGATGACAGCCGAAACCGAAGACGAAGTCGAAAAACTGTCGGAAATCCTGTTCAATTACAATGTTGCGGGTATCCTGATCACCTCGGCAACACCGCCATCGACAATCATCGCGGAATGCAGCCGGCTATCGATCCCAATTGTTCTGGTCAATCGCGGTCTCGAAATGGATGACGTGGATACTATCCAGATTGATATCGAGCAGAGCGGCAGGCTGGCGTTTGAAATGCTGACCTCGTCCGGGGCGCGGCGACTGGCGGCGCTGCAGCCCATCGCACCCTCTTATTCAGTCACCGGTCGGGCGAAGTATTTCATTCAGACCTGTGAGCAGGAAAATATTCCGGTGCAGCAGTTCTTCACTGACGGACAGGATTTTGCGGCCGGTCGCCGGGCGGCCCATACCATAGCCGAGTCCGTGCTGGCCGGGGATGCGGGCCTCGACGGGCTGTTCTGCGCCACCGATACATTGGCCTTTGGGGTGCTGGATACGCTGCGCCATGATTATGGTATTGCGGTTCCGGGTCAGCTGCAGATTGTCGGGTTCGATGATGTTGAACAGGCCTCATGGGGGTCTTATCAACTCTCCACCATTCGCCAGGACGCTGAAAAACAATCGGTGGCGGCGGTCGAGATGATGCTGAACCGGATCAAAAACCCTAATTTAAAAGCGCGCAATATCATTCACTCGGTAACGCCAGTCTATCGCAAGACAACAAGGACATCCCATGGGGTATGACATCGCCGAAAGGCTTGAATTCACCAAGGACCTGGCATCCGAGGCGGCAGCACTGGCGCTGGCGCTGCGGCAGAACAAATCAGATGATTTTGTGCAGAGCAAAGGCATACAGGACTTCGTGACCTTTGCGGATTGTGAAGTTGAGAAACTGATTCGCAACAGGATCGCCGCGCGGTTCGGAGACGAGGCCTTTTTGGGCGAAGAAGATGGCCGGACGGGCGAGGGTGGCGATATCTGGGTGGTGGATCCAATTGATGGCACCACCAATTATATGCACGGGTTTGCGGATTGGGCGGTGTCGATTGCCTGGTGCAGTGCAGGCGAGATCCAGCTTGGCGTTCTGGCGCTGCCCGACAGCAACTGTCTGGCATGGGCGCAAAAGGGACAGGGCGCTTTCCTGAACGATCAGCGGATCACAGTGTCCGAGGTTGACCAGATTGAACAGTCAATCCTGATGCTGGGCCGATCCGCACGGGCGCCGCTGGCCGATTATTTGACACTGATAGAACGCACCATCACCAGCGGCAGCGAATACCGCCGCAACGGCGCCGCCGCTGCCGGCTTGCTGGCGGTGGCAAGGGGCCAGGCCGAGGCCTATTACGAGGCCCACCTAAATGCCTGGGATGCTTTTGCGGCCCTGCTGATCCTGAGCGAAGCGGGCGGCCGGTATGATGTCGACGGACTCGAAGATTTTCTGTCCCAGGGCAGCCGGGTGCTGGCAGATAACGGCCGCATGACCGATGCCCTGAGAAAGATTGTCCGGATTGACTGACGTCATCAGATAGGCGGGCTTTGGACTGACCAAAAATCAATTTCTGACAGCGGATCTGTGATGCATGGGTGTGGCAGGGCATGGAATGCCGTGTGGATTGGAAGTTTCCGGTTTACGTTGACCGAAAGTCTCATTTGGATTAACCAATCCTACTTGTGTTGATCAGGGGGAGCAATCAGGGTGGACATCAACAACCCACGGCCGACAGCAGACACTGTTGCAGAGGCTTTGATTGATGAAATCAGAAATGGCAGCATTGAATACGGCACTGCGTTGCCGCCAGAACGCCAGTTGTGTGAACGGTTTGCAACCTCGCGACCAACCATCCGGGCGGCGCTGGTGAAAATGCAAGCGCGCGGGTTTGCCAGCCTCGAGACCTCCAAGCGCCCGCGGGCCATGAAGCCGTCGATCAGCAGTATATTCCAGACCACCGGCGAGAACCTTCAGGATCTTTTGGGCCGTACAAACAGCCACGCCTATCTGGAACAGGTGCGCCAGTTTATCGAAGTTGGCGCGGTTCGCAGCGCCGCACAGGACGCAACAAACCTGCAAGTGGCGCATATTCACGCGGCTTTGGAACAGGGGTTTGCCGCATTGAAGGATGATATTGCCTTTGGCAAAGCCGATGCCGCGTTTCACCGGGCAATCGTATCCGTGGTGCAGAACCCGATCATCCTCGAACTGCATGATCGGTTTGTTTACCGGCTGGTGGCAAGCCGGCCCACCGCTGAAAATCAACTTGAGCGCAATCAGGTCAGCTACGAGGAACACCGTCAGATATATGAGGCGATTGCTGAAAATGACCCGCAGCGGGCGATGGCGGTGATGGATACCCATCTTGCCAGATCCTTTCGGGCAGGGCTGTCGAAACCCGGTGTCGTCGCACTGAAATAACAATAAATGAGCCAATTATGACTGTTTTAAACCAACTCAAAGGGGCGCTGGTGGTGTCGTGCCAGCCGGTTGATAACGGCCCGATGGATGCGCCCTCAATCGTTGCGGCGATGGCCCTGGCGGCTGAGGCCGGCGGCGCGGGTGGCTTGCGCATAGAAGGCACGGCAAACCTGAAAGCGGTGCGCACAAAGACCAAATTGCCGATCATCGGGATTGTTAAGCGCAACCTTGCGGGCAGCGAGGTCCGGATCACGCCCTATCTGAAGGATGTTGCCGATCTGGCCGCAATGGGGGCTGATATCATCGCCTATGACGCCACCCAACGCGCCCGCCCGGTGACCACCGCTGATCTGGTCAGGGCGATCAAGGCGCAGGGCAAATTGGCAATGGCCGATTGCGCAACCCTGGGTGACGCCAAAACGGCATTGGCCGAAGGGGCTGACATTCTGGGCAGCACCCTATCCGGATATGCCTATGACATCGCGCCGGCGGGAACCGGTCCGGACTTCACCTTTGTTCAATCGCTCAGCCAGTTGGGCGCCTTTGTTATGGCCGAGGGCCGCTTCAACGCGCCCGAACTGGCGGCGCAGGCGATGAAGGCCGGGGCCGATTGCGTCACTGTTGGCAGCGCGGTGACCCGGGTGGAACATATTACCGATTGGTTTGCCTCAGCGGTGAAAGAGGCATGACATGAGGTCGCTAAATCCAGATCCTGTTTTGCCCAGCGGTGTGGCCGTCGATTTTGGCGGCACCAAGATCGCTGCCGCCAGACTTGAGCACGGCCGGATCATTGAGAGCGAAAGGATGCAAACGGATGGCGACGCCAGCGTGGCGGAGCAAATTGCCGCCATTGGCGATCTGCTTGCAGGTCTGCAGCTGCGGGCGGATGAAGCGGTCGGGGTTGCATTGTCGGGGCGGGTTAGTCGCGATGGCGACTGGTTTGCGGTCAACACGGACACCCTGAGCCAGGTGGTCTCGGTGCCGTTGCAGGAGATTCTGTCGGACCAGCTGGGCCGGCGGGTCACGGTGCAAAACGATGCCATTGCCGCCGCCTTGGGGGAATATGCCTTTGGCGCCGGGCGGGGCAGCCGCAACATGGCTTTTGTCACTGTCTCAACCGGGGTTGGCGGTGGCATTATTCTGAACGGTCGGCCGCTGATATCAGACTCGGGGCTGGCGGGTCACATGGGGTTTACCACCACCCGGGTGAGTAGCGGCACCTGTGGCAGTGGTCGCAGACAGACCGTCGAAAGTGTGGCGTCGGGCCGCGCCATCGCGGCGCAGGCCGCCGCACTGGGTCATCCGGGTCTGGACGCCAGGGCGGTGTTTGAGGCGCATCTTGCCGGGGCAGGTTGGGCCAGCACCCTGATCGAGCAATCCGCCTCGGTTGTGGCTGAACTCAGCGCGAACCTGAAGTCGCTTCTTGATCTGGAGCGGATCGTGCTGGGCGGCAGCATTGGCACCGCACAGGGCTATATCGATCTGGTCCGACAGGCACTGTCATGCGAGCCGAGGCTGTTTCAGCCAGAAATCGTGCCGGTTGAACTGGGCGCAAATTCGGCGCTGCTCGGGGTGCTTATTGACCGGTGACTGAGAACGTCAGCACCGGTCTGGGCCTGCCTGCCCGGCGGCATTAACCTCCCGTTGGAAATCGGCCAGCAGGGGGTCATCCGTCGCCGCCATAAATGCGCCAAGCTGTTGTTTGAGCTCCAAAAGACGGGGCTGACACTCTGGCGCGTCAATAAGATTGCCAAGCTCGCCCGGATCGGCACCAAGATCGAATAACTCGCCCGTCTTGCCCCGATACCAAACATATTTAAACCGATCCCGTTCAATCATGCGCCAATCGGTGACTTTCATCCAATCACCAATTGGCTGATGCATGGCAAAGACCGGCGGCTCACCTTCAAGCGTCCAATCCCTGGCAAACAGGTTGCCGCCCATCCAGCCCGGCCTTTCGGGCAAGCCACAAAGGGCGGCCAGCGTCGGGGCGATATCAATCAGGCTGGCCGGCACATTGGTCTGCTTGGGGGTCTGCGTCAAACCCTGCCGGCCCGGCACCCGGATCACCAAAGGCACACAAATGGATTCGCCGTAAGGCACCATTTTCTGCCACAAGCCGTGGGCGCCCAGATTTTCGCCGTGGTCTGAGGTGAACACAATGATGGTGTCCTCCATCAGCCCCTCCTCCTTGACCGCAGCAAGCACCCGGCCGACCATATCGTCGATCAGGGTGACAAAGCCCCAATAGACCGCATAGCTGGCGCGCCAGGCGTCAAAATCTTCGCCATGATCAAGGAACAGATCGCGATAATAGCTGGTTTGATTGACCTCATGTTCATCCGCCTGCGGCCCAAAGTTGGGCGGGATGGCAACATCCCTAGGGGCGTACATGCTGAAATAGGGCTCTGGGATCATGAACGGCGGATGCGGCCCGTTGTAGGAGCAGACCTGAAAGAACGGTTTCGATTTGTCACGGGTTCGGATCATGTCGATGGCAAAATCGGTCACATAGGCTTCGTTTGTCTTATCGACCGGCAGATCCTGACAAATGACCTTGGGGATCGACATTGACGGCTCGCGGGTGGTGCGGGTTGCCGGGTCGTTGAACATCCATCCGTCAATCAGCCCCTGATCCAGACACCATTGGCTGTAGACCCCGGTGCTGTCGCCCGCATGGCGATCGGTGAAATCAGCGATATTGCCTTCGCCCATATGCCACTTGCCGGCGTAATTGATCTGGTAGCCTTCGCCGCGAAAATGATCGAGCATCTCGCAGGAGCGCAAATAACCGGTCTGGTTTGACATCATGTCATTCTGGGTTGGATAGAGGCCGGTAAACATCGAGGCGCGCGACGGAAGGCACAGCGGGCAGGGGGTTATGGCCCGGTCAAACGACACACCTTCGGCAGCCAGGCTGTCGATATTGGGCGTCCTGCACGGCGTTTGGCCGCGAAACCCCAATGTGTCCGGCCGCTGCTGGTCCGTTATTATCAAAAGTACGTTTGGACGGTGCGGCGTCATATGGGACCTCAAGTGTCTGACAGATAGGCGCTGGTGGCATCAAACTGACCCGAGGTGGTGCGCCACTGGCCGTTGAATTTCGACACGCAGTCGCGCAGAGGGTCGTTGTAATTCGCTGTTTGCGCCATCAGTGCTGCGCGCATTCTGGCCAGAACCTCTGCATGCTCGTTGCTGTCTGCGAGGTTTGTCAGCTCATCTGGATCTGCGTTCAGATCATAGAGTTCGTCATAGTCGCCGGGTGAAAATATAAACTTCCATCCGTCATCAGAGACCAGCATGCGCTGCGAATAGAGAAACCGCAGACCGTGGTATTCGGCCAGTAAAAACTTGCGGCCCTGGCGGCGCGCATCCCGGACCAAGGGGGTCAGATCCTCGGCCTGGCGCGGGGTGAATTCAATGCCCATGAGGCCAAGAGCCGTTGGCAGGATGTCCATATTCAGCGCCAATCCGCGGCGCGTTCCCGGCTTTAGGTCTGGATGGCTAAACACCATCGGCACCCGCATGGCCTCCTCATAGAGCAGGCCCTTGTCGATCAGCCCACCGTGGGCTCCGGTCATATCGCCGTGATCGGAGGTGAATACAATCAGTGTATCCTCGATCAAGCCCTGGCTTTCCAGAGAGGCCATCAACCGACCGATCTCATGATCCAGCATCGCCACGTGATCACAATAGAGGCCGATATATTCAACCAATTCGTCCACATGGCGCGGGTGTAGTCGATAGAAATCATCGCGCTCCCGCTTGACCCGCGCTGGTTTTGTCTTCAGGTCGTCGTTGAAATTTGCCCAGGGTTTGATCTTGTCACGATCGGTCGAACCGTAAAATTCGTCTGACACCAGATGCGGGCCATGGGGATCCCAATATTGCACGGTGGCAAAAAACGGCGCCTCGGTGGCGGACAGATCTTGCAGCATCGCAATGATCTGCTGGGTTTGAAAATGGCAGGGCGTTGACTGGACCGGACCCTTCCAGCGGCCGCCGGCCATCGTTTGCTGGTCCGGGTTGAAAAACAATGTTGGCTCAACACTGTAGGACAGCCCCTGTTTTTCCAGATGTGCCTTGAAGGCTTTGGTTGTGGTCAAATTGCCATAGCCCGCCGCAACCTCGCCCTCAAAGCCATAGTCGCCCGGTGTTTTTGCCACTCCCACATGCCATTTTCCAACAAATCCGCAGCGGTACCCGGCCGCCATCAGATCCTTATGGAGCAGTTGATCCGGGTTGCGCAGCTCGGTTCCAAGCGCATGGTACA
This sequence comes from Paracoccaceae bacterium, assembly GCA_013214575.1. Taxonomy (GTDB): domain Bacteria; phylum Pseudomonadota; class Alphaproteobacteria; order Rhodobacterales; family Rhodobacteraceae; genus Parasedimentitalea. The sequence goes on along the minus strand of JABSSD010000006.1, from coordinate 17,339 downwards.
TGTCGCAGTTGGTGCCCATGCCGTGACTGAAGGCATAGTCGCCGGTAAACATCGAGCCACGTGACGGGGTGCACAGCGGGCTGGTGGCGTAGGTCCGTTCAAACGACACCCCGTTTTTGATCAGCCTATCCAGATTTGGGGTGGCAACCGGTTGGCATTTATTGGGCCCAACGACATCCCAGCGCAGTTGGTCAACGCCAATGAACAGCAGGTTTTTCATGCGGCGGTGACCGTATCGTCTACCAAATGGCACGAGACATGGTGTTCCTTGCCGCCGGTCACCACTTTGCGCAGAGCCGGTACCTCAGTGGAGCAGATATCCTTGGCAAACCGGCAGCGCGGATGAAAGGGGCAACCTGAGGGCGGATTGATCGGACTGGGCACGTCGCCTTCAAGCACAATCCGCTTGGTTTTTCGATCCAGATCCGCCACCGGAATCGACGACAACAGAGCCTGAGTGTAGGGGTGCAGCCGATGCTCATACAGATCTTCAGTATGGGCCAGTTCGACAATGCGGCCCAGGTACATCACCGCAATCCGGTCGCAGATATATTCGGTGACGCTCAGGTCGTGGGTGATGAAGATATAGGTGAGGTTGCGCTTTTTCTTCAGGTCCATCAGCAGTTGCAGAACCTGTGCCTGTATCGACACGTCCAGGGCGCTCACCGCCTCGTCGCAAACAATCAGTTCGGGCTCGACGCTGAGGGCGCGGGCAATGCCGATCCTCTGTCGCTGGCCACCGGAAAACTCATGCGGATAGCGGTCCATGTAGTCGCGCTGAAGGTTAACCGCCTCCAGCAGATCGCCAATGATCTTGCGGCGCTCTTTCTTGGATTTCACCCCGTATTTCTTGAGCGGATCCTGCAACGAGCCAAATATCGTAAAAGCCGGGTTCAGCGAGGAATGCGGGTCCTGAAATACGATCTGCAGCTTTTTGCGGTAGGCCACCATTTCGGCGTCACTGAGACAGCACATGTCCACCGCCCCGTCAGTCCCGTCGGCACCGTGATAGGTGATTTCCCCGGCGGTGGGTCGGATCAGTTGCAGGATGGATTTACCCAAAGTGGTCTTGCCGCAACCGCTCTCTCCGACCAGTCCCAGCACCTCGCCCCGGTAGATGTCCAGATTGATCCCGTCCACCGCTTTGACAAAGCCGGTGACCCGTTGGAAAACACCCTGGCGCAAGGCAAAATAGGTTTTCAAATCGCGCAGCTGAAGAATAACGTCCCGGCTCTCAGTCATGTTGCGAAATGTCCTTGTAGTGATGACAGGAGACCCGATGGGTCTCTGTGATGTACTCTTCGTCCGGCATGGCGCTGCAGGTCTCGGTGGCAAAGTCGCACCGGGGGGAAAACTGGCAGCCTTTGGGACGCTGGTAAGGGTCTGGGGTGGCGCCGCGAATGGACTTGATGTCCTGATTGCGACCCCGTCCCAGCACCGGGATCGAGTCAAGCAAGGCCCGGGTATAGGGGTGCTTTGGGCGGCGCAGAATATCATCCACGGTTCCGGCTTCGACGATATTGCCCATATACATGACGATAACTTCGTCAGCCAATTCCGCGACCACCCCCATGTCATGGGTGATCAGCATGATGGCGGTGCCGTGCTGCTCTTTCAGCTCGTCCATAAGGCGGAAAATCTGGGCCTGGATGGTGACATCCAATGCGGTTGTCGGCTCGTCTGCAATCAGGATTTTTGGATTGCAGGACATCGCCATGGCAATCAGCGCCCGTTGCCGCATGCCCCCGGAATATTTATGAGGATACTCTTTGGCGCGCCTTTCAGGCTCTGGAATGCCCATGTTGGCCAGCAGGTCGACAACCTTGGCGTGGCGCGCCTTGGCCGACAGATCCGTGTGGTATTTCAAACTCTCACCAATTTGAAAGCCAATGGTATAGACCGGGTTGAGCGCCGTCATCGGATCCTGAAAGATCATCGCGATTTCAGACCCGCGAATACGCCGCATCTCCTTGCCGTCACGGTCCAGCTGATCAATCCGGATATCGCCCGCCTCCGCGTGATAGGTGATGGAGCCCTCCTCAATCCGGGACAGGCTGGGCAGCAATTGCATGATGGTCGAGGCGGTCACAGATTTGCCGCAGCCGCTTTCGCCAACGACGCAGAGGGTGCGGCCCTTTTTGATGTCAAAAGAGACCCCATTCACCGCCTTGTTGCAGCGGTTGTTGGTGTAAAAGAACGTCTTCAAATTCTTGACGCTCAGCGCAACTTCACCTGTCATTGTCTTACCCTTGCTGAGAGGGGTCGGTGGAATCCCGAAGCCCATCCCCAATGAAGTTCACACTCAGAACAAACAGCGATATGACCATGCCCACCGGCAACCACATCCACCAGTTGTTCTGCAGCACCCGCAGATCTTTTGCGACGTTCAGAATATTGCCCCATGTCGGGATGTTCAGCGGCACCCCCAGACCCAGAAAACTAAGCCCGGCCTCGGCCAGAATGAACATCGCCGTGGTCAGTGTGATATTGACCATGATCGGCCCCAGGGCATTGGGCAGGATATGTTTGTAGCAAATCATCGGCGTCGAAATGCCAAAGCTGCGCAGCGCCTGCACATATTCCTCTTCCCTGAGCGACAGCATGCGCGCCCTAGCCAGACGGTACATGCCGCCCCAACCGGTCAGCACAAAAATCACGATCAGATTGGCCAGGCTTTGCCCGGCAATTGAGACCAGCAGCAACACAAGAATAATCTGCGGGAAGGACATGAATATCTCGGAGACCCGCAATGCGATCACATCCAGGATGCCGCCTTTGTACCCGGTGTAACAGCCAACACCGACGCCGATCAGCGCCGCAAGAAGCGCACTGCCAAGGCCAACCAGAATGGACACCCGGCCGCCGTAAAGAACCCGGGCAAAGACATCCCGCCCGGTTTTGTCGGTGCCGAACCAATGCTCGCCTGATGGCGATTGCAACATCGACCGCAGGTCGATTTTCGTCGGACTATGGGCGGTCAGCAGCGGCGCAAAAATAGCGGACAGCAGGATGATCAGAAAAATAACCACGCCGACCATCGCCAGGCGGTTATTCATCATCTTACGCAGCGCCCGGCTGCCGGTCAGAGGCTTCAGTTCGCCTGCCTCCTCCAGCGCCCGGATGCGGTCAAATTTTCGGTTCAGAGCGGAATTTGCCAACGGTCTCTCCTTTTCATTCAGCTCAGACGGACGCGCGGGTCAATAATGGCCGTCAGCACATCAACGATCAGGCTGGCCATCAGCACAGCAAAGACCGAGAACAGCGCGATCATCATCACCAGGGGATAATCCGCGCCCCGCACCGCACCGATAAACTCGCTGCCGATGCCGGGCCATTGAAACACCTCTTCGATGATCACCGAGCCACCGATCAGGGTGGGCAGGCGAAAACCAATCAGCACCACAACCGGGGTCAGGGCGACGCGAAAACCATGTACGAAATTAATCCGCCACTCGGGCAGACCCTTGGACCGCGCGGTGCGAATGAATTCGCGACTGAGAGAGTCCAGCATGGCGGCGCGCGAGTAGCGCATAACGCCCGCGGTCATCATCAACGACAGCACCAGAGCCGGCAGGATGATATGCGGCGCCCGGTCCAGAAAAGTCTCATAGCCCGGCATCAGGCGACCGCCCACAGGCAGCCAGCGCAGATGCAGGGCAAAGATCAGAATGGAGACAAGGCCAAAGAAAAACTCAGGAATGGAGACCCCAAGCATGCCGATCACCGTCAGGCTGCTATCGGTTGCTGTGCCGCGTTTCAGGGCGGAAATGGTGCCCAGACTGCAGCCAATGACGGTCGAGAACAGCAGCGCCAGAAACGACAGCTCCAGGGTGGCGGGCAGCCGGTCAAGGAAAATCTCTGAGATGGGGACGCCGCCGGACAGGGAGCGGCCAAAATCCCCGTGCAGCATATTATAGACCCATGTGGCGTAGCGCTCAAGGAAGGATTTGTTCAGCCCCAATGCCTCGCGCAGGGCTTCGAATTGCGCCGGGCTCATCTGGCTGGCGGCTTCCGGGTCAATCATATGCGAAACCGCGTCGCCCGGGGTCAATTCAAGGCCGAGGTAGACCAAAAAACTAATGACCAGCAACATCGGTATCACGATGAGCAGACGGCGGATGATGAACGTCAGCATGTCGGGGGTCCTTAGGCGGATCGGGCCAAGCGGCTGTGGGGGATGCGGGCCGCAAGGCCCGCATCGTTTTCAGGTGGGGAGATCATTCAGAAATATTGGCGAACTTGTTGATCCGCAGCGACCGTGTGTAGGGAATGTCGGCCGGGATCACCCGCATATGCTCCATTTCCTCCAGCGACTGCACATCGGCCACCGATTTGGTAAAGCCAAAGTCAAGCCGGCCGGCGGTTGCGTTCTTGATGATGTTGCCGTCGTTTTCACCACTTGGGAAGGCGACGATCTCTTCGACCTTTGCAACACCGCCATGGTAGTCGGCAAAGGGCACAAAGCGAACATAGTCGTTCATTTGCACTTCTTCGATTTTGAAGGGACCAGAGCCAACCGGGTTCTGCCAGAAGGGGTGCTGCTGGAATTCAACCGGGTTCACGCCCTCAAGCAGGTGCTTGGGAAGCGGCGCAAACTGGCTAAAGGTCAAAAGCATGTTCGGATCAAGCTTGGCAAAGGAGATATTGATCACATCGCCATCTGTTGAGATGTCCGAAATGGCATCAAAGGTATTGGCAAAGACAGGGTTGAGGCCCGGGATACCCTTGGCGGTTTCAATCGACCAGACCACATCCTCGCCGGTGAGCGGCTGACCGTCATGCCAGGTCAACCCATCCTTCAGGTCGAAACTGACGGAGAGGCCATCGGCTGCAACCTCATAGCTTTCTGCAAGTTGCCCGCCTGTTGGCGCCAGTGAACCGTCGGCGGTCAACAGGTGGTCTAGGCCGATTTTCGAGAACACATAGACGCCCGGGTTCAACCACGGGTGTTCAAAAAACTGGCTGGGGGCAGTGTTGGTGTACAGCGTCTGTTTGCCGGTCTCGTCGGGTTCCGCGGTCCAGTTTACGATACCCCAGTCATAGTTGAACTGCTCGTTGCCATACTGACCGCCATTGCGATCTAAGCGGTCACTCTCATAGATGAACAGCTGCTGATAATAGAGCGGAATGTCGGACAGGACGGTGTTTTCATAGCGCTCAAAGTCTTTAAAGGCCAGCTTCTGCTCTTCGACGTTGCTGGTGCCATTGATACGGGCAATCAGCTCGTCCCGTGCCGCATCGCCCGGTGTGTACGAGCTTTTTCCAGTCTGGTAGCCGTTATAATATTCCTGCAAGGCCAATGCAGCTTTGGCGCCATAGGCGATGTCCCAGGTGACGGCACTGGTGTCGGTGCCGGACGCAGGCAGGGCATTGAGCTGGCCACCAACGTCACCCTCCAGTTTGCGATAGGTCATCTGAACACCGACGTCACCAAGGTAGGCCTGCAGGGCCACCATCAGGTCGGCGGTCAACTGGTCGCCATAGTAATAGACAACGTCCAGAACCTGTGTCTCATCCCAACCGGCCTCTTTCAGCAGGGCGCGTGCTTTTTCGGGGTCATAGCCATAGGCATTCAACCCGTCCGCCTTAAATCCGCCATTGGGGATCATCGAATCCGCAACAATGGCTTTGCCTTCAAAAAGCGTATCCACAATGGTGTCCATATCAATCGCGTAGGCGATCGCCTGGCGCACCCGCTCGTCCGAAAGCTGATTGGCCCGGTCGGCATAGGCGTGGGTCGTTGTCATTTGCAAGGCAGCTGCCAGTGCAATCCCAAGTGCTTTATTCATCTTAGTGTTCCTCCACTGTGGTGTTAAACAGGCGCGCGCTCGCCTCCGATTTCCTGTCGAGCGATAACCGAAAGTATGATCCAAAGTTTCGTGTCAGATGGCGTGTCAGGATCTCAACAGCGCGATCTGCGTCCTTGTCCAGGATGGCTGAAACCATCTCACGGTGCTCGTCATTGCTTTGACGGTTCAGTTTTTCAAAACCTTCCAGAACCGGGCGGTTTTTCATCAAGCGACCGACAAAGGTTTCATGAAGGGCGATGAAAATCGGGTTGCCGGGGACTTCGGCAAGGATGCGGTGGAATTGCACGTCGGCGTCGCGGAAACCCTCAACATCGCCAACGTTTTCCTCGCAACGCGCAATCGCCTCGACCATTTTTGCGACCTGCGCATTGGTCGCATGAACCACCGTGTAGCGCAGCATGCTTGTTTCCAGGAAAAGACGCGCCTGCTCTAGATGCGCCATGCCCTCGCTGCCCATGAAAAAGAACTGTGCGGCCTGGCCAACACCCTCCATCACATTGCTGAGCGTGGGCGCCAGAACCCGCGGACGTTTGCCTTTGGACTGATCCGCCAGCCCCATTCCCTGAAGAATGGTGATGGCTTCGCGGACAACATTGCGACCGACGTCAAATGTCTCGCAAAGCACCCGCTCAGAGGGCAACATTTCGCCCGCAGCGTATTTTCCCGCATGAACATCTGCCGCTATGCGACGTGCGATATCTGCTGCTGTGGTCGCGTCTGCCATTTCTGCTTAACCCTCCAAATTAAATTTAGGTAAGCATATTTCATTTTTGGCGTCTAGTTTTTTATTTTTTGTTGACCAAAAACCAATTTCTCGCTTAAACCTTAGTCAATCGGGGCCCGGCCTCTAGCCGAATCCAGCGCGTCGCGGCCCTTCAGACGCTTCGATGACATCGCCTAAATTCAGACACTAAGGAAACAATCATGGACATCTCAGGCTCTATCTTCGCGGCTATGCTCACACCATTCGGTGACGACGGCGCAGTGGCACCAGAGGGGATCGCACCGCTGGTTGATTTCATTCTGTCGCGCGGTGTGCATGGTCTTTATGTCGGCGGCAGCTCTGGTGAAGCGATGCTGCAAAACGTCGAGGAGCGGTCGCTGGTTCTGCGTCAAGTTGCGGATGTCGCCAAGGGCCGCTGCAGCCTGATTGCGCATGTGGGCACGGCCGCCACCTGTGACGCGGTCGCGCTGGCGAAACTGGCAGGCCAGATGGGTTACGACGCGGTATCAGCGGTGCCGCCATACTACTACAAGCACAGCTTTCCCGACATTAGCGATTATTACAAAGCCATTGCGGATGCCTCTGGCCTGCCCCTGATCATCTACAATATCCCGGCTCTCAGCGGCACTGACATTCCCACCGAGCAACTGTTGGAACTGATGCAGGATGATCGCATTGCCGGGGTGAAGTTCACCGCCACGGACCTGTTTCAGTTCTCCCAGTTGCGTCAACAGGCGCCGGGCAAGAAATTCTATTTTGGCACCGACGAGATGTTTCTTGGCGCCGCGGCCATGGGCAGCGACGGCGGCATTGGCAGCACCTATAATCTGATCGGTGATGTCTATGTTGGGATTGAAAAAGCGATCAATGCCGGGGATATCGCCACCGCCCGTCAATTGCAGCGCAAATCCGGTGATCTGGTCAAAATCCTGCTGGAAACCGGAGTCTTGCCGGGCCTTAAACACGCACTGAACCGGCTTGGCGTTCCGGTTGGCCCGTGCCGCCGTCCGTTCAGTGCCGCCAGCCCCGCCTCCTTGGCCAAGCTGGATGCCTGGATGGATGCCAACGGCCTTTCGGTCTAATAATCACGCGAGAGCCAGCACATGACAGCGCCCAATATCGTCTACCTGATGTTTGATCAGGCCAAAGCCTCGGCCATGAGCTTCATGGGCAATGCAGATATTACGATGCCGTTTTGTGATGGCCTTGCCCGAAACGGCTGGGTGTTTGACCAGGCCTATGCGGCGGCTCCGATTTGCACCCCGTCGCGGGCCTCCGTTCATACCGGCTTGTTCCCGCAGGTGCATGGGGTCACCTGTCACCAAAACCGGGCCCCGTTCAATGTACCGCAATTGGCTGAAGTTTTGTCTGCCGGGGGATATTACACAGCGGCTGCGGGACATTACGAACCAGAACGGAACTTGGGCCGAGGCTGGCACGAGCAGTCGCCGATGCATGAACGCGGCCCCCTGTTCAACAGCTGGATGGCCCATATCCAGTCCGGTCGCAGGGATGTTGCCTGGTCCTCAGGCACCATTGAAGTGGACGCAAAGGATGGCAATTCGGCGCTTCTGACGGACCGTGCCCTGCGGATGCTGGATCAGGCCGAGGCCAGCGGACGGCCGTTCTTTTTGCACATGTGCTACGACGATCCGCATCCACCGTATTTTGTGCCCAAACCCTATGACACAATGTTTGATCCAGACAGCCTGCCGCTGCCGGACCTGGGCAATCTGGATGACTTGCCGGACTGGCACAAAAAGGCGCGCTCCGATGTGGGGACGGATCAGGCCAGCCCGGAAGATTATTGCCGGGTGCTGGCGATCTATTACGGCATGATCCGCTATATCGACGATCAAATGGCGCGGATCTATCAATATCTCGACGACAAGGGCCTGCTTGAAAACACCTGGATCATCCTCGGCTCGGACCACGGCGACTATACCGGTGAAAAGGGGCTCTTCAACAAATCAGAGTCTCACTATAAATGTCTGTTGCACGTCCCACTTGTCATTGTGCCGCCGAAAAACTCTGACGAGCCCAAGCCGCGCCGGATATCCGATCTGGTCAGTACCGTCGATTTGTTCCCAACCCTTCTTGCAATGGCCGGGCTGGCACCGCCAACCAACCAGGGCAAGGATTTGCTGGGCTGGGTGCGATCCGGCCATGCAGAGCCGATACGGGAGGTCGTGATCGCCCAGGTCGGTGATTATCAGGGATTTATCAAAACCAGCTGGCCGTCGGGCATGCCCGAGGCGGGGCGTCACAAATCACTGACCCATTCGATCCGCACCCTAGATAAAGTCTATATTCAGGATCCCGACAATGGCGATGAGGCCTATGATCTGAGCACCGATCCCCGAGAGCTGCGCAACTTGGCACAGCAGCCTGATTTTGCCACCGATCCGCACTTCCTAGGTCTCAAACACCAGTTGAGCCAGTTCCAGCAAGACTGCCTGACCTTGCGGGATCAGCTTGGTGTGGTGGCCGGCGACCGGGGATTTGTGAAAGGCTGGGAGTGAGCCAAACCACGGCAGGGTTGCAGCAAATCGTCTATCCTGCTCGACCTCAAGATCCCGCCAGTATTTCACGTGGCAGCCAATCAAAAACCTACGGTGCCCGGCCCTATGGCCGTGTTTTGATTGGCTGAAAACGAAAGACTAGGCCCGTGACCTCGATTTCAGGCACAGGCCGGGCGCTCCACATGGGCGGTGATTGGCAGTCAGCCGGATCAGCTGTCGCCTGCGGGCCCGGCGGCGGATGATCGCAGCCAGCGCGGCCTGTCGATTGCAGCCATGGCGTTTGCGGTGCTGCCCTAGTCTGCCAATACCCTGCTGAGCCTGCTGCTGGGAGCTGCATCTCGCGATGATCCTGCGTCTGCTCCGGCGGCATTTGACCTGGCGCAGACGGCCTAAGCCGCACCGCCGTTTACAGTCGGGTTTGAGACCTTCCCCGGCATGTCCCGGCTGGTGCAAAAACAGTTGATAAAAACAGTCGGAATCATGTTGGTCAAAGTGATTTAGGTGCGCGGATGTGGGTTCCGGGCTGATCGCTTCTTCAAAAATAATAATGGCTCGGATGAGCCGGTAAATTCTGGAGCCGACCGATGACAGACTTCGCTCCGCGCAGCACAGGCAAGGCCCTGGGCGGCTCTGCTCTGCTGGAAATGCTGGTCACTGTTGCCATCATGGCCGCCGTGGCAGGCATCGGGATGATGGCGCTTGGTAAGGTATCCGAGGACACGCAAAAGACAGTGATGCGGACTGGGCATGTCAGACCTGCCGGATTGGGATATCGGTGCGGTGCTACAGGCAATGGGCGCGGTCTCGGCTGAGGCAGACAGCGAAATCCTTGCTGAAATGGAGCGGCGTATCAGGATATCGCCTCCTCCCTTGGCAAGATTGACCGGGCATCGCGTGAGCTGGCCCAGCACCCCTGGCTGATTACTGCGGTGGGGGAATTCACCAACAGCCTCGAGGCGCTGCACAGTCAAATTCGCCAGCCCGATGGCCGCCCTGAGCGGGGCAGAAACAAGCGGTGGCGCTGAGTGAACAGGAACTGATTGATGCCGCAGTGGCTGTCGGCATGGTGTAAAATGAACAGTTGGAGCAGGCCCGCGCGCCCCCTGAGGGACGGTTCAACCAGGCCACCAATCGTGCAGCTCTGAGCCTGAGGTCGCCGCCAGAAGACCGATCGCCACCAAGGTAGACTGAGCCGGGTTTGCGATCGGCGATATGGCAATGTTCTGCCCTACGACCTGAACCAGCCAGCCTTGATCCTGTGGCCCCATCACAAACCCCTTCACCCGGAAAAGACTCTTTGGCCGCTGCGCCAGCCAGGCAGAGAGCGCCGCATAATCGCAAACCATATCACCTGAATAATCCAGCTGCGCATAGTTGGGATGAGACGCCGGCGAGGGGTCAGCGTGCATCGCATCATGCTCCGCCAGCAGCAAGGATGAGGCCAGTATCCCATCCTGGAGTATCACCGGCTGAGCCTGATTGATGGCGCGGAGCGACCGCATCAGATCGGCGGCAATGCCATCACTTTTGCTAACATACACAAGGTCGGCGCAGGCGACTTGCTGGGCGATTTGCGGACCGATCAATGGGTCATCCGACAGCGCCTGAAAATTCTCCGCATCCACCACGGTGACGATGCCCGCATAGCGCATCTCGGGTTCGGCAATTGCGGTATTGGCAATCCTGTAAGGGTCGGCAACGCCACTCGCTTCGATGATCAGATGGTCCGGACGCGGGGCGCGTTTCAGCACATCCGAGATCGCCATGAACAGATCGCTGCCCATCGTGCAGCACACACAGCCATTGGTCAGGGTCAGAGTGTCTTCGTCGGCGCTGTCGAGCAAATCCGCATCAATGTTGATGGCGCCAAAATCATTGACCAGCAGCATCAGACGTTTGCCGTGGGGCTCGGCCAGTAGCCGGTTTATCAGCGTTGTTTTACCAGCCCCGAGATAGCCTCCGATCACCGTCATTGGTAGCCGCGTGTCGATCATTGCAACTGGACCACTCCGCCTGAGACGGTCCCCAGAACCGGCACGTCCTTCAGGTCCTGGGCATCGACCGCTGTTGGGTCGGCACCAAGAATGGCAAAATCGGCAATTTTTCCGGTCTCAATACTGCCAATTTCAGCCTCCATCTTTAACGAATAGGCAGCACCCAGCGTGATCGCATAGAGGGCTTCGTCAACCGAAATGCACTGCGCTGCGCCCAGGGTGCGACCCGACATGGTTTGGCGATTGACGGCACACCAGGCAGTGAACAGCGGCCCCATAGGGGTCACCGGCGCATCCGAGTGTATCGCCAGATGGACACCGCAATCCAGCGCGGTGCGACATGCGTTCATTCTTGTTGCGCGATTATTGCCGATGGTAAGCGCCACATGCTGATCGCCGAAATACCAGATGTGGTTGGCAAATAGATTGACGGTAATTCCCAGCTCAGCGCAGCGCTGGAATTGATCTGCCCCCATCATCTGACCATGTTGCAGCACGTGGCGATTATCTTGCCCCGGCGTGTTCCGGCTCGCCGCATCAAGCGCATTTATCACCACCTCCGATGCTTCATCCCCGTTTACGTGAATGTGCATTTGAACGCCCTCTCGGTGCATCACGTCGCAAATTTCGCCGATTTGGGTCGGCGCAGTGTTCCAAATGCCGTTTGGTTGGCCGCCAACATAGCCGGGCCATTTGACGCGGGCCGTCCATCCTTGGATCGAGCCGTCGGTCATCAGTTTCACAGCCCCCAGCCGCAGTTTGTCGGTGGAGCGTCCGCGCAGCTCAATTGCCCGCTGCGCCAGTTGCTCGGGCCGGGCGCCGGTAGCGGCCATGGCCGGCACAATGCGGACTGGAAACCCAGGCTCAGAGGTCACCCGTTGCATCAGTTTCAGATCACCCTCTTCCATCATCGAAAAAAGATCGGTGACGGTGGTGACACCCGCCTGTCTGGCAACCGCGCCATAGCTCCGAATGGCCTGCTCCGTTTGCCCCAGATTTCTGAAATCAATCCCTAGGCGATGCATGACCGGAAACATCGCCGCCATTTCCTGAAGTTCGCCGGTGGGCTGGCCGTCCGGCCCTTTGACCACCCCTTCAACATTGGTATATTGGCTATATTCTGCCAGCTCCAGCGCTGCGGAATTTACACACATCAGGTGAAAGTTCGAAAACAGAACCGCTATGGGGCGCGTCGGGCTGATTTGATCGAGATGATGCCTGCTCAGACGCTCATCGGTCAGGAAAATCGGGTCAAACCCCCAGGCCACAAGCGGCGCGCCCTCCGGCAGGCTCTGCGCCTGAGTTTTCAGCCCGTCAATGACCGCCTCGATATTGGTCAAGCCGGTCCAGAGCTTGCCGTTCGGGTCGATGCGATCGTGATACCCAGCATAGCCATAATTCCAGATTGCCCCGGCCAGCATATGCGCATGAGCTTCGACAAAGCCCGGCATCAGAACCGTATCAGCCAGTCGGGTATCTGTATGTGAAACCCCCCATTCATCGGCACAATCCGCCGCGCCGACGGCCAGGATCTTGCCGTCCTGCACCGCGACATGCGTCGCAACAGGACAGTTGGGATCTATCGTGATGATCTTTTTTGTCTGAAAGACAGTGATTTTTGACATGCTGGGCCCTCTCCGCCCCTTTAGCGATATCCAACCCTTGAACGAATACAAAATGGATTTAATAAGGGCTTACCATACAAAGGATGTAGGATAGCCCATGCGGTTCACTTTGAAACAGCTTCGGTATTTTGACGCCGCAATGCGCACGGGTTCTTTTGTGAGAGCGGCCGATGATATGAGCATCTCGGTCTCTTCGATCACCGCAGCGATCGACTTTATCGAGCAAACAACCGGGGCAGAGCTGTTGCGCAGAATGCCTGCCAAAGGGGTTATTGCAACCGACAAGGGCAGGCAGGTTGGCCAGCGCATACAGGTGTTTCTTGAGCAGGCCAGGGTTTTGGAATCCGACATTTTGTCGATGACCGGTGACCCTGCCGGCACTTTGAGGCTGGGCTGCTATGCGCCAACCGCGCCATATATTCTACCGCCGATCCTAAAGCGGATATCCAAAAGCTACCCCGAGATCAGTATTGAGCTGAAAGAAGGCGACATGCAGTCGGTTGTAGAGCTGTTGAACAATGGCGCGGTCGATCTTGCCCTGACATACCGCCGTGACCCGGATGAGATCCAGCCGTTTTTTCCGATGTTCCAAGCACCGCCAATGGTGCTGCTTCCCGATGTCTCTCCATTGGCGCAGCAGCGCGAAATTGCATTGGAAGATCTTGTGGATCAACCGATGATCCTGTTGGATCTGCCGGGAACCCGTGCTTATTTCGGGAGTATTTTCAAGGCAGAAGGGTTGGAACCAAATATCGCTCATACCACCAAGAGCTCTTCGGTTTTACGCGGATTGGTCGCTGCGAACTTTGGCTATGCGATCATGAATATCTGCACACCAAACGATAAGGTCGGTCAGAATGGATATGTGGCCCGACCAATCCGGGGCCAGCGCGATGCCCCGAGCTTTGGGGTCGCCTACACCAATGCGTCCTACCGGTCCGCAATCGTGAAAATGGTCCTTGAGACCTGCCGCGAGGTCTCGGAAGAGGGGGTATTTGATCACCTGCTTGGCTCGGCGGTTGAAAACAGCGCAGACATTGCTCAGCGCAACACCTAAAAAATGTATTCTATACACACTTAAAAGACTGTTTCATAAACCTTATGACCAACTTTAGCATGATCCAAGTTTTGAGATAGATCAGGGAGAAACCTATGTTTTTGGGAAAAGTAGCAATTTCGGCGATTGTCGCGGCCATTTCTACAAGTGGCTTGGCACAAGCAGACACATTGAAATTTTCGACTGCGGCGCCGATAGGCACGCCTTGGGTCAAGCACTTCGAAAAATCGGCCGCAAATCTGGCCGAAAATTCCGGCGGCGCCATGACCATGGAGATCTTTGCGGGCAGTCAGCTTGGCGCCGAGGTTGAAACCATCAAGCAAACCGCCCGCGGGCGGCTTGATGTCGGTAGCTTCTCGGTCGCGGCAGCGGCGGTTGTGGTACCAGAGGTCACGATGCTGGTGTCCCCCTTTTTCTGGGATAGTTTTGAGCAGGCTGACTGCGCGCTGGACAACCATCTTTCGCCTGTCTTTGACGAACTGTTTGAAAAGCGCGGCCTGAAGATTGTTCAATGGTCGGAACTTGGCTGGCAAATTCTGTTTTCCAAGGAAGCGATTACCACACCGGATCAGATCGCCGGCTTCAAAATGCGGGTTGCGCCCGTCAAGAACAGCAATATTCTGTGGCGTGGTGCTGGCGCCAGCGGAGTGCCGCTTCCGTTTGCAGAAGTTGCGGCCTCCCTTCAGACCGGGATTGTCGACGGCGGCGAGCTGCCAACAATCTCATATATCGCCACCGGTCTTCACAAAATCGCACCGCATATGACCCGGACCAACCACATCTATCAGCCGTCAGTCACTTTGATCAGCCTGAAGACATGGAACAAGATGTCCGGAGACGAACAAGAACAGTTCATGGCATCCATGGAATCTGCCGATTTGCTGCGCCAACAGGTGCGGGGCGCGATCAGCTACTTTGAAGGAAAGATGGTCGAAGAAGGTGGCACCATCCATGATCTGACGACGAAACAGCGCGCCGCATTTGCCGCCAATTTCACTGCCGACATGCAGCAAGAGCTGATCGATTCAGTGGGGGGTGACTCGCAACGGGTGTACGACGCCGTTGTAGCGGCCCGTGCGGCTTGTTCGGGATAAGACCTATGGGTGGCTTCCTCAAGGGTTTGCTGACGGTGGAAACACTGGTGGCCGGGGCGTTCTACACGATCGCCGCGGCTATCCTGTTTGCCGATGTGGTGTCTCGTGAACTTCTGTCGCACTCCATTTGGGGCGGCCAACGGGCGGCGGTGCTGCTGGCAAACGGCGCCGCCCTGATCGGCATCAGTGTTGCCGTGGGGTTGAACCGCCATATCCGGCCATCCGTTCTGGATGGTGTCGTGCCGCAACGCCTTTTGCCTGCGGCCACCCGGTTGGGCCATCTGGTCAGCGCCTCCGTCATGTTTTCCGGCGCCTATTTTGGCGCCTTGCTTGTTCTTGAAAACAAAGCGATGGGTTTCACAACCCCGCCTCTGGATCTTGAAATCTGGATCCCGCAACTTGCCCTGCCTTATGGGCTCGCCTCAGCAGGTCTGCGCTATCTCATCTTCGCCATTCAACCCGGGCTTCAGCCCAAGGAACAGGAGGTCAGTTAATGCCCGCTTCCCTGATATTACTGACCCTCGTCGTGGTCCTGCTGGCGTTGCGCCAGAATATCGTGATTATCTTGGCTGTTGTGGTCAGCTTCATGCATTTGGTCTGGGGAGATGGCGACGTTCTCTACCTGCTCGAAGACGCCTGGATTGCCATCGACAAAGAGGCTTTGCTCTCCATTCCGATGTTCATCCTTGTTGGTGCGGTGATGACACGGGGGTCAATCGCCAAGCGCCTGATCGATGTCATGGTGGCGCTGACCCGCAACCTGCGTGGGGGTCTGGGCGCCGCCTCGATCCTGTCCTGCGCTGTTTTTGCGGCGATCTCGGGCTCATCTCCGGTGACCTTACTGGCGGTGGGGGCGGTGCTATATCCAGCGTTACTGCAGCAGAACTATCCCAAGAGCTTTGCCTTGGGCGCGCTGACAAGCGGCGGCACCCTGGGCATCATCATTCCGCCCTCGATCCCGCTGATTATCTTCGGCATCGCCACAGAGACCTCAATCGTTGATCTGTTTCTGGCAGGATTGCTGCCGGGGCTTTTGTTGACCAGCGTTATGGTGGCCTATTCACTGTGGGTGAACCGCGAGATTGCCTTGCCCACGCAAGACGTGAAATCGCTGTCAGCGGCGTTGAAATCCGGCGGCCCGGCGTTGTTCATGCCGATCCTGCTTCTTGGCGGTATCTATTCAGGTTTCTTCACGCCGACGGAATCCGCTTCGGTCGCATTGGTCTATGCTTTGTTTATAGAGGCCTTTGTGCACCGTGAAATCGGCCTTAAGGATCTGTATCTGATCGTTCAGGAGACCATCGCACTGCTTGGCAGCCTGATTCCGATAATTGCCATCGCCGTCAGCGTCAATATATTCCTCGCCTCCGAAGGCGTGCCCAATATGATTTCCGGTTGGCTGCAAAGCAATGTCAGCAATGTGATCATCTTTATCCTCTGTCTGAACGTGCTTTTGCTGCTTGTCGGAACGGTGATGGACACCATTTCAGCGCTGCTGATCCTCGGGCCGCTGCTACTGCCGATTTCAACGGCCTTTGGCATTCATCCGGTGCATCTGGGTATCATCATGGTTTTGAACCTTGAAATCGGCTTGCTGACGCCACCCATGGGGCTAAATCTATTGGTCGCCTCCGGGGCCTTCAAAGAGCGTTTTGGTTTGATTGCACGGTCGGTCCTGCCCTTCATCGCCTTGATGATTGGCGTGCTGATGGTCGTCAGCTTTGTCCCGCAACTGTCGCTGGCTCTGATCCACTAGTTTGTCCCTCCCTAAAGGAGGGGCAAACCAAACCGTCGCTGCCGCGGCGGCCAAAGATCATCTGCCCGCATCCAGCGGCGTGTCGTTGCTGAAGCAAAGTGACATGCCACCTGTGAGCGATACCTGAACTGCGACTCTTGTTGGCTGTCAGGGTAGGGCGGTCATTTCATTTCCTCCAACATCTTTTCTCTGAACACCTCTGCGGGGATCTTCCATCCAAGGCATTTGCGGGGTGTGTTGTTGAGGCGGTCACTGATTTCTTTGATGTCGTCGTCAGACATAGACCGAATGTCACGTTTTCGCGGCAACCAGCGTCTGGCTCGCCGGTTGGTGTTCTCGACTGTGCCTTTCTGCCAAGGTGAGGACGGATCACAGAACCACGTCAGGGTGCCAATCTCAGCCTGCAGGTGTGGCCAGCTGACGAACTCAGTGCCGCGGTCAAATGTAATGGATCTGCGCGCGACCTAGGGTAGATCGCGGATTGCTTTGATGATCTTCCCCATTACGGGCTTTGTGCGCTTGTTTGGATTTTTCAATATCACCGTGAACCGGCTGACGCGTTCAACCAGAGAGGTCACGTTTGTCTGGCCAAGTTTCTGTTCGAACAGCATTAAATCGCAATCGCCTGTCGGGCAGTGAATGACCGAACTGGCGGCGGTGAGCGACATCATCTGGCCTGAATAAGATACTGACATCGCGGTTGAACTTCGGCTTCTGATGCTTGCGGGCACGGCGTGGTTTGCGCGACATGCGATGT
>JABSSD010000059.1 GCA_013214575.1 Paracoccaceae bacterium | reverse complement strand
CGCTCTAGCGTCGTCGCCCTGCTGGGGTATGACAAGGCCAAAGCATTGACGGAAATATCTGACAGGTTACAGCCTCGCGTCCCTCTGGCCAAAAAGTGGCGCGCCCTCGCTTACAAAGCCCAAGGTCTGTTGACGGTGCAAATCGCCCGCAAACTCTGCGTTACCGATGTAGCCGTGCGCAATTGGCTGCGAGCTGAAGTGACCTAAGACCCTGCCCATTGAGCCTTCCCTCCCACCGTCTTTGCCTCTCGATTCTGACCTCTAGGGGTTAAGCTGGTTTCATCACCCGCTATGACCGGCTCCGCGCTATTCTATCTGGATCCGCCCAGCTGGGACTGCGCGGACGCACTATGGCAAGGCAATGTGTGCACCAGAGGATTTTGAAACCTCGGTGCGGTCGATTAGATCAGCCAGAACACGCAGTCAGCTTCACAGTGGCCAAGCCGCCTTATTCAAGGACCGCCTGGTCAACCTCGTTCTGACTGGTCAGGTTGGGCAGAAATCGGACACAGTACAGATCACTCTGGACAACCGCATCGAGTTGCCCGAGGTGGGCGCTGTCCTGGACATCGTCACCAAAATCGCCGGTAAAAACGGTCTTAAAACCGCCGTATCTGAGAGTTTAAAATCCCACTTTTACGGCTATCTGGCGCAGACCGCCGAGAGTGATCTGAACTTCCTGACCCGCCTAGCGCGTGACCTGGACGCCACCGCCAAACCGGCAGGCGGCGCGCTGGTCTTTGTCAAACGTGGCGAGGGCAAAGCCGCCGATGGCTCCGAGCTGCCAGTGCCGGTTATCGACATCTCGCAGATCAGCCGGGGCAACTGGAAAGTCACCGGCCGGGGCAAGTATGGCCGCACCGTTGCCGAGTGGTCCGAGCTGGGCGCAGCCAAAGTGAACCAGGTCAGCGCGGGCGACAAAGACCCCCTTCTCCAGCTGCGCCACCGCCACGCCAGCCAGGCTGAGGCCCAACGCGCCGCCGACAGCGCCCTGCAGCGCAGCAAACGCGCCAGTGGCAAGATCTCCATTCAGCTTGCCGGGTTTAACGGTGACCTGCTGGCCGAGGGCTTTGTCGATCTAAAGGGCATCCACCCAGCCCTGAGTGGCCAATGGCTGGTCTCGCAGGTCACCCACCGCCTGGGCGGCACCCTGATCACCAGCTTTGATGCGGAAAGGGATAATGATGGCTGAGCGCGACGGGCAAAGCTGCTGGGCGAAGATCCAATTTTGGCCGCAGCGCAAAGAACCCTTACAGAGATTAGCCCGTAGGCAGCTAACGGCCCTTTGCGGAACCCGGTGCTTCCTGCAGCGAAAGTCTGCAATGGGCCCAAAATGACGGATGCTGCACCCAGAACGAACGGTCAGGCCGCTGCGTCAGAGAATGGCTTGCCGCCCGAAATTAAATTGCTATCATATGCCCCGAACGGTTCAACAAATGATCCATTGAAACCGCGTGGGCTAAGCCTCATACACAGAGTTTCGGATACTCCCAATCTATCATTCCTATGTAACACCCTAGTAATTTTACTATTTGTGCATGAGGGTTTAAGATCAACGAACGGTTTGGCTAGTTACCTTCCACCAACTTTAATAAAGGCTTCCTCATGGCCACCAAAACTATGCTGCACCCCCGTAATCAACACAGAGAAGGTTACGATTTTGTGCGTTTAGTAGCGCATTCACCTGAACTTGAGGCATTCACGATCAGCAACCCTCTCGGTCAGACGACTATTGATTTTCAAGACGTGTGGGCGGTCCGTATGCTTAATCGGGCGTTGCTAAAGACTTATTACAATATTAATTTTTGGGATATCCCTGCCAATTATCTATGCCCTCCGATTCCCGGTCGTGTCGACTACATCCACTATCTGGCGGACTTGCTTGCCTGCAGCAACAATCAAGAAATCCCTCGTGGGCGTAATGTCAAAGTGTTGGACATAGGCACCGGTGCTAGCTTGGTGTACCCCCTTATTGGCCAGAGTGAATACGGCTGGCACTTCACTGGCGTCGATATAGACCCGGTCGCTATCAAATCGGCACAGCAGATTTGCCAATTCAACAAGCTGAAAATCACCCTCAGACGACAAAATAAACGTGAGAATATCTTTAGAGGAGTGATCGAACCCCACGATGCTTTTCACATCACCCTGTGCAACCCGCCGTTCCATGCTTCCGTCGAACAAGCGACTAAAGGCACCCAACGCAAGTGGGGTAACCTTGGCAAGGGGCATTCAAAAAAGCTCAATTTTGGCGGTCAAAACGCTGAACTGTGGTGTCCGGGTGGCGAGATAAAGTTTATCGCTCGCATGGTTGAACAGAGCATGGAGTTCGCCGACCAGTGCCTGTGGTTTAGCTCGTTGGTGTCGAAAAAAGATAACCTCCAGCCACTCTACAAAATTTTGGGAAAAGCTAAAGTTGCTGATTTTAAAGTCGTCGAAATGGCACAGGGGCAAAAAACAAGTCGTTTTATTGCTTGGACTTACATTAAAAAAAGTCAGCGATCTTTTTATGTGAATGGAGCGAGTAAATAGAATGGATGGCACCCCATCAGACCAGACATTCGCATCGCCTCGCGGCTGGAAATTCACCAAGGCGCGTGTCATCTTTTCCCGAGAGAGGGAGGATCACCGATGATCACTGAGATCGTAACGTTCGAGATTTAACATAAGATGAAACGCGAGCGCGTCGTCGCGCTCTTTGAGGAAAGCGCCAAAATTTGGCGAGCGCACCCCAAGCTGCATCGGAAGAACTACCTCTATGACCCCGAGGCCGGGATCGCGGGCAGTGTATAGCCGCAATATGATGTCGAGTGCTGTCCAGGCTTCTCATTTCTTAGCTTGCAGGAAAGCGGTCA
Organism: Paracoccaceae bacterium; assembly: GCA_013214575.1. Classification (GTDB taxonomy): domain Bacteria; phylum Pseudomonadota; class Alphaproteobacteria; order Rhodobacterales; family Rhodobacteraceae; genus Parasedimentitalea. The sequence goes on along the minus strand of JABSSD010000059.1, from coordinate 180 downwards.
TTGAAGTCTGTTGCAGCGAAGGTCCGGAATCCGCGGCGGTTTCAACGGGTCGACGCAACACTTTAGTCTTTATGGAAAGATGGAGTGTAAATCATGGCCTATCGCAGCAGACATTTTTTTACAGATAAACAGAAGTCAGAGATCTGGGATCGTTGGCAACGCGGAGAGTCGATGAGTTCG
>JABSSD010000058.1 GCA_013214575.1 Paracoccaceae bacterium | reverse complement strand
TGGGCAAAGATCATCAGCGCCAGAATTTCCATGTGTTGCCCCTTACTTGAATAAGATGTGCATCGTACGTGTCAGGCTAGCGGCGCTTGTCTTATCCATCTGTGAACTAGATCATTTTGGCTGACGTGGCAGGAATTAAACTTGCGACCAAGACCACAAAGGGGTCGCGATCAGTTTTCTGACCGAGAGCCTGACCTTTACCGCAAATTCGGATGACGCCTTTGCGAAGCTCCAACTGCAAATGATGGGCGCTTTTGCTGAGTTTGAGCGAAACATCATTCGTATACGTCAGGCCGAAGGCATCGCCAAAGCTAAATCAAAGGGGCTCTATAAGGGTCGCCCCAAGACTGTGGATGACCAAAAGATAAAGGAAATGAAGCAAGCGGGGATAGGGGCTACCGCCATCGCCCGAGAGCTGGGTATAGGTCGAGCGACCGTCTATAAGTCGCTGAAGTCGATAGGTTGATGTCGGCAGCCAATTTTTGCGGACGCACCAAGCATACTAGGATTTTTCGGGCAACTTGGGCGAGTGCGCTTTACCCGGCAAGAACAACAGAAGGCTGAACCCTTTGATGCTAAACTCTATCTCCGAGTGCCTCGAATATACCGTCGAAAATCTTGATTTTTTCACTTTCTGACAAGTTTCTGAGATCAATCGTTTTCTTGATGCCAATGTTCTCCAAGACCTCAAATCGCCGATCATCTGGCATCGTCCCGTAGTGGCGTTCGGTGGTCTGTTCACTTTCGTGTCCCATGTTCAGCGACCACGCTTTGCGCTCTTCGTGAGTAAGAGCGCGGATATCGCGTTCAGCACCGATGGTGTGCTTGGCAGCATGCGGCGTATATTTCGTGTCGCTATTTCGGCAGGCAACGGCAAACGCGTCGGTCACAGCATGCGTTGTGGACATGACCGGAACCGGGGCGGCATTGCGTTCACTTAGACCGATGCGGTGTTTCAAATACTTCATGTCGGGAAACAGGGCGTCGTCTCTCGTAAATCCGAGCCATTTAAGCCGATCAACCCAATCCACGGCCGCCGTTTCAAAAGCCGCTGGGATCTGGAACCAGAAGACATTGAGGCTCTTGCCTGCTTTTGCCCGAACGACGCTGGCATCCTGCAAGATGAGCCTCCGCTCTCTATCAAAGTGCTTAATCCGAAGGGATACCAAGGTGTCAGCTCTCAATGCCCCCAGAAAGGCCAGAGCAAAAAGCGCGCGAGCACGCAGATCGACCAGAGACTTGGAGGGCATTGCGCTCAATAGCTCTTCGGCCTCGGAAAGGCTCGGGAATTTTCTCTGCTTAACCTGCGCAGACTGCGCCACGACTGATCTTGGTAGTTTGAGATACCCTGCAAAATCTCCTGGAAGGCGCCTGTAGCCATCTTGCTTTAACAGCCAATCGAAAAATGCGGTGAGATGCGAGACGGTATGTTTTATGGTTGACGCCGCCATACTGTCCGGAGCCTGCGTCTTTGCACGTCTTTGCACGTCTTTGCACGTCTTTTCAGCTCATCGCGCACCACAGCAAAATCATCCGTCGAGAGCTTGGCAAAGGGCTTTCCGTCCAGATTACTCTCAAAGAACCGTATTGCGGCAAGGTGCTTGTCAATCGTTTTGTCACTGTAACCACCCGCATAGGTTTGCCACTTGTAAATGATCCTGTCGTTCTCCGCCTGATGAATTGGGGTATCTTTTCCAGCGCACGTCCCAATACCCCCACAAACTGACGTACTTTCTTCGTGTAGGCAGTCCGTGGGGGTATTTGGATTGCGACAATCCTCGATCAAGTCTCGATCAGTCTCACCGGATATCTTTTGAAGCTTGGTCGGGCAGTGCGGACACTCGGCAGAGTACATGTGCCTTCCGTTTTTGGCGACGCAATCAACGATCATTTCGATCTGGGGAAACACCGCGATCTGGCATCCGCGGCAATAGAATTGACCAGGCCGCAGCTTACTTTGCGCCTCGAAGCGTTTGCGTCTGTGAAACTCCTGAACCGTTGCACCTCGGAACAGATACGGTCTTTGGTCATCGGATGGCCTCAAGCCTACTCCAACCCAGTTTGATACCGTGTTTGCCGTGACTGAATACGCTGTCGTCAACTGATCGACAGAGTACACTCTGTTCTTTTTGAGAAACACACTTTTGTAAGATTTGCTCATCTGGACCTACCCTTGGGCTGTGCCAAGATGCGCGACGTGCTCACGACTTGCATTTCGCCTCAAACCGGACCAGCTCGCTAAGCTTCCAGCGCGACGTGCCGGGGCTCAGTTTGATCCGCCGAGGAAAATCGGAATTGTTGCTGTGCCAACGCCACACGGTTGCCTTTGATGTATCATAGCGCGCGGCAACCTGATGGTCTGACAGATATTGCTCAGTACATTGAGGACAGGGAGTATTAAGCCGGTTTGGAGCGACCTCCTTCGGCTTTGAGCTCGTTGCGAGCCCTTCAAAGAGATCCAATTGCTCTGCTTTTGACCTGGCTGGCATGATCAGGCCCACCCACAATCAGCCGAGGGGCGATGATCCGAGCCAATGGTCGGAGAACCATTCAAAACTCGCAAGAGTGGTGTGACTGGAAGGCGCGCGGACATTAGACAGCGTTGTCCGCGTTCGGATCGATCCGATTTGCGCCCGCCCAGGCATTGAGATCGCGCCCGTGGTAGACAACTTTGCGCCCGAGCTTGAAGTAGGCCGGACCGATATTCCTATGACGCCATTGGGCGAGCTTGTCGCGGTTCCCGATGAGGTCTAACTCGGGATCACCAAGCACATAGTATCGGTTTTCGTCAAACAGATCAGCCATTGTTCAGCTCCGTTCAGTTGCTGTCATTGGCCCCCAATTATGGGCAAAATCGAAGCGAATTGAATAGAGGCATTTCGACGTAAATTCACTTTTTGAATTTTTCGCGCAAGACCTTCTCAATCTTCCGCAGACCACAGTTTCGCGGAGTTGCACCTAGATCGAGGGTTTCCTTCACAGCTTTAGCGAGAGGTCGGATCTTAACTTTGCCATCGCGCGTCAAATAGGGTGCACGGTCGATACGCTTGGCTATTGAAATGATTGCGCGCACATCTTCGTTTGCTCTGCGTTGCCGCGCCTGGGTTGCTGGAGCAGTATTTGCAGACTTCGAGAACTTCTCACCATAGAGCGCCGAGCGCTCGTGGTTTAAGAACCAGTTCATCTCGCTCCACAAAACACCGATCATAAAATCATTCCGATCGACGTCGAGATGATACACAATACGGGCAAGGTATCCTGCCTCAGAAAGGTAATCCCCTGAAGCGATGACTTCGTCGATAAGATCCAGGGCTCTGACCTTGGCCAACTCGTCAAGCGATGGTTGATCGTCTAAGTGTATCTTGGTTCCTGCTGTGCTCGCGCGCTCTAGATTTTTGAAAATTACTTCCTCGATGCTATGCGCTTCAAGCAAACCTAAGTCGCGTAAACGTGTTTCAGTTCGTTCGCGGACGTCCTCGGCATAGTTCATGCCTTGATCAAAGTAACTCAGCCCATGTAGAGCGCAATATTTTAGGTGTTCCTCGACAGTTTTTTGGGCGCTGTTCAGATCATCTTCGTCAATCTGATTGTGATCCGCGAGAGTCAGCATGAATTTACGTGTGCCGACTTGGTAGCGTATCACTGTATGTTCAGGCGTGTCCTGCGAGGTCGACTTTGTAACGCTAGTAACTATAAATTCTTGGGGCATTTCACCTCCCCGCCACGAAATGTGACCACGCTTTCATGAGGTCTCGGCGTTTATCCAACAGATCAGACCGTGCATATGCGCGCTCTACTTCTGAACCAATTGAGTGAGCCAAGCTTTTCTCAGCGACTTCCCTTGGCGCATTTGCAACTTCGGATGCCCAATCTCGAAATGTCGACCGGAACCCATGCACGGTGAAACCTTCAACGTTCATCCGGCGCAACAGCATCAACATCGACATATTTGACAACTGCTTGTGCCGTTTTTGCCCCTCAAACACGAAATCGGACCTCATCTCTTTCAAAGGTTCAATAACTGCTAGCATTTCATCTGTCAGCGGAACGCGGTGCGCCTCGCCAGTTTTCATACGTTCAGGCGGACACGTCCATAGGCGTTCTTCGAAGTCAATCTCTTCCCAGCGTAGCCCAAGGGCCTCGCCTGTTCGCGATCCAGTGAGGCAGGTAAACATCAGAGCCTTTGCCGCCATCGCCTTTCGTGTGTTCAAATCCGCATAGAATGCAGGAATCTCTTGCCAGTCCATCGCCTTGTGGTGTTTCACTTTGGCTTTGACCTTTGGTAGC
>JABSSD010000057.1 GCA_013214575.1 Paracoccaceae bacterium | reverse complement strand
CGGGCGGTAGGACAAACAAGACTGGGCTCAAGCAGCGTAAGCGGTAGCCCAAACAAAACTGTCGCGGGATGGAGCAGCCCGGTAGCTCGTCAGGCTCATAACCTGAAGGTCGTAGGTTCAAATCCTACTCCCGCAACCAAAATTTTCTATAATAAACACAAGCACTTACAGCCACCTTCGGGTGGTTGCTTGCGTTGATTGTATCCCTTGCGGTGCTACGCTGGTGCTACACTGTGCAGCAAAGTTCAGCAACATGGAGACAGGTCAACTCGCGCCGATTGCGGACCTTCGCTGCGTTGATCACAAGAGACCAGGTTGCGGACTTTGCCGAGTTCACTTTTACTGGCCCAACTGGCGCAAACCGGACTTCGCCAGAGCAACGCGATGCCGCAGTGCAGCTTTCGATTTGCGGATCTTCGTCGATGATGCAGCAATTTCACCGAAGGATGGAGGTGGTGCACAACAAAGTTTGCTTTTGCCGTGGCTGCACCAATGGCTGGCCGCCATCGCCAACAGTCGCAAACAAAGCAGGACTGACCAGTAGCTGCCCCGGAATTACATCGAAACCGTGTGATCGGCACACCGTCTACCGTTTTGTCGGTCCATGATAGCTCCTTTATCGACTGTACGCCGGTGGGTGAGCTTAGGACTGCCAAGTTTACACCGCTACTTCATCTCGACGAAGTCGTCGAGTTTCCACGTGCCGTCGAAGGCCGCTGCTGTCGGACCATAGATACGGAAAGCGGACCACCATCCTATGCCCGGGATGGTCTTGATCCACATGTCTTCTTTACCCTCGGGAGCCTTTGGGCCGAAGTAGAGCGTGTAGGAGCCATCGGCGTTTACTTTTAGCTTTTCAATGTGCGAGCGTATCGCCGCCCGGTCCTGGTCGGTGGCAATCAGGGTGCGCGTGTCTATACCGTAAACGGTATGTGACCAGAACAGATCCACAGGCACCGGAGCGGGAACGGTCAGCTTGTAAGTCTTGCCGCCATCGAGGTATGCCCCCTTATTGTCGCGGTAGCCCAACCAGTAAACCGAGCCCGCGCCGGCTTTAGGCACGCCCATCGCTGCTGACGCGCCATAGCCCATCCAATAATACGACTCGGCGGGTTCAAGATTGTAATAGCCCCGAGGTCCAAAGTCCTTCGTCTCTGGGTCGATAACCTGCAAAATTGCCCATTCCCAAGCGCGGCCCTTCCAGGGACGGTATCCGGGATCACGCTGGGCAGTGAACGTAGCCCTCATCTCGTCGTTTGCTGTTTGGGCCGCTTCGTTAAGTATGCGGTCCATGCGAGCGTCTGGATTAAAGGGCTTGCCCTTTTCTATCCCTAACTGCTTCAGCATACCAAACATGTAACGGAATTCCTCTGGAGCCGTTTCTGTTTGGATCACGGCGTGCAGTTGTTTGAAGAACTCTATGCTGTTCTCCCACTTCAGAATCGGCAGTTGCATCGTATAGTTGCTGACATCAATGTAACGAAAGGTGGACGGCTGTCCGGCCTTGGCCAGTGGGTAAATTTTAACGTCTTTGACCGACAAGAGCGCCTTGTCGACGTCACCATCGGCGGGAAAAAGACGGATGAACGACACCACCTTCCAAGTCTTGCTTCGGCCCACCTAGTAGCCACTGGGCACCTCGCCTTTGTAGCCAGGAGGAAGAATAAGATGTTTGCCACCCTTTCCTTTTTCCGGTCCATTTGTGCCCATGTCTTGCACCCAACGCATATGGTGGTCATCTACGAGGGCGATAAACGGGCCTGGTGGCAGCTCGATCACCATCGGCCCAGAAAGCTTTAGGTCTATGGTGGCGAGGGCGTAAGGCGTGTCGGAGTTGGCGGCGCCGAATTGGATACGCGGCCAGGTGGCCATCACGTGGCCAATTTCGTTGACCTTGGCGTTGTTTGACAGCACCTGCTGCATGACCGCCTCGGTGCCCATGGTGGGAAAGAAAAACTTGTACGCCTCAATGGCCCGGCGGAGGTCCGATGCGTCGTTGGCCTTTTCCACGGTAACGGTCGTGGGATAACCGCGCTCGAAGTTATAGTTTTTGGTTTCTTGCGCTGTGGCTGCACCAGTGTTGAGAGCAATCAGAGCCGCCATCGTCAACAATAGTTTCTTCATGCTGTTAACTCCCTAAACTGTTATTTCCCAATTTGCGCGTCCTACTGTCGAGGCTAGGTGTTGCAATGTGCTCTGGCAAAGGTTTTGGGGTTCGTCAGTGGCGTGGAGGCTGATCTGCACCTCGGATCGGATTTTGGTTTGTCATCGTATTGCAGCGTCCATTTGAGCGCATGAGCCAAAGCTCGGGCAGACTTGGCTTGTGCCCGTAGCGAACGGCCGGTTCCCGACCTTTGTGCCGAATTTCTGCGGCAGCAGCATTGGATACACTGGGCTCGTGACTTCAGCTCTGTCGCGACGGGGTATGGTTTTGTCTATGTCGACGCGGCTCTGGACAGAACAGACATGGCAGCTCACCTAAAACAAATCAGCCGCCGCTAAGCCCGGCGCGGTTCAATCGGCACCGCCCCGTCATGCTCCTATAGCTTGCAAGCATCGGCCAATTTTCTCATACACAGAAGATCGGACACGCTCACTTTAGAGGATGCAACCCGCAAACGGGCCCTCTGGTGGTAGGACTACAAGCACCCCTCTGGTGTATTTCTGCGCAATATGCTGCCGGGCAGGGATCCGGCCGCAGTCCTCTCTTGCAAGCCACCGCCAGCGCGCTGCGTAATGGCTCTCAACCAGATGCGCCAAACGGTCTCTTAGGTGAAGCCGCCATTGGGCCCCAAAACCCTGACCACGAACAGATGCCGGCGGTGTCTGAGACCTCCCGGGGCGGCAGACCTGCGGCTCAGGCGATGTGAAACGGGACGCTACTTGGCGGTTGTTTCAGCCTCGCCTGAGCTGATCAGACGACGGATGAATTTTTCCCCGGTGTGCGTCTGGAGATAGTTGCGGGCGGTTTTCATATGGCCGACATCTCTTAGGTTTTGGGTGTTTCGATAGTGTATCGTGTAAATTGTCCGGTCGTCAGGCAGCGGTTTCTTTTTGAGTTTACCGCCCAGAATGAAATGCTGTTCCTCGGGCAGAATATTCCAGTCCAGACCGGCGCGACGGATGGCGGTCGGCAGGGTCATCTGATCAAGATAGGGGCGTTTTTTCTGCAAGCCGTCAATTTTATCAACCATCTGGGCCGTCTGGTACCAGATATCCGGAAACCGGCCATTGGCAGTGTCGTTTTCAGGGAAGACCACCAGCCCGCTGCTGAAATAGGGGATGACCGGGCCTTTGCTGCGGCGCATTAGATTGTAACGCTCTGAGGGGATCGGCACATCCAGGGCGCCGTAAATATCGTCCCAAACCGATTGTTCAGCCCACAGCATCGAGGCGGCCATCGAACAGGAGACGTGACCCGGCACCACCAGGTTTTCTGCTGTGTTGTCGCTGAGAAACAGCACGTCAGAGTCGACAAACATCGAATAGCCACTGTCGCGTTTCTCCAGACATGCCAGAATTTTGTTGCCATGCGGGTAGGTCGGCTCAAACCGGTCTTTGGTGGAAAAGGTGCGAATTTCGGCGCCCATCAGCTCATGCGCCCGGTGAACCGCGGGGTGCAATTCGTGGTAGCGGTGCTCGGGGCAATAGCCGATGGCCTTAACACTGGCTGGAAAATGCGACCGTATCGACGCCAATAGATAGCAGGACAGAACTTCGTATTCCGGCGGCTCCACTATATAAAAAATAGTCAAATTCTGGGCGTCAGGCAGGTCTATTCCCATGTCCATTCCTACTTGAAGCCAATTTGGGGTCGATGCCAATCTGACGGCACATACGATCGGCATAAGAGCCTTCCAGCGGTGTGTTCTTGCGCCATCAGGGTTTGGTGCCGTTGGTGTAGAGATGTACCGACAGGGTGTTTTCGGTGAAATGGCCTTCGACACGGCCATAGGGGTCGTAGAAAATATCATTGAGCTGAAACGGCACTGGATACAGCACATCCGGCGACAGCGCTTTTTGATGATCCCCGGTCTGCTTGGCGAAATAGGTGAAGGCTTGCGGGCCAAACGCGGTCCGCTCGGCCTTGTAAATCCGCACCGGCAGCGGGTCCGAGGCGTTCCGTTCCAATTTCCGCTTTTGGTTTTTGTTGAACCAGGGCGGCGCATCAGGCAGGTTTTCATAATAATCCAGCAGGCTATCGATTAAATCGCCCTGGGCCGGAATAGACACCACGCCGCAGTTCAGCGCACCGCGAAACCCATGGCCGGCAAAGATAAACGGCATGTCATCGGGAAATGGCCGGTGGCAATAGACATCGCAGTCGATCCAGATCGCTTCGGTTTTCTTGATCATCTTGTAGCGAAAAACATTCGACAAAAACGACGCACTGGTCTGATCGACGACGCTCATGTCGATATCATGATCTCGGATGCGGGGCGAATTTCGACCCCCTCGGGGGCGTTTTGACGTCATCCGTGCAGTACAAAGTGGTGGGGTGCCCGGCCAGTATATGAGACCTCAAACAAAGCTGATTCAAATAATGAAGGGACTCGCCGATCCAAAGCGAAGCCACCGGTCGCCGGTTCAGATTTGTCATGCTAATCTCCGCTTTTGATTGCTGCGTCGCGTCGCGCAAACTTTAATGTAATTGACCCGCAAGATGGTCTACTCGCCCGGCTCTGCCCAGAGACTTATCAGGCCGGAAAACTGATTTTCCTGTTATTGCCACTCGGTTCGTGACAGGGCCCCGCAGGGCAGATGAAGCCACGGCGAGCCAAGTGTCGGGTAGAGCAGAAGTGATATGAGCAACGTAAAGACGGCACCGAACCGCAACGCGGGCTCTGTGGCCAGCAAAGATTTTAACACGGTTGATTTTCCGCTGAAACAGAACCTAAGCCCACATGGGCGGGTGACGGCTGTCTCCATGATGAAGGACGAAGGCCCCTTTGTTCTGGAGTGGGTCGCCCATCATTTGGCCATTGGTTTTACCGATCTGGTTGTCTTCACCAATGATTGCTCGGATGGCACCGACGATATGCTGTTCCGGCTGGAACAGCTGGGCCTGGCGCATCACCGGCGCAATGTCATCGCCGAGGGTATCCGGCCGCAGCCTTCGGCGCTGAAACATGCGCAGGCCGATCCACTGGTGCGGGCCAACGACTGGTTGCTGGTGTTCGACGCCGATGAATTTCTCTGTATCCGTCACGGTGACGGCTCGCTCGACGGGATGATATCATCAGCCAAAGAGGTCGGGGCCAACGGTATTGTCATCACCTGGCGCACCTATGGCTCCAGCGGTGTGCATCACTGGTCGCGGGCACCAGTGACCGAGCAATACCAGCATGCGGCCCCAACCACCTGGAACAAGGGCTGGGGGGTAAAGACGCTGTTCGCCTTTGACCCGGACTACTGGAAACTGGGCATCCATCGGCCCAAGATCAAAAACAAACACCTGAAAACCGGCTTTCCTGAAACGGTCAAGTGGCTGAACGGCTCTGGCCAGCCGATGGAGGAGTATTTCAAGTTTCGCGGCTGGCTCTCCATCGTGCGGATCGTTGGCTATGACTGGACCCAGATGAACCACTATGCGGTTAAATCCATCGACAGCTATGCCATCCGGAAATTTCGCGGCAACGTGAACCTGAAGAAAGACAAATATAATTCTGACTATTGGGCGCTGCAGGATCGCAACGAAGTCCATGATGACAGCACCCTGCGTTATAGCGCGCGCTGCGATGAGATTATCGAAATCCTGCTGAGCGATCAGGTGCTTCGGGACCTGCATTTCCATGCGGTTGAGCGGGCCGAGGCACGGCTGGCCGAGTTCAAGGAGACCGCCGCCTACACCGAACTTGTTACCGGCCTGCAAGAGGCCGCAAAGGTTCCGATTTCCGAGGTGGTGGCCAAGCCGCCAAAGCCCCGCGATCCGGCCAAGATTGCCGCCCTGATGTCAGCGGTTGAAAAGCAGGCAACCGATGCGGCCAAACAGCAGCGCCGCCGCAAGATGCAGTCTGACTGGGCCCGGGCCAGCGATCTATATGTTGGCGATCCGGTCCATGCGCCGGATGCGCCGCCCGCCGAGATGTTCGAGAACAAGAGCCTGAGCATCCCGGCTGACCCACGGATCTTCACCCCCTCGGCGCTGCAGCAGATCACCGATGGCAAGTTTGAACGCAGCCTGGCCCGCCGGATGCTCAAGCGTCTCAATCCCGGGGAGACCTATCTGGATGTGGGGGCCGGGGTTGGCTTTCTGGCCGGTGTGATCGCCAAAGAGCGGCCCGCAGTCACGGTTGTCGCCCATGAGGAGCGCGGAGCTGGCTGCAATGGCGCTGAGCCTGTGGCGGCTGAATGGGCTGACACCGGGGCCGCAACTGTCGCTCACCTCGGCGCCTCTGGTGGATCCCAAAGACGGGGTGGACCGCGCATCGGGCCTCAGTGATCTGCTGGCCCAGACCTGTTGCGATATTCTGGCTGTCAACGACCCAAGTCTGAGCGCGCAGATGCTGGCCAGCGCCGTGCAGGCCATGGCCGGCACCCCGCCCAAGGCCATTGTGCTGGGCGCCCGCGCCCTAAAGGGGCAAATGGACGAGACCCAGGTGATCAGCCTGCTGGCCGATTGCGGCTATGGTCCCCTTACTGACAACCCGCTGACCTCAGCCTTGCTGATGGTTCGGACGTCTTCGCAGCCTGTGGCGAAAGATACTGTTGCTTCACGGGGCGCCCAAAAAGAACTGAACTAAGCTTTGGCCAGCACGCAAGAGACGCTGCAGGGTCTCAATGACCAGCATAGGTGCGTGCCCATGCGGCTCCTGTCTTATGGGCGGATCACCAAAGCCCGTTCTGAGGGGCAAGAGATCGAGGGCGGTGAGCTGGAACTGTTACGTCATGTCGAGCTGAGCAGATTTCGGGCCATCGTGCTGGAGTTCCACCCGTACCGTCTGGGCCTGTTTGCGGTGGTAATCAGCCGCAAATACCCAGAGTGTCAGGTCAGCCCGGATTTGATTTGATACCCTACACCGTCTCAGTTGGTTCCGACTTGCCATTTTCTATCATCCGTTTGCGCATGCGGAGGGCAAACCTATGATTGTGCTCCTTGAACATAAAGGTGCAGGCTTGGCGGGTAAGTTGGCTGTCGCCACGGGCCGCAACTTCTGCCAGAAACGGTTTAGCCCAATGCTTGTTTTGACGTTTGTTCCGCATCAGGCGAAAGAAGGTGGCATCCAGCTCACCCGTTGCCGGATAGCTTGTCAGTAAATGGTCCAGCGCGCTGGCCTTGACGATCACCCTGATCAGCGTGTGGCCGCCAAATGGAATGCGAACCTGGCTCAGCGACGGGCTTTGCAGGCGGTCGGCATGCAACCGGTCTTCCTCGATCCTGGGGTCGAAAAACACATGCCCGGACGAGATATTGCCGACCTGCTCGGCGGCATCCAGATACTCGGGACTAGTCCAGTCGAATTTGCGGTGGGGGTAGGGGTATCTTCTTTCAAACGGTGCGATGTCACGATTGAGAGTGGACTGCGGGCTGAACGCCAGGACACGTGCATTTGGCACCAGTCCCGCAAAGCTCAGCGCCGCAAAACCGCCCATGGAGGTGCCGGTAAACACGATGTGTTTGAAGCGGTCAAAAAATCCATTGGCCTGAAGACTTGATATCTGTTCCGGCGGCTCTGAGGTGCGGTACCAGTCTTTATGATGCGACTGCACGCCCAGAATGCTATAGCCAAGGCCTTGGCCCGAGGGCCAAGCCAGGGCCCCCATGGCGGCGTTTCGGGTCTTTGATTGATTGAGGCCAGGTTGTCGAAGGTGACCAGCAGTGTCTCCGACCGCAGTTCGGCAACAAGGTCGCAGTTTGTTCCTTTCAACCAGAAGTTTCCGGCCTTTTCGGCCTGCGAAATGCTGTTGGTCTCAAATAGCGCAGTCATCTCTGCTCCCTTTTCTGTCGGGCCTCAGTGTTTTTGGCAGGCTTTTATGGGGGCGGTCAATATCGCACAGGCCTTCGCCTATAGTTTACCTTCAAATCGCATTTGTTGTCCACGAACGCGCAAATCATGGGGGCTGACCCTAGTTGACCGCCACATCTGGCGATGTCAGGACAGCCTCATAGATTTCATCCAGAGAGCTGTGCGGGAAGGCTTCTGAGAAGTTCACTTTCAGCTGATCCTGGAACTCAGCAGTATCATAGTCCGGGACGTTCTTTAATTGCCGCGCCACGCGTTTGTTGTGAGTTTCGCGTGTGTCGGCCGAGGCATGCGCCACATGGATATAAGAGTGGGGGCGTGGTTCCATTTTCGAGGGGACCCGGTGGAACGCTTTCTGGTGAGCGCTGGCATATGGATTGCGCATCTTGTCCGGCGAGTTCACAAAAGCAAAGCCGATAGCAATGAACGCTTCGACCTTTGGCAAAAGATAGGGCCGCCCCTTATGAGAAAACAGATGGAAGCCGCGGGGCAGTTATAACAAGGTTCCGGGTTCGGCATGTCGCGCCATTTTGCGCAGGTTGGCGATCAGGCTGGCGCCAATGGCGTCGTCGTCATCCATGCGGAAATGCACCGAGTTGTCCGTCAATCCCGCTGACAGCTCTTCCATTACTGGGCGGTAGGCATGCAAAATATTCGGGACATCGCTGTAGCAAACGCGGATTTGCGGCACGGGATAGCTCCAGCCTAGTCTTGTAGGGCTCCGGCATGTCTTGCGAGGCCATGATGAAGATGGTGAAATCCTGATCAGACTGGGCCTTGATGGATGGCAAGCAGATTTTTTCAAAGAAATGAAAGCGGGTTTCCATGCGAAGCGGGTCGAACAGGCGCTGAACATAGTCTTCCTGGGTTGCCCCGGGGACACGTGACATGCGCACATCGCTGCGGCCCAAGTAAGAAAACCGGATATAGCCAAATACCTGCATACTACTGCCTTATAATTCTGAATTTACTTATCATTGAGGCATGAAGCCTGTCAATTTGGCTGGCCGTACCTGCGTGTAACCAGATCGAAAATAGATGTTGTAACAGACTGATATCGATCTCCCCCAAGGAGAACGCCGATGTTTGGAAATTGCTGCAATTTTGTACACCGATCAAGTGTCTTGTGTGAGGTCTGCCTTGGTTCGGGGCCTGACGCTCGACCAGCGCGGGATTGCTGATCTTGGCGGCAGGTTTCCCCGGCTCTTGGCCACGAACCCGGCCGTCTAATCGCTGGAATTGCTTTCCAGATCGACACAGCAAAAACGGCAGGCAGGTCGGCAATTGCGCTAGACACGGATAGATGGGGCAATTCTGGCCGAATTGAGCCAGGTGACAAACCTGTCAGCTCAAGCAAAATGGGGCGATGTTAACGGTCTATTAATATCGTCAATTTTATGCCGCATTTTCTGCAAATTATATTGGTATCCAGGGTGGGCCCGAATTTTCTTACAGGAATTGATGCTCATGCCACCGATCAGACCTGCCAAAGTTGAAACCGCCCTGCTGTATCTGGATTACCAACCCTTTGCCTATGCCGCCTTTGTTGATCGGCTCAAACTGATCTTTGGCGATGATATTCCTGTGGCTTTGGTGGATCATCGCGACGGGTCCTTTGGTTTGATCAACGCCGGCGGTATCCTCATCAAGATATCGCAAAACCAGCACCCTCTGGCGCTGGCTGGATTTCAGGGTGCCTTGACCTCCTGCTATACAAAAATGCAACACCCCGAGGCCGAGGGTATTGTTCAGGCCCACCGCAAGACCATTTTTGTGACCGTCGGTGACGATAGCCTGCTGCGGCCCGACGCGCCCTCCGGATCGCAGTCTCCGGGGCTGGTGCTGTTTTCAAACAGGGTCCATATTGCCCGTCTGGTCGTCAGTCAGATCGTCGCCCTGAACAGGCCAGAGCTGATCCATTGGTGCCCGTCCGATCAATTGCTCAAGCCCGAGCAGCTGTCACCGGCGGAAGACCCAGGAGGGCTGGCGCTGCAAATTCATCCCAGCCTGTTTTCCAGCGGTGTAGATGAAAATGGCAGTCAAAAGATCGGTTTCCAGGCCTTCGGCTCAGAGCATGTCACCGGCCATCATGTTTTTGTCGAGGAAACGGCCTTTGCCTTGCCGGCGGTGATCCGGGCGGTAAATGATTTCATTTCCTCGCTCACCAAGACCTGCGAACTGCCGAAAAATGGCTCTGTTGTGCAACTGAAATCGGGGGCGGCATTGCGGGTGACCCAGGCGGTGGCGGATTGTCGGTTTCCGCGCAATTACTTGTTGGTCGAAGTGTTGCAGCCGGGTCGCGCCACAATAGGCGCCTTGAAACCTGTCGGGCAGGGCCTGCAACTCGCGCCCCGCCGGGCCAGAGATACTGCCGCTGATCGAACCATAACCCGGGCTGTGCCGCCTGCACATCGTGACCTGACACCGCTGTTCAGGGTCGCAGGGCTGGCCGCCATTGTGATGCTGTATTTGGTCGCTTCCCAGTTTTTGGACACGGCAAATGGCCTGGACCTGACCACATTGGCCAGCAATTAACCGGCCTCAACACAGCCAGCACCCGCCAGAACTGCGTTGCCTGGGCGCGGATCAGCCCTCGTGGTAGACCCGCAGTTCTTCGCATTCCTGTCGCGCCGCGCGCAGCCCGTCCATGGCGGCGTGTAATTCCGCCTCGGTCTGGGCCAGCTGATTGCTCAGCTCGGCCTCGCGCTGCTGCAAATATGTGATCGCCTGATCGCGGGTTTCTTCCGCCTCGTGCAGTTCCTGGCTCATCCGGTCCAGATCGGCCACATCGCTTTGCCTGACGCGGGTGAACCGGTGAACCAACCAATTGGCAAACCAGCCCATCATGAAAGCGACAAACAGGATAATGGCGGTGGTGATGATGAACTCGGTTCTGTTCATTGTACGGGGATCTCCTGGTCGGTGACTGCGTCCGTTTCGGGGGCCGTTTCACCGCTCGTTTCGCTGGTCGCATCACTGGCGGCATCTTCGCGCGCCGCGCCGTCCAGCGTGGTTTCCGGCTCCGGGCTCTGCTCGGGGCGGATTAGGTGGAAGGTGATGCGCCTGTTTTGTTCGCGGCCTTCTTCGGTGCCGTTGTCGGCAATCGGGGTGCTTTCGCCATATCCCTTGGCGGCAAAGCTAGAGGTGACAACCCGGCGGGCGCGCAACTCGTTCAGAACTGACTGGGCCCGCGCCTGGCTCAGATTCTGGTTCATCCCTTCGCGTCCCTGACTGTCGGTGTGGCCCTGAATTTCCAGCCGGACCTCGCCGCATTGCTCCAGGATCACCGCAATCGCATCCATGGTGCCCCGGCTACCTGCGGCAACCGTTGCCGATCCGGGTTCAAAGGCGATCTTGCTCATCTGTTGAATGGAGGCCAGCTGGGTTTCGCACTGCTCCGGTTCCATCGGTTTGTCTTCGGGTTCCGGCGGTGGCTCATAGCTGATCTCCAGCCCATAGCTTTCGGCCTCGCCCAGTTTGGCAGACAGCAGCTTTGAGATCTCGGCGGTGGCGTTTTCCTGGTGACTCATGCCGCGCAGGGCGACGTGCTCTGGTGTCACGATCAGAGAGCCACGCCGCAGCCGAGACAGCGATTCCAGCCCGGCAAGCACCCGCACCGGCCAGTTGGCAGGCAGGCCGTCAACCACTCGGGTGGCGCCATAGACATTGTCCGAGCCGAACCGCGCCTTGGCGAAACTATTGGTCAGATGGCGCAGGGTTTCATCCGTCAGCCGCCCCCGCAGCTGAACCTGGCCCTCGGGGCTGAGGGTCGCGGTGAATTCCGGCGGGCCGCCAATTTTGGTCTCGACTTCGGGTTCTGGCAGCACCGCATGTAAGGCAAAAACTTGCGGAAGAGCGTTTTCCAGCTCGCCGACCACCTGATCGAACAACTCGGGGCTGGTCTCGAGCGTGGCCACCAGAGTGATATCTGTATTGGTGATTCTGACCGAGCCCGCCCCCAGTTGGGCAAGGCTGGCAATGCTCAGTTCAGCGGCCCGGGACCAGTTGGGCGAGGGCACGCCCATGCCGATCACACAATTGGCCGGAGCAGCCAGCTGCGCCTTTTCCGCCGCGGCCAGAATCCGGTCCCGGCTGGCGTCACTTTCGGCCGAGCAATCGTCAAAGCGGCCGCCGTTCTGATCAATGTGATAGCGCAGCGCAAACGGCATGATCACCGGTCGCGGTGCGGCAATGTCCAGCGCCAGCCGCAGGCCCGGCGGGGCGCTGCGGTTCAACTCTTTCTCCAGCGCCAGCTTTTCTTCGGCACTATTGGTAATCGCGGTGATTGAGACCTGGCCAACCACCACGGAAATTTTTGCCCGTGGCAGCTGTTTTAGCGATTTGATCGCATATCCCATGGCCGCGACCCAACCTTCGGGCGCGTCATAACGGGCGGTCTCCAGCAGGTCGGCAACGCGATCCTCGCCCACCACTCTGGCCAGTTTTTCGACAATGGCGGCGCGGCCGGTGCCGGTGGGGATTAGCCCGATAATGGAGATACCACTCTCATTGCGCAGGATCTCGACTGAAAATCGGGGCGGCGCCAGATCTGCTGTCGGGGTGACCTCCATCTCGTCGATGATCCGGCTGGCATCAACCGTGCCACCAACCACCGAGATCGCGGTGAATCGGTTGGCTTCGTCGGGGGCGGTGCCGTTCAAGACAACCCGGAGCCCGTCGGCGGTCACTTCGGCCCAGTCATGGCCGGTTTCATCCAGAGTTTGGCGTACGGCAATTTCGGTGCTGTTTTCCATCCCGGTGACGGCAAATCTTGCCGCGACCAGGCTCAGGCCTGCGGCCGCCAGAAATGTGAGGCTAACAATCAATAGAGAAGAAAGGCGCATAGCTGGGCAGTATCGTCCAAGTAAGGTTTTGTCTTCTTACCGGCTGGAGCGCTGCGGATCAATCACACCAACAGGGCTGCGGCAAAGAAGATAAGCGGAATCAGGCCGGTGTCACGGTTCAGCCGGAACAATTGCAGCAAATTCTCGTTGTTTTCAGTGTTCAAGGCGCGCAATTGCCAGGTCAGGTGCCAGCCCATCGCCCAGGGGGCAAGCAGCGCCAGCAGCAGCGCTGGAATGGATCCATTGGCCATCACCGCGCCCATCACCGCCAGTGTCATCAGGCAGACCACGGCAACCAAAAATCGGCGCAGCCAGAGTGCGGTGTCACTGCCAAACAGCCGGGCGGTGGATTTGACACCAATCAGCGCATCGTCCTCGGTGTCCTGATGCGCATAGATAGTGTCGTAGAACAGCGTCCAGCTGATGCCCGCCAGATAGAGATAGACGGCCGGCCAGTTCAGAGTGCCGGTATGGGCGACCCAGGCCAGCATCGCGCCCCAATTGAACGCCAGCCCCAGAAACACCTGCGGCCACCAGGTAAAGCGCTTGGCAAAGGGATAGATCGCCACTGGAAACAGCGCCAGAATACCCATGGCAATGGCGGCCTGGTTGAAACTGAACAGGATCAGCGCCGAAAGCGCAATCTGCACCACCATCCAGATCACCGCGCCCTTCACGGTGACTTGCCCCGAGGGGATCGGCCGCGAGCGGGTGCGCTCCACCCGGCCATCAAAATCGCGGTCACTGATGTCGTTCCAGGTGCATCCGGCACCGCGCATCAGCCAGGCGCCCGCCGCACAGGCGACGAAAATCCAGGCGTCCTGCCAGCGTGGGTTTTGATCCCACAGCATGGCCAGCGCCAGACCCCACCAGCAGGGGATCAGCAGCAGCCAGGTGCCAATCGGCCGGTCGGCCCGCGACAGCCGCAGATAGGGGCGGCTCCAGGCGGGCGCCCGGGTATCTACCCAATTGTTGCGGGCGGCATCGGAAACTTGTCCCTGATCGGGCTGTTCTTCTGGTGTAGGGGCATCGCCTTGCATATGTAGGGCCTCATGAGCGCAAAGATCAGACTGTATGTAGAGCACCCTTTGGGGGCAGGGCAATCGGTTCCTCTGGACCGGGGGCAGGCCCATTACCTGTTTGGGGTGATGCGGATGGCGGTTGGCGGCCAGATATCGCTGTTCAACGGCACCGATGGCGAGTGGCTGGCCGAGATTGCACAGGCCGGTAAACGCGCCGGGTTGCTGACCTGTGTGGAGCAGACCAAGGTGTTGCAAATGCCGCCCGATCTGTGGCTGCTGTTCGCGCCGATCAAAAAGGCCCGCACCGATTTTATTGTCGAGAAAGCCGCCGAGATGGGCGCGGCCCGGATCCTGCCGGTGCAGACCGAGTTCACCAATTCCGAACGCATCCGCCGCGACCGTCTGCAGGCCCACGCGGTCGAGGCCGCCGAGCAATGTGGTGGCACCTATGTGCCGCAGGTCGATGATCTGCAAAAGCTGTCGCGGCTGCTGGACCACTGGCCCGAGGACCGCCAGTTGATGTTCTGCGATGAGGGCGAAGTGGGCAAGGCGCTAACTCTTGCCGCCACCGATAGGTCGAGCGCCCCCTGGGCCATCCTGATCGGCCCCGAGGGTGGATTTTCCGAAGGTGAACGCAAACGCCTGCATGCTTTGCCACAGTCCCACGTGGTCAGCCTCGGCCCGCGCATCCTGCGGGCGGATACCGCAGCGGTGGCGGCAATGACCCTCTGGCAACAGGCGCTTGGGGACTGGGGGTGACTTGGCGGGCCGCACAGGATACCGATCTGGACTGGATCCAGTCTTTCTTGCTGGCCAACTTGCAATCGTCGATGTTTCTGCTCAGCAACCTGCGTGACCACGGGCTTCATGATAGAACTTCGGACAAGGGCATGGCCATCTGGCTGTCCGAAGGTACCGATGCTGGCGTTTTTGCCATCAGTAATTCCGGCATGATCCTGCTACAGGCCCCAAATGCCGATGACGCAACGTGGCGATGCGCAAGCGACCTGATTTCTGATCGGGCAGTGTTGACAGGATGCTTGGGCGAAACCCGACAGGTCCGTAGTTTTATGGCCGCGGCTGGACTGAATGATGTGCCGACATGGCTCAACGAAGATGAACCTGCCTTTCGGCTGGATTTGTCCGAGATGAAAATGCCGCCGGTACAGACGGCAGAGCTGGTTCCCCTCTCGGCAGGACAGCGTGAACTGGGTGTGGGATGGCGAACCAATTATCATATCGAGGTCATGGGAACCTCAGAGCCAAAGGCCTCGGCAACGGCAGAAACTGACATTGCGGGATATATTGAAAAAAACAGTCACCGTATGCTGTTGGTTGATGGGCAGCCGGTTGCGATGACCGGCTTCAATGCGACCTTGCCATCGGTGGTGCAAGTCGGTGGCGTCTATACACCACTTGAATTGCGTGGCCGTGGCTATGCCCGGCTTGCCTTGGCGCTGCACCTGCACGAGGTCCGCACCAGCGGTGTGACACAATCTGTGTTATTTGCCGCTAGTACCGCCGCTGTTCGTGCCTATATGTCCATAGGTTACCAGCGGGTGGGGGACTTCTCGCTTGTTCTGTTCGACATGGACCGGAAGGAAACGACATGAGCTTCATCAGACCCGAGGCCCAGGCTGCCATCTGGCGTTGGCGCGAGATTATCGTCGCTGCGGTTATCCTGCTGATGGGGCTGCGCTGGGTGCTTGGCGCCTTTGGGCTGCTGTTCTGGGGCGGCTGGGTGCTGTTGGCGCTGGGCACCGCTCTGGCTGTTGTCGGCGCACAGCGGATGCGGTTCCGTCTTGGGGCTGGTGGCCCCGGCGTGGTGCAGGTGGACGAGGGCCAGATCGCTTATTTCGGGCCGCTGACCGGCGGCGCGGTGGCGGTCTCGGAGCTGACCCAACTGGCACTGGATCACACCGCCAAACCGGCGCATTGGGTGTTGCAGCAGCCGGGGCAGGAGCCGCTGCATATTCCGGTCACTGCGAGCGGCACCGAGATCCTGTTTGATGTCTTTGCCAGCCTGCCGGGATTGCGCACCGAACGGATGCTGAGTGAACTGCGTCGCGGCGGAGCTCACAAGGTCGTGATCTGGGAAAAACAAAACAGCCGCCCGCCAGCCCAAAGGCTGCATTGACAGTCGCTGAGTTTCGCACCACGACTGATCCTTCCACATGATTTTACAGCAACGGAGCGCTGCTCATGTCTATTCCCCAGTCCGGTGGCGGACCCATTGAACACCACAGCCAATTGGCGGAGTACCTGGCCGAAGGTTGCCGGCCCAAATCCGATTGGCGCATTGGTACCGAACATGAAAAATTTGGCTATTGCAAAGACAGCCTGAAGCCGCTGCCCTTTGCCGGAGAGCGCTCGATCGTGGCGGTTCTGCAAGGGTTGCGCGACAGCTATGGCTGGTCGGAAGTGACCGAAGGCGGCAATCTGATCGGATTGGAAAAGGATGGCGCCAACGTCAGTCTGGAGCCGGGCGGGGCGCTGGAACTGTCCGGGGCGCCGCTGGAGACCATCCACGAAACCTGTGACGAGGTGAATATTCACCTGCGCGAGGTCAAGGATATTGCCGACAAGATCGGTGTTGGCTTTATCGGTCTTGGCGCGGCGCCGATCTGGAACCACGATGAGATGCCACTGATGCCCAAGGGGCGGTATCAGCTGATGAATGATTACATGGGCAAGGTGGGAACCATGGGCCGCGACATGATGCGGCGCACCACCACGGTGCAGGTCAATCTCGATTTCGGCTCTGAGTCCGACATGGTGCAGAAACTGCGGGTGGCACTGGCGTTGCCGCCGGTGGCCACCGCGCTGTTTGCCAATTCGCCGTTTTTTGAGGGCAAGCCAAACGGTCATAAATCCTGGCGCAGCAAGATCTGGCGGCATCTGGATGAGGCCCGCACCGGCATGTTGCCCTTTGCCTTTGACGAAGGCTTTGGCTTTGAGGCCTATGCCGACTACGCGTTGGATGTGCCGATGTATTTTGTCTATCGAGATGGGGTGTATATCAACGCGCTGGGCATGTCGTTCCGCGATTTCCTGAAAGGGGAGCTGCCCGCACTGCCCGGTGAAAAGGCAACTCTGTCCGATTGGGCCGATCACCTGACCACGGCGTTCCCCGAGGCGCGGATCAAGAAATACATGGAGATGCGCGGCGCCGATGGCGGCCCCTGGCGGCGGCTCTGTGCATTGCCGGCCTTCTGGGTTGGCCTGATGTATGATCAGTCGGCGCTGGATGGCGCCTGGGATCTGGTCAAGGGCTGGGATGCTGAAACCCGTGAAGGCCTGCGGGTGGCGGCCTCGCAGTCGGGGCTGCAGGCGCAAGTGGGCGATATCAAGATGATCGACCTGGCCCGCGAAGTTGTGGCGATTTCCGAGGCCGGGCTCAAGGCGCGGGCGCGGCCCGGGGCTGGCGGATTGGTGCCGGATGAAACCCACTTCCTGAACGCTCTGAAAGACAGTCTCGACAGCGGCAAAGTACCCGCCGACGAGTTGCTAGAGCGCTATCACGGCGATTGGGGCGGCGACCTGACCCGGATCTACGGTGAGTATAGCTACTGATCGGGATCGGTGGCGCGGCCCGGCCTT
>JABSSD010000056.1 GCA_013214575.1 Paracoccaceae bacterium | reverse complement strand
GCCACGCCCAACCCGGCAAGAGGATCGGCGCAAGCCGATGACCGATGCAGGGGCGGGAGACTTGCGGTGTCCAGGCCGGTGTTTGCCTGCACCAATCGGGGGCGCGATCTGTTGGGAGCAGTCCCTTTGACTTGACAGCCGACGGTCCGCAAGCCAAGCCTGCGCGTCATGTTAGATCTTCGCCCTGTTGGATATGTCATCGGCCTGCTGGTTGCCATTTTGGGCGTGACCATGCTGTTTCCCTTGCTGATTGACCTCAGGGATGGGCAGGGCGAATGGCCGGTCTTCCTGCAAAGTGCTGTGTTCACGGTGCTGACGGGCGGGTTGATTGCGCTGAGTTGTGCCAATGGGGTGCGCGAGGGGCTGACCATTCAGCAAACCTTTTTGCTGACCACGGGGGTATGGCTGGCACTGCCGTTGTTTGGCGCGTTGCCGTTTGTGCTGGGCGCCACCGAGCTGCGCTTTGTGGATGCGTTTTTTGAGGCGATGTCCGGTCTGACCACCACCGGCTCGACGGTTGTAACGGGGCTGGATGATCTGCCGCGGGGGATCCTGTTGTGGCGGGGTATTCTGCAGTGGCTGGGCGGCATTGGTATCATTGTTGTCGCCATGGTGTTCCTTCCAGAACTGCGGGTCGGCGGCATGCAGATTTTCCGCTCTGAAGGCTTTGACACCTTCGGCAAAATTCTACCGCGGGCGACCGAGATATCGTCGCGGATTTCGGTGATCTATGTGACCTTGACGACGGTATGTGCGCTGGCCTACGCGGCCACCGGGATGCAGGCGTTTGATGCGGTGGTGCATGCGATGACCACTGTGGCAACCGGTGGCTTTGCCAATTACGATGCCTCGTTTGCCGTCTTCTCCGACCAGACCAAATATGTTGCCGTGGTGTTTATGCTGCTGGCGGCGCTGCCCTTTGTGCGCTTTGTGCAATTGACGGCAGGCCATACCCAGCCGCTGTTGCGCGACAGTCAGATCCGCAGCTTTTTTGCCACCGGCATGGTATTGGTTCTGCTGCTGACCCTCTGGAATGTGAGCCGCATCGGCCAGTCCGAGGTCGGGTTCCGCGAGACCCTGTTCAACACGGTGTCGCTGTTGACCGGCACCGGCTATGCCAGCGCCAATTATATGACATGGGGTGGGTTTCCGGTCACCGTGTTGTTCTTTACCGGGCTGATCGGAGGCTGTGCCGGCTCGACGGCCTGTTCGATCAAGATCTTCAGGTATCAGTTGCTGTTTGCATCGATCAAAGCGCAGATCCAGCGTATTCGATCCCCGCATGGCGTGTTCACGCCGCGGTATGCCGGGCGGGCTGTGGGCCAGGATGTTCTCAGCTCGGTTATATCCTTCTTTGTGTTTTTCATTGTCACCATCGGAATCGTGGCTTGGGGACTGGCCTTGACCGGGCTGGATTTCACCACCTCGGTGTCGGGCGCAGCGACGGCTGTCGCCAATATTGGTCCGGGTCTGGGCAGTATAATTGGTCCTGCCGGTAATTTCGCCGGGCTGAATGACGCTGCCAAGTGGATTCTGATAGCGGCCATGTTGATTGGCCGACTGGAGCTGATGGCAGTCTATGTTTTGTTCACTATCCGCTTTTGGAGGGCATGAAATTCCCCGTTTGGACCTGCGGCAGTGGTGCGTGCAAGCACGCACCCTACACCGTTATTTGCCGGTCAGCAGGCTATTGGGGATTTCGAAACGTTCTGCCGGTGTGATGTGCACGATGGTGGAATTGGCTAGAGTCTTCGACGCCATTGAGCCGGTGCTGTCCGTGGCGGTGACTTTGCCGTCGGTCACGTAGAGATACCGCACTTGGCCACCTGGAAGCAGCACGCGCAGGGTGACGGAGCCATCGTCCTTGGGTAGAATCTCCACCGGGCAGCTAGAATTCGGCTGACCGTCTCTGGCGGCGCAATCAATGTGACCAAGGGAGCGGGTGCCGTCGGTGCCAGCGATTTTGGCAGTTTGGGCAAAGCCCGACAGGGGTATCAAGGCTGCACAGGCCAACAGGGCAATAAACCGCATGAAAATTCCTTTCAGAGATATGGTTTAGGAGGAGTTTCGCACCGGCTCACCGGGCTGTAAACCCGTCGAGTGCGGTAATGGCGGCCCGCGTTGGCGGCCCGTGGCACTGCGCTGGCTCTTGCTCTTGCACCATGGCTCGCTTATGACGCGGGAGATTGAAAACAGCCAACGCCCGGAGAATGTCCCCATGCCGGTACTTGTGATGAAATTCGGCGGCACCTCGGTCGCCAACCTGGACCGCATTCGCCGCGCCGCCAAACGCGTAGGCGTCGAAGTGGCCAAGGGCTATGATGTCATCGTCATCGTCTCGGCGATGTCCGGCAAAACCAATGAAATGGTCGGTTGGGTCGAAGAGACCTCGCCGCTGTTTGACGCCCGCGAGTATGATGCGGTGGTGTCCTCGGGGGAGGCCGTCACTGCTGGCCTGATGGCGCTGACGCTGCAGGAAATGGATGTGCCGGCGCGCAGCTGGCAGGGCTGGCAGGTGCCGTTGCAAACCACCAGCGCTCACAGTCAGGCGCGGATCGAAGAGATCGGCACCAAAAACATCAACCAGAAGTTCGGTGAGGGCATGAAGGTCGCCGTGGTCGCTGGGTTTCAGGGCATCAGCCCCGAAGGCCGGATCACCACCTTGGGTCGCGGCGGATCTGATACCACGGCGGTAGCCTTTGCTGCCGCCTTCGACGCCGTGCGCTGTGATATCTATACCGATGTGGACGGGGTCTATACCACCGACCCGCGGATCTGCGACAAGGCGCGCAAACTGGACAAGATCTCCTATGAGGAGATGCTGGAACTGGCCTCGCTGGGCGCCAAAGTGCTGCAGACCCGATCTGTTGAGCTGGCAATGCGCTTTAAGGTCAAGCTGCGTGTGTTGAGCAGTTTTGAAGAACAATGTGATGAGGCGGGCACGCTGGTCTGCGCCGAGGAGGAAATCATGGAATCCAATGCAGTGGCCGGTGTGGCCTATTCCCGCGACGAAGCAAAGCTGACCCTGTTGTCGGTTGCCGACCGTCCCGGCATTGCCGCCATCATCTTCAATGCGCTCTCCGAGGGCGGAGTCAACGTTGATATGATCGTGCAGAACATCTCGGAGGATGGTCGTACCGACATGACGTTCTCATGCCCGACCGACCAGGTGGCCCGGGCCGAGCAGGCGCTGTTGAAGACCAAGGGCACGGGCGATCTGAACTACGCCGAATTGGTGGCAGACAAGGACGTTGCCAAGATTTCGGTGGTGGGTATCGGCATGCGCTCGCAATCGGGTGTCGCGGCTAAGATGTTTAAAGTGCTGTCGGATGAAGGCATCAACATCAAGGTGATTACCACCTCCGAGATTAAAATTTCCGTGCTGATTGACCGGAAATACATGGAACTTGCGGTCCAAGCATTGCATGATGCCTTTGATCTGGACAAGGTTGCCTGACTCTCTACGGCAACCTGACACCCGAATTGCGTGAACAGGGCTTATGGCGGACGGTACTGAATCTGAAAGCCGCAAACTGCTTATGCGGTTGCGCGAGGCAATGGCTGGCGATGACGCCGGCCAGGCCCGTCTTGATAAAATCACCCATCTGATTGCCGATAGCATGGGCACCGAGGTGTGCTCGGTCTATTTGTTCCGTGACGAGGAGACGCTTGAGCTCTGCGCCACCGAGGGTTTGAACCCCGAATCCGTACACCAGACCCGGATGCGGATGGGCGAGGGGCTGGTTGGTCGGGTGGCCAAATACGGCAAGGTGGTGAACACCCCGGATGCGCCAAGCGCCAAGGGGTTCCGCTATATGCCGGAAACTGGCGAGGAGCGGTTTTCCTCGTTCCTGGGTATTCCGGTGCAGCGGCTGGGCGAAAAGCTGGGGGTGCTGGTGGTGCAGTCGCGCGAACAGCGTGAGTTCACCGCGGACGAGGTCTACGGGCTGGAAGTGGTGGCCATGGTCATCGCCGAAATGACCGAGCTGGGGGCCTTTGTCGGCGAGGGCGCGGCATTGTCGCCATTGCACCAGCAAGCGGTGATGCTGCGGGGCACCTCGGCCCAGGAAGGCTCTGCCGAGGGCCATGTCTGGCTGCACGAACCACGGGTGGTGATCACCAATCCAATTGCCGATGATCCGATCCGCGAGTCAGAGCGTCTGCACGAGGCGGTGGACCAGTTGCGGGTGGGTGTCGACAAGATGCTGGAAATGTCGCTGGACGGCGACAAGGAACAGATGCAGGTGCTTGAAGCCTATCGCATGTTTGCCAATTCCAAGGGCTGGATGCGGCGCATGGAGGAGGATATCGCCCGTGGCCTAAGTGCCGAAGCCGCTGTTGAAAAAGAACAATCTCAGGCCCGCGCCCGTATGAGCCAGGTTCAGGATTCCTACCTGCGCGAGCGGTTGAGCGATCTGGACGATCTGTCGAACCGGCTGTTGCGGATTTTGACCGGGCAGGGGGCGACCTCTAGTGCGGACCTGCCACCCGATCCGATCCTGGTGGCGCGCAATATTGGCCCCGGCGATCTGCTGGAATATGGCCGCAGCCTGCGCGGCGTGGTGTTGGAGGAAGGCTCGGTGGGCAGCCATGCGGCGATTGTCGCGCGCGCCCTGGCTATTCCCTTGATCGTGAACGCCAAACGGATCACCACCGAGGCGCTGAATGGCGACCATATTATGGTGGATGGCGACCAGGGGCTGGTGCATCTGCGCCCGGAAGACCTGGTCTCAGCGGCGTTTCGCGACAAGATGGCGATGCAGGCCAAGGCGCAGGAACGCTATTCCTCCATTCGCGACCGCCCGGCGGTGACCACAGACGGACAAACCGTCTCGCTGATGATGAACGCCGGATTGATGGCGGACCTGCCGTCACTGGACAGCTCGGGCGCCGAAGGTGTTGGGTTGTTCCGGACTGAACTCCAATTTCTGGTGCGCAATAAAATGCCCAAGCGCACGGAATTGGCGGTGCTGTATAAGCGGGTTCTGGATGCCGGTCATGGCAAGCCGGTGGTGTTCCGGACCTTGGACATCGGCTCGGACAAGGTGTTGCCCTATATGAAGCCCACGGATGAGCCAAACCCGGCGATGGGCTGGCGGGCGATCCGGGTGGGGCTGGACAAGCCCGGAGTGATGCGGATGCAGCTGCAGGCGCTGATGCGAGCTGCCGATGGTCGACCGCTAACCATCATGTTCCCGTTTGTGGCCCAGTTCGAAGAATACCGGGCAGCGCGCGCCGAGGTGGAAAAGACATTGGAGCGCGAACGCCGTCTGGGGCATCGCCTGCCCGAGGTTCTGGACGTGGGGGCGATGCTGGAAACACCGTCGCTGGCCTTTGCGCCGCAAAAGTTCTTTGAAGAAGTTGGGTTTCTGTCGATTGGCGGCAATGATCTGAAGCAGTTCTTTTTTGCGGCCGACCGCGAGAACGAGCGGGTGCGCAAACGCTATGACACGCTGAATGTCAGTTTTCTGAGCCTGATCGAACGTATCGTCGAGCGCTGTGGCACCAGCAACACGCCGCTGAGTTTCTGCGGCGAGGATGCGGGGCGTCCGATCGAGGCGGTCTGCCTGGCCGCCATTGGGGTCCGCACCCTGTCGATGCGACCGGCCTCAATCGGGCCGGTGAAATCCCTGTTGCTGCGGGTGGACCTGGGGGCCTTGCGCAAGATCATCGCAGATGCCCGCCACCGCGGCGACCAATCGGTCCGCCCGGCAGTGATGGACTATCTTCGGGATCTTGGAGATCCCGGCTCCTGAGCGCTGCCGAGAGATCGTTTTTCACCACGAATTTCACCGCAAATCCCATCAAGGAAAGCCAACGCAAATCGCTTATTTTGCGCCTGATTGGCTGGTGAAGTGTCAGCTTCCGGCACGACTGGATGTCATATCTCAACCTATTCCATGTGTATCGTGGATGTTTTTGGCGCCAAATTTCACTTATGTGACATTTCTTCCGTTTTCCTGAAAGCGTCGATATAGTGCCGATATAGTGCCGATATAGTGCTGATAGGGTGCCGGATTGACGCCATCCCCAAGGGGCTGGGCCTGCGGACACCTCAAATTGGGTTGCTGATCGGGTTATCCATAAGATACCCACATTCATTACGGTCTATAAATATCTGTTAATTAACGAGTTTTCGATTTATCCAGAGGTACGATCTGTACCCGTCTTTCGGGTGAGCCGAAAGTAATTACCTGCGGAGGCGCCTGTATGGCATTGAAATAACTGCAATTAGTTAAATTTCGATCAATCCCTGAGAGGTGGCGCCCGCAGTGGCGGCAAAGGCCGAAAGTTGCAGGTCCAGCAGTCTTTTGCCATCGCTGAGCAGGATTGAAGGATCCCGTGTCACCAACAGGCGCAGGACCAGGCTTTGAATGATGCCAATAATCAACGTGGCGATATCTTGTGGCGCTGTCTCGGCGCAGAGGTAACCCCCGGCCTGGGCCTCCTTGACGGCGCGGGTCAGGGCCTTGAAAAACGCCGTCATGCTGGACCGGATCTGCTGGCGAGCCTGGTGCCGCAGCCCCTTAGGGTCGCGTGCCACCATGATCTCGGGGAGGGCGGGAGTGGCGCAAACCAGATTGAGATGCCCCAGTACCAGCAGCTGCAGCTGTGCGATCGGATCTGCGGCCTGCATCTCGGCTTGGGTGATATTGGCAGATATCTGGTCGCTCAGGATCTGTGCCGCCGACCGCCAAATATCATCTTTGCTGGGAAAGTGCTTGTAAATGGCCGGTTGTGTCAGCCCCAGGCGCTTGGCAATCATGCCGGTTGTCACCTGTTCAGGGCCAACCTCAAAGGCCAGCGCAAAGGTCGCATGCAGGATGTCAGCCCGGCGGTCGGGGGCCGATTTTCGCGCCCTCATTGGTGATCTCTGGCGCCCATCAGCGCCCCCGAGATTGCCGCCCAGACGCCGATCCGCAAGGCCAGCGCGCCGAGGGTTCGCATTTCATATGCCTGCCCCCGGATCAGCTGATAGCCAAACCCCAGGGCAATCAGAGATGTTGCCAAGGCGATGAAAACGGCCAGTTTGGTGGCCCAGCTGCGGCGCTGCCAAATGCCAATGGCAGCACTGATGTAAAGAAACCCTGCCAGAAAGTTGAACCACAGCACAAAAGGCATGTAGTTGCCTGCCGCTGCTTGCGCCTGAGGCGGCCCAAACAGCACATTCCCCCCGGACATCAGCGTCAGGACGCCAAAAGCAAGGGCAAGGATCGCGACGGGTTTCCGCCAGCGAGGTGACGGGCTCAAGCGGGGCTCAGGGGCGGTCATGGTCACGGATTCTTTCTGGGGTTTGGCCGGGGCCTCAATGCGGGGTGCAGGATTGGTTATAGATCTATAACTAACATCTGTGCGGGCGTTTGCAACCCTTGAGCTGCCGCATGGTGAGATCTCCACCACCGTATCCCCGCCGCATCAACTTGGGCCGGGTCGGCAGCCCTTGCCGATTTCTCGCTGCAAATCAAAGCGGTATCCAAACCGACTGAAGTCTGGCATTGATGGCCTGCAACGGTGGGCCGGTGATCTCGGACACCTCGTCAAGGAGAGCCCTGTGCTGGAAGTTTGCGTTGATACGATTGACGGAGTGATGGCGGCGATGCAGGGCGGTGCCGGCCGGGTGGAGCTGTGTTCCTCGCTGTCCGAAGGCGGGCTGACGCCCTCGGCAGGCCTGATGCGCGCCGCTGCGGATTTGCCGATACCCTGTTATGCGATGATCCGGCCGCGAGGGGGGCTGTTTGGGTTTTCCGAGGCCGAGGCGCGGGTCATGCTGGCCGATATTGCCATGGTTCACGAGGCCGGACTTGCGGGCGTGGTGTTGGGGGCTCAGGCGGAGGATGGCGGCCTGAATATGGCGTTGCTGCGGCGGATGATGGCTGCGGCCGCGGGTTTGGGGACAACCCTGCACCGGGTGATCGACGTGGTGCCGGCGCCCTTGCTGGCCCTGGGTCAGGCAATCGATCTGGGCTTTGACCGGGTGTTGACCTCCGGAGCAGAACCCTTTGCGCAGGATGGTGCAGAGCTGATCACACAGATGGTGACACAGGCGGCTGGACGGATTTCGATCATGCCGGGGTGTGGCTTAACGGCTGCCAATGTGGCCGCTGTTATGGTCCGCACCGGGGTGCAGGAGGTTCATGCCGCTTGCAATGTCCCAGTGCCCGGTGAGGCGGCCTTTTCGGATTTCGATCCACCCGGGGGGCGCTACCAGACGTCAGAAACGCAGGTGCGGGAGATGGTCAGCCAGATGCCGGGGTGACACAGACACTGTGGCAGGTGGCTGTTGGACCAGTCACGGTTTGGTGCCGCCCCTTTGATAGCATATTGTGCAACAAAGGAGATGAACGATGGGACGAACAGCACCGGATGAATTTCGCAAAGATGCGGTGGACATAGCGCTGACCAGTGGCCCAACACGCAAAGCTGAAGCCCGAGGCCGGCATCGACGTCTGTTTCTGTGATCCTCAAATCCCCTGGCAGCTCGGTAGCAACAAAAACACGTCATCAAGGCGTTCCTGAACGGCAAGGGACATTGCTATGAGTTCAAGGTGGCCCGCGCCAGCCGATTGAATGGTCCGGGGGATCATTCAAAGGCGCAGAACGCCGCGATGAAGGTTTTCTTCAAGACCATCAAAGCAGACCTCATCTGGCGACATTCCTGGCAAACACGTCGCGCTGTTACGGTGGCCATCTTTGAATACATCAATGGCTTTAATATCCGCCGCCCTAGACACGCGGCACCCGGCTGGAAAAGCCCGTCGGCTTTCGCACCAAAACTGGCTTAAACGAGCCCTTGGGGCGGCCCTGAAACGTGACAGGTCCAACGGCTGGGCAGCCCATTGTAGTCTTGGGCCGCTGTGTCATGGCGACCCCCTTGCCACCGGCTCCGGCTCAGTGTCCGCCAATGGTCAACAGCTGGGCCGGATGGGAGATGTGGTCGATTGCGGATCGTCGGTTGCGGGCGGGTCTGGAGATGTGTTTGCAGCCGGATAAGCTATCTCACATGAGCCATGGAATGACAGCATTGAAGCCATTCTGATCAGTGCTTCTGGTGCGGTGAAATGGTCAGGAAG
Source organism: Paracoccaceae bacterium (assembly GCA_013214575.1). Lineage (GTDB taxonomy): Bacteria > Pseudomonadota > Alphaproteobacteria > Rhodobacterales > Rhodobacteraceae > Parasedimentitalea. The sequence continues at coordinate 1,407 of JABSSD010000056.1, read as the reverse complement.
GGCGGATACCGGACTTTCGCTGGGTGTCGAGCCGATGTCCTAGATGCGGATATGACTGCAGTTTCTTTTGGGTTTTGTTCGGCTCTTTTTGTCACTCACCACAATAGAGCCAGTTCATGTTTCTTGATTTCCATCCGAGCCAACCGGAACCCAGTTTCATTGATTTGGTGGCGCAATTTCGGAAAAAGCAGAAAAAGCTCATCTCTTTGCTCTTGTTGAAAACCCCTTAGAGCTTGGGGGCCGGGGGCGAAGCTTTCGGTCCAGGCACCATCCGTCCAGACAAGTTCGTGCTGGTCAAACAAAATGTGCACATAGTTGGTATCCATTGCGCTCATCCGATGCACACCAGGGCGTTGAAGTAGATGTTTGGCGGCAACCAATACTTCGGGTTCGCCTAAATACAGTTGCGCAGAGTAGTTTTCCAGCAGTAATCGATGGTTGGGCGAAACAACCAGATCGGTTTCTGGTGTGTTTGTGCCCAAACTGCCCTTCCGGATCACAATGGGACGCAGCTTTCCAAAGACTTGCAAATACGCGGAGCTAATCAGACGTTGCCCCACCCAACGGACTTCCTGAAACCCGTTGTCGCGGGTCAACACCATGTCTCCAGCACGAACTAATTCTACCGGAACACAGCCCATTTTTGTAGCAATCAAAGACCCTTGCGTAAAACAAGGAACGACCTGAGCAATGTCAGTCACATTCCCCGATTGATCGCCCTGAAGATCGATGTCCTCAGTCAGAATATCATCAGAGGGAATAGTACCGTCAGTCGGAACAAAGTAAGCTAGCTTTTCGTCACCGACTTCTATCTCGACATACCAGCCAGTGACCGTGCCACCATCCTCTAGTATCAGAATACTTTCGTCTTTCATGGTCTCAACAGAGATACTCAGCAGAAGGTCATTGCCTTCCGCAACAAATCCATCGTCGTCCACATCCGTAAAGGTCACCAGTGCCGGTGAAACAGTCGAGCCTTCCTTACCGGCGTCGTCAGACAGACTGCCGAGGAAATATGAGTTCACCGTGTATTCAGTAGGCATCGCGGATATCCCCGAAAGTTCCCTGCATTCCGATTGGCAAATCATGTCACGCCCAAAACAAGGGCAGAGCAAGTCGTGATCCAAAGTTACGACTCAGTCTCTACTGCACTGAAACAATGGCCCGAAGTGGGTTGAATTGTGAAATTTTGGAGAGGCAGGGGGCACCTTACCAACTGTCACAACTGTCACTAGCGGCCATTCGCTGCAATGGTCATGAATGGCAGCTTCTCTAATTGGGTGTTTGGGTCAAGCTCGTTTTCCTTGTTTTTTTTGGGGTCATGGTCACTCATCCGGGTCACGCTTCTCTTCGCAGTCTGGTTGATGCCATGATGGCACCGCTGCAAGCATATGTCGGATCGGAAGT
>JABSSD010000055.1 GCA_013214575.1 Paracoccaceae bacterium | reverse complement strand
GCATCAAACCAGATCGACAGCAAACCACGCTGCTTCAGGGCTCGATTGTAGTCCGACCAGTTCTTAGTCTTGTAAGTCGTTGGTGTCCAGTTGCTCATCACCGCCAGCTATCACGCTGGATTCACAACATGAATCCCCTCAATCGATTTATGCAACAAAGCCCTTGTTAACTGTCACATCCCGAACGGACGACTGGCGGATTCTGGCACCGATTTGGGCATCTGGATAGCCTAAAGCGGCCCGTTTCCATACAGCGGCAAGCGACGTCAAACCCTGGCCTTGGACCGAGCTATATTAGGTTCAAAATCTGGCAAAATGCCCACCATCAAACGACGTCCTTGAGCCCTAAGCGAGCAATGCTGCACCAGGCACAAGTCGTCACTAAGGGCGGTGGGCTGCCTTCGCTGCGCGACGCACCAATGCCTCCTGTGCGGGCTTAGATGCCCTTGAACAATTTTGCGCCAAGGTCTGTTTCCAGAAAACAGCCAGCCATGCAGCTCATGGCTGGCCCGCGTTTGATCCTAGTCGAGCGGCGCGTGCAGCTTGGTCTGATTGGTGATGATCCCACCACGGTTGCCGATCTCGATTGATCCATACCGCTCTTTGAAACAGGTCGGCAATGGGCGGTCGCCCTTTATTGAGAGCCAAAGACGCATCAGGTGGCGCCGCTGGCTGGACTCTGGCCAGTCGAGGAAGCCGGTCCGGTCGTGCAGCTGCGAGTGGTTGTATACAAACTGCATGTCACCTGGTTCTAATTGCATCCCAAAACAAAGCGCGGGATCATTGGCTAGGGCATCAAACATATTCAGCGCTTCGATGTGTTCGGGGGTTAGCTTCATGGCGCCCTCAAACCGCTGGGCGCTGTCGATATATTGGCGCTGGTAAAAGACGGTCAAATATCCCGCGTGCCAGCTAAGAACTGGAATTTCCATAAAGGGCTTTGCCCCTTCGGGGATTTCTCCTCGGCGATCCGTTGCGATTGGATCAAACAGTTTCTCCAGCAGGTCTGGACGCTGCTGCTTCATCCGGTTGTAAATCGATTCCGCGCTGACCAGCAGGGATTTCCCACCTTCCTTGGCGCCGCGGATGCACAACAGACCAACGATGTCCGCACTATCGGTGTGAAAAGTCTGGCGCTCGCAGGTCTGGTAAATACGGCTGTTGGGGTCGTTTGCATCTGCCCCGATGTCACGAACATGGCCCAGAATATGCCCGTCTGCGTTCTGCGATCGGGCGCTTCCGACATGTGCCCCGATGCCGCAAAAAATCGTCGCAGCAAACGCCTGAGAATAATCTGCGATGGGAAGCCCTCGCAAGACTTCGAGCCCGACGCCCGTCAGAAGTTGTTGCTTCAGGTGCTGTATATGGGTGCCAAACGTCGCCAGCGGAAAGGTCTCTTTGCTGATTTCACCGACATCCAACTCCAGGCTTTGGAAATGCTGTGCGGCGGCTTCAAGATCGCTGACGTCCGCTGCCGTTAAATGGTAAAGCCAGGTGTCCGGCGCGTTCACCATGTCTTTGCCCAACCATGCAGAAGGTCCGGTGATGGAAGCGGGAAGCATGTCCATGTTTGGGTTGGCTGGGTGTTGCATTTGATTTCCTCATATTGGCACCGATAGAATTCACTACTGGTATTGCTCTGCAAAACAAAATGACTAGAAGTCATAGTCGATGACGACCGAACCCTCTCTTCCTGTTCTGCGCGCCCTGCAGAGTCTCCAGACAACGGGCAGCGTATCCCAAACCGCCGTCGCTTTGGGGGTCACCCAGTCTGCGGTCAGCAGGTCGATCAGCAAGTACGAAAAAGCCATAGGATTGCAATTGCTGCGCCGGGGTGTTCGGCCGCTGACATTGACAGAAGAGGGCCTGTTGGTCGCCGCCCATGCCGCTGAGATTGATCGCTCGATCCGAACGCTGAGTGAGCGGCTGGAGACCCTGAAGCAGGGCAAAGAAGGTGCGGTCCGCATCGGATCTTTTGGGCCATCAGCTTCGTCGCAGATTCTGCCTGCTCTTTTGGCCAAATTTGCCAGGCGTTATCCGGGCATTTCAGTAAGCATTCTGGAAGGCTCGGACGACAGGACGCGAAAGGATTTGGTCAACGGAAATGTGGACATTGCCGTGCTTGGGGATCGGATTGATGAGTTTGACGCGATACCAATTGCGACAGATCAATTGGTTGCACTGGTTCTGGATGGATCCCCCCTGTCGTTGAAACCCGCCATCGCTGCCCTCGACCTTATGGACGCACCCTTTGTGATGACCTTGGCGGGCAGTGAGCCGGTTATTGAAAAATGGTTCGAAGCAGGCGCGATCACTCCAAACGTGAAACACCGGATACAACAGACCCATTCGATCCTTGCTCTGGTTCGGGCTGGAATGGGGACTGCCATTGTCACGTCTCTATCCTTGCCAAAGGACCTTCGAGGTGTCGTGGTGAAGCCGTTGCTGTTGATGCCAACGCGCAAAATATATTTTGTCAAAAAACCCATTTCAGTGAGTTCCAAGGCCGTCAGCGTTTTTTGGGATTTTCTAAGTCGTACGATCTCGACGTCTTAAATTTATCGGGAACCGACATTCGCTGCGACTGAATAACGAACAAACTGAAACGGAGAAAGGGCGGACCCATGCATTTGTTGCGATCTGAATGAGCCATTGATGTGTGGAATGAACTGTCTTTCGGGCAAACTCATCAAAGGCCTCGCTCTGCTCAAATGCGAAGGCCGTGGTTCTTTGAACTCCGTTCCCGCTTTGTAAAACCGGGTGGTTCAGCTGCCGTGGCCAGCACAGGAAAACCCGCCATAAGGGTGAATAATCTATGCCCGCGCATTTGCACGGAACTGACGCGGCGGCAGCCCATTTGTACGTGTGAAGTCACGGCTGAAATGAAATGGATCGCTGTAACCGCAGCGCAAGGCGATACTTGCAATATCATCACTGGTTGCGACCAGCAGGTGGCGCGCCAGCACCATTCTTTCTTGCCGCAGCCAGTTTTTGGGGGTGGTGCCGCTCACGGCTTTGAACCGGCGAAACAACTGCGACGGGCAGAGCCCTGCGATGTCGGACAGGGTGGAAATGTTCCACTTGCCGGAAATGTTGTCGCGCAGGTGCCGCATGACCTTGGATACCGGGTCAGAGCCGCTGTCGACGATCCTGGGACGTCGCTTGGAAAACAGATCTGACGCAATCTGGGCAAAGCTTGCATTTGTCACGGCCTCGGCAGCGGAATGTCTTTCGGCCAGCATCCGCACGATTTGGTCGAAACTGGGTCGCAGATGGTCCATGTCAGCGATAACGGGCTGTTCCGGCAAGCCGATCAATTCATGCAAGTGGTCCAGGCCATATCCCGACAAGCCCACCCAAACATAACGCCATTCCTGCCCTTCAACCGCGCCGTGTTGGTATTTCTTAGAGGTGTCTAGCCAGGCAAGGTCGCCTTTTTCACAGGGGAATTCACCATTTGCCACCTTGATGCAGCCCTGCCCCGACACCGTCAGGATCAGGGTGTGTTCGTGGTATTGGCGGCTGACCATCCCATCGCACTTTGAGACACAGGTGCGCCCGGCAGCGGCAACAGCATAAGGCCAGGGTGACGCTAAGGGCCCGGCATTGTGAAAGAAGACCTCGGATTTGGTGAAATCAGCCATGGATGCGGTTTTTGTCCATATTAATGCGTGTACCTGCTATTCTAAGCAGGTTTCTTTGCGAGTATCATCATATTTGTGCACATTCCGTGCAAGTGCTGTGCCCGCCTGCCACCGTGATCAAAGGACTCCGATATGCCGAGTGAAACCCCACACATCCGTCACATCGTGAACGACCCGACCCTAAGTTCGGCGCAAAAGGCGCGTGCCCTGTCTTTGGAGGCTGAAAACTCGCTGCCTTACCCTGCTTTGGACAGGGAAACCCAAGACGCGCTGGAGGCGCGGTTGATTTGTGACATGTACGAGGGGCACGCCCCTTATAAGCCGCGCTATGTGCTGCCGGATTACGGTGTGGTGCTGAAAAACGGCAGCGAATGGCTGGAACTGCCGGTGCCACAAACACTGGACGAAGCGATTCATACTCTGATGATCGCCTATCACCATGTGCCATCGGTGACCGCCATGCCGGTCTATATCGGTCAGCTGGACGATTTGCTTTTGCCGTTTTGCGACGGTGTGACTGACGCGGATCTGTATCAGCAAATCAAATTGTTCTGGCGCTATCTGGACCGTGTGCTGCCGGACGCATTCATGCATGCCAATATCGGCCCCACAGACAACCGGGTCGCCAGAACTATCCTGCGGGTTGACGCAGAACTAAAGCAGATCGCTCCGAACCTGACCTTTCTTTACGATCCCAAAATCAGCAGTGACGAAATCTTGCAGATGGCAGCGTCGAACATCACTAAGTGCTCCAAGCCCCATATTGCCAACCATCCGCTGCATGATGAAGTGTTCGGGGAGCGTGGATATGGTATTGTCAGCTGCTATAATGCGCTGCCACTGGAAGGCGGGGCTTCGACGTTAACGCGGGTCAATCTGGCAAAGGTGGCCAAGCTGTCGGATGATGTTGAGGATTTCCTGACCAACAAGCTGCCCTATTATGTCGACCTGAATTTCCGCCTGACCGAAGCCCGGATCGACTATCTGTTCAACCAATCGGGGTTCTTTGACAGCTTCCTTGTGACCGAGGGCTGGCTGGATGAAACACGCTTTACCGCCATGTTCGGCATTTTCGCAATGGCCGAGGCGGTGAACGAGTTGCAAGACAAAATCGGCGCAACGGGGCGTTATGGCCATGATGCACAGGCCAACGCACTCGGTTACAAAATCTCGGCCCTGTTGGATGGGCTGGTGTCCAAGCGCCCGATGAAGAACGTTTGGAAGGGCCGTGCGATGCTGCATTCGCAAGCCGGGCTTTCCACTGACACCGGTTTCACCCCTGGCGTACGCATCCCTTATGGCACCGAACCCGATCCTGTGACCCATGTGCTGGCCCTTGCTCCGCATCATCAATATTATGGCTCAGGTGTGAGTGAGATTTTGACGTTGGATGAAACCATCAAGCCAAACCCAGAGGCGGTCACCGATCTGTGCAAAGGCGCCTTTGCGAAAGGGTTTCGTGAGTTTACCGCCAATGTAGGCGGCAATGATCTTGTGCGGGTGACGGGCTATATGATCCGGCTATCTGATGTCGCACAGTTTCACGCCGAACAGGGATCGCGGACCAACACCACCGCCCTTGGCGCCGAGGCCTCCAAGCAAACCTTGATCCTGCAACGCAAACCCCGAGTGGTCGCAAATGAGCTCCTTGCAGGCACAAATCAGTAAGATCCTGACGTGGTCCTGCGTCGATGGGCCGGGCAATCGGATCGTGCTGTTCCTGCAGGGGTGCAATTTCAATTGCATCACCTGCCACAACCCGCACACCATCGGGCGGTGTAATGATTGCGGGGATTGCATTGCGGATTGCCCGACGGATGCGCTGACGCTGGAGGGTGGCAAAATCCGGTTTGACCCGGCGCTTTGTACCCATTGTGACGCCTGTCTTGTGGCCTGTCCGATTAATGCCAACCCGATGGTGCAGACCTACAGTGTTCACGACATTCTTGCTCTGCTGGGCAAGCATAAGGACTTTGTTTCGGGAATAACCGTGTCAGGCGGCGAGGCCACGATGCAGCTGCCGTTCATCAAGGCCCTCTTTACCGAGATGGGGCGCGATCCGGCGCTGGCACACCTGACGCGGTTCATCGACACAAACGGCTATTTGGGCGCTGCGGCATGGACGACGGTGCTGGAGGTTACAGATGGTGTCATGCTGGATATCAAGGCCTTTGACCGCGACACCCACCGGCGGCTAACAGGGCGCGACAATGCGCGGGTGTTGGACAGCGCGAGGATGTTGCACACCGCCGGAAAACTATATGAGCTCCGCTATCTTATGGTCCCGAGCCAAACCGATACCGCCGGTGAAATCGAAAGCTTGATGGCTTTTACCCAATCTCTGGAGGGCCCGGTTCGAGTTCGGCTGAACGCCTTTCGCACCCATGGAGTGCGGGGAGAAGCAGCGGCTTGGCCTGCGATGGAACGCGAACAGGTTGAGGCGGCGGCACGTGCCCTTGCAGAAGAAAGCACTGGACCAGTGATATTGCCCGCACTCTGGTAGTTAACCTCAAAAACCTGATGGGTGCAGAAACTTAAGGGAGGGAGGCCTTGAGGTTCTCACACCCAATTCCAGGGAAACTTCGCCTCTGGTCGCCTGACGAAAACAGCGAGTGACTGTGGCCCCAACTGCATTCCTTAGTTTTCGACGAATGCCCACGACCCATTTCTATGTCTTTGCCCTAGTTCGAACCCAATGTAACATGTGGCAAATTTTATTTATTGTTACCATTTACTGCAGTGGACACGAATGACTGCTTCTCTAATTGGGTGTTTGGGTCAAGCTCGTTTTCCTTGTTTTTTTTGGGGTCATGGTCACTCATCCGGGTCACGCTTCTCTTCGCAGTCTGGTTGATGCCATGATGGCACCGCTGCAAGCATATGT
>JABSSD010000054.1 GCA_013214575.1 Paracoccaceae bacterium | reverse complement strand
TATCAGAGGCTTCCGTCTACCGCGTATTGAAGGCGCACGACCTGATCACCAGCCCAGCCTTCATTGTGATCAAGGCGGCTAGCGAGTTTAAAGACAAAACCACGGCTATCAATCAACTGTGGCAGACGGACTTCACCTACCCGTGCCGAAGCTAGCAGGACCGGCCACCACTGCGTTGCTCGCATTGTACCATGTGACCTTCGGCGACTCTGTCCCAGTGGCGCCAGTGTAGCTGTAGTCCCGGAGGTAGACCACATAGGTGTATCCCGGCTCGAAGTTTGGAGTTTGTACGGAAGACGCATTCCCATCAATCGCTTTGTCATAGAACAACCCCGTAGTGCCATCACCGACAAGAACCCCATTATACGGATGGATACCGTGGTACGGGGTTCCCACAGTGTCTGGTGGGAGGATTGGGGCAGCCGCAATAGCCTGCGCAACCCGCAGAGATGTCATCAGCTTAGTATTGTTCAGGCCAGTCTCTGCCTGAGCCTGTGTCGCGATGTTCAGCCCTGCAAGTTTGGTCTTATCCGCGTCAGTGTAGGCGTTGGTGTCGGCAACACCCTCATAGGCAGTCTTGATCTGCGCAGGAGACTGGTCCGCAGTTGCCCCGGCCTCGATCCCGTCCAATTTGGTCTTCAGCGCCGAGGTGAACGACGCGGTAGTCAATGCCAGCACGGAAGTGTGCGCCTGCCCCCCAGGCCTGCGCCAGCGTTTCGCACATCGCCTGCAGGTGCTCTGGCGATTGTGGTTTAACCGGGCTTTCGCCTACGAATTTTGAGAAATCAGGCAGTGTTTCCGCCCGCGTCAGCACGGCTGTGTGCCATGCCAGCCAGGCGCGATCCTTGTGTTCCCGCTCCAGGCGCGCGCTGGCGCCCTTCATCTGCGCCAGATACAGACGCGGCGTCAGGGACCAGAACCCCGCCGGATCAAACCCGGCAGACACGTAGCTCTCCAACATGTCGAGAAAGTCTAGCCGGTTCGGTTCCCCGACTTCTGAGCGTTTCCCAAGTCACCTGCCTCAGCTGCGGTCGGGCTTGCTGCCGCCAACACACTCGCGACGATTGCAACATCCTCGCTCATGATGTTGCCTGCATCCTGCAAGGTCGCCTCAGGGTGGTGCTGCTTCAGGAAAGCATGAACCATGTGACGTAGATCGGCGATCGAAACCCCGCCCTCTTCCGCCTTCTCGAAAGCGTTCATCGCATCCTTACCTGTGGCCTCTTCGAATTCCGCCATGGCATTGAAGTCACAGACCAGCGTCCAGGTCTTTGCACCGATGGTGATTGAGGCTTCACCCTTGAAACTGTTGGCCATTATACCACCGCCAATACTGGTTTGCCGGATAGCTTCAACGTAAGTGTTGCTGTCATCTTGTCATTCACCAGCTCGCCGTATTCCAACCCGGTGATCACTGCCTTAAATGTTAGAGTTGTGGTCTCATCTGGAAAGGTGATCTGGCACCACGTCTCGCCCACCTCAAACGCGGTATCGAGTGTAACTGCCACCGAAGGCTTAAAGTTGAGGCCAATCTTTGCCTCGCCGCCTTCCTTCATTCCAGGGAAGTATTCCTTGTAACGGTCGGGGCTTTTCAGATGCGTCTTATCGACCGCATCCCGCGATTTGCTCGGCGGCGTGATACTGATGACCCCAGCGATCGCCGGGAATGGCCCGGCCTCGCCATCCGCCATCCCGAAGGTGGAATTATAGCCAATATCGGCGTCTAGTTCAGACATTGCTGCTTCTCCATTTTGTCAGAAAATCCATGGTTACGCGGAACGGCCTGTCGGCCTCATTTGCTCCGCGCTCTGTGTTGTCCCGCCTGGCGTCCAAAAAGATCCCGCGAAACCCGTCTTGCCGATAGCCGTCCAGCACCAGGCCCACAGCCGTGGCCAGATCTGCGGCATCTGCATAGTTCTCGGCGTAGCAGTCCACCTGCACCCGCCCACGCGACAGCCCATCTGATCCGGTCAGGGTGTGCCCTGCGACACCAGCAGCAATGCAATTGCGGCGTCATCGTCCGCATCGCAGTCCACCATGTGAACGGACCGCTTAAAGCCTTCAACGGAAACCGCCGCCGGGATTGCCTCTTCACCGATGTATTCCACTGCGCCGCCCCCTCTCGATTACGTCTTTGCGCCCTGCTCAGGCGGCTCGCCGCTGGTCTTTTTGCCATCGGTTTTTGCCTTGGTGTCAGCGGGTTCCGCTGTTGCGATCAATGCGGCCTCGCGATTGGCCAAATCGGCCTCGCGGGTGGCTTGCGCCGTTTCACGGTCGGCCAGATCCCGCGCCCGCGTTTCTAACGCCGCCTCTTGATCGGCCAGACTGTGCGCCCGCCCCTCAAGTTCCAAACGGGCTCGATCGATGATTTTGGAAGTATCTAATTTGCCAATGACAACCGGCTTACTTGCGTCCGGATCAGCAGCATCGCCGATCAGTTTGGCGACCTTGCCTTTGCCATCGCAAAGTTTCCGCGCCACATCCGCTGCAAAAGCGGCGGTGTCGCCCTTGTTGTAGCGGGAATATCCTTGGGTGAATTTCACCAGTAGTCGTGCCATGTCCTGGCCTCCGTCATTTGAGAATGGAAAAGGGCGGCCCACCAGGCCGCCCGTGTCAGTCAGCCCGTGTCAGGCCGAGGCGATTACAGACCCCAGCTGGTGCCGGTAATGACCGAGATTGCCTCATCATGGGCCGGTGCCAGATCGTGGCGCGACACCGCCCGCATCAGCGTCAGGTCACGCTGGAATGCCGAAACGGTGTCGCCGTTGGTATCAACAAAGGATGCCTCAGATGACGACGCGATGCGGATATCCTGATCATCGCCGATCATGATTTCCGAGAAATCCGCAAAGGTGATCTCGGTGTCATTGCCCGTGCCCAGATTGTTCGGCACCTGCGAGGTGGTCTCAATCGGATATGCACCATGGACCGGCTCGGAACCCTGCGCTGCACCCCTGCCCCATCTTCAAAATCATAAAACCGTTCGCGCCCGGCCCGCAACATTGTGCAACCGCCCTGCGGTGCCAACTCGATCATTTCCAACTCGCCGCCGCCGTCACGCGGGCTGTAAGCATAAGAATTGCCGCGCAGGGCCCAGGCATAGACAAGGGCAAACCGGGTCAATTTTGCAGGAACACCTGGTGCGGATTCCCGGTTCAGCAAATAGACGGCGGGATGATCGCGCACCCGGACCTCCTGCCCGTCATCCTTGCGCTGATAGAGCTTCAGCGGCACCTTGGACAGATCACCGCCGATGTTATTGCAGCAGGCAAATATGGTGCCATTCTGTTCGGCCCGCTGCGGTGTCACCCGTGGCAGGCGTTTGTTCGGGCGTGATCCACCCCAGCCGATATCCTGCAACCAAGGTTCGGGGCTCATTGTGCCCGAGGTCTCAGCAGAGGCATCCATGACCGGCGGTTCAACCCGTGCCGCCACCGGCTCAACCTGCCCGGCGCGCGAAATGTCCAATCCAAAGAATTTCATACCACCTCGATTTCCCGTGCCTTGCGTTTCTGTTCGCCATGTTCAGCGCGTCCCAGCGCCATGATGGCAGCCACCGCCGCATCGATGCGGCCAGTGGATTTCTTCTTGTTTGGTTTCACGTTCTCGGCGGCATCCTCGTCGCGGTGAACATTGCCGATCTGCCAGGCCAACACCGGGTTGCCACCGTGGCGGATCTTGTTTTCCATCACTCGTTCTTCAAACCGTTTCATCGGGTTTGACATCGACTGATAGCCCTGCCGATGCTCGACCATTGGAAAGCGGCGCTTGTCCAATTTGTCGGCCAGGTACTTCATGCCCCAGGGATCATAGGCCACTTCTTGCAGATCAAAATTCTGCCGGATCCATTCCAACCGGTTGGCCAACAGCTCTTCGTCAATCGTGCCGCCCTTGTGGATCTCCAGCCAGCCCTGGTCGCGCCAGCCGACATATTCCCGCTTTTCGCTCTGCGCCCGCTGGATGAACCCCTTTGGACCCTCCGGCAGAAAGGTATAGGCGATCATATAAATCAGCCCATCCACCGGCACCGCGACGACAATGGCCGTGGTGTCGATCTTGTTGGACAGGTCCAACCCAACCCAGGCCTTGCGACCATACAGCTTGCGTGGATCAAATCGCGCGCAGGCTGTGCCCTTGTCCCACACGTCGCGGGCGATCCAGGTCTCTGCGCCTTCGGTCCACAGGTTCAGGTGGAACCGTTTGAAGTTTGGCATCCTCCCTGCGATCGCCAGTGCCTTTTTCAGGGTGTCCTGCATGGCCTGAACAGGTTTACTGATCCCCAGATTTGGGTTCCCCATGGCCCAAAATTTCGGGTCAGCCGGATCACAGTCCGCTGGCGGCTCGGCGATAAAGCCAAAGAATGAATCATCATCGACCGCGCCGCGCAAAACACTTTCACCGTAGTCCCGCAGCTCGCCGCACAGGGAGGCGCGGTCCTGCCCGGCAGTGGTGACGCCGGGCCATGATGGCCGCAGGCGAGGTCTGAGCCTTGGCCCGCTGTTGTTTCAACCGAGCCTTGCGGCGCTGCTCATGCTCATCGCAGTGAGGCAGACCAGGCGTCGATATCTCTTCGCAGCCAGCGGCTGCACAGACCTTGAGCTGCGCCATAGTCCCACCAACAGTTTTTGAAAGCCCCAACGCAAAAGCGCCCGGCAGGCGGGTAGCCTCCGGACGCAGTTAGGTTGAGTGCTATATGTCAACAGGGGCTGTTTTTTGTCAACCCTCCTTTGTTGGACACATCCTACCCACTCATCTGCTGCGATCGAGCAATGTCGGCACCGAACCCCATTGTGACTAATGCTGCACTGCGCAGAAACTCGTCGGTATGGGCGGATTGCGGTCATTCGCTGCGGTATGCGCCAAGGTCTGCAGAGCGGACAAAGTGAGCTTTCGCTGCAATTACGCCTACGTCTGCTTTAGACCAAATCGTCAGACCGCTTTTCTTCTCAGAGATTTGAACCTAGGTTTTGTCGTGAGTCTAAAAATGGAGCAACAGCAACCCCATGAAATACGTTAGAATTGAACGCCAGGGCGCCATCTCAATTGTGTCATTTGATCGGGGCAAACCCGCAAATCCGCTTTCCTATGATCTTATGTCGGAGCTTACAGAAGTAGCGCGCAGTTTTGAGGGTGATCATCAGACATCAGCAGTTATTTTGACGGGCCGGTCTGATAATTTCTCCATGGGTTTTGATCTGAGTGACCCTGAAACACAGAAGCTGCGAGACGCCGGATTGGCTGAGCGTCGCGAAGCCGTTACAACAGGCAAACGGATGTGTCAGGCTTGGGAAAATGTGCAGGCGCTGACAATCTCTGCCATCGAAGGCTGGTGCGTCGGTGGTGGTGTAGCACTCAGCGTCGCAACCGATTTGCGTGTTATGGGCGAGAGCGCTGGACTGTATGTGCCAGAAATCGAACGCGGATTGAATATGTCCTGGGGGTCTGTGCCGCGGATTACCAATCTAGTCGGCCCGGCAAAGGCCAAAAGGCTTATCATTCTAGCAGAAAAATGTCCGGCACAGCGGGCCTTGGATTGGGGGTTGGCTGATTGGCTTTCTAAAGACGGCACCACATTGGAGAAATCAATGGACTTGGCAACGCTCGCGGCATCCTTGCCTCCAGTTGCGGTCCGTATGTGCAAGCAAAGCATCAATGCTTACGCCAATGCCTTGGCTGGAGTGGCCAGCCAAGCAGACCACGATCAATTTGCGCTCGCGCAAGACAGCAATGATGCAGACGAAGGTATTCGCGCTTTTTTAGAAAGACGGAAGCCAAACTTCACTGGTGAATAATGAGACCATTGCTGTGATCTTGATGACTTGTTACCCAATGGCTGCAACGCCTGATCTAGATACAAGGCGCGCGTAACCGGCCATTCATGCGTCACGCAGCATCGGTCAAAGTGGGCTCTTTGCCGCCGTTAGCTGCGCACCGTCCCAAGGTCCGCTAAGGGCCGAAAGCACCAATTGGCCTATCCTGAGTGAAGATCTGAAGGCCCTGCATAGACGCCTTTGCCCGGCCTCCTTTAACCCTCTTTCCATGGCGCTCGTGGCGGCATGCGATTGGTGACCACATGCGAGGTCATATGACAGTGGATTTGAAACACATGGCGCAGCTCTAACAAGGCCCCAAACCAGGCAAGATAGCACCGGCGCGCCGCAGCCACATCACGGGCTGTATCAATGTAAGTCACTGGGCAGCAGCGCACTTCAACCCGTTGGATACGACCGCGCCGCAGCACTTCGACAAACCCACATTGTTCGGTGGCTGAATGCCAGCCATGCTGGTTTTGCTTCCACTCACGCGGGACACATCTGTGCTTGGCACCAACCATCCAATTGGGTCGCTGCCCGGCGCGGGCTAGCTCGGCAATCTGCAACGCCATGCGGCGCCCGCCATAGACATCGGGCAGCACAGCCAGGGCCGAGGCGACGATGTCGGCATCATGGTGCGGATCCGACCGGCCACCGCCATCGACCCGACAGCCGAGCCTCTTGCCCTCCATCAGATGCCAGATGGTATCCACACCGGGGCGCGCGCCTTTCTCACGGGTGATCTCATCAAACTCAACACGGGCATGCTCCCGCTGGAACGCCCATTCAATCAGCTGCAGCACCCCGATCTGGCGCTTGCCTGTGCGCGGGGCGGCGATCGCCACCGGACTGACCTTGCTGATCTTACGGCTCATGTTCAGACCCTCAATCCCCATCATGCGGCACCCCGGGCCTGCGCCTGGTCGGCGATGTCCTGGCAGCGTTGGATTGCGACACGGCGCTGGCTCCGCCATTCCAAATCCTCTTTTGAAATGGCATCACCGCGCGCCAAACGCATTTCGATATCCGGAAGCCGGCGCATGGCATCATCGGCGCTGGATTTGATCTTCGATATGGTGAATGGGCCCGGCCATTTGCGCGCACCGCGGATGTTTATCAGCAGCTCCGGCGCCCAGCCCTTGGCCAGTGCCTCCTGACCCAGATCGTCGCGAAAGATGTTGATCATCAAAGGTGACGGCCCAACCTCTGGCTGCTGAATTTTCCGCGCCCACTTCAGGATCTTCAATGCGATCGGAAAGCGGTCGCCCTCCTTACCACCCGGGCGGCACTCCACCTCTTCGCGCAACCGCACCAGATTGTCAGCCGACATATAGGCCAGCATCTGCCGCAACTCTTTCAGCATGGTCTCAAATCCAGCCTGGCGCAGCATCGACGGCCTGGCCAACCCCAACGCCAACAGCGGCGCTATCAGCACATCCTGCACCCGCTTCTCACCTGCCGCCTGCTCAATCGCTTCCATTTCCTGCCCTCACTCTTTCTCAGCAATTCCGACTTATCCACAGGCAGGACCGCTGCAATGTCGCGCAACTGTCCTGCTGTCTTGTTATGTCCCTGTCTGTGTCCCTGTCGTGCAGGACAGTCCAAGACTGTCCGAGACTGTCTTGAAGTGTCTTTCGGACAGTCTCGGACAGTTCAGGACAGTCATGCCGGACCCTGCCCGCGCATCCGCCCCAGATCGAACATGTGATCTGACCAGGCGCGCATTGCCCGCTCAATCCACTCGCCACCGCGATAGCTGCAGCCCTCTTTGCTCAGCCATTCATCCATCCAGCGCACCGCCGCATCATTCTTGGCCAGGTCAACCTGATAGCCTGCCACGGTGACCCGCAGGCGTTGCAACCGCTTGGCTGTATTGGCCGCCTCATTGCGAGCCCGGTTGTCTTCTTTGCGGGCAATGGCCTCATTCAGGGATTTCAGCACCATCGGATGCATCAGTCGGATCTCGCCCCCCTCACACAGGCAGCGCCTCCACTTGTGCAGTGGCCCGTATTCAAGCGCACACAGCGCCTTAAAATGGGAGGCATCGACGAATATCATCTTTGCCAGCGCATCCATATCATCCGGCAAAGTGCCAACCGGCGAATGGTCATAGGCGATGTTGGTGAGGTCGAAATACAGCGCCCGGCACTCTGGTGTGCCCTTCAGGCGCATGTCCGAATTGAGCCAGCGGCGGCGCTCCCAGACCATGAAATAGTGACTGTCCAGCCGGTCATCTGACGTCAGCGGATATTCGGGCAGATCATCGACCGACACCGGCTGCACATGCTGCACTCTCTGCATTATGCGGCCCGCGCTATTTCAGCTGCGAAATACGCGGGCGCGTCCGGGTCGGTCAACATCACCAACAAAGCGATATGGCTGGTTGGTGCAGTCACAGCCCCCCACCAGTTCAACGCGGTTTGGAAACTGACATCGCAGAACAACGCCACCTCACGCGGGCTGTTGAACCGAGAGCGAAAGTAGCCCGACCAAAACTCAGCCGCACTGGCCTTAAGCGCATATGGGTCTAACTTATTTGACCAAGACTTTTGCACAGCGCGAGGCACATCCTGTGAACATGAATGATCATTATTTACAATCAGGGTCAGACGGGGGCGGCTCATGCTGCGTCCTCCGCTATGGGAGCGGGTGCTGGGTTGTCGCCCATGTATTTGCGGATCTTGTCCACGGTATTCAGCGTTGGGCTCGACTGCCCATCCACCCATGCCGTCCACTGCAACCAGCTAGCACCTACGGCTTGGCGCAGAATGTGCTGTGGGCTTCGACCTACGGCATCAGCATAGGCTTTGATATCATCAAGAAATTGTTCCATGTCACATCAATGGGTAAGTTTACCCGATTATTCAAGGGTAAACTTCCCAGTATCTGCGATCTCCGTAAATGGGTAGAATTCCCCAATGATAGATGAGAGCGAAAAATTTTTGGATGGCCTCCGGCAGGTAATGGAAGCCCGAAATCTGAAAGACGCCCCACTGTCAGAAGCGGCTGGGCTACATCAGTCCTTTGTGCGCGATCTAAAGCGAGGCAAGGCAGCCTCTCCGAAGCTATCGTCGGCAATACGGCTCGCTCAAGCGCTACATATGACCGTGGAAGAGATTATGAGTTGGTCAGAAGGTCAACCCGACGGCACTCCCACAATTGCGATAGCAGGCAAAGTTGGTGCCGGTGCCCAGGTGCCCGTGTTTGACCCCTATGAGAAAGGCGACGGCCCCCAAATTGAATGCCCGCCCGGCCTATCTCCACATGGTATTGTGGCGGTCGAGATCGAGGGTGACAGTATGGAACCCGCCTATTCGTCCGGAGACTTGCTATTCTACACCCGCAATGGCCATGATACCGTGCTTTCCGACGACATTGGCCACCGCTGCGTCTGTGAGGACGAAGATGGAATGGGCTGGGTCAAACAAATCAAGCCTGGTGACGAACCAGGGCTATTTCACCTAATTTCACTAAATCCCGGCGCTCACAATATGTGGAACGTCCGGCTCAAGTGGGCCGCACGGGTTCGCCTCCATTGGCCCGCTGAGCTGGCCAAAAAGATTTAGCCCTCGCCTGGAGGCAAGGAACAGCCATGGCAGCCACTTGCACCGACTGACCATTTCACCTGAATACAGCTATGCTCAGAAAGTGAACTTTGCAAAATGCCGTGAACGGCCCAAAGCCGACATTCGGTCTTGTAACGCATGCCGCAGCGCGGCTTGGGGCCGCCAGTTCAGTGCTCGCTAATGCTGGCATTCACCAAGTAAATGTGCGTAAGGTCCAAAATTGTAAAATGTGATTTGGAACCAACACATGCCCCACCTTTCAAAAATTGAAGTTTCTGCAATCAATATTCGAATCCCTATAGACAAACCAAGAAACTACTCAGAACTCATTGAAAGGCTATGCAAGGCTCGGATAGCAATCAAAGTCCATGGGAATAATTTTGTAGCAATATCGCAATTCAACAAGAAAACTGGTCTTGGAGTTTTCTCCAAATACACTGAAATCGACATCGACGGGACTTGGTTTGACCTTGAAGATTTTGGTCCCGCTGAGCCGGAAAAAATTGACGAAGTATCAATACCTGAGAACCTTCGCCCCAATCTTTCAGCATTTTATTTTGAGTTGAACGAAGACATTCACGTCTTAACCTACGAGTCATACTCGGAATCAAAGAGTCTGAGCGCTCTCTCTGTTGAGAAGTATTTCGGAGCCGCGCTCAAGCACGAATCAATTAGCAATATTTTTGGCCGTGTCGAAGCCGACGTCGTGAAGAGCTACGGCGAAGTTGAACGAATTATAGGGCTGCCCAATCTTAAAGAGCTGAAGGTCGTAATTCGTCGCCCAAATCCAGACGACATATCCGGCTATCTTGCCGCGCAAATTGAAGAACGCTTATATGAACAGAATGGTGAAGAGTACGTCGAGATAATTCGCTCTAAAAATTCCGATGGGCTCATACCAAACGAGCGCTCCCAAAAGCTCGCCATAGTCGGCGCTGAGAATGGAGAGGTTTCAGCCAAAAGTATCGTGAACGGGGTTCAGGTTTATCATACAACTAACGAGAAACCTGAAAAGGTTGTCGACACCTATAACAAAGATGAAGTTGACACTCGCACCATGTTCAGAAAACTCGCCGGGCGAATGGTGGAAGCCATAAAACAGCGCCGCATAGCAACCTAAAGTATAGATAATAATGTTTGAAAACCTAAAAAAACTGTACAAGCACTATGGCGGCATCAAGGCCGTCATAAACTCGTGGTATTTCTGGGTTGCGGCATTCCTGACCGCACTTTCTTATGATTCAATCTTCGACTTTTCTTGGGCTGACATAACCCTAAGCGTTTTGCCCTCCTTGACAGGTTTCACTATCGCAGCCTTTGCAATTATCTTTGCAATTCTAGACGCTGAATTACTCAAGAAGTTGATGGTACCTGACGGCAAGGGGCACTCACCAATTTCCAGTATTGCATCTTCAATTGGTCATGCCGTGTTTATTCAAGTGTCAGCATTGATCCTTGCAATCGCTTCTAAAACTATAGATTTGGGTATCATTACTAACTTGGTTGAAAAGATCCTCCTGTGTCAGGACCAATCTACTGTGATTTTCCTCATATCAGTGAAATGGGCCACAAATTTCTTCTCTGGGATCGGCCTGCTATTTACCTTCTATGGAGTCGTCCTTGTCCTTGCTGCAATCCTATCTATCGTGCGAATGCAGCTTATAGTTGCAGGCGCCACCGCGAAGTCGAGGGGAGCAGACTCCAAATAGACAGCGAGATTTAACAATCGTTGGGGCATTTTTCGGCCCGACTATTCTGGCAGATCGCTTTCCCTGCGCCCTATGTTCCAGCCCGACAAGCTGCCCGCCGCATAGGAAGTCGCATGTGCAGCGAATGGCGGCTCTTCGCCCATTGTGTCGGAGGCTGCACTGCCCACCAAGTTTCTAGAAGGGGTGATAACGATCACCTGACCAAAATCTTCGGATGATGGCCCAACCCGCGCAGCACGCGGGGGCTTTGTACAGCTACGCACTTCACTTAAAGCTATGATCTTTGCTAAGCCCTGCGCTCAAATTAAAATTGGGATGTTTACCCGTTTTTTATTGACTTGGGTAAGTTTACCCCATTATCACTTCTCACATCAACCGATGGAGGATTGAATGAACGACATTATCAAAACTGCCCGCCGGATCGTCGGCTCGCCCGAAGATCACCTGCACGACACCAGTCTGTTTATTGCTGCCTGGGCCACAATGAAGGCCGCACGCGGACAGGGATTTGACCCCCAGTTCCTTCGCCCACAGCACCTGATAGGATGCCCATCACCAGCGCCAGAACCGATCGACCAAACCCTGATCCGGGTTGGTGAAACCGTGCGCAGCTACGCAGCCAAACAGGGGTACAGGATTCAGCGCCGCCATGCCGCGTAATCTGACACGCCGCGGCACTCAAGCAGTTGCTGCAATCCGGCGCGAACAGCCCCTGCAGGCCAGCCAGCGGGCACCCCCGCACCGCCAATAGGAAAGTCAGACAGTGCTAGGAGGACAGCGCCGGTCACAGCCTTTCAGAATTCCGCGCATTCATCCCGACTGCGCGGAGTGGCGCGGACGGGTCAGTCCTCCTCCAAAGTTCCCCGTCCGCGCATCAATCAACAAGAGGAAACCATGTAGCAGTTCCGCCCTCATTTAAGGCTACCCGCTGCGCCCAATGCTGCCTCTGCGGGCCTCATCGACCCCACTTGGATGAGGGTCAAAGTTGCCCCCGTCCCTTTTCCCCACACCAGCGGCGTGAGCGTCGCGCAGGGGGCGCGAAAGCCACTCACGGACTTTGCCAACGTGTCCCCGCTAATCATCCAACAAAGGAACCTAAGAAGACCCCATGCCGGCACAAATTCAAACCGACACTTGTACACCTGCTGCCGGTGTACAGCAGCACCGCGAAATGAGCACTGACACCACGGCAAACGCAGAGCCCTTTGGCCTTAGAGCGCCATGGCTGCACTTCGCAGACCATATGGAAATCCGGCGACTGGCAAAACTTCATATGCGGATTGAACGCAAGAAGGCCGCCCTGGCTGAGCTTGTGGGCGAGCGGCACACCATCATGAGGCGCTGCATCCGCCGGATGCGACGAGCTGGCGGTAAGCACTGATCTCTCTCTGTGGCCCTTCTCGATTGAAGGGACAGCGACGGAAACCAGGAGGACAGCATGAAATCCCTACGCGTTCTAATCGGCTGCGAGACCTCGGGCGAGGTTCGTCGCGCATTCCTCGATCGAGGACACGACGCATGGTCCTGTGATCTGCTACCTGCCGACGATCGCAGCAACCGCCACATGCTATGCGACGTGCGCGATGTGCTGGATGATGGCTGGGATCTGCTGGTGGTGATGCACCCTCCCTGCACTCGGCTGTGTAACAGCGGAGTGCGCTGGCTGCATACGCCACCACCGGGGCGAACCAAGGCCGAGATGTGGTCCGAATTGGATGATGGCGCCGCGCTGTTCTCTGCCTGCTGGAATGCACCGGTGCCGCGTGTGGCAGTGGAAAACCCAGTGATGCATAAACACGCCAAGGCGCGCATCGAGAACTTCCAGCCTGCCGCCCAGACTGTGCAGCCTTGGTGGTTCGGCGAAGAGGCGTTCAAGGGCACCGGCCTTTATTTGCGCGACCTGCCACCCTTGGTCGCCACCAACCGACTGACAACACCAAGGCGCGGCACTGATGTCCACAAACGCTGGTCAGCGATCCACCGAGCCCCGCCCGGACCTGACCGCTGGAAAACACGCTCCAAGACATTCACCGGCATTGCACTCGCGATGGCCGATCAGTGGGGCAGCTATGCAATGGAGGCGCTGACGCCGGCCCCCACCCACCCCAAACAGAAAGAGGCGTAGATGGGCAGCCTAGCGCCCCTTGCAGTTGGTGAGAAAAATGCGGCCCACTTGCTCGATTTGAAATTGATAGAATTTCGGAAGCTTGTGGAACAAGGGATCTTGCCACGCCCCCGAAAAGTCGGTCCATTTGAACGATGGGACGCCGCTGAGTTGCAGGCCGTTTTGAGGGGTGATTTTGTCGATGGATATGAGGGCGTGAAATGGTAAAAAAGAAGTTCACCACGTCAAAGAAAGTCAAAGGTCGCACTTACCAGTATTTCCGCAAGGGTGGCCAATACGTGCGCCTGCCGAACGACCCCAAGAGCGAAGAATACGATCGGGAATACTGGCGCTTAATGCGCGGCGATGGCGCACTCTCGCAAAGGTTCACCTTTGACAAGCTGATCCTTAGTTACAAGCAAAGCCCGAAATGGGAACGGCTGGCCACACGCACCAAGGCTGATTACTCGAAAGTTCTGGAATATTTGCACGACGTTATTGGCCCCAAAGATCCGACTGCAATGCGCCGATCCACGATCATCGAGGCGCAAATGGCCAACCGCCACCGGGCGCGCTTTGCCAATTACATTCCCCACATGCTTTCAATTCTGTTTGAACAGGCCATTGACCTCGATTGGCAACGCGACAATCCGGCCAAGGGCATCGCGAAAATCAAGACTGGTGACGGCCACAAACCCTGGCCAGCATCGGCCATTGCGGCGTATCGAAAAGAGGCACATGGGACAGCATTGCTGATCTTTGAACTTGCCCTTGGGACCGGGCAACGCGCTTCTGATCTCACTAGGATGGAGTGGGCACATGTTGAAAGCGACGGCGTCTGGGTTACGCAAGGGAAAACCAAGGCGCGGCTTTGGATCCCCTTCACCAGCGCACTGAAAGCTGTGCTAGGGACCACAAAACGCACCAGCCTAAGTCACATCCTGAATGATGAATTTGGCCGAAAACTGAATTACGACCAGATCCAGAAGAAAGTTATGGCAGTCAGAAAAGCCACCGGCCTTACGGAATTCACCTTGCATGGGTTGCGATACAGCGCTGCAAGCGAATTGGCCGAGGCGGGTTGCACAGATCAGCAGATTGCAGCGATCACCGGTCACAAAAGCCTATCAATGGTCCAGAAGTATTCCAAAGGAGCGAGTCAGAAGCGCCTTGCAAAGCAGGCCCAAACCTTACGCGAACAGAACAAAAACAGATCATGAACGTGGGAAACTTTTTGGGAAACACCAAAATCACCACCCAAACGACGGCAACCAAAATACTCTCTAAGACTTTGATTTTGTGGCGGGGAGACGGGGATTCGAACCCCGGGAACGCTCTCACGTTCAACGGTTTTCAAGACCGCCGCATTCGACCACTCTGCCACCTCCCCGGTCGGATCGGGGTTTAGGCGCTACGCGCAACACTGGCAAGAGGAAAACCAACCGCATTTCAATATTGCCTCAAATGGGGGTATTTTGCCGAGGATTAAGGGACAGACTTTCCATGATAACAGCCACGCGCTATGGTAACGTTAGAATTAGGCGAACCGGGATAACCGACACGCGACGCAATGACGTCCAAATGACAGGCAAGGAATACAACATGCGCGACGCCACGGGGATGAGAACTCGCACCACACGCTTGGCTGCCACCGCCATTTGCCTGCTGCTGTTAACCGCCTGCGAAGACGGCGCCACACTGGGATTTCTGACGCCCAAGGATAGCGCCAGCCCCAATGCGCCAGTCGCCAGCAGCAGCACCCATCTGGTCGAGCGCGACGTCGAAGCGCCGGATGTGTTTCAGGTGACTGCGGCTGGGCTCTGGGATGGACGGCCGTCGCTGGGCGGTGTTTGGGTGGCTCACCCGGATGCCAAAGACCCCGAACGGGTGATCATCCGCAACAATGCCAACGGTAAATTTGTCATCGGCGCCCTGTTTCGCCGCGAACGCGAGATCCCCGGTCCAAAATTGCAGGCCTCCTCGGATGCCGCCGCCGCGCTGGGGATGCTGGCTGGCGCCCCGGTGGAGCTGAACGTCACCGCGCTGCGCCGCGAAACCGTCGATGAAAGCCCGGTGATCGAAGACCTCGCCGAAGTTGAGATCGCCATGCTGGAACCGGTGACGGGCGACAGTGATGACATTTCCCAATCCACGCTTGACCCCATCGCCGGCGCCGCCGCCGCCATTGATGCGGCCACCCAGTCTGCCACCCCGCCTGCCACCGAGTCTGCCACCCCTCCGGCCCCCACGGCCCCGCAACCCGCAGCCCGACCGTCATCGCTGGAAAAACCCTTTATCCAGATCGGCATTTTCAGCGTCGAAGCCAATGCCAAAGGCACCGCCGGGCAAATGCGCAATGCGGGTATGATCCCAACCGTGCTGGCCCAGTCCTCCAATGGCAAACCATTCTGGCGGGTGGTGGTCGGCCCGGCACAAAGCAAGTCCGAACGCACCTCCCTGTTGAAGCAGGTCAAGGCTGCCGGCTTCTCGGATGCCTATGCGGTCACCAATTAATCACCCGAGGGTACAGCTATGATCAATGTCTTGAAATCCTCTGCCAGACTGGTCGCACTGGCTGGCCTGGGTGGCCTGGTGCTTGGCCTCTCGGCGCTCTCTGCCGCAGCCTTTGAAACCAAGGCCCGCGCCGCCTATGTTGTGGATCAGCAGACAGACACCGTTTTGCTGGCGAAAAACGCCGAAACCCCGCTGCCGCCCGCCTCGATGTCCAAGCTGATGACGCTCTATGTGGCCTTTGAGGCGATCCGCGATGGCCGCCTGACCCTGGATGAGGAACTGCCAGTCAGTCAGCACGCGATGAGCTATGGCGGCTCCACCATGTTTCTGGACACCACCGACCGGGTCCGGGTCGAGGATCTGCTGCGCGGTATCATCGTGTTGTCCGGCAATGATGCCTGTGTGGTGCTGGCCGAGGCGCTCAGCCCGGACGGAACCGAGGCCGGGTTTGCCCGCTACATGACCAAGCGCGCCAAGCAGATGGGCATGGCGAATTCAACCTTTGCCAATGCCAATGGCTGGCCCGCCGCCGGACATCGCATGTCGGTTCAGGATCTGGCCATTCTGGCCCAGCATCTGATCGAGGATTTTCCAGAATATTACCCGCTGTTTTCGGAAACCGAATTCAAATTTGACGGACGCGCCCCCTCGAACATCCGCAATCGCAATCCCTTGCTCAGCCTTGGCATTGGCGCCGATGGCTTGAAAACAGGCCACACAGCTGAGGCCGGCTATGGCTTGGTTGGCTCTGCGGTTCAGGGCGACCGCAGGGTGATCTTTGTGCTCTCGGGGCTGGACAGCACCCGGCAGCGGGCCGAGCAGTCTGAGGCTCTGGTGAACTGGTCGTTTCGCCAATTTACCAGCAAAACAATCGCCAAAGCCTCTGTTCCGGTGGCCCAGGCCGAAGTCTGGCGGGGGGCGCAGAAAACCGTAGATCTGGTGCCCGCCGAGGATCTGACCATATTGCTGCCGGCCCTGTCCGGCAAGCAGATCAACGCAGAGGTGGTCTATACCGGCCCCATCGAGGCGCCGATCAAAAAGGGGCAGAAACTGGCTGAACTGGTGCTGCACCCCGAAGACCTGCCCGAAATACGCCTGCCCCTTGTGGCGGCAAATGACGTGCCCAGTGGCGGTTTCTTTGTGCGGGTGAAAACCGCCGCATCCGTCCTGATCACCCAATTCCTCAATGGTCCTGAGGCGGCACTGTGACACCAGCAGCGGCCAACGGCCTGTTCCTGACCTTCGAGGGTATCGACGGCTCGGGCAAATCCACCCAATGCCGCCTGCTGGCGGAAACCCTGCGGCAACAGGGCCACCAGGTTGTCCTCACCCGCGAGCCCGGTGGCTCTACCGGCGCCGAGGAAATCCGCCGCCTGGTGCTGGAAGGCGATCCCGACCGTTGGTCCGCCGAGACCGAGCTATTGCTGTTCACCGCCGCCCGCCGCGACCATCTGGAGCGCACCATCGAACCGGCCCTTCGGGCTGGTAAAGTGGTGATCTGTGACCGCTTTGCCGACAGCACCCGGATGTATCAGGGCCTGTCGCGCGGCGATCTGCGCGCCACCGTCGACCAGTTGCACCAGCTGATGATAAGCCGCGAACCCGATCTGACCCTGCTGATCGACATGGACCCCGAGCTGGGCCTGTCGCGCGCCAAGGGCCGCCAGACCTCTGAGGAACGGTTCGAGGATTTTGGCATTGAGCTGCAACAGAAAATGCGCGCCGGATTTCTGGCCCTGGCACAGGAGTTTGCCCCCCGGTTCCGGGTGATTGACGGCGGCCGCCCGATTGACGCAGTCGCCGCTGATGTTTTGGCCCAGGCCCAGGCCGCATTGTCATGAAGGGCAATCCGTCAGACGAAGACCTGCCGCGCGCAGATCAGGCCCCCGGCGCGCCACACCCGCGCGAAACACCGCAGTTGTTTGGCCAGTCTCAGGCGGAATCTGCCTTTCTCACCGCCTTCAATTCCGACCGCCTGCACCACGGCTGGCTGCTGACCGGACCGCAGGGCATCGGCAAGGCCACTCTTGCCTGGCGCATCGCCCGCTTTCTGCTGGCCACCCCACCGGCTGAGACAGGCCTGTTCGGCGCCCCTCCGCCGGTGGAGACGCTGGATGTCAGCCCTGACCACCCGGTGGCGCACCGCATTCAGGCGCTGGCCGAACCCGGCCTTGCCGCCATCAGCCGCAGCTATAACGACAAGGGGAAATTGCGCGGCCAGATCGTGGTCGATGACATCCGCACCCTGAATCGCTTCTTTGGCCTCACCGCCACCGACGGCGGCCGCCGGGTGGTGATCATCGATGCCGCCGACGACATGAACACCAGCGCCGCCAATGCGCTGCTGAAAATGCTCGAAGAGCCCCCGGCCCGCACCACCCTACTGCTGATCTCGCACCAGCCCTCGCGGCTGCTGCCCACCATCCGGTCGCGCTGTCGCAGCCTGCGGCTGTCGCCGCTGTCCCCCGAGGACATGCAAAAGGCGCTGTCCCAATCCGGCGCCGAGCCGCCCGCAAACCCGGATCACCTCGCAGCCCTCGCGGGTGGCTCTGTCGGCGTCGCCCTGCGGCTGCTGAACCTCGGCGGATTGCAGATCTATTCCGAGCTGGTGCAGATCCTCGCCTCGATGCCGCAGCTCGACCGGCCCCGCGCCATGGCGCTGGCCGAGGCCGCCGCCCAACGCGGTGCTTCTGAGAGGTTCGAACTGCTGCTCACCCTGATCGACGTGGCTCTGGCCCGTCTGGCCCGCACTGGTGCCACCGGCACGCCGCCAGTGCCTCAGGCGGCAGCGGACGAGGCAACGGTGCTGACCCGGTTGTCGCCCACACCCCAAGCCGCCCGCGCCTGGGCCGAATTAGCCGCCGTGGTAACCAGCCGCGCCCGCCATGGTCAGGCGGTGAACCTTGACCCCGCGGCGCTTGTCCTAGATACCGTTTTCAAGATGCAGAAAACCGCGTCCCTTTAGGTCGGCGCTGCGCCGCCAGGACGCTCCCGCGACAGAGACAGGCATGACCCAGACCACCATCACTCCCCAGATCACCGACAGCCACTGCCACCTCGATTTCCCCGACTTCGAGGGCAAGCTGGAGCAGATCATCGCCGATGCAGCCGAGGCCGGTGTGACCCGCATGGTCACCATCTGCACCAAGCTGAAAAACGAACCCAGCGTGCGCGCCATCGCCGATGCCCACGCGCCGGTGTTCTACGCCGCAGGCACCCACCCGATGAGCGCCGCAAGCGAGCCCATGGCGACGCTGGATCAGCTGCTGGAGCTGGCCAAACATCCCAAATTTGTCGGCATCGGTGAGACCGGGCTTGATTATCACTACACCGCCGACAGCGCCCAGCTGCAAAAAGACAGCCTGCGCATCCACATCGCCGCCGCCCGCGACACCGGCTTGCCGCTGATCATCCACTCGCGCGCCGCCGACGAGGACATGACACGCATCCTGACCGAGGAAATGAACAACGGCGCCTTCTCCTGCGTCATGCATTGCTTCTCATCGTCACCAGAGCTGGCCCGCGCCACCCTGGAGCTTGGCTGCTACCTGTCGATGTCCGGCATCGCCGCCTTCCCCAAAAGTCAGGAGATCCGCGACATCTTTGCCGCCGCTCCGATAGACCGGGTGCTGGTCGAAACCGACGCGCCTTATCTGGCGCCGCCGCCCCATCGCGGCCAACGCAACCAGCCCGCCTATACCGCCCATACCGCCCGCGTCGGAGCCCAGGTCTATGGGCTCGACTACGCCGATTTCGCCGCCCACACCCAGGCAAATTTTGACCGCTTGTTCACCAAGGCCGCCGCCTATGCGGTGCCATCCTGATGGCAGAGCTGCGCTTTACCATTCTGGGCTGCGGCTCCTCTGGCGGCGTGCCGCGGCTGGGCGGGGACTGGGGCCAATGCGATCCCAACAACCCACGCAACAGGCGCCGCCGCTGCTCACTGCTGGTGGAACGCGATGGGCCTGACGGCACCACCACGGTGCTGATCGACACCTCACCGGACATGCGCAGCCAGCTGCTGGACAGCGGCACCGGGCGGCTGGACGCGGTCATCTATACCCACGACCACGCCGATCACGTGCATGGCATCGACGACCTGCGGATGATTGTCTTCAACATGAAGAAACGGGTGCCGGTCTACGCCAATGGCGATACCCAGAACGGCCTGCTGTCGCGCTTTGGCTATGCCTTTGTGCAGCCCGAAGGCTCCTCCTATCCGCCAATCCTCGACCTGCGCAGCATCGACGGAGTGGTCTCGATCAAAGGCCCCGGCGGCACCATCGACTTCCGCCCCTTCAAGGTCAACCACGGCGCCATCGACGCGCTGGGATTTCGTATTGGCGACCTCGCCTACCTGCCCGATGTGGCCGAAATCTACGATGATGCGCTGGCCGAGTTGCAGGATCTCGATTGCTGGATCCTTGACTCCCTGCGCCGCAAACCACACCCGACCCATTTTCACTACGACCGGGCACTCGAATGGATCGACCGGCTGCAGCCGCGCCGCGCGGTGCTGACCAATATGCATAACGATCTGGACTACGCCACGGTCGAATCTGAGACCCCCGACCATATCACCCCTGCCTATGACGGCATGGTGATCCGCTATGCAATTTGACACCCACAGTTTCTTTTTGCACAAAATACTCCCGCCGGAGGCACCCGTCCTCTGCCAGCCCAGGCCGTAAATGTTTCAGAACCTGATTGACGTCATCCTGCCGGTATTTCTGGTGATCGGCGCCGGTTACAGCGCCACCAGGGCCGGCTATTTCAAACAGGGCCACGTCGAAGGCCTGATGAAGTTCACCCAGAGCTTTGCCATCCCCTGCCTGTTGTTTCGCGCCATCGCCAACCTGGACATCGCCGCCAGTTTTGATCTGCGTCTGCTGGCCAGCTTTTACGCCGGGGCGACGATCTGCTTTTTCATCGGCCTCACTGGCGCCCGGCTGATCTTCAAGCGCGACTGGGAGGACTGCGTCGTCATTGGCTTTTGCTGCCTGTTCTCCAACTCGGTCCTGCTGGGGCTGCCAATCACCGAGCGCGCTTACGGCGCCGACAATCTGACCGGAAACTTTGCTATCATCGCCTTCCATGCGCCGTTTTGCTACGGGCTGGGCATCACCGTGATGGAGGTGGTGCGCAACCGGGGCGCAGGCCGTCTCAAGACGGTGACGGCGGTGTTCTCGGCAATGTTCAAGAATGTGCTGATCCTGGCCATTGGCCTCGGGTTCATCGTCAATCTGACCGGGGTGCTGATCCCAGCCGCCATTGACGAAGCGCTGCTGCTGCTGATCCGCGCCGCCCTGCCCGCGGCGCTGTTTGCGCTGGGCGGCGTGTTGGTTAAATACCGCCCCGAAGGCGATATGCGCATCATCGGTTTTGTCTGCATGACCTCGCTGATGATCCATCCCTTGCTGGTCTGGATGTTTGGCACCACCCTGGCAGTGCCACAGGATCTGTTCCGCTCCGGGGTGCTGAACGCCTCGATGGCACCGGGGTTCAACGCCTATATCTTTGCCAATCTGTATGGCCGCGCCAAACGGGTGGCCGCCACCTCGGTGCTGCTTGCCACCGGTCTATGCCTGTTTACCGTCTGGTTCTGGCTGGCCATCCTGGGCTGAGGAACGGGCAGGATAGCCAAATCCTGCCCGCCGATATGGACCTCAATCGCCGTCCGCGATCCCCTTCGCCCGCAATCGCGCCCGTCGGGCCCGGTAGCTGGGCAGGATAATTAGCACCGCGGCAATCCCCAGCAGCCCCATGGTCATCGGCCGCGCCAGAATAAAGCCAAGCCCATCGTATAGCTGCATTGCGCGGGCAAAGTTGTCCTCCAGCATCGAGCCAAGAATGAAGCCGATCAGCAGCGGCGCCAGCGGGTAATCCGCAAAGCGCAGCACCGTGGCACAGATCCCAAGGCCGACCAGCAGCAACAGTTCGGTCGCATTGTTCTGACCAATGTAGGCGCCCATCATGGTGAAAAACAGGATGAACGGGATCAGATAGTTGCGTGGCACCGCCAGGATCTTGGCGATATAGGGGATCAGCGGCAGGTTCAGGATCAGCAGCACCAGATTGCCGATATACATCGAGATGATCACCGCCCAAAAGATCTCGGGCTTATCCACCATCAGGCGCGGGCCCGGATTGACGTTCAACGCAATCAGCGCCCCCAAAAGAATCGCGGTGGTGCCCGATCCCGGAATGCCCAGTGTCAGCAGCGGCACAAACGAGCCGGTGCAGGCAGCATTATTGGCCGCCTCCGGCGCAGCCAGCCCTTTGAGCGAGCCTTTACCGAACTTCTCCTGGTCTTCTTTCGAGGCAATGTTGCGCTCCACCGCATAGCCCAGGAACGAGGCGATGGTGGCGCCAGCCCCAGGCAGAACCCCAATCAGAAAGCCCTGGATCGACTGCCGGGCAATCACCGGTGCAATCTCCTTGGCTTCGGCACGGGAGATGCGCAGATCCTTGATCTCGCCACCGGCTTCATTGTTGGACCGGCTCGGGTCCATCACCAGATACAGCGCCTCGGGCAGGGCAAACATCGCCATCGCCAGGGTGACAAAGCCAAAGCCGGATTGCAGATCCATGATCCCCATGGTGAAACGTGGCAGGTTGAACAGCGCTCCCTCGCCCACGGTGGCCATGATCAGGCCCAGAACGGTCATCAGCAGTGCTTTGACCACCTGCCCGGTGCCGGCAAAAGCGGCAATCGCCGACAGACCCACAACCATCAGTGCAAAATACTCAGCCGAATGGAACAGCAACGCCACAGTGGCCAGCGCCGGGGCAAAGATCATCAGCAGCACCGCACCAATGGTTCCCCCGCAGAACGATGAAATCGCCGCCACAGTCAGCGCCTTGCCGGCTTTGCCCGCACGCGCCAGCGGATAGCCATCAAACGAGGTGGCAACGGTTGACGCCACCCCCGGTGCGTTGATCAGGATCGACGAAGTCGAGCCACCAAAGATCGCTCCGTAATAAACACCCGCCAGCAGGATCAGCGCCGCCGAAGGGTCGCCTATCGAGATCGCGATTGGGATCATGATGGAAATGATGCTCATCGGTCCCAGTCCCGGCAACATGCCGATAAAGGTGCCGATCAGGCACCCACCGATGACCAACAAAATATTAGAGAACGTAAAGGCCGTGGTCAGCCCGATCATGATGCCTTCGAGCATATCAGCCTCCGGTTCCTAGGAAATACGGCAAGGGGCGCAGATAGATCCCCAACACCTGTTGCACCAAATACCAAACCAACCCAGTGGCCAGCAGCGTGATCGGCAGCAGGTACTGCAGCCTGCGCTCGCCCAGAACCATGGCGCTGATGGTCAAAAAGGCAGTGGTAGAGATCAGAAACCCAACCGGCCGCAACATCAGCGCATATGCTGCCATCATCACCAGCAACAACACGGCCTGACCCAGATTGTAGTCAGTCAACCGGCGATAATCGATATCGCCCTCTTTGGGTCCGGCGTCGCCTTTGCCCTGCCCCAGCAGAATGATCAGCGCACAACTGATAGCCAAAACTGACAGAACCTTTGGAAAGGTACTTGGCCAGATTGCATTGCGTTGCATGAACGGCGGCAATCCGACATCCAGAGTGAAAAAGGCCGCATATCCATAGGCCATGCTGATCATCAGGATGATCAGTGCGATCCAGCGATCAAGCGCCATCGGATCCTCCCCCAAAAGGTAAGTGTCACCACCCGTTTTCTGATCAGAAAACGGGTCGGAATTTTTGAAAATTCCGGGGCCAGTCGCAACCGCCCCGGACCATGTCATGGATCAGCGAAAGCCGAGTTCGCTCATCAGATCGCCAATGATCTTTTCCTGATTTTCCAGGAAGCTGACAAAATCATCGCCATTGTTGTGGATGTTGACCCAGCCATTGCGCTCGCGCACGGCTTCCCATTCGGGGGTCTCATACATCTTGGCCAATGTCGCCTGATAGGCCGCCAGCTTATCGTCAGACAGACCCGGAGCCGCAAAGAACCCACGCCAGTTGACAAACTCGACATCGATGCCCTGTTCCATCATCGTCGCCGCATCGGCATAGGCCGACACCCGCTCATCCGAAGTGACACCAATGATCTTCACTTCGCCCGCATTGGCCAGGTCCACCGCCTCCGAGAAACCGGTCGACAGCGCCGCAATCTCACCCGACAGCAAAGCCGCCATGGCCATGCCTCCGGCATCATAGGGGATGTATTTGACGCCAGTTGGATCTTCGCCCGCCGCCT
The DNA here is from genome assembly GCA_013214575.1 of Paracoccaceae bacterium. Classification (GTDB taxonomy): domain Bacteria; phylum Pseudomonadota; class Alphaproteobacteria; order Rhodobacterales; family Rhodobacteraceae; genus Parasedimentitalea. Next base: position 74,089 of record JABSSD010000054.1, on the reverse strand, counting down.
TCATCACCATCGCCGCAACCAGGTGGTCCATGCCACCGGGAACCGAGCCACCACCAATGGCGGTGGCGCGCGGATCAGCCTGATAGGCCGCCAGCAGATCGCCCATCGAATTGATGGCGCTATCCTTGCCAACCACAATCGCCGCATAGTCCCCAATGGTGCCGGCAACCATCGTCAGGTCGCGGAAATTATACGGGAACACGCCGGTCAGTGAGCGGATCACAATCGGGGTCGAGTTGACCATCAGGGTGCCATGCTGGCTGTCAGCGTTCTCAATCAGGAAGCCAATCGCCTTGCCGCCGCCGCCGCCGGACATATTTTCATAACTGGCAGTGCCGACGATACCGGCGCCAGTCAGCGCCTCGCCGGTGCCACGCGCAGTGCCATCCCAGCCGCCACCAGCGCCACCGGGGATCAAAAAGTGCAGGCTATCAAGAATTTGTTCCTCGGCCACAGCCGGGGTCCCAAGCGCCAGAGTCGCAGCCGCAGCGACCATCACCGCACGGCGGGTCAGTTTCAGTTTCATCACATTGTCCTCCCATTTGACAAATCACGGCAACGCCGCTCATGACTAAGGGAACCACGACAAGCTGACACAAACCTGTCACGCCAACAGAAAGGACCATCGATCACATGCGTTTCCTATTGGTCGAGGACAATATCAGCCTGGCCACCGCGGTGCTGGACCGGCTGCGGATGGATGGCCATGTGGTGGACCATGCCGCCAATATTGCCGCCGCCGAGGATTATTCAGCCACCACCGATTACGACTTGATATTGCTGGATATTATGCTGCCAGACGGCGACGGCCGCAGCTTTCTCAGATCACATCGCAACCGGCTGATTGAAACCCCGGTGATCGTGCTGACCGCCCGATCCGAGGTCTCGGACCGGGTCGGAATGCTGGACCTTGGCGCCGACGATTACATTACCAAACCGTTTGATTTTTCCGAGCTCGAAGCCCGCTGCCGCGCCGTTCTGCGGCGCCACGGAGGCGACAGCTCCAACCAGAGACGATTCGGTAATCTGGTATTCGACCCGCTTGCCGGCACTCTTTCGGTGGCGGGGAAAACAATCACGCTGCGTAACAAAGAGCTGCGGCTGCTGGAAATACTGCTCAATGGACAAGACCGCATTCACTCCAAACCGAAACTGGTGGACCGGCTGTTTTCCTACGACGAAGAGGTCTCTGAGAACGCCATCGAGGTCTATGTTGGCCGCCTGCGCAAACATCTGACCGGCTCCGGGGTTGAGATCACCACCGTGCGCGGCCTCGGCTACCGGATATCACTGGTATGAGCGATCCGCTGCCCACCAGTGGCTCGCTGCGCCGCCGTCTGACCCTGCAACTGGTGGGCAGCGCCGCGGTTCTGGCCACCCTGCTGTTCTTTGTGGTGCTTGGTTTTGCCCGCGATGTGGCGCAGCAGACCCATGACAGCATCCTGTTGGCCTCGGCCACCTCGATCATGGACTCGGTCTCGGTGCAGGCGGATGCGGTTACCGTTGACCTGCCCTATGCGGCGCTGTCGATGCTGGGCAATGTCAGCGACGACCGGGTGTTCTACAGTGTGTCGATGCGGGGCCAGCTGCTGACCGGCTACGATGACCTGCCCATCAGCGGCCAAATGCTGCGCTCCGGCCAATCGGCCTTTGATACTCTCTCCTACAAGGGCGACGGCATCCGTATGGTCACCCTGTCGCGCCGCCTGTCGCTGAATGGGGCACCGGCCGACATCCTGATCACCGTCGCCCAAACCCGCGAGGGTCAGGCGGCGCAACTGGCGCAGCTGTCTCGCTCAGCCCTGCAGCTTGGCCTTGGTTTCTTTCTGGTGGCAACCATACTGGCGTTCTGGACCGCCCAGTCCAGCATCCGGCCGCTCAACCAGCTGACCGCAGCCGTATCGCGCCGCGGCCCCAAGGATCTACGCCCGGTGAGACGTCCGGTGCCCAGCGAAATGATCCCGCTGGTGCTGTCGCTGAACCAGTTTATCGCCCGGCTGCGGGTCTCGCTCACCCGCTCCGAGGATTTTATCGCCGAGGCCGCCCACCGGGTGCGCACGCCGCTGGCCACCGTCCGGGCCCAGGCTGAAATCACCCTGCTCCGGGTTGAGAAACCTGAAAACCGTGCCTCGCTGCGGGAAATGATCCGCGCCATCGACGAAAGCTCACGCGCGGCGGGGCAGCTGCTGGATCACGCCATGGTCACCTTTCGCATCGACACTCTGGAGCGCAAAGCGATTGATCTGACTGAACTGGCCAAAGAACTTGTGGACCGCCTGCAACCAATCGCCGAGCTGAAAGACATCGACCTTAGATTTACCGGCTCCCGTTGCCCGACCATCACCGGTGACGCCATTCTGGTCCAGAACGCCACCCGCAACATCCTGGACAATGCGATCAAATACTCCCCCAGTGACAGTGCCATTCAGGTCAGCACCCGGCAAACCACCAGCGAAATCGTGATCCAGGTCGAAGACCAGGCCGGCGGCTTTGGCGGCATGGACACCGAGGTGCTGACCCACCGGTTCACCCGTGGCGACAACGCCGTCGGCACTGTCGGCTCCGGTCTTGGCCTGACCATCGCCCGCGAAGTGGTCGAGGCCCACGGCGGCACTCTCCTCATTGAAACCAATAAATCGGGGACCGGCGCATGCGTATCTCTTTGCTTTCCATTGGCCTGATTGCGGCCCTATCGACCCTGTTGACGCTGCTGAAACCGGCGGCGGCCTTCGAGGTCGAGGAACACCACCGGTTTGGCACCGGCGAGGCCCGCACGCTCAGGATCCTGTCGACCACCGACATTGCGCTGCTGACGCCGATGATCCTGACCTTCCTGCAAGACCATCCCGGCGTGGCCATCGACTATACCAGCGCCAGCAGTGCCGAGCTGATGACCGCCGTGATGCAGGAACAACACCCCTTTGACCTGGCGCTCTCCTCGGCGATGGATCTGCAGATCAAACTGGCCAACGATGGTTACACCCAGGCACATCGCTCCAAGGCGGTGGATCTGATCCCGGTCTGGGGCAACTGGCGCAACCATGTGTTTGCCTTCTCGCAAGAGCCCGCCTCCATTGTGGTGTCACCCTCAGCCTTTGCCGAGCTGGAGATCCCCCAGTCCCGGCAACAGCTGATCTCGCTGCTGCGCAAGCACCCCGACCGCTTTCGCGGCCGCATCGGCACCTACGACGTGAGCAGCAGCGGCCTGGGCTACCTGTTTGCAACCCAGGATGCCCGCACCTCTGAATCCTATTGGCGACTGATGGAGATCATGGGCAGCCTGCGCGCCAAACTGTTCTGTTGCTCCAGCGATATGATCGAGGCGGTGGCGCGGGGCGAGATCGCGGTCGCCTATAACGTGCTGGGCAGCTACGCCCGCGCCCGCAAGGATCTGGGCGACCGCATCCTCATCATCGAGCCCGAGGATTACACCAACATGATGCTGCGCACCGCAGTGATCCTGACCACGGCACAACAGCCGGATCTGGCCGGCGACTTCATCGACCATCTGCTGGACGCCGCCTGGAACAGCCCCATTGTGGTTGAATACCCCTTTCACCGCTACCCCACCACCGGCTCGGCGCGAAACGTGCCGTTCCGCCCCATTCAACTGGGGCCGGGGTTACTGGTCTTTCTGGATCACCTGAAACGCAAACGTTTCCTCAGTGAATGGCACAGCACTGTGCAACAAAACTAGGTCTTCATCACCAGCGCGGATCATCCAGCTCCAGCGGGAACCCACGCGGCATGAGCCCGGCCTGAAACCAGCTCACAAAGGAATGGATTGAGAACACCGGCAGCCCGGTCACCCGGCGGATGTCACGCGCATAGGGCACCATATTGGTGCATTCCAACACGATAGCCCCCACCTCTGGATGGCTCTCCACCATTGCGCGGCCGGCGTCGATCATATCCAGCCGGCAGGCCTGAAAATCAATCTCCAGCTTGTCGCCCAGAATGTCCTCGGTCAGGGCGCGGCCACCCTCGGTGCCAATCACCGGCGTATCCAGCGGCGCCCCGGCAGCCGCCAGATGCTCTGCCGTCAGTGACGGTTTCGAGATGGTGATCACTCCAACCCGTTTGCCCGCCGGCAGCAGCGCCTGCACCATCGGCACCTGCATCAGCGACGAGGTCGCCACCGGCACGCCCAGCGCCTGTTTCACCTGATCCTGGATCAGCGCCAGAAAGCCACAATTGGTGGTGATTCCATCACAGCCCGACCGCAGCAGATCGCGACCCGCATCAATGAACTGTTGGGCCAATTCCGTTGGATCATTGCGCACCACCCGCTCCGGTGTTGCCCCGGCCACCACCCGGTACTGCACCGGAAAATCCCAGCTCATGGCATTGCCCATGTCACCATAAATGCGGGGAAACCGCGTCTCCAGCATCAGGATGCCAACCGTCGCCCCGTATATCGTCTTACCGCCCTGCTGCATTGTCTGCCCCTCCTGATGATGATTAGTCTTGTGGCACATAGAGTTGAGAAAACGCGATCCGCACCGCATCGGTGGCGGCCTCCCGGCGCTTCTCAATATGCCCGCGCATCGCCGCCTCAGCCGCCACCGCATCGCGACCCGCCAGGGCCAGCAGAATGCGACTATGGGCCGACAATTCACCCGGCACCCGCACGCCTGCCTTGTCCCGCATTCGCTGCAGATCAATCAACCGGATGTAACGGATGCGATCATTCAGACTGCGCAAGCTCCGCTCCAGCTCGCCGTTGCCAGACAGAAGCACCAGCCGCATATGAAAACTCTCGTCCATCGCCAGCCGCTCGGTTGGGTCGTCGGCGTTCTCATATTCGGCCTCGGTTTGCTGCAAATAGGCGCCCAGATCAGCAATCTCACTGTCGCTGGCCCGGCGACACGACAGCCGCAGGGCCTCACATTCCACCGCCACCCGCGCCTCGTACAGATCCTGAATATACTTCGGCGTCAGCGATCGGCAGAAGAACCCCCGGTTGTTTTGAAAGGTCAGGAAACCTTCGGCCACCAATTGGTTCAACGCCTCACGCAGAGGGGTGCGACTGGCCCCCAACTGCTTCGACAGTTCACTCTCGTTGATGCGCTGATCTGGCATAAAGGCAAAGTCGGCAGCCATTTGGCGCAGCGCCGCATAGACCCGGCTTACATTGCTTTGCTGCTTGGACATGAGTCTTACCCGTCTAATATTATAGACAACCTACAAGAGAATTGACATGAGTGCAAGTTTGCATTCTAAACTGTATACAATTTTGAATGCAGCAAGATCAACAGAGAATCAGCCCAGGAGACACCGATATGACATCGAAACTGAACGGCGCCGAGGCGATGGTGCAGATGCTTCAGGCGCATGGCGTGCGCCACATGTTTGGCCTTGCCGGTGACACCACGCTGCCGTTTTACGACGCCCTGCTGCGGCTGGATCACGGCATCACCCATATCATGACCCGGGACGAGCGCAGCGCCACCTATATGGCCGATGGCTATTCCCGCGTCACTGGTCGGGTTGGTGTCGCCGAAGGCCCCTCGGGCGGCGGTGCCACCTACATCCTGCCCGGCTTGATCGAAGCCTCAGACAGCTCTTATGCGGTGCTCGGCATCACCACCGATATCTCGGTTGGCTCTTACGGCAAATACCCCCTGACCGAGGTGGACCAGGACCGGCTGATGCAGCCGCTGACCAAGTGGAACACGGTGATCAAACAGGCCCAGCACATCCCGCGGATGATGCGCACTGCGTTTCGGGCGATGACCACCGGCCGCTCCGGCGCCGCCCATATCGGCCTGCCCTATGACATCCAGTATGATCAGGTCGATGCCGCGGATATCTGGGCCGACCCCAAACACCAAAGCTACCCCGCCTACCCCCAGGCCCCGGAACCGGGCGCGGCGCAAGCCGCGGTAGAGGCCATTCTGTCGGCCAAAAATCCGCTGATCGTTTGTGGTGGCGGCGTGGTAATTGCCGGCGCAATGGAGGAGCTCTCCCGCCTTGCTACCCGTCTCGACATCCCCGTCGCCACCTCGATCTCGGGTCAGGGTTCGCTGGCCGAAATCCACCCGCAATGTCTTGGCGTCGTCGGCTCCAACGGCGGCACCGACCAGACATGGGAGATGATGGAGGCGGCCGATCTGGTCATCTTCATGGGTTGCCGGGCTGGTTCAACCACCACCTCGCGCTGGGAGGCGCCAACCGCCAATACCCGCATCCTCCACTTTGACAATGACCCCATGGTGATCGGTGCCAACTACCAAACCGAAGTCGGCGTGATCGGTGATCTGAAGCTTTCGTTGCAACAGGTGAATACAGTGCTGGATACACGCGATCAGGGGGCGCAAACCTTTGGCGGAGCGGCCGCAATTGCCGATATCAAGATGCGCAAGTTCGACATCTTTCGCAAACTCGCCAGCAGTGATCAGGCGCCGATCCGGCCGGAACGGGTGATCGACAGCCTGATGAAGATCCTGCCGCCCGATGCCACCGTGGTGTCGGACCCCGGCACCAGCTGCCCCTATTTCTCGGCCTATTACCAATTGGCCCAGGCCGGTCGCTATTTCATCACCAATCGGGCCCATGGCGCCCTTGGCTATTCGATGTCCGCGGCCCTGGGCGCCTGGTTCGGACGTCCCAGCAGCAAGGTCGTGGCGCTGATGGGCGATGGCTCCTTTGGCTTCACCGTGGGCGAGCTGGAAACCATCTGCCGCTGCCGCGCGCCGATTACTATGATTGTCTTTTCCAACTCGAACTTTGGCTGGATCAAGGCCAGCCAGTTCGCCGACAAGGGCGCACGCTATTACAACGTCGATTTCAACCAGACCGACCACGCCGCCGTTGCCGCCGCCTATGGTGTCAAAAGCTGGCGGGTGGAGAATCCCGACGATCTGGACCGGGTCCTGCGTGAGGCCATTGACCACGACGGCCCCACCCTGATCGATGTGGTGATCCAGGCCCTGGAGGAAAGCAACGCCCCGGTGCGGCGCTGGATGGGCTAAGAACAGAAGAAGAAAGGCTTATAACGTCCTGAGAAAACTCGACTTACTGGCTATTATTTTTCCGGTATTGATCGATGTGCTCAACGACATTAAGCCTTTTTTCCGGCAACTCATTCAGATATTCGGCCGCAGGAAAGTACTTGAAAAACAATTGCGGATCAGAAAAATCGAGGTGTTGTAAGCAATCGTATTTATATTTCCACCATTGCAGCCCGACTAGATCACACACGATTTCATCACTGAACCTGCTTTTTATTACGGATGCAGGGTTGCCACCTACAATTGAATACGGCTCCACATCTTTTGTGACAACAGATCCTGCAGCGATGACAGCACCGTCCCCGACGCAGATGCCGCCTTTCAACAGCACATTTTGGCCCAGCCAAACATCGTTGCCGATGGTTACGGGGGCAACAGATTCATCAAAGGTCAACTCTCTGTTTTCCCCCTGCACTCCCAACAACCGACGCCGCCTCGCCTTATATGTAATTGGACTTGTTGTGACCCAAGTATGAGGGTGGGTGTTGCCCATCACCGTGACAGCCGTACCAATTGAGCAGTACCGTCCGATCCGGTGGGCATGAAAGACACTATGCGAATAGCTATATGCCCCCAGAGGCATGAAGCCCTGAGGGGAATGTTGTGACAAGGTTTCAAACTCAGTTTTCCGGTTCTTAACCTTCTGCCCCGCACGTAGTTTTGGATAAAATCGAATGCCTATCCCGGAAATGTCGTCGGGATCATCAAAAATAAAAGACTTCACAGGGCCCTCCCTTTAGACGATCAGAATCAACCGAATAGGCCCTAATAGCATTTAAAAATCAGAAAAATCTTCCAAAAACCCACCCATCGATTCCTTCTTTTTGTAACCGCACCCTCATCCTCAACATCCCTCTGCCCCCCCTACCTTGGCGCCAGCACCCCGGTTTAGCCAGACACCCCGGTATGCCCCGTTGCGCCCCCAGCGCACGCGCTGCTTGGCAATCCTTAACCAGGCGCTGCCACTCTGGCACCCTGGACTGGGCTCCCTTAAAGCCGGAGTGCTGAATTAGGCTTTCTTCACGCGGGTGAAAGTCCCGTCCCCCTCCGCTTGGGCGGCGCCGTCCCCCATATTCCCTTAGTCTACAACACCTGCGGGAATGACTTATACAGATCTAAATACACCCTTGTCTGCAGCGGTACTCAAGCCTCCTGAAACACTTAACAGGTGCGGCGGCGGGTCATGGGATCCGGCCCCATGACGATAAACGGCCCCCCCTCCAGCAACGCGGGCGTCAGCACCGGATACCGGGCCTGTTGCTCCAACGGGTTCAACAGGCTCAGAATCGCCGGCTGTGAAATCCCCAGAACCGAGGTGGCGCCAGTGACTGTGCCAGTGACTGGCCGGGGCTCGATAATGGCGTGAAAGACTTGGAGCTGGCGAAATCTGAGATGCATGGCACCCCTTTTCAAAATAAATGATGCTCTAACCAGAAATTCTTGTTTGAAATGAGACCCAAGCGCGGGCATGGTTTCAAAAACTTATGGAAACCACCGTGCCTCATTTATCCACTTCACGTCCAAGACCCTCTGCCGGAGACCGCCCATGACCGCCTCGCATACTGTTATTGTCGGCGCAGGCATTGTTGGCGCCGCCACCGCAATCTGGCTGGCCCGTGCCGGCCATCGGGTCACCCTGATCGACAAGGGCGAGCCCGGCATGGGCGCGTCTTATGGCAATGGCTGCATTCTGGCCAGCTGCGGCATGGTGCCGGTAACCGCTCCGGGGTTGATCGCCAAGGGTCCGGGCTATTTGCTCAACCCCGACTTCCCGCTGTTCCTGCGCTGGGGCTATACGCTGAAACTGCTGCCCTGGCTGGTGAAATACCTGGCCCATGCCAACGACGGCGATACCCGGCGGATTGCCCGCGGGCTGACCCATATCGTTGGCGACAGTCTACAGCAGCATCAGGCGCTAACCGCTGGCACCGATGCGGCAAAATGGGTGCAACCCAGTGAATACAACTTTGCATACACCGATCGCGCCGCCTTTGGCGCCGATGCCTACAGCTGGGACCTGCGCCGCGAAGCCGGGTTTGAGCCGGAATTGATCGAAGGCGCCGCCGTGCAGGAGAAAGAGCCGATCCTGGCGAAATCAATCACCCTGCTGGCGGTCAACAAAAGCCATGGCTTCATCCATAATCCGGCCCATTACGTGCAGGATCTGGTCAAGCTGCTGGTCGAAATGGGCGGCACATTTGTGCAGGCCGAGGTTAAGGATTTTGATCTCAGCGGTGGCCGGATCCGCGCGGTGGACACCGATCAGGGCCGGTTCGACTGTGATCAGGCGGTGCTGGCAACGGGGGTCTGGTCCAAGCCGTTGATGCAGAAACTCGGCATCAATGTGCCGCTCGAGGCCGAGCGCGGCTACCATATCCAGTTCAAGAACCCGTCGCAGATGCCCAATAATCCGATGATGATGGCCTCGGGGAAATTCGTTGCTACACCAATGGATCAGGGGCTAAGATGCGCCGGTGTGGTTGAATTTGGCGGGCTAGATGACACCCCGTCAGAAGCGCCGCTAAAGCTGCTGCGCAAAAAGGTCAGCGCGTTATTTCCGCAGCTGACCGCCGACAGTGAAGAACAGTGGCTGGGCTTTCGCCCGGCGCCGTCCGACAGTCTGCCGCTGATTGGCGAGGTCGGCAACAGCGGCGTCTATGCGGGTTTTGGCCACCACCACATCGGGCTGACAGGCGGCCCCAAGACCGGCCGCATGATCGCGGATTTGATCACCGGTCAGCGCAATAACATTGATATGACACCCTACGCCCCACAACGGTTTGGCTAGGGTCAAGGCAATAACAAAAGAACCAATAGGGAGATCACAAGATGAAAACGCATTACACCGTAAAGGCAGCGCTGGCCGTTTCAGCTCTGACACTGGGAGCGACGGCGGCGATGGCCGAAAAATGGGACATGCCGATGGCCTATTCGGCGACCAATTTCCATTCGGAAATGGGCGTGGTTTTTGCCGACCGCGTGCGCGATTACACCGGCGGCGAGATCGACATCACCGTGCATCCGGGCGGATCGCTGTTCAAAGGTGGCGAGATCAAACGGGCGGTACAGACCGGTCAAGCTCCGATTGGCGAACGCTTCATGTCGGCCCACGCCAACGAGGTGCCTTTGCTGGGCTGGGACAACCTGCCCTTTATCGCCACCACCTATGCCGACAATGACAAGCTGTGGAACGCCGCCAAGGACAAGGTCAACGCCCAGCTGTCGGAGCTGAACCTTGTGGCGCTTTATACCTGCCCCTGGCCCGGTCAGGGGTTCTACTTCAAGAAAGAAGTGAACTCTTCTGCGGACACCCAAGGGGTCAAGTTCCGCTCGTACAACACCGCCACCGCCACCTTTGCCGAGGCTCTGGGCATGATCCCGGTTCAGGTCGAAGCCGCCGAACTGTCACAGGCACTGGCCACCGGTGTGGCCGAGGCCTTCATCTCCTCCGGCTCAACCGGATATGATCGTAAGGTCTGGGAACAGCTGACCCATTACTACAAGGTCAACGCCTGGCTGCCGCGCAACTATGTGATGGTCAACAAAGGCATCTGGGACGGGCTGAGCGCCGACACCCAGGCGGCAGTGCAAAAGGCAGCCACCGAGACCGGCGCCGATTGTTCGGCCAAATCGGAAGAACTGGCAGGTTGGTATTTCGAACAGCTGGAAGCCAATGGCATGCAGGTGACCGATGCAGGCCCCGAATTCCTGGCCGAGCTGGAAGCGATTGGTGCCAAAATGACCTCGGACTGGCTGGAGCAGGTCGGCGACGACGGTCAGGCCATTCTGGACGCCTATAACGCCAACTAAAATCACCATTTTACTTCAGGGCCCGACGCGATCCAGCGTCGGGCCCTGTCATATCTGACCGGGGGATAGGGTATTGCGCGATTGGCAACCTTTTCTGGGCCTGCCACTATGGGTCTGGCTGTTTATTTTTCCAACTGTTCTGGCGGCGTTTTGTCTGCTGTACCGCGACCCAGCCGAGCGGCTGTTGCGTCCGGTCTGGCGGCTGCTGGACCGGGTCTATCTGGGGGCCGGCGTCGCCGCCTCCTGTTGCATGGTGGCCATTCTGCTGCTGATCGTGGCGCAGATGATCGCACGGTGGAGCAGCCTGACCTTTCCCGGATCGACTGAGTATGCCGGCTATGCGATGGCCGCGACCTCGTTCCTGGCGCTGGCCCATGCGCTGACCCGGGGCGCCCATATCCGGGTGTCGATCTTCCTGAACATGAACAGGTTTCTGGGCTTTTGGCTGGACGTCGTGGCGATGTGGATCGCTGCCGTTATCGCCACCTATTTCGCCCGCTACGCGATCAAGACAAACATAATGTCAGAGCTGCTGAATGACCGCACCCAGGGGCAGGATTTTGTGCCCGAATGGCTGCTGTCGTTCTTTGCGATGTTCGTCAATGCACCCGGCAAATGGGGGCAAATCTGGGCCGAGACCGGCTCTGACTGGGTCTATACCCCGGTCTGGCTGCCACAATTGCCGATGTCGATCGGCACCGTGCTGCTGGCGGTGGCGATCTGGGATTATCTGACCCGTCTTTTGGTCCACCGCAAAACCAGCATCATCTCGGAGGCGATCGAATGAACGAGCTTTATACCACCATGATCTTTTTGTTCGTGCTGTTCGCCCTGCTGGGCGGCTCAGTATGGATTGGCCTGGCGCTGATGGGCGTGGCCTGGGTTGGCATGATGATGTTCACCACCCGCCCGGCTGGCGATGCGATGATCACCACCATCTGGACCGGCTCCTCCAGCTGGACCCTGACGGCGCTGCCGCTGTTCATCTGGATGGGCGAGATATTATATCGAACCCGATTATCGCAAGACATGTTCCGCGGTCTGGCTCCCTGGATGCGCTGGCTGCCGGGCGGCTTGCTGCACACCAATATTGCCGCCTGCACCATCTTTGCCGCGGTGTCGGGTTCATCCGCGGCCACCCTGACCACCGTCGGCAAGATGTCGATCCCCGAGCTGCGCAGGCGCGGCTACCCCGAGCACATGATCATCGGCACCCTGGCCGGCGCGGCAACGCTGGGGCTGATGATCCCGCCGTCGCTGACGCTGATCGTCTACGGTGTCACCATCAATGAAAGCATCACCAAGCTGTTCATGGCCGGCATTCTGCCCGGTCTGGTGCTGGCCAGCCTGTTCACCCTGTATATCATGGGCTGGCATTTCTTCTCCAAGGGCCCCCGCCCCGACCCGGAACCGCCGATGAGTTTTGGCACCATGCTGTCTGAAAGCCGCTTTCTGGTGCCGGTGCTGATGCTGGTCACGGTGGTCATCGGCTCAATGTATATGGGCTTTGCCACCGCAACCGAGGCCGCCGCTGTTGGGGTGCTGGGATCCCTGACCCTGGCCTTCCTGCAGGGCTCGCTCAGCTGGAAAACCTTCACGGAATCCTTGATGGGCGCCACCCGCACCTCGGCGATGATCTCGCTGATCCTGATGGGGGCGTTCTTTTTGTCGCTGTCGATGGGCTTTACCGGGTTGCCACGGGCGCTGGCTGATTGGATCGACACCCTGAACCTGTCACCGCTGGAACTGATCGTGGCGCTGACCATCTTCTATGTGTTCCTGGGCATGTTCCTGGATGGGATTTCATCGGTGGTGCTGACCATGGCGATCATTGAACCGATGATCCGTCAGGCCGGGATTGATCCGATCTGGTTTGGTATCTTTATCGTGGTAGTGGTTGAGATGGCCCAGGTGACGCCACCGATCGGCTTTAACCTGTTTGTGCTGCAGGGCATGACCAAACACGAGATCTCTTACATCTCGAAGACCGCCCTTCCCATGGTCGGGCTGATGCTGCTGATGGTGGTGATCCTGGTGGCCTTTCCAGAACTAGCCACCTGGTTGCCCGACAATATCCGCAGCCGTCCCGGCGGTTAAGCACAGACCAAGCCCCATGCCCGAGCCACCACAGGCTCGGGCTGACCCTGTTAACTGCTCCACACCCCCAATTAGACCGCTGATCTAAAACAATTTTTACCTAAATTATTAGCCCTCAGGAAAGGTTTGTTTTACAAGCCTCTGCGGCCAATCATGGCGACATTTGGGCAGTTTCGCCCAATTCATCCGGAAATTGACACCATCCGGACGCAATCCCGGCGCACCCTTACAGCTCAGGTTCTTGCGCCCACAAGGGTCGCCACAGGGGGTCATTGCTGTGCTTCACAACGACATTGCAGACAATCAGCATCAGGCAGATGAACTGCAATGTGGCTTTAAACTGCTGCACGGTCAGTACCAGATCGAAAGCGCCCTCAGCAGCGGTGGCTTTGGCATCACCTATCTGGCGCGCGACAGTCTGGACCGCCGGGTGGTGATCAAGGAATGCTTTCCCGCCGGGGTCTGCCACCGGACCCGAGGTATGGTCGAGCCGGTCTCGCCGCCTTACGAAAGACAATATAAAACCGTGCTGCGCCATTTCCTGCGCGAGGCCCAGTGGCTGGCGCGCTCGGTTCACCCGGGCATCGTCGGCATTCATCAGGTGTTTCGCGAAAACAACACCGCCTATATCGCGATGGAATTTGTCGATGGGGTTGATCTGGTCAGCCTGCGCGAGCAGCAGCCCGAGCGCATCACCGACGCCCTGCTGCAAGACGTGCTGGAACAGGCTCTGGGCATCCTCGCCTTTATCCACGAGCTTGGCATTCTGCACCGGGACATTTCGCCGGACAATTTTCTGCTCAGCCCGGACGGCACCGTAACGCTGATTGATTTTGGCGCCGCCAGCGGCGCCCAGGACGACGGCGATGGCACTCTTGATCCCATGCTCTCGGTCAAGGACGGCTATTCCGCCCATGAGCTGTATCAGTCAGAGATGCCGCACAGGGCCTCAAGCGATCTCTATTCCCTGGGCGCGACCCTGTCTTATCTGGTGACCTCTGCACCGCCCCCCATTAGCCAGCATCGGCTGGATGCCCTGACCGCAGGCGACCCGGATCCCTGCCTGGCGCTGAGTGATGGCTACCGTGATTTCAACCGGGCATTTCTGGCCTCAATCGACAAGGCCTTGTCGGTTATGCCCGGTGTCCGCTACCAATCTGCCCAAGAATGGCTGGATGAATTGCAGGATGATGTGCCCCAGACAAAGGCACAGACAGAGGCGCTGGCGATCCGGGCACAGACCCGGGCAACGCGGGCGATCTTCAGCCCCGAGGTGGCACCGCTGAAGATCAGCGCCGAGCTGGAAAACATGCTCGCCTCGCTGGTTGAAAACACCAATAGCGGGCTGGTTCCTGCCGGTCCGGAAACCACTAGACACCGTCAGGCCAAGCGACCTCCGGTTCAGCCCGCCAAGCCGCGCCAGCTGGTCGATATTTTTGGCGACCCCATCGGCGATGTCGACCTTTGGCTGCAAGAGCAGGACAGCCGCGCCAGCCCGACACCGCCCATGGCGCCGCCCGCCGCCGAGGCAGCTATCTCTGCGCCGCAGAAAGAGCCGCCCCGCAGCCGTCGCAGAAGCGTCTTCGCCAAATTCATCCCCTTGCCGCTGCGTCGGATTTTTGGCGGCGCCGCCTCTCAACGCAACGACTAGCCCGCCGCCACCCGCGAAAAGGACCTCCCATGAAATTCATCCGAGACATCATCGCCGACAAGCGCGAGCAGAACTCTCCCAATAGGGGGCAGGTTGCCGACGCCAGATCAGATCACGACGTCATGGCCTCGATCCTGTCGGAAGCCGGCCCAGCGGCGGATCCCTTTCCTCTGGACAGCCGGTTTCAGGTGTCAGAGCCGCAAAGCAAAGCCGCCGAAGTGCCTGACCACCCACCGGTTTTACCCGAAGAAACCCCACTGGCGGCGTCCGATGCCTTTGCGGCGCCCGCCAAACCGCAGCCAGTGCTGGCGTCTATTGGCAACCCCGAGAGCGATCTTTCGGATGTGGATTTTCAACGCCTTGTGGCCGCGGCCGCGCCCCGGGAACAGGCGCCGCAGGAGAGGCCCTTTAAGCGGTTCACCCGCACCCAAACCCGGCTGCGCAGCCTTGATCTGGACCCGCCTGAGGCCCAGCCCGCTGTCGCCGACGGGCCAGCCCCCGACCAAGCCCCTACCCCAGCGGCCCAGTCACCGGTCCAGCATCCGGCCCCGATACGCCAAAAAGCCGATACTCCAGCCGCGGTTGATCCGGCCCCTATTGTCCTGACCCCAGTTGTCCTGCCCCCAGTGGACCGCACGCCAATTGCCCAACCGCCAGTTGCCCAGCCACCGGTAGAGCGCGCACTACAAAATGCGGCACCGGAAACACCCGTTCAGCCCAGCCTTGGCGCCCCAGCACCGCAGGTTGAGACGGCACCGCAGGTCGAGACAGCACCGCAGGCCGCTCCGGCCCGCGCTGACCTCGCCCGACCCGCCTCCACCCACCCCGATCCGGCCCAGCCAATCGACGTGCCCTCGCCTGCCATGGGGCGCGGCTCCAGCAAGGCCGGCCGGGTCAAAACCCGTCTGCTGGGATTCAACCCCGGTCAGGCCGCAGGCGCCGATCCCTTTGCCCGCGCCGAGGACACTGCGACCTCGGGCTACACCCAATACCCCGTCGGCTGGCTGGCGGTGGTCAAGGGTCCCGGACGCGGCGCCACCTTTACCCTGTTCAGCGGCGTCACCATTATCGGCCGCGGTGAAGATCAGACCGTGCGGCTGGATTTTGGCGACAACAGTATCTCGCGCGCCAATCACGCCGCCATTGCCTTTGACCCCGAGCAAAACAGCTTTTTCATCGGTCACGGCGGCAAGGCCAATCTGGTGCGCCGCAACGACCGCCCGGTTCTCAGCACCGAAGAGCTGGCCACCGGGGATCTGATCCGCATTGGCGAAACGACGTTGCGGTTTGTGCCGCTCTGCGGCCCCGAGTTTGGCTGGTCCGAGACCCCACAGAGCGAAGCCGGGCATGGGGCCTGAGCTCCAGTTCACTTATGATGCCGCCACCGCAATCAGCCGGGGGCGGCGCGAACGGCAGGAAGATGCCGTCGCCTCAGATTTTATGGCCGGTGCCGGCTTGGGGTTTGTGGTCCTGGCGGATGGTATGGGCGGTCATGCCGCCGGGGACATTGCCAGCAAGATCGTGGTCACCGAGGTGTTCAGCGAGCTGAAATTCCGCGCCGATGCGCCGCAAGAGTTGGAGGCGCAGATCACCCAGGCCCTCTCAGCGGCGGCGCGGGCGGCCAATGATTGTGTCGGCCATTACGCCGCCCAGAACGCCAGCGCCGGCGGTATGGGGGCCACCCTTCTGGCGCCGGTGCTGTTTCAGGACCGGCTGTACTGGATCTCGGTCGGCGACTCGCCGCTGTATCTGTTTCGCGACGGAGGCTTGCGGCGGCTGAACGATGAACATTCGCTTGCCGCGCAGCTGGATGCGCGGGTGACGCAGGGGTTGATGTCGGTGGAACAGGCCCACAGCCATCCGGACCGCGCCTGCCTGACCTCGGTGCTGTCCGGTCAGCAGATTGCTCGCATTGATTGCCGCAGCACAGCCTTTACCCTGCGCCACAAAGACATCGTGATCGCCGCCAGCGACGGCTTGCAATATCTGGAGGACAGCGTGATCACTGAGGTCCTGACCGCCCGGCAAGACCAGTCGAGCAGCGACATCAGCGCGGCGCTGATGGGCTGCCTGCACCGCTTGAACGACCCGGAACAGGACAATATCTCGTTCTGCGTCATCAAGGTCTCGGATCAGCTCCTAGCCGCCGCACCACAGGCGCAGCCCGCCAAACCGCCGATCCAGCCGCAGGGTTCAAGGGCAAAATCCAACACCATCACCATCATGGCCTCGGCCTCCAGATCCAAAGGCATTACCTCTTTTCATATCTTGAATGGCGACATCGCATGACAGATCCAGACCCCGCCCAAAGCCCCTTGTTCGACCAGTTGCAGCAGACGCTGAGCCAGCAGGGCTTGCCGCCGAACTGTTTTGACTGGGGCCAGCAGCTGTTGCAGCGGCTGGACAGGCCGGTGCAGGTCATGGTTATCGGCCAGCCCGGCAGTGGCAAATCGACGGTGATCAACATGATGCTGGGCCAGTCGGTGATTTGCCGCCACGGCGCCGCCGCCATTCCGGCCCCCATTATCGAAATCTGCTATGGCCCCGAGGCCCGCATCGAAATCGAGACGCCAGACGGCAGAACCAGCTGGCATCCCGGCACCCTCGCCCAGGCCGCCCTGCCCCCCGACGCGGTTCGCCTGCGGCAAGAGCTGCCCGACACCCGGCTGCAAGGCCACAGCTTTGTCGAGATTTCGCTCTCCGGTTCAGCCGAGCAAAACCATAACACCCTGCAACGCGCCGCCCGCCATGCGGATGTCATCCTGTGGTGCAGCGAGGCCTTCACCCCGGCCGAGCAGGCCCTCTGGGCGGCGGTTCCAGATGCAAAAAAAGACCACAGCTTTCTGGTGCTGACCATGGCGGATCGCCAGATCATGCGCGGCACCTTGACCAGCCTGCTGGCCGGGCTGGATGGCTTTGCCGCCGAGCAATTTCTCGGCGTCTACCCCCTGGCCGCGGTTCAGGCCATCACCGCGCAGACCGCCGGACAATCCGTCAACGCCCAGCTGTGGCAGTCCAGCGGTGGCAGGCAACTGGCCCGCGATGTGCTGAAACAGGTCGAACTGGGGCGCGCCTCGGACGTGGATCAGGCCGAGATGCTGGTGCGCCAGTTCGCCCCCAAAGTCGCGGATCAACAGTGGCGGCGGACCGAAACGGCCCCCAAGCCAGCCCCTTTGCCACAGAACACGCCAACCGACGACCTTCTGCACACCACCCTGGACCTGCTGCAGGCGCGCGCGCATCAGATGCTGGCCGAGACAGAGGGCGCCGCAAATGCCGACGCGATCCTTGCAACCTGTATGGACACCGTCAGAGAGCTGTCCAAAACCCTGCTGGCGTCGCAAAACACCGCACCACAGGTGCAGGCAGCGCTGGACGGCGCGCAGGACGGCGAAGAGCTGCTGATCCTGTGCCAGCTGGAGCGCGGCGAAGATGCCGCCGTGGATGCCGTCACCTTGTTGCTGCAACTAAAAAGGGAGATCGCCGATGATATCTCTCAATAACCCCCACCCCCACCGGGCCAGATCCTCATGAACATGCAGCCACAGATCGACCGAATGACCCATATTGATGCCGCCGCGCGCCCGATCAATCTGAACGCTGGGATGGAACCGCTTGCCGAGCTGGCCGCCCAGATGGCCGATCTGGACGGCGCGCTGGAGGCTTTGGCGGCGCAGACCGGCGACAAGGCCCAGCGCACTCTGTTGCGCCTGAAAAAAGATCTGGCCGGATTTGAGCCCTGCATCACCCTGTTAGGACAGGTGAAATCGGGCAAGACCTCGCTGGTCAACGCGATGAGCGGCTGGGCTGATCTGCTGCCCTCGGACGTCAATCCCTGGACCTCGGTGGTGACCTCGCTACACCTGACGCCGGGCGATGCCCGGGTTGAAACCAGTGCCCGTTTTCAGTTCATGACCGAGGCCGAATGGGACCGTCTGCTGACCAAGGGTGGCCGCATTGGCGAGATGGCGGACCGGGCTGGGGCCGAAGGTGAGCTGGCGAAAATCCGGACCCAGATCGAACAAATGCGCGAGCGGTCGCGCAACCGGCTGGGCCGCAAGTTTGAATTGCTGATGGGGCAGACCCATGAATACGAGTATTTCGACAAGGCCCTGATCGAACGCTATATCTGCCTGGGCGATGACTTTGATCTGGAGCCGGGCGGGGACGGCGAGGACAGTCAGGGCCGGTTTGCCGATATCACCCGCTCGGCCGATCTGTATCTGAACAGCCCCACCCTGCCCATTGCGCTGTGCCTGCGCGACACCCCCGGCGTCAATGACACCTTCATGATGCGCGAACAGGTGACCATTCAGGCGATCCGCGACAGCCGTATCTGCGTGGTGGTGCTCTCTGCCAGTCAGGCGCTGACCTCGGTGGATATGGGGCTGATCCGGATGATCTCGACCCTGAAATCCCGTGAGGTGGTGATCTTTGTCAACCGCATCGACGAACTGGCGGACCCGGCCAATCAGATCCCCGAGATCGAGGCCAGCATCCGCCAGACATTAGACAGTCACCACGGGCCCAAGGATGCCGAGATCATTTTTGGCAGCGCCTATTGGGCCGGTCGGGTGCTGACCGGTGAGCTGGAGGAGATGCAGGGCGCCAGCGGTGCCGCCTTGCTGAACTGGGCCAAAGTCGGGCTTACCGCCGCTGACCCGGATCAATCGCCGCAGGAAATGGCCTGGGCCCTGTCTGGCCTGCCGGCGCTGCTCCGCTCAATTTCAAACCGCATCGTCAAGGATCTGGGCGCCCCGCTGCTGGCCCGCGTTGCCAGCTCAGCCATCACCATGACCACCGGCCAACAGGCGGCGCTGGCAGTGATGATCAGCGGCAGCAATCCGGGCACGGCCCTGAACATACGCGACATCGAGATCCGGTTTGAGCAGATCGTCGCCTCCCAGGTGGCGGCGCTGGAGGATGAGATCGACGCGGTGTTTGACGCCTTTCGCGCGCGGGCGGACCGGGCCCATGCCACATTTGTAAGCCGCGCCACCCATTCGCTGATCGACCATCTGGAACGCTGGGGCGAGGCCTGTGTCTGGGAATACGATGCCACTGGGCTGCGACTGCTGCTGAAATCGGCCTATTCGGTGATGGCCAGCCGGGCGCAGGCCACCGCGCTGGCGCGCTATGAGCTGGCCGTGCAAGAGGTGGCCGGGCTGCTGTATGCGGGGTTTGGCGCGGCGGTGGAGGGCATTCAGATTTCGGTACCCGAGGCGCCAACAGTGCCCTCTCCTGTGGCGCTGGGTCAGACAATTGCACTGGATTTCAATGACAACTGGTGGAGCTCCTGGTGGCGGCGCACCCGCGGTTACAAGGCGTTTGTGAAAAACTTCCAACAGCTGATCTGCGGTGAAACTGAGGATTTCATGACCCAACTCAAGCAGGTTCAGACCGCCGATACCCGCGCCAGCACCCTCGCCGGATTGCAGATCTTTTTTGAGGACCAACGCAATATCTTAATGGAAATCGCCGATCACTGTCGACAGGATCAGGACGTTCAGGACCTTTTCGCCAGCCAGGGGCAACAGCAACGACAGGATATAACCCAGGCCGCGTTGACCACCCTTGGAAAATACACCGCATGACGCAGGAGACAGCCATGCCAAGCCCCGACAGCCAACCCTCCGCGCCCCAGCGCAAGCCGCGTCTGGCGCTCATGGGCGAATTCAGCGCCGGTAAAAGCACCCTGACCAACCTGCTGGTCAGCCGACAGATCCTGCCCACCCGCGTCACCGCCACGCGGCTGCCGCCGGTGTGGATATCTTACGGCGACGACGCGGCCTATGTGGTCTCCACCGACGGCAGCCAGACAGCGGTCTCACTGGACGATCTGGGCGAGATCCAGATGCAGGACACGGCGATGATACGGCTGTTCTTTCCCTCCGATGCGCTGACCCTGTGCGATCTGATCGACATGCCGGGGATTTCCGACCCCAACATGGCGCCCGAGGTCTGGCAATCGCTGATGCCCGAGGTGGACGGAGTGATCTGGTGCACCCATGCGACCCAGGCCTGGCGCCAGTCCGAAGCGGCGGTCTGGGACCATATCGCCGAGACGGTGACCGGCCCCAACATCCTGCTGATCACCCATTTCGACAAGCTGTGCAACGACCGGGACCGCAGCCGGGTGGTGGCCAGGGTCGCTAGGGAAACCGGCGCGCTGTTCGACAGGATCTTTCCGGTATCCCTAAGCCAAGCCCTGCAGGCGGATGACGACGTGGAGGCCTGGAAAGCCAGCGGCGCCGACAGGCTTGTTGAATTCCTGGTTGAAACGCTGCTCGACAGACCCCTGTCCACTGCGGCTACCGCCATGGCAACCGGTGAACAGACCGCCCGTGACCGCTCCCCCGAGGAGATTATGCAGGCCGAGGTCTTTGCCATTGGTGATATTCGCGACATCGTCGAGCCGGAGCACGAAGCCCCAATCAACCCGTCCTCTGCCCCGGCTGAGGACTATGTGGTGCCCCGCCGGGTCAAGGCGGAAAGACGGGGGCAGCGGCCGACCGACCGTCACCCCAGATTGGCAACGCATGATGAATAGGGCGCGCCAGCCAGCCAGCGGGTGCCGCTGCGGGGGCCCCAGATGGACATAGCCGCACGGCTGACTTCCCTGCGTGAGACCACTGCCGGATGTGGCCTGGTTGCCTTTGGTGATCTCGGCAGCCGGCTGGTGCTGCGCAGCAGTGCCGCGATCCAGCACCGGCAAGAATACCTGGACCAGCTCTGCGCCCAGGCCGAGGAGGGGTTTCACCTGCAGGATGCCCTTGCGGCTCCGATCACAGCGCCCAGCGATGGCGCCGCCACGGTGATCGTCGTCACCGCGCAGGAAACCCGGATATATATCCGCAGGCCCGGCGCGACAGCCTCCACCGCAAACGATGCCATTCTAGCGGTCTGTGATAGTGAGCGCAGCGCCCAGGCCCTTGTGACCCCGGCAATGGACTTGCTGAGCGACCTGTCCGAGGGGGCATGATGTCACCTTTGAACGCGGATCTTTTGCCCGGGCAGGACAATGCCACCAGCCCGTTGAGGCAGGCTCTGCTGCGGCTCAGCGCCGATGTCTCGGACCTGCAAGCTGAGCGACGCGATGCCGCCCAGGGCCAAGCCAGCCTGACGCGCAGCCTGCTGGCTGCAATTGATGAGGTCATGTTGCCCCGGCAGTTGACCTTGTATTTTGGTCAGGTCGTCGTTGCCAGATTGCTTGTCAGCCAGCGCAGGCTGCTGTCGCTGGATCTGACCGAGCAGACCGCCCCGACGGCGGCGGCAGCGGCGGCGGATCACAGGGGCCAGACCCCGGCGGCGCAGATCTATGCCGAACGCCTGCACCACCTGTCGGCCCGATACCGGGACACCGGCTTTCGGATCACCCGGCAGATCTGTGAGACCGGGCTCGAGACCGACAGCTGCTCGGCGTCTCAGCTTGCCGAATGCCTTGCATTGCCGCAACAGGACAGCCGGCTGGCACGGCTGCTGACCATGATCAGCGCCTCGGCTGACGCCTGGGTTTTACAGGTTGAGACCGCCGGTCAAAACCGCTGTCACGGCCCGGCACCTTTATGCCGCCAGCTTGCGACGCTGGCCGCAACCGATCGGGCCGCAAAACAGAAAAACCGCCACCCCCTGAGGCTGCCGGACAAGACACCCCACTATCTGCTGCTGTCGATATCCAGTGAGATAAAACTCATGGTCGCCTGTGACCAGACCGAGACCTTGCTGATTGCCTTGCCAGCCCAGCATCTGGCAGCTGCGGACGCAGCCTGGCAGATGGTGTTCGCTGCGCCGTAGCCAGCTCCCCAGCTCCCCCCCTCCCGACCTGATCCGATCCAAAACCTGCTCTCTGGCAGCCCCGCAAGGGGTTTTCCGTTGACAAGG
Source organism: Paracoccaceae bacterium (assembly GCA_013214575.1). Classification (GTDB taxonomy): domain Bacteria; phylum Pseudomonadota; class Alphaproteobacteria; order Rhodobacterales; family Rhodobacteraceae; genus Parasedimentitalea. Next base: position 51,637 of record JABSSD010000054.1, on the reverse strand, counting down.
TTTGTTGCCGCGCAATACCATTAGCATACGAACAATATTCCAATCACCTGAGGAGGAGGGATTTTGGCCTATTTCGCCCCAACCACGCTGAACGCCGCGCTGGCCCTGATCGCCTCGGAGCCCGTCAGCATCATATCAGGCGGCACCGATGTCTTTCCGGCGCAGGGTCAGATCCCGATGCAAAATGGCCTATTGGATGTCACCCGTATCGACGGGCTGACCGGGCTGCACTGGGGACCAGAGGGGCTGCGCATCGGCGCCGCGACCAGCTGGAGCGCCATTGCCAGCGCCGATCTTCCCGATTGCTTTGCCGGCTTGCAGGCGGCGGCGCGCACGGTGGGCAGCGTGCAAATCCAGAACGCGGGCACCATTGCCGGCAATATCTGCAACGCCTCTCCGGCGGCGGATGGCATGCCGCCGCTGATAACGCTGGGGGCCGAGGTCGAGATCACCGGCCCCGATGGACCCCGCCGGATGCCGGTAGAGACCTTTGTGACCGGCCCGCGTCAGACCCAGTTGGGCGCTCGCGAACTGGTGACGGCCATTCTCATCCCACCGCTGCCAGCCCATTGTCGCGCCGCGTTTGAGAAACTGGGCAGCCGCACATATCTGGTGATCTCCATCACCATGGTGGCGGTGGTGATCGGCTGTGATGCCAGTGGTCGTATTGATTTTGCCCGCGTCGCCGTCGGTTCTTGCTCGCCGGTTGCCCGACGGCTGATCGGGCTAGAGGCGGATCTGATCGGGCAGATGCCGCAGCAGGTCACGGTCAGCCCCGACCATCTGGCACCATTGGCGCCGATCACCGATATTCGCGCCGATAGCGGCTATCGGCTGGAGGCAGCCGCCGAACAAATTGTCCGGGCCATTCACAGGGCGACTCACGGGGCAACCCAAGGGCCAACTCATGGGGCAACCCTTACCGATGGATAAGCAGGTGTTAAATCCGATGACGGAATTTCTTCTGAACAGCCAAAGTGTCAGCGTCACCCCGCGGGTCGGAGAGCGCCTGTCGCAGACCCTGCGCGAAACACTTGGGCAGCGTGATGTCAAAGTCGGCTGTGATGCCGGCGATTGCGGGGCCTGTACGGTGCTGATCGACGGCGCTCCGGTTTGCGCCTGCTTGACCCCAACCCATCAGGCCGATGGGCGGAACGTGGAAACGCTGGCCGGTCTGGCCGGCCACGACCCGGACGCCCAGCGCCTGGCAGAGAGCTTTCAAAATCACGGTGCGGCGCAATGTGGCATCTGCACCCCCGGCATGATGGTCGCGGCGGTGGCGCTGCTGCGGCAAACGCCGACACCGACTGATGGTCAGGTCAAGGATGCATTGGGCGGCGTGCTCTGTCGCTGCACCGGCTATCGCAAGATCATTGATGCGGTACTGGCCAGTCATGCCCAGATCGCCGCCGAGTCTGCGGTGGGTGATGGTGCCGTCGGCGCCTCTATCCGGCGGCTGGATGGTGCGGCCAAGGTGAATGGCACCGAGATGTACGGCGACGATGTTGCCACGGGTGATGCGCTGGTGCTGCGGGTCATCCGCTCACCCTTTGCCCATGCGGGATTTACCTTTGGCGACTTGCAGCAATGGCAGGCCCAGACCGACGGTATCGAGGCGGTGTTAACCTGCGCAGATATCCCCGGGAAGAACCTGTTTGGCGTGATCCCAGACTTTGCCGACCAGCCCGTGTTTGCCGAGGGCACAGCCCGGTTCCGCGGCGAGGCCGTCGCAGCTGTTGTCGGGCGCGCCGATGTCATGCAGGTCTTTGAGGTCAGCACATTCCCGGTGGACTGGACCGAATTGCCCAGCGTCGAGACCGTGCCCCATGCAACCGCGCCCCTGGCGCCGCAACTGCATCCGGGTCGCGACAACAACCTGATGTGCAGCGGGTTTGTCCAGCAAGGCGATGCGGCGCAGGCCCTGACTGAGGCAGATGTCTGCGTCGAGGGGCGCTTTCAGACCGGATTTGTCGAGCACGCCTATATCGAACCGGAGGCGGGCTTTGCCCAGATCATAGATGGCCGGGTCGAGGTCCATGCCTGCACCCAGGCCCCAGTGATGGATCTTGACGCACTAGAGATCATTCTGGGCATGGATCGCAAGGATATCCGCATCCTGCCCACCGAAGTTGGCGGCGGCTTTGGCTCAAAGCTGGATCTGTCGGTGCAGCCCTATCTGGCGCTGGCGGCACTGCGTACGGGCAAGCCGGTGCGGATCACCTATAGCCGCGCGGAATCGATGCAATCGACCACCAAACGGCATCCCTCAAACATTCACCTGAAAATCGGCGCCAACCGGGATGGGCGCATTCAGGGCTTTGACTTTTCCGGCGACTTCAACACCGGCGCCTATGCCAGCTGGGGCCCAACCGTATCCAACCGGGTGCCGGTTCACGCCTCTGGCCCCTACCGCATCCCCAACTACCGGGCCGTGGCGCGGGCGATCCATACCCATAACCCTCCGTCCGGTGCGTTCCGTGGCTTTGGGGTGCCCCAGGCCGCCATCGCCCAGGAAAGCCTGTTTGACGAATTGGCGGATAAGCTGGGCATCGACCGGCTGCAGTTTCGCCTGCTGAATGCGCTAGAGGATAACATCCCCACGGTCTGTGGTCAGATGTTTGAACAAGGCGTCGGCATCAAGGCCTGCCTGAACGCCCTGCAACCGGACTGGGAGGTTGAGCGCGCAGCGGCAGCCGCCTTCAATGCGACCAACAAGACCCATAAGCGCGGCGTCGGCATCGCTGGCGGCTGGTACGGCTGCGGCAATACCTCGCTGCCCAATCCCTCGACCATCAAATCGGGTGTCCGGCCCGATGGCACCGTGGTGCTGCATCAGGGCGCGATGGATATCGGTCAGGGGGCCAATACGGTCATCACCCAGATCTTTGCCACCGCTCTGGGCATTCCGGTACTGCAGATCCAGCGAATTGGCGCCGACACCGATGTCACCCCTGATGCGGGCAAGACCTCGGCCTCGCGGCAGACCTATGTGTCGGGCAATGCTGCAAGGCTGTCCGGTCTGGCCCTGCGGGCTGCAATCCTGAAGCGGGTCAATGCCAGTGACGGCGCCAAGCTGACGTTTGGTACCGGGGCAATCCGGGTTATTGACGGTGCCAGTGAACACCGGATCGACCTGTCATCCCTGTCGCCCGATAGCGAAGACTATGTGTTTCGCGCCCAGGAGAGTTATGACCCCCCCACCAAACCACTGGATGCAAACGGTCAGGGCAGCCCTTATGCGCAGTTTGGCTATTGTGCGCAGCTGGTGGTGGTCGAAGTGGACAGCCTGCTGGGCACGGTGACGCCGATCCGGTTTGTCGCCGCCCATGACGTGGGCAAGGCAATCAATCCGATGCTGGTCGAGGGCCAGGTCGAGGGCGGCATTGCCCAGGGTCTCGGCATGGCACTGATGGAGGAATATATCCCCGGTCGCACCGAAAACCTGCATGATTACCTGATCCCCACCATCGGCGATGTGCCGCCAATCGAGACCCTCATTATCGAGGTCCCGGACGCCCATGGCCCCTACGGTGCCAAGGGGCTGGGTGAACATGTGCTGATCCCTACGGCTCCGGCCATTCTGAACGCCATCAAAGACGCCGTGGGCGTGCGACTGACACAGGTTCCCGCCACTCCCGCGCGTGTTCGGGCCGCAATCAAGGACTTGACCGATGGCAACTGAACGCATGACCCCCGCCAAAATCCGCTGTGACGCCTGCCCGGTGATGTGTTTCATCGCCGAGGGCAAAATCGGCGCCTGTGATCGCTATGCCAACCACGGCGGCGATCTGGTGCGGCTGGATCCGCTGACCATTATTGAGAACACCAGCCACAAGCTGGTGCCCTTCATGAAGGACAGCATGCCCGAGGACTGGGACGGCAATATCGTTCAGGGCGATCGCCCCTTTGTCACCGCCGTGGGCGCCGGCACCACCTATCCCGACTACAAACCGGCGCCGTTCATCGTCAGTCAGGAAATTGATGGCGTCGATATGGTCACCGTGGTGACCGAAGGCATCTTCTCGTATTGCGGGGTGAAGGTGAAGATCGACACCGACCGCCACATTGGCCATGAGCGCGACGTGGTGCGGGTCAACGGCGAGCCGATCGGCCATGTGATGACCAGCGAATACGGCTCAAAGATGCTATCGCTGGGCGGCGTTGAACACCTGACCGGTGGCTCCAAGAAAGAAGGCCGGGTGACCTGCGATGCGCTGCTGCGCCTGTGCAACCGCGAACCGGTAGAGATGGAGATCGGCGAGCCGGATCACACAACAACCGTGGTGGTTGAGGCTGGCAAGCCGCCGCTGGTCAACGGTGTGGAAGAGAAATTGATGCGGGTGGGCTGTGGCTCGGCGACCATCGGCATGTTCCCCAAGCAATGGGTCGGCCATGTGGACGAGGTGGTGGTGGTGGATGACCATATCACCGGCGTGTTGTCCGAACACCAAACCGGCAAGATGCTGGAGGTGGCGCCGACCGGCATCAAGATCAAGGGCCGCAAATCGACCCCCGGTCGCTATTTTCAGGTGGCCAAACCCGGCACCGGTTGGGGCGGCACTGATATCGAAGACCCGCTGACCATTCTCGGCCCCTTCAACCCCAAGATCGCCTGGGAGGGGCTGACCCTGCTGATGGTCTCTACCACCGGCGAGCAATATGCCTATTTTGTGCTGGATGCTGACCTGGTGCCGCAAGTGGCCGAGATCCCGGACCGGCTCAAGGCCTCAGCGGATCTGATCGCCGAGAACTGTGAGCCCTCGATCTGTTCGGTGCTGTTCATGGGCGGCGCCGGGGGCAGCCTGCGCGCCGGGGTGACGGAAAACCCGGTGCGGCTGACCCGCTCGGTCAAGGACTCGCTGACCTTTGTGTCCTGCGGCGGCGCCGAGAGCTATGTCTGGCCCGGCGGCGGTATCACCGTGATGGTGGATGTGCTGGATATGCCCACCGGATCCTTTGGCTATGTGCCCACCCCGGCGCTGGTGGCGCCGATTGAATTCACCATGCGGGTGGCCGATTACGCCACTCTGGGCGGCCATATGGATGAGATCAAAACGGTCTCCTCCATCGTGTCGGGTGAGACCCGCAAAATCGCACAGCGTGACAGCCAGCCGGACCCGATGGACCGCACCAATTATCGCTGGGCAAAGGAACGCCGCTGATGCCGCCATTGGCCAACCTGCTGCCCTGTGGCACCCGGTTGCATTTGCAGCATGGGCCGATTGATCTGGTGATCGGCGCCGATGGCGACCGCGCGGCTGCCTTTGCCGCCGCTGAGGCGCGGTTTGCAACGGTGCTGGAGGAGCTGGTCTCCGAGTTGCCGCTGTTGAAATCGCAGCTCACGTCTCAGTCACCCTGCCCCGCAGGTGTGATCGCCCAGCGCATGGATCGCGCCACGCGGCCCCATACCAACAGCTTCATCACCCCGATGGCGGCGGTGGCCGGGGCGGTGGCGGACATAGTTCTGGCCGCAATGCGCGCGACCACGCCGCTGCAGCGGGCCTATGTCAACAATGGCGGTGATATCGCCCTGCACCTTGGCCCCGGACAAAGCTTTGCCACTGCGATGATGGACCATCAGGGATATGATCTTGGCCGCATTGAGGTCAGTCATACGGATGGGACCGGAGGCATCGCCACCTCAGGGAGACATGGCCGCAGCCTGTCGCTGGGCATTGCCGATAGCGTCACCGTGCTGGCCGCCAGCGCCGCACAGGCGGATGCCGCCGCCACTCTGATTGCCAATGCGGTGGACCTGCCCGGTCATCCCGCCATTCACCGCTGTTCCGCCGTGACATTGCAGGAGGACAGCGATCTGGGCGACCAGCCGGTGGTCACCCAGTGTCAGCCGCTCTCCCCCACCGACATCCAGGCCGCCCTGCAAGCTGGCACCCAACGGGCCTTGGACATGATGCACTCAGGCCATATCATTGCCGCAGCTTTGTTTTTGCAGGGCGACAGCAGGTTGATTGGCCACACCGGTTTCACCCCATCCCTTAGGACGCAGTTATATGCCTGATTTACAAATCCGAAAGATCATCTCATCCCGCGAAGAGGTCTACCACGAAGGCGGCCCGGTTGCCGAGGTCCCGCTGTTGCGCGGGGCTATTCTGGCAATCATCAAAAACCCCTTTGCCGGTCGCTACGAGCCAGAGATCCAGGGCTTCATGGAAGACCTGAAACCGCTGGGGCTGGACATGGCGCAGCGGTTGCTCGACATGTTGGGCGGCGCCGACAAGATCCAGGGCTATGGCAAGGGATCACTGGTCGGCGAAGGCGGCGAGTTGGAGCATGGCGCCCTGTGGCATGCGCCGGGGGGCTATGCCATGCGCCAGCTGCTGGGCAGCGCAAACGCCATTGTGCCCTCAACGAAAAAGGTCGGTGGCGTTGGCGCCCGGCTGGACGTGCCGATCACCCATATCAACGCCGCCTATGTGCGCAGCCACTTCGACTCGATGGAAGTCGGTTGCAACGATGCGCCCCGTGCGGGTGAGCTGGCCTTTGCCTTGGTGATGACAACTGGCCCAAGGGTGCATTCGCGCTCGGGCGGGTTGGAAGCCTGGGACATCAAGGGTGAGGATGGATTACGATGAGTGTAAAAATTCGCAAAATCGCGGTGAATGTTGAGGAAATCCATTCCGAGATCGGTCGGGTGATCAACCCGGTGACCCGCAAGGCAGTGGCGGTGGCGGTGATCGAAAACCCCTTTGCCGGCCAGTACCACGAGGATCTGTCGCTGCTGATGGAGATCGGCGCAGAGTTGGGCGGTTTGCTGGGGGCCAAATGTGTCGAGGCGCTGGGGATCACCCCGGAGCAGGCCGAGAGCTATGGCAAATCGGCAATGGTTGGCGAAAACGGCGAACTGGAACATGCGGCGGCCATTCTGCACCCCAAGCTGGGCGCACCGCTGCGGGCGGCGGTTGAAAAAGGCGCCGCGCTGGTGCCGTCGTCGAAAAAGATGGGCAGCCCCGGTCAGGTGCTGGATGTGCCGCTGGGCCATAAGGATGCGGCTTACGTGCGCAGCCATTTCGACGCCATTGAGGTGCGCCTGAACGATGCGCCCCGGGCCAATGAAATCATGGTCGCCGTCGCCGTCGCCGACAGTGGTCGCCCATTGCCCCGGGTGGGCGGGCTGACCAGCCAGGATGCCGTCGGCAAGGACGGGCTAAAGTAGACAGGACTTGCAAGATCACGGGGAGAGAGCGGCCTCCATCGCCGCGACCTCTGCGTGATCGACATTGCCCGTCGGCCTCATTCGTACTAACACGAATAAAATTCGGGAATGAAAAGAGCAAAAATGGCCAAGCCTGACCCAGACAGCCCAGACAGCTCAGACGATTACATCCTGGATGATCAGGTTGGCTATCTTATGCGTCAGGCCAGCCAGAAACATGCGGCGATCTATCAATCCCATGCGTTACAAGGGCTTACAGCCACCCAGTTCGCCGCGCTGACCCGCCTGCACGAACGGGGCAAATGCTCGCAGAACCAGCTGGGCCGGTTGGCGTCGATGGATGTTGCCACCATCAAGGGAGTCGTGGATCGGTTGCGCAAAAAGGGCTACGCCCTTGTCGAAGCCGACCCGAACGACAAGCGGCGCAGTCTGATTTCGCTGACGGCGCAGGGCCGCCAGCTGATCGAGGATATGTTCCCGGTGGCCCATCGCATCACCGCCGAGACCCTGGCGCCGCTGACCGCCGCCGAACAGCAAAAGCTGTTAAAGCTACTGCGCAAACTGTCCTAAAGGCGCCTGCGCCCAGCTCACAATCTCGGGCAACCGGGTTGCCGGCGGCGTATTGCGGCTGCGCTGGCTACGTACAACACCGTCGATGATGGTCATCCCCACCCCCGGTAGATTGCCCAGCTGAACCGATTCCAGCATGGTTTTGCCCGGTGCGTGCTGGGCCTGATCCATCAGCACAAAATCGGCACAATAGCCCTGTTCGATCAAGCCGGTGTCCAGCTCGCGCTGGCGCGAAGTATTGCCATTGGCAAAGCAAAAGGCGATCTCGGCCGGGACATTGCCCAGTGACGACAGCATCGCCACCATGCGCAGGATGCCCAGCGGCTGCACCCCCGAGCCGGCAGGCCCATCGGTGCCCAGAATGATGCGGTCCATCACCTTCAACTCGCGGGCGGTATTCAGGGTCAGCAGTGCGGCGCGTTCATTGCCGTTGTGGACAATCTCCAGCCCTGCGGTGCAGCCTTCGCACAGACATATGATCTGATCATCCGGCAGCGCGGTGTGGCCGCCGTTGATGTGACCGATGATGTCGGTGCCGGTTTCCAGCACCATGTCGGCGTCAATCAACCCCGAGCCGGGGATCGAGGGGCCACCGGTGTGGATGGTCGATTGAATGCCGTATTTACGGGCCCAGTCCACCATCTGCTTGGCGGTCTTGCCATCCTTGACAGTCCCCAGTCCCACCTCGCCCAACAGGGTCACACCGGCGTCGGCCAGATCCTTGAAATCCTGCTCCACCATACCGTGTTCGATCACCGGCGCACCGGCCATCACCTTCATCCCTGAGGGGCGGAAATTCTCGTACCAGCGCTGCGCCGCAATCGCCATCGCCTTGAGCCCGACAATATCCCGGGGGCGGCCCGGCATATGCACTTCACCCGCCGAAATCAGCGTGGTGACGCCGCCGTGCAGGGTCGAATCAATCCAGTTAACCTGTTGTTGCCGCGGCGTGTAATCGCCCACCACCGGGTGAATGTGACTGTCGATCAAGCCCGGCGCCAGCGTCACCCCATGCGCATCCACCACCAAAGTGGCATCGTCGGTATCCAGGTCTTTCTCATAGCCCCACTCATGGATCTTGCCATCAATGGCCACCATGCAGTCGCCGTCGAGTATCGGTTGCTCCATCTTGCCAGACAGCAGTAAACCAATATTTTTAATGACAAGTTTCTCGGTCATGGCCAGGGCCTCCAGAGTGTGATTTATTTGTTAGTATGCTAATGTATTTACGGGAAGGGTCAAGCCCGTTGGGGCGAAGTACTTGCGGGCAGATCGCAAGCGACTGTACAGCCTCCCGGCGGCCCGCGTATAAGCACAGCGCAGATCATTTATTTACTTACCTTCAAGGTGCAGACCCATTTCACCCTTCTTTCTCAGACCAACGATAGCTGCCAGTCTGGCCTGGCTGGTGCAGGCACAACCGGCGCAGGCGCATGCCTCTGAGCAGGCGCTGGTGCTGTTGCTGCCCACCGATCTGTATATTCTGGCCGGTTGCGCAGCGGTGGTGGCCTCGATCCTCGGGGTGGCGCTGCTCTCTGAGGCGCGGCTGCTGGCGGCGTTCAAACCGCTGTCTCTAATGCGCCTCAAACTGCCCGGATCTGTGACACATATGATCAGCATTATGTCGATGACAGTGCTGTTTGCGATCAGCGCCATCGGAGCCTTTGGCACCCATGATCCGCTGAATAACCTGTTTTCACTGACCATCTGGACCATTTGGTGGGTCGGGCTGGTGCTGGCGCATGGGATACTGGGCAATCTGTGGCATGCCCTGAACCCCTGGACCGGGCTGTACCATATGCTGCTCGGCTATCAGTCGGCACCACCCCCTCTGAAGCTGCCAAGGGCCTGCGGGCACTGGATTGCGGTGCTGGTGTTTCTGGGTTTTGGCGCCTTTGAAATTGCCGACCCCGCCCCGGATGATCCGGTGCGGCTGACCAAATTTGTGCTGGGCTACTGGCTGTTCACCTTTGTCGGCATGATGCTGTTTGGCGCCCGGATCTGGCTGTCACGCTGTGAGCCGTTCACCATTCTGTTCCGGCTGATTGCGGCCATCTCACCGATGCGCTGGCTGCCGCGCCTGCGCATCGGCCTGCCCGGCTGGTCGATCTTCTCGCTGAGCAAGCCCCCCGTCAGCCTGGCGGTATTCTGCCTGATCCTGCTGGGCGTCGGCAGCTTTGACGGATTAAAGGAGAGTTTTTGGTGGCTGGCTAAAATCGGGGTGAACCCGCTGATGTTTCCCGGAAAATCAGCCATCTTCTGGCCCTCTGTCATCGGCTTGCTGGCGCTGAATGCCGGGCTGGTCTGTGTCTTTGCAGCGGTGATCTATGTCGGCACCCGAGCCGCAAACGCCGCCCTTGCGCCAAACGACCGGGTGGGTTTTACCACTGCGTTCTGCTGGCTTTCTCTGTCGATCATTCCGATTGCACTGGGCTATCATTTTGCCCATTTTTTCATCTATTTTCTGGTCAACGGCCAAAATGCCCTGCTGGCGCTGAGCGACCCCTTGACCCATGGTGCAAATTATCTGGGACTGACAAAGACACAGGTGACAACCGGGTTCCTAAAGACGAAAGACAGCGTTCAGGTGGTCTTTTTCATTCAGGCGGCAGCGGTGGTGGCGTCGCATGTGGTCTCTGTCCTGATCGCACATGGCCTGACCGCCCGGCTGTATCAGAGCAAGCGGGCAACCCTGATCAGCCAGATTCCACTGGCGATTTTCATGATCCTATATACGTTTTTTGGCCTCTGGCTGCTGGCCACTCCGCGCGGGATGTGACGGCAAAGCCAAACTTCACCGGAAAAAACTCTGGACAAGTCATTTGTATACACACAATATGATTTTAATGCACCTTCTCAATGGTGCACCACTGGGAGGTGAAAAATAATGGTAACGAAACCGGAAACCAAATTTACCCGTCGCGGAGTGCTGAAAACATTGGCCGCGGGAACGGGCGCTATTGTGGCCACCAGCGCCCTGCCCGGCCTGTCTGGCTTTGCCCAAGCGCAAAGCTCGGCCCCGATCAAGATCGGCTTTCAGGTGCACCGCACCGGCATCGGCGCTGCATATGGTCGCTGGTACAACCGCACCACCGTGGCTGCGGTGAAACGCATCAACGATATGGGCGGAATCAACGGCCGTCCGGTTGAGTTGGTCGCCGAAGACGACGGCACCGACCCCAAGCGCGGCGCCGAGGTCATCGAGAAATTCGCCACCCAGCACAACTGCGATATCGCCTTTGGCACCCTGTTCAGCCATGTGGTCTATGGCTCCGCCCCGCGTGCGGGCGAGCTGAAGCTACCCTATTTTGTGGTCTCCGAAGGCCACCACGTCGCCAGTGGCAAGCTGAACCGCTACACTCTGCAACCCGGCATCACCGATGTGAAAAGCCAGGTTCAGGCGATGGCGCCGTTCATCAGCAACAATCTGGGCAAGAAGGTCACCATGATCTTCCCCGATTTTGCCTTTGGCCATGATCACCGTGATTTCTTTACCGCCGCAATCGAGGCCCAGGGTGGCCAGGTGGTCGAGAGCATCGCCATTCCGCCGACCGAGACCTCGTTCAGCAAGTATTTCCCGCGTATCCCGCGTGAAACCGAAGTGATCTATCACGTGATGGTTGGCCCCGCCGTGCTGACCTTTGTCAAAGAGCTGGGTGAATTCTTTGGTCCCAACAGCCCCGAGATCTTTGGCTTTATCGACAGTCTTGAAGCGGTAGATCTGAACAGCCCCGGACTTGAATTCCTGGACGGCACCTATTTCTGGGAGGGCAACCCGCGTCATGCGCAGGCCGACCAGAGCAGCCACGATGCGGCCTACCGGGCCGCCGTGGGCGTCGATGACAGTGGCGCCTCACTCGAGGATGCGCAGGATGTGTCGACCTATTCCCACATGTTCGGCTGCTGGGAGACCCTGAACGTCATCAAGCGCGGCATGGAGACGGCCAATTATCAGGGACCGGCGGATCGCCAAAAGCTGATCGAGGCGGTTGAGGCAATGTCGGACATGCCGCTGTCGGACGATCATCCGCAGGGTGCCAAACGGTTCAACGGCAAGACCCACCAGACATTTGGCCATCAGTATATCTCAAAGGTATCCGATGGTAAGCTGGTGGTCGAGCACACCACCTCGATCGAGGACGGGCTGTACCCAGACGAGGTGGATTACACCACCCAGTCGTTCTAACGCCGCTTTTAATCTGCAAAAACAGGGCCGCGCCTCCCCTTGAGGAGGCGCGGCCCGGCCTATCGGCCAGGCAATACAACTCTTCAAACCGAGGTTATAACTCATGGACTTTGGTCCTCACTTACTCTTGGCCTCGCTTGAAGGTGCGGTCACAGCTGCAATTCTTGCGCTCACAGCCATGGGGCTGAGCATTGTGTTTGGCGTCATGCGCGTCGTCAATGTGGCACATGGCGAATTCTACATGCTGGGCGCGGTGATCGCCTGGTGGGTGACCTCGCTGGTTGGTGGTCATCCGGCGATTGGCTTTGTGCTGGCGCTTGGAATCGCACCGCTGGTGGTGGGTCTGATGGCCGCTGCTGCCGACAAGCTGATCCTGCAAAAGATCAACTATGACCCGGACCGCACCATCGTGGCGACGATCGGGCTGATGTATATCATCCAGCAAACCACGCTGATGACCTTTGGCCCCGATGCCCGCCCAGTGCAGCCGCCATTCAACACCCGCCTCGCCCTGCCCTGGTTTGAGTATGGCGAAAGCGGTTTTGCTATGGTCTGGCCCTGGGGGCTCAGCATCACCAGTTACAAATTATTCGTGATCGTCGCGGCAGTGGCTATCCTGACCACCCTGTGGCTGGTGATCACCCGCAGCAAGATCGGGCTGATCATGCGCGCTACGCAGCTAGACAGCGAAACCGCGCAGGCCTTTGGGGTGCCGGTGGACCGGGTCTATATGTGGGTGTTTGGCTTGGGTGCCGGACTGGCGGCGGTGGGCGCGGTGCTGGTGGTGCCAATCCAGCAGGCGCATTACCTGATGGGACATGACCCGCTGCTGCTGGCCTTTATCACCGTGATCATCGGCGGTCTGGGCAGTCTGCCCGGCACTATAATCGCCGCCATTCTGATTGGTATGAGCGACGGCGTCATCTCGGTGTTCTTCTCGCCGACGCTGGCCAAGATCATCGCCACACTGGTGGTGGCCATGGTGCTGGCGTTTCGCCCGCAGGGTCTGTTGGGGAGGTCGGTGCATTGACCGATACCCAGCGTTCCCAGGGGCTGCATCTGGGGGTGATTGCCCTGCTGGCCGCGGCATTCTTCATTCTGCCCACCTATCACGTGGGCAACCTGTCGCGCATCATGGTGCTGGCGATCTATGCCATCGGCTATAATTTCCTGTTTGGCTATACCGGCTTGCTCAGCCTTGGTCATGCGCTGTTCTTTGCCGCCGGCATGTACGGCCTGGGCCTGTCGATGGAGCTGTTCGATCTGAGCGCCGCCCCGGCCTTGATTGTCGGGCTGGCCTCGGCGCTGGTGGTGTCAGCGGTGATCGGTTTTCTGGCGCTGCGCACCAGTGGTGTGTCCTTCATGATCGTCACCCTGATGTTCGCCCAAGCCGGATATCTGACGATCCTGTATTTTGGCAGCTATACCCGCGGCGACGAAGGCTTTGTGATCCCGCAGGCCGACCGGGCAATGTTCGGCTTTGATCTCAGCAACGACACCACCCGATATTTCGCGGCGCTGCTGCTGTTTTCAATCTGCTTTCTGGCGGTCGCCCGGCTGGTGCAATCGCCGTTTGGCCGCACCCTGATTGCCATCCGCGAGAACGAGGAACGGGCCCGGATGCTGGGCTATAACACCGTCAGCCACAAGCTGAAGGCGGTGATCATCTCGGGCACCATCTCGGGGCTGGCCGGGGCGGCCTATGCGCTGCTGTTTGGCTATGCCGGAGCGACCTTTGCCACCGTGCAGTATTCTATCTTTCCGCTGCTCTGGGTGTTGCTGGGAGGGGCGGGCACTACCATCGGGCCGCTGATCGGCGTTATCTTCATGTTCTATCTGATTGACCTCTCCAGCTCGATCACCTCGGCCTATATGCTGATTGCCGGCGTTGTGCTGGTGCTGCTGACGCTGTTCGCGCCGCAGGGACTGGCGGGCGAACTCAGGAAGCGAGTGTTCAAATGGATGCCATGAATATCCTGTCGACCAAGGGGCTGACCAAGGCCTATGGTGGCATCAAGGCCAATACAGACATCGACTTCGTCCTGCCTCGCGGCAAGACCATGGCGCTGATCGGCCCCAATGGTGCGGGCAAATCGACCTTTGTCGGCATGCTCTGTGGCCGCATTCCAGCCACCAGTGGCGATGTGTTCTTTGAGGGGCAGAATATCAATGCGCTGGCCGCCCATCAGCGGATCTCGCTGGGCATTGCCTATACCTTTCAGATCACCTCGGTGTTTGCCGGGCTGTCGCTGCATGAAAACGTCGCGCTGGCGGCGCGGCGACGGTTGGGGACCGACACGGCGGCGGTGAATGCCAAGGTTGCGGATGTTCTGGCGCGGGTTGGGCTGACGGAACGCACCGATCAAATTGCCGGCGATCTGAGCTATGGCCATCAGCGCCTGCTGGAGATTGCCATGGGGCTGGCGCAGGACCCGCGATTGTTCATTCTGGACGAACCCACCCAGGGGCTGGCGGATTCCGAGGTGGCCGATTTCATCGCACTGATCAATGCGCTGGCCGGGGAAACCACCATCCTGCTGATCGAACATAACATGCATGTGGTGATGCAGACCGCGGCCTATATCACGGTGCTGAACGGTGGCGAGATCCTGGCGGCGGGCACCCCCGACGAAATCCACGCAAACGAGGCGGTGCAGGCTGCCTATCTGGGGACCACCACCAATGCTTGAAATCAATGACATTCAGGTTGCCTATGGCCGGGTGCAGGCGCTGTTTGGTGTCTCGCTGACCGCCAAACCGGGCGAGATCCTGTGTATTCTGGGCCGCAATGGGGCCGGCAAGACAACCATCATGAAGTCGATCATGGGGCTGCTGCCGCTGATGTCGGGCAGCATCCATCTGGACGGCGAGGAGATCAGCGCCCTGCCCGCCCATAAGATCCCCACTCGGCGGGTTGGCTATGTGCCACAGGGGCGACGGTTGTTTTCCGAGCTGACCGTGGCTGAGAACATCGAGATGGGCATGATGACCTGCAAATCGGACGAGGACACCCGCGACTGGGTGCTCGACATCTTTCCCCGCCTGCGCGAGCGGTTGCAGCAACAGGCCAGCACCTTGTCGGGCGGCGAACAGCAGATGCTGGCAACAGCCCGCGCGCTGTGCCTGCGACCAAAGGTCTTGCTGCTGGACGAGCCGACCGAAGGCTTGCAGCCCTCGATGATCGAGCAGATCCGGCAGGTTGTGGTGCGCATGCGCGACGACGGTGTTGCGGTCATTCTGGTGGAGCAACGGGTCGATGCGGTGTTGTCGATTGCCGATCAGGTGGCCTTTATCGAACATGGCCAGACCCGCGAGATGCTGGCGGCCGCGGAGCTGCGCGCTGATCCGCAGAAAATCCACCAGTATCTGGGGGTTTGAGCCGCCCCGCTTCCAAAGCCATAACTCAGTAGCCCACTTGCCAGTCCTCACATGAAAGCGCTAAGACCCCAACATATTAGCATTTTGCGGGCAGGCATTTGATGGACATGACAGAATATTTCTTCGTCTTTGCGATCCCTGCGGTGATATTTGCCGGTATCAGCAAGGGCGGATTTGGATCCGGCGCGGCCTTTGCCTCATCTTCATTTCTGGCGATCATCCTGGAGCCGGGCTTTGCGCTGGCGCTGATGTTGCCGCTGCTGATGCTGGTCGATCTGGCCTCGCTGAAACCCTATTGGGGCCGCTGGAATTTGCGCGACTCGATGTTATTGCTGATCGGTGGCCTGCCCGGCGTGATGCTGGGAACGCTGCTGTACCGGGCGGTGAACGCCGATGCCATGCGGGTGATGATCGGAATGATCTCGGTTGGCTTTGTGGTCTGGCAGATGTCGACCAACCTGCGCAAAAACCTGAGCGATCGCCCGCCGATGCCGGAATGGGCCGGGGCGCTGGCCGGCCTTGTCGCCGGGTTCACCAGTTTTGTCAGCCATGCAGGTGGCCCACCGGCGGCGGTGTATATGTTGGGACGTAGGATGAGCAAGACCGAGTATCAGGCCTCCACCGTACTGGTATTTGGAGTGCTGAACTCGGCCAAACTGATCCCTTACGGGTTTCTTGGCTTGTTCACCCTGGAAACCCTGAAACTGGATCTGATCCTGGCGCCCTTTGCGCTGATCGGCGCCTGGATTGGCGTCAACCTGCACCACAAGATGCCGGAAAAGGCGTTTTTTGCGCTGACTTATGTTCTGCTGACCTGCACCGGCGTCAAACTGATCTGGGATGGGCTGACCTAGCCCACCGCCGCCGCGGGTCACCGCTGGTCATTGTCACTTTCGACTCTAAGTCCATCAAAAACATAGTTAATATTTTCGGTATGTCAAAAACGCATGGCCGAGCTTCCGAGACAACACTGGTGGGTGCTGCAGTTGCAGCATAAATCTGCGTCAACAGAGTTTGAACAGATCGAGGAGTAAGCTCCAATGGCAATCGCAGCAACCACACAGGCCGTTTCAACCGGCTCCCCACTTGCCGCCCTCAAGCGCGGTTTCACCGCCTTTTTCATGGGTCTTGCCGATATGGCCGAGGCCAACCCCCGCTATCTGCAGATCCAGAAGCTGCAGGCGCTCAGCGACGAACAGTTGGCGAAAAAAGGCCTAAAGCGCGATGACATCGTGATGCATGTGTTTGGTCACTGGATGTAAGACCCCATCCCGGGGCGCCAGTATTGGCGCCTCGTCGATGCTGCGCCGTGCCCACCACCGCCCGGCGCCGGAGGACCGGCGGCAAAACGGAGAGCCGTTGATCGGGTGTATTGTTCGGTGTCGGCCTGACGGCCAACACTGCTTTATCTGAAAATGCAGACCACAGGCGGGTTCAGCAATCGCCGCCGGAACACAGCTGATCCTTGACCAGTGGCCCGACTTTGCCAAAATCCATCTGGCCAGTGTATTTCGACTTCAGCGCACCCATGACCTTGCCCATGTCCCGGATCGAATTGGCACCGGTGCTGGCAACCGCCGCCAGAATGGCATCCCGCACCTCGGACTCGGCCAATTGCTTGGGCAGGAATTCCTCGATGATGGTGATTTCCTCAAGCTCTCGCTCGGCCAGATCCAAACGACCGCCTTCTTCGTAGGCGCGGGCGCTTTCGTTGCGCTGTTTGGTCATCTTGCTGAGAATCGCCAGAATGTCGCTGTCGGCGATGTTGATCTCTTCGCCATCCCCCCGCGCGGCAATTTCCATGTCCTTGATCGCAGCAGTGATCAGTCGCAGGGTCGCCAGGCGGCTTGCAGCCCGATCCTTCATTGCCTGCTTCAGAGCCGTGGTGACTCGTGTGCGCATATCCATTGTGTTTTCCATCCCCATGGCGTTGGAACCCATAGCCTTACCCAATCAACTGACAGGAGACAAGACCACCTGGTTAAACCTGACGTCATGGAACCGGTGAGCGTGGCAGATTAGGCCGGGCTTGACCCGACTGAGCCCTGCCCTTAAGAACCCATGAATTTATCCCACATGGAGACTCGCGCAATGGCCGATACCGCCCCGTCCAAGCCCACCGCATGCCTGGCAATGGCCGATGGTACAGTGTTTTATGGCGCAGGTTTTGGTGCCACCGGACAAACCGTCGCCGAGCTCTGCTTTAACACTGCCATGACCGGTTATCAGGAGATCATGACGGATCCCTCTTATGCCGGCCAAATCGTCACCTTCACCTTCCCGCATATCGGCAATACCGGGGTGACCCTGGAAGACGATGAAACCGCCAATCCGGTGGCGGCGGGCATGGTGGTCAAATGGGACCCGACATTGGCCAGCAACTGGCGCAGCACCGAGGAATTGAAGGACTGGCTAAGCCGCACCGGGCGCATTGCCATTGGCGGCATCGACACCCGCCGCCTGACCCGTGCGATTCGCCAGCAAGGCGCACCGCATGCGGCGCTGGCGCATGACCCCGACGGCAATTTCGATGTCGAGGCTCTGGTGGCCTCTGCCCGCGCATGGTCGGGGCTGGAAGGCATGGATCTGGCCAAAGACGTGACCTGCGCCCAGAGCTATCGCTGGGACGAAATGCGTTGGGCCTGGCCCGACGGCTTCCCCAAGCAGACCGCTGCCAAGCACCGGGTTGTCGCCATCGACTATGGCGCTAAGCGTAATATCCTGCGCTGCCTGGCCTCAGCTGGCTGTGATGTCACCGTGCTGCCTGCCAGTGCCACCGCCGAAGAGATTCTGGCGCATAATCCGGATGGGCTGTTCCTGTCCAACGGCCCTGGTGATCCGGCCGCAACCGGTGCCTATGCAGTGCCGATGATCAAGACCATCCTCGACACCACCGACCTGCCGGTGTTTGGCATTTGTCTGGGTCACCAGATGCTGGCGCTGGCGCTGGGGGCCAAGACCGTGAAAATGAACCACGGCCACCACGGCGCCAACCACCCGGTCAAGGAATACGCGACTGGCAAGGTCGAGATCACCTCGATGAACCACGGGTTTGCGGTTGATGCCCAGACCCTGCCCGCAGGCGTGGTGGAAACCCATGTATCGCTGTTCGACGGCTCTAATTGTGGCATCCGACTGGCCGACCGCCCGGTGTTCTCGGTGCAGCAGCACCCCGAGGCCAGCCCCGGCCCGCAGGACAGTTTTTACCTGTTTGAGCGCTTTGCCGAAGCGATGGCCGCCCGCAAAGCGGTGCTGGCGTAAACCTAGGGTAAAACCCCCGCAAAGGGTCCACTTGGTTAACCGTCCGTTAATCACCACCGCCGAGGCTGTCTGACAGTTAGCAATGGCGGTGGTGCAATGCCTGATCAGTCGGTTGTCTTTCGTGACCCCCAGCCCCGACATCCGCCGCAGCAGCTGCGCCGCCGCCTTGGCCGTCACCTTGTTGACGCCCAGGCGATCCGCGATACCGATTTGCTGCGGGCGCTGGTGTTGCAACGCCACCAGGACGCGCCACTTGGCCATATTCTGATAAGCCAGGGCTGGGCCGATCCGGATCAGGTGCTTGAGGCGCTGTCGCAGCAACAGGGCCTGCACCGGGTCGATCTTTCAGACATTACCGCAGATTCCCGGCTGTTAAACCGCAAGCCGGCGCAATTCTGGCTCAAGCACCGGGCCGTTCCGTGGACGTATACTGGCTCGCAACTTGTCGTTGCCATTGCCCACCCCGAGCATTTTGAAACCTTAAAGACCGCCCTGCGCGGCAGTTTTGATCATATCCGGCCGGTGCTGGCCTCCGAGGAACAGATCACCGCGTTTCTGACCGCGCATTTTCGCAGGGATTTGGCATTGGGCGCCAGCACCCGTGTGCCGCTGCAAGACAGCAGCCGCCATTGGCACTCCAGCAACCGCCCGTTGCGGCCCCTGATGTTGCTCATCGCACTCGCCGGGCTAACGGTTTTTGCCCCACGGCTGGTATTCACGGTATTCTGCGCCTTGTCGGTGATCGCGCTGAGCCTGTTCGTCGGCTTGAAACTGGTCGGCTTTGCCACCCATCTAGCCAGGGCCGGGCCTGTTGGACAGCCGCCATTGGCAGCTAGTGCGCCGCACAAGATCCGCCGCCTGCCACGGATCTCCATGCTGGTGCCGCTGTTCCACGAATCCGAGGTCAGCAAGGCGCTGCTGCGACGTCTGCAGCGGCTGACCTACCCGCGCTCGTTGCTAGAAGTGTTTCTGGTGCTCGAGGAACATGACGAGATCACCCGAAACGCGCTGGCCAAAGCTACCCTGCCCCGATGGGTGAAAATCGTCGAGGTGCCGCGTTTTGGCAGCCTCACCACCAAGCCGCGTGCAATGAACTATGCGCTCGACTTTTGCCATGGCGACATCATCGGCGTCTGGGATGCCGAAGATGCCCCGGCGCGCGGCCAGCTGGAACAGGTCGCCCGCAGATTTGAACAGGTGGATGCCGATGTTGCCTGTTTGCAGGGCATCCTGGACTTCTACAATCCGCGCTCCAACTGGCTGTCGCGCTGCTTCACCCTGGAATACGCCAGCTGGTTTCGCATTGTGCTGCCGGGGCTTGCGCATCTGGGGCTGGTGATCCCGCTGGGCGGCACCACATTGTTTATACGGCGCCATGCGCTGGAGAAATTGGGTGGATGGGATGCCCATAATGTCACCGAAGACGCCGATCTTGGGGTCCGGCTTTACCGGGCGGGTTACCGAACCGAAATGATCGCCACCGCCACCCATGAGGAGGCCAATTGCCGCCCCTGGCCCTGGATCCGCCAACGATCCCGGTGGCTCAAGGGCTTCATGGTGACCTACCTGGTCCATATGCGACGGCCCCGGTTGCTGCTGGCACAGCTGGGATGGAAACGCTTTCTGGGGTTTCAGGCCTTTTTCCTGGGCAGCGTCGGGCAATTTCTGCTGGCACCGTTTCTGTGGTCCTTCTGGCTGATCCTGCTGGGCCTGCCGCATCCCAGCGAAGCGCTGCTGCCCGCAGGCCTTCTGATCGGCACCACCCTCATGCTGATTGCGTTTGAGCTGCTGGGGATCTGCATTGCCATAGTGGCGGCCTTTGCCTCCAACCGGCGCAGTCTGGCGCTCTGGGCGCCAACCTTGATGTTCTATTTTCCGCTGGGCGCGGTGGCGGCCTACAAAGCCCTGCATGAGCTGATCTGGCACCCGTTTTTCTGGGATAAAACGGAGCATGGCCATCGCAGCGCCGAGCCGGAAACGCCGCTGCCCCCAGCGCCATAGAACCGGATCAACTGCCGCCGCGCTGGCTTGCGTCCTGTTTCAGCCGGGTCATGAAGGCGGTCGAGATGTGATCATTCAGCGCCTGCCCTGCCGCCGCCTCATCGCGCCGTTCAATGGCGCTGACGATGGTCTTGTGTTCACCTTGGGCAATTTCGCCCCGCCCCTTGGCCGCCAGCGAGGTTGTCGCCATCAGCGCCATGGTGCGGTGTACCAGATTCAGCTGCTGCACCAGATAGCGATTGTGCGAGGCCAGATGGATCTGTTCATGAAAGCGCCGGTTTGCCTTGGACAGGGCAATCGGGTCGCCAACCAAGGCATCGTCGGCACTGACCATATCGCGCAACACAGCGATCTCTTCTTCGGTGGCATGACGGGCGGCCAGCTTGGCGGCCAGCCCCTCCAGCTCGCGGCGCACCACATATAGCTCGGCCATCTGGTTGTGATCCAGCGAGGCGACGATCAGCGAACGGCCGTCACGTTCCAGCAGCGACTGGGTCTCCAGCCGTTGCAGGGCCTCGCGGATGGGGGTGCGGGACACCCCAAACCGCTCAGCCAGATCGCTTTCCACCAACCGGTCATTGGGTTTGTAGATGCCAACGTCGATCGCTTCGAGGATCAGGCTATAGGCGTCTTTCTGATTGGGTCGGCTCTGGCTCATGATCACTCTCAACTTCAGTTTCACATTTTATATGGCTGATCCCACAGCAATCAAGCCCAGGAGTGCCGTCGGCATCAATTGTCACTGACAAATCGCAGTTTTGTTTGCAAATCCAGCCGCCGCTGCCTAAAGCTGAACCATGGTCAAAGACAGTTTTTCTCACGTTAATCACTGGGTGTTCGATCTGGACAACACCCTGTATCACCCCTCGGCCCGTCTGTTTGATCAGATCGAGGTCAAGATGACCCGCTATGTGATGGACGCGCTGAACATCGATCAGGCTGAGGCCAACCGGTTGCGCAATCTGTACTGGCAGCAACATGGCACCACCCTAGCCGGGCTGATGCGCGAGCATGATCTGGACCCGGTTCCCTATATGATCGAGGTGCATGATATTTCACTGGACCACCTGCAAAAAGACACCGAGCTGGCGGCCAGGATCACCGCCCTGCCGGGCCATAAGATCGTCTATACCAACGGCAGCGCGCCCTATGCCGAGCGGGTGCTGGAGGCGCGCGGCTTGAGCGGTTTGTTTGATGGTATCTACGGCGTCGAACATGCCGGCTATCTGCCCAAGCCCGAACAAGCGGCGTTTGAGCAGGTGTTTGCCCAGGCCGCAGTGACCCCGGCACGGGCCGCGATGTTCGAAGACGATCCGCGCAATCTGGCCGCGCCGCACCTGATGGGCATGCGCACCGTGCATGTGGCGCCTGATCCGCATGAGGCTGATCACATCGAATACCACACCGCTGATCTGGCGCATTTTTTACGGCAGCTTGACTGAGGCCGCGCGCCGGAGCAGCGCCCCTGCGACCGCTTGCGCCTTGCCATTCCCCTGGACACAGGCCTAGATCAGACCCATGAATGGAGAGCTGAAAATGGCCGATACCTGCGATATCCTGATTTCCGGCGGCGGCATTGCCGGGCTGACCGCAGCCTGCGCCTTTGGCGCGGCGGGGTTTGCGGTGATCTGTGTTGATCCGGCAGTGCCGGTGACCGAACGCGACGCGGAGGGCTCAGACCTGCGCACCACCGCGTTTTTGCAGCCCGCACAACAGTTGTTGCAGCGCTGTGGGCTGTGGGACCGGCTGGCGGATCACGCCGCGGCGTTGCAGATCATGCGGATTGTCGATGCCGGTGGTGCGTTGCCCGAGCCACGGGTGATCAAGGATTTCAACGCCGCCGATCTCTCCGAGCTGCCGTTTGGCTGGAACCTGCCCAACTGGTTGCTGCGACGCGAAATACTGGCGCGGCTGGCCGAGTTGCCAAATGTCGATTTCCGCCCCGGCGTCGCCACCACCAGCCTGTTCACCCGCACTGCCCAGGCCCGCGTTGGGCTGAGCGATGGCAGCCGGATCACCACCAAGCTGGTGATTGCCGCTGACGGTCGCAACTCGCCGATGCGCGAGGCCGCCGGGATATCCGTGAGCACCACCAGATACGGGCAAAAAGCGCTGGCCTTTGCGGTCACCCATCCAAAACCACACGACAATGTCTCAACCGAGGTGCACCGCTCTGGCGGCCCCTTTACCCTGGTGCCGCTGCCCGATCATCAGGGCAAGCCCAGTTCGGCAGTAGTCTGGATGGAGCGCGGCCCAAAGGCGCTGGCGCTCAAAGCCCTGCCAACAGATGAGTTTGAGGCCGCCAT
This sequence comes from Paracoccaceae bacterium, assembly GCA_013214575.1. Taxonomy (GTDB): domain Bacteria; phylum Pseudomonadota; class Alphaproteobacteria; order Rhodobacterales; family Rhodobacteraceae; genus Parasedimentitalea. Next base: position 28,761 of record JABSSD010000054.1, on the reverse strand, counting down.
GACCCGGCGCTCCTGTGCGGTGCTGGGAGAGTTGAAACTGGCGTCGCGGCGCAGCCTCTGGCCGATCATCAGCCAATGCGCTGAACGGTTGAACGGCGAACGGCTGGCGCTAATGGCCGAGGCCGCCCATGTGGTGCCGCCGATTGGGGCGCAGGGGTTGAACATGTCGCTGGGTGATCTGGCCTGTCTGCTGGAACTGGCCGAGGCCCGTCGTGAGGGGCTGGGCGATGCGCAGATGCTGGACGCCTATCACCGGGCCCGTCACACTGAGATCAGGCTGCGGGTCAGGGGCATTGACCTGCTGAACCGCGCCTCGATGCTGGAGGCGCGGCCATTGCGCGATATGCGGGCTGCGGCGCTGAACGCCTTTTACGCGATCGAACCTCTTCGCAAGACATTGATGCGCACCGGTCTGGGTACCGGCCGGGGCAGCTGACGGGGCACCTGACTGGGCACAATTTAGGCTAGGGCAGCACCATATAGTGCCGCCCTCACCCAACCCGGGACCCGTCCAAAAATCAGAGAACCTGATCCAGCGCTGTCTTAAGCCGCGCCATGGTCGCCTCTACATCATACAATTTGTCGAGACCAAACAGCCCCAGACGGAAGGTCTGGAAATCATCGGGCTCGTCACATTGCAACGGCACCCCGGCGGCGATCTGCAGGCCAAGCGCGGCAAATTTCTTGCCGGTACTGATTTCCGGGTCTGTGGTGTAGCTGACCACCACCCCCGGCGCGCCAAATCCCTCAGCGGCAACCGAGGTCACCCCCTTGGATTTGAGCAGGGCCCGCACCCCATCGCCCAGCGCCCATTGCGCGTCGCGCAATTTGTCAAAGCCATAGTCGCGGGTTTCGGCCATGGTATCGCGAAACGCCCGCAGCGCATCTGTCGGCAGGGTGGCGTGATAGGCATGACCGCCGTTTTCATAGGCCACCATGATCTGGCGCCATTTCTTCAGGTCGATGGCAAAGCTGTCGGACGTGGTCTCCTCCAGCCGGGCGGCGCCGCGTTTCGACAGCATCACCAGACCGGCACAGGGCGAGGCGCTCCAGCCTTTTTGCGGTGCCGAAATCAGCACATCGACGCCGGTGGCCTGCATGTCGATCCAGGCACAGCCCGAAGCGATGCAATCCAGCACCATCAGCGCGCCGACCTCGTGCGCGGCGGCGGCCATGGCGGTGACGTAATCGTCCGGCAGGATCACCCCGGCGGCGGTTTCCACATGGGGCGCAAAGACGATTGCCGGTTTTTGCGCCCGGATGGCGGCGACGACTTCGTCGATTGGCGCCGGCGCAAACGGCGCCGGGCTGGCGTTGCCGGTCTGGCGGGCCTTCAGCACGGTGGCTGAGGCGGTCAACCCGCCGGTCTCAAAAATCTGGCTCCAGCGGTAAGAGAACCAGCCGTTGCGCACCACCAAAACATCTTCGCCGCGAGCGAACTGACGCGCCACCGCCTCCATTGCGTAGGTGCCACCCCCGGGGATCAGGGCGATGGACTCGGCCTTGTAGACGTCCCGCAGCATCTCATTGATGTCCAGCATAACCTGCTGGAATGTCTTGGACATATGGTTGAGAGAGCGGTCGGTGAAGACCACTGAAAATTCATCGAGACCTGTCGGGTCGACAGTTTGCAATAATGCCATTGCTAATCCTCCGTTAGATGTATTGGCCTAGGGCTAACCTCCCCGGGGCGTCTTGGCAAAGGCTTCTTTGCGCCAGCAAGTGTCAATCCCGGCGGCAAAGGTCAGGGAGCCTCCGGCGGGGATATTTCTGGCCAGATGAAGCCCGGACCCGTCAGCCCAGTGGTCCGGGGCGGCGCTCTTCACTGAGCAGCACATTGGCCTCGACATCGCCGACCCCCGGCAGGGTCATGATCCGGCGGCGCAGCACCCGTTCAAAATCAGCAATATCGCGGGCGGTGACCCGCAGCCGGTAGTCATACATGCCCAGCACATGTTCCACCGTCTGCACCTCGGGAATGGCGGTCACCGCGCGTTCAAAATCATCCAGGCTGACCCGGCCCTTGGTGGCCAGTTTGATGCCCAGGAACACGGTGACGCCAAAGCCCAGCTTCTGGTGGTCCAGATCGAGACGGCGCCCTGCGATGATGCCGCTGTCGTGCAATCGCCGGATGCGGCGCCAGGTGGCCGGCTGGCTCAGCCCCAACTGGCGGCCCAAGGCCCCTGCAGACAGGGTAGCATCCTGGCTCAGCGCGCGCAGCAAGTGCCGGTCGATATCATCCAGATCCGTCACAGCGGCAGCCCCGCGTCGTTTTTAATCCGGGCCACATGCATCAGTGCCTCAATATCGGCGATATGCGGCAGGGTCAGAATGCCCCCCCGGTAGATCTGTTGGTAATGGGCCATATCGCGGGCGATCACTGACAGTCGCACATCCACCCGGCCCAGAAAGGTCTGGATTTCGATCACCTCGGGGATATCGCGCGCCGCCTCGATGAAGTCGTCAAAGGCGCGGGACTGGGTCTTGTCCAGGGTCACCCGCAGGCTGACCTCAACCGCATAGCCAAGGGCGCGCCAGTTGATCACCGCATGCTGGCCACGCAACACACCATTTTCGCGCAATTTCTCTAGCCGCCGGCTCAGGCGGGATATCGACAGCCCCAGACGCTCGCCCAGGTCAGGAATCGACTGGGCGGGGTCGCTTTGCAAATGGCGCAGTATGCGCCTGTCGAGGTCATCTAGCATGAATACATCAATATACTGAAGGATGGCGAATGAATAGTACGAAACATCGCAAAATTATCTCAATAACCCTCTCGAACCCTGAGTATACAGCGCTATGATCGCCGCAGATACAAACAGACATCAAACCGAGAGGACGTGGACATGCGCGTTTATTATGATCGCGATTGCGATATCAACCTGATCAAAGACAAAAAAGTGGCCATCCTGGGCTATGGCTCGCAGGGGCACGCGCATGCATTGAACCTGCGCGATTCCGGCGCCAAGAACCTGGTTGTGGCACTGCGCGAAGGTTCGGCCAGCGCTGCCAAAGCTGAAGCCGAAGGCCTGAAGGTTATGGGCATTGCCGAAGCGGCGGCCTGGTGTGACCTGATTATGTTCACCATGCCGGATGAGCTGCAGGCTGAAACCTACAAGAAATACGTGCACGACAACATCAAGCCGGGTGCGGCCATCGCATTTGCCCACGGCTTGAACATCCACTTTGGCCTGATTGAGCCAAAAGAGGGCATCGACGTCATCATGATGGCGCCAAAAGGCCCAGGTCACACTGTGCGCGGCGAATACACCAAAGGCGGCGGCGTGCCCTGCCTGGTCGCAGTCGACAAAGATGCGTCCGGCAAAGCGCTGGAAATCGGCCTGTCCTATTGCTCGGGCATCGGTGGCGGTCGCTCTGGCATCATCGAGACCAACTTCCGCGAAGAGTGTGAAACCGACCTGTTCGGCGAGCAGGCTGTTCTGTGTGGCGGTATCGTCGAGCTGATCCGCATGGGCTTTGAGACCCTGGTTGAAGCTGGCTACGAGCCTGAAATGGCCTACTTTGAGTGCCTGCACGAAACCAAACTGATCGTTGACCTGATCTATGAAGGCGGCATCGCCAACATGGACTACTCGATCTCTAATACAGCCGAATACGGTCAATATGTTTCCGGTCCGCGCATTTTGCCTTACGACGAAACCAAGGCAAACATGAAAGCCGTTCTGAACGATATTCAGTCCGGCAAATTCGTCCGCGATTTCATGCTTGAGAACGCAGTCGGTCAGCCAACACTCAAGGCGTCGCGTCGCGCCAACGACGAGCACCAGATCGAACAGGTTGGTGGCAAACTTCGCGCCATGATGCCTTGGATCTCAGCCGGCAAAATGGTCGATAAAGAAAAGAACTAAACCGCGCGGGCGGGCAGCCGCCCAAGTGAGACAATCAGGGCGTCCCAGGCCGGGGCGCCCTTTTCAACTGGAGAGTTCGACATGACTGCAGCGGCTGGAAGGCAAAACTGGATCAAACTATTGGCCCTTGGCCTGATCTGGGGCGCCTCGTTCATGTTTATTTCGGTCGCCCTGCGCGACATGGGACCGCTGACCATCGTGGCCGGCCGGGTCGGACTGGGCACCCTGGTGCTGCTGGTCGTTCTCCGGATGCGCGGCATTACCCTGCCAAGCGTCAAGACCCCCAATGGCCGTCTGGTCTGGGCCTCGGCCGCCGCAATGGGGCTGTTTTCCAGCGCCCTGCCCTTTGCCTTGCTCAGCTGGGGACAGAAATATGTCGCCAGTGGCTTTGCCGGGGTTTGCATGGCAGTGGTGCCGCTGTTTGTGCTGCCGCTGGCCCATTTTCTGGTGCCCGGTGAGCGGCTGACCCTGCAACGGGGGATCAGCTTTCTGATTGGATTTGCCGGGGTGGTGATTTTGATTGGGACAGATGCCCTGCGGCTGGTCGGCAGTGACTACGAGGCTCTGGCGCGGATCGCCTGCCTGGCTGCCTCGCTGTGTTATGCCGCCGGCGCCATTATCACCCGGTTGTGCCCCAAGACCGATATGCTGTCGCTGTCCGCCGCGGCGCTGCTGTCGGCGACGGTTATCATTGTGCCTTTTGCACTGGTGATAGAGGGCATCCCGGCGATGCCGTCGGCCCTGTCACTGGTGGCGATCCTGTATCTGGGACTGTTTCCAACCGCCCTGGCGCAGGTGCTGTTGGTTCAGGTCATTCGCGATGCCGGCCCCAGCTTTATGTCTTTGGTGAATTACCAAGTGCCGGTCTGGTCGGTACTGTTTGGCGTGGTATTGCTCAACGAAATACTGCCGCCGCAGCTCTACCTGTCGCTGGCGCTGATCCTCGGGGGCCTGTTGCTCAGCCGCAAGCGCCGTCAGCCCGTCGGCGTTTGAAACCAGCCGCCCCCCCATCAGATCCTTCGACGCCCACCGAACTGTTCGCAATTGACCCAAAGGCATTTGCAAGTGCAAGTGGTCAAAGAATTGCAAGGGGCGCATATGACCGATATCACCGGACGACATTGGCTGATGATTGCGGTCCTGGGGTTGACCTGGGGCGGTACCTTTCTGGTCATCGAGATCGCCCTGCGCGGCATCACGCCGTTTTGGCTGGCGGCAGCACGGATTAGCCTTGGGGCGCTGGTCACGTCAGCCATCTGGCAGTTCCGCGGTGGCAAACTGTTTGCACAACGGCCAACTGGCTCGCACCTTACAATCCTCATTGTAGTTGGAATTCTCAGCTCGGCGCTACCATTCATGCTGCTCAGCTGGGGCCAACAATTCGTCACCTCCGGGTTTGCCGGTGTCTCGATGGCCTCGGTGGCGCTGATCGTGCTGCCACTGGCACATTTCCTTATCCCCGGAGCGCAACTGACATGGCGGCGCTCCTTAGGGTTTGTGATTGGCTTTATCGGTGTCAGCGTCCTGATCGGCGGTCAGGCCTTTAGCTCCAACGGTGCCGAGATGGAGCTAGCGGGTCGAATGGCCTGCATGGCGGCGGCCTGCTGTTATGCCTGCAGCGCAATTCTCATCCGTCGACTGCCCACTATAGACCCTATTGGGTTGGCAGCCGTTTTGCTGCTGATTGGCTCTGTGGTCGTCATTCCGGTGGCTCTGATGGTCGAAGGATTGCCCCCCGCACTGGATGGTGAGACCATGATCGCAACACTTGTTCTGGCGTTGATCCCAACCGCAGGCGCCAACATATTGCGTGTTGCGGTGCTGCGCAGTGCCGGGCCGGTGTTCATGTCACTGGTAAGTTATCAAGTGCCGGTGTGGTCGGTACTGCTGGGGACCGTCTTTCTGGCCGAACCGCTGCCCAGCGCAATGATTTGGGCGCTGGGATTGATCCTGTGTGGTATGGGGCTTAGCCAATACGGTGCGCTGACGCGATTGTTTGGGCGGCGGTCAAGCGCCGCGCAACGCAGTTCGCAAACTTAACAGATGCGGGCCTAAACGCGCACCGCCTCGGTGACAGCATCCACCACCTTGTCGACGGTGACATGCAGCAGGGCTTCGTCTTCACATTCGGCCATCACTCGGATCAGCGGCTCAGTACCAGACTTGCGGATCAGCAAACGTCCCTGGCCGTTCAGCGCCCGTTCGGCCGAATGGATCGCCTGCTGCACGACGTCCAGCTCCAGCGGCGTCTGACCCGCCTTGAAGCGCACATTCTTCAATAGCTGCGGCACCGGCTGGAACTGCCGCGCCAGTTTCGAGGCGGGCTGCTCGGTGCGCACCATCTCAGCCAGGAAATGCAGCCCGGCCATCAAGCCGTCACCGGTGGTGGCATGGTCGGTCATCACGATATGGCCCGATTGCTCGCCGCCCAGATTAAAGCCGCCGCTGCGCATCCGCTCGACCACGTAGCGATCGCCAACAGCGGTGCGCTCCAACCCGATATCACGTTCATTCAGATAACGCTCAAGCCCCAGGTTCGACATCACGGTGGTGACCAGCGCATTGCCGGCCAGTTCGCCCTTTTCGGCCCATCGTGAGGCCAGCAGACCCATCAGCTGATCGCCATCTGCAACAGCGCCGGTTTCGTCGATCAGGATCACCCGGTCGGCATCGCCATCGAGGCAAATCCCCACATGGGCGCCATGGGCAACAACCGCCTCGGCCGCCGCCTGAGGATGGGTCGAGCCGCAACCGCGGTTGATATTGACCCCGTCCGGCGACACGCCGATGGGCACCACCTCGGCGCCCAGCTCCCACAGGATTTCCGGCGCGGCGCGGTAGGCGGCGCCATTGGCGCAGTCGATCACCACCTTCAGCCCGTCAAAGCGGATATCCCTGGGCAATGAGCTTTTGACCCGCTCGCCGTAGCGAAAGCGGGCATCGTCGATCCGTTTGGCCCGGCCGATATTCTGCGTCTGGGCAGGTTCAACACCAGCCTCGATCAGCGCTTCCAGCTCCAGCTCGGCGGCATCGGACAGCTTGAACCCATCGGGGCCGAAAAACTTGATGCCGTTGTCTTCGGCCGGATTGTGACTGGCCGAGATCATCACCCCCAGATCGGCGCGCATGGAGCGGGTCATCAGCCCCACCGCAGGGGTTGGCACCGGTCCCATCAGCAGCACGTTCATGCCGGTTGAAGTCAGCCCCGCGGTCAGCGCGTTTTCAAACATATAGCCAGACAGCCGAGTGTCCTTGCCAATTACCACCCGGTGCACCCCCGAGGCATCACGGCGGAAATACCGCCCCACCGCCGCGCCGATACGCAGCGCCATCTCAGCGGTCATCGGGTGAATATTGGCGGTGCCACGCACCCCGTCAGTACCAAATAATTTGCGCATATTCTTCTTTCTAATCGGGCCTTAACGGGTGGCTTGCCAGAGCCGCACCGCCTGCGCCGTTGCGGCGACGTCATGCACCCGTAGGAATTGCACGCCTTGGGCCAGGCCTGCAAGGCCTACGGCGATTGACCCCGGAGCCCGCGCTGTGGCCTGCGGTTCTTTGCCGATTGTGCCGATAAATCGCTTGCGCGACACCCCCAGCAGGATCGGACAGCCCAGCGCATGGAACAGGGCAATGCCCCGCAACAGGATCAGATTGTGCTCTTGTGTTTTGCCAAAGCCAATGCCCGGATCGATGACAATCTGATCGCGCAACACGCCGATGGCCTCAAGCCGGTCAATCTGCGCCGCGAGGAAATCATAGACATCCAGCAGCACGTTCGCATAGACCGGCTTGTCCTGCATGGTCGCAGGATCGCCCTGCGCATGCATGATACAGACCGGCACCCCGGCCCGGGCCGCCAGCGGCGCCAGAGCCGGGTCATGGGTAAAGCCGGACACATCATTGATCAGCGCAGCGCCGGAAGCCAGCGCCTTGGCGGCGACCGGTGCCCTGCGGGTGTCGATGGAAATACCCACCCCGGTGGCCGCGTGCAACGCCGCAATAACCGGCGTAGTCCGCAAAATCTCGGCGTCTTCGGCAACAAAATCGGCCCCCGGACGGGTCGATTCACCGCCAATATCAATCAGGCTGGCGCCATCGGCAATCATCTGGCGGGCGGCATCGACCGCCGCGGCCAGATCCTGGTGCTGGCCGCCATCCGAGAAACTGTCCGGGGTGACGTTGAGCACCCCCATCAGCTGCGGCTGCGCCATATCCAGTCCGGCAATGGCCGGCCGGTGCCCCGACAGGCGGCGCAGGATCGGCTCAGGCACCAGCCCGGCCGGAATGATATGAGAGGGCGACCGACGGTCCAGCGCCTCGGCATGGGTGAACCACAACGCCCCCCCGGCCAGTTCAACCGCGCCCTCTGGACGGGCATCGCCGTGCTGAACCAGGGGCCGGTAACAGGTCATATGGTCGTTTGATCTACCGGCACCGCGCGCAGCGGCACGCTGGGGTTGCCCGGCAGCTCTGCGCCAATAACGATCAGCTCTCCGGCCCCCAGTATCGCCGCAAACCAAACTGCCAGCTCCACCGGCTGGGACGGCGCCGCCGAGGGGCCATCCACCGCATCCAGCACAATCTTGGAGGGCGCCCAGACGCTGATCTGGCCATTCTTCATTGCCCAGTCCAGCTCGGTCCGGGTCGAGACCACCACGCAGCGATCATCGCGCGCCGCCAGACGCCAGGCGTTTTGCTCAATGGCCAGCAGATCAATCCGGCGTTCGGTCATTTTATGACCGGTCCGCGGCACCGCCAGCTCATGGGCTCCGACACAGAGAATCAGCGGCCGCTGGCGGCATTGCATCTGGTCGATCCAGCCCGAGAAATTGTCACTGTCGATCGCCGCGTTGGCTAGATACAGCAGCCGCGGATGCGGTGGCTCCTCAACTTCGGCATCCGGAGTGTGCGGATCACGGGCGCGGACAATCTCAACCCCAAGTGCGCCGGGGCCACGGTCCAGCTTCTCGATCCGCACAAAGGCCCGCACCGCCTGCGGCTCCAGCAGAATACGCTCGGCGACCCGGTCGGCCAGGGTTTCCAGCAGGTTCAACCGCTCGTCCGCCAGCTCATGTGCAATCGCCTCCGTGACCCGGTCATAAGAGAGGATGCGGTCCACATCATCGTCAACATCGTCGGGTAGCGGTTCCACCTCGACCACCACGTTGAAACAAATCCGCTGGGTGGTGCCGCGCTCGGCCTGAAAGGCGCCGATTTCCACATCAACGATGTGGTCGCGCAAGGAAATGCGATCCAACACACCACCGGATGCCATAGCGGCGGCGCGCTCAGAAGGATGCTCAAACGCTAGACGTATTTCTGAACTCATGGGATCGCGCCTTTGGCTAACAGTAGCAGAAGATGGTAATACACTTTAGGCGATGCGCAGCCGGAGAACAGCCCCACTTGCGCCATCCCAATGACAAAATGCGGCAGCGCAAAAGTTACACAGCAGATTTTGGTGACAAAACCGTCGCGCCTTACTCGGTAGAGGCGGTGCGGTAGCGCTCGTCACTGTAAAACAAATGCACCCCGATCTGGGCGGTGTTTTTAAAGATACGGCTCCAGCGCGGCCGCACCGCCGTGGTGTGATAATAGGTGGCGCCATCGGTCAGCTGTTCCGTCGCGCCATCCAGACTGGCCCGGGCGACTTTGGCAACCCGCGCGTAGGCCTGATGTTCACGGATCGCTTCAGTGAGCCCGTCGCAGTTATAGCTGAACTGACACTGATGGAGACGCCCGGTGCCCTGTTTGACAACGCCGCAGACAGACTTGGGGAACTGGCCGCTTTGGACCCGGTTCAAGATCACTTCGGCGACGGCAAACTGACCCTTCACGGTTTCGCCCCGCGCCTCAAAATACAGCGCCTGTGCGAGACAGGCAAAATCGGCATCCCCGGTTGCAGCAGGCCGCGCATCCAACCAGGCGGTGGAGTAATCTATCGGCTCCGGTTTTGCCGATTTACGTCCAAAGAACAAAAAGCCGCGCCCCCCCTCTTTAGCGGTCACAGTTTGCGTCGATTGATCCCGTTGGAACAGGCCTCCCAGAGCGGTTTCGGCAACGGCGGCGCAGGGCGCAGCCAAAGACGCCGCAACAATTGCGGCCAATACATGAGATTTCATTCCGGATACCCCCAGGTACCAAAAGGTCGCGCCCACCGTCAAATCATGCGCGGGGACCATCTACCCCAATGTCCGGGAAAGGTCCAGTTTTCGAAAAATTTGCAACTCAAAACAGAGGACTAACAGGCTGTTAACACCCAGAATGCCTCGATAGCCGGCCCTGTTTTCGCTACATCTAGGCAGAGGCAGGGGGATCTACCGCTAACGTATGTGCAATCGCCAATTGAGCAGCCGCCAATCGGGCCACCGGCACCCGAAACGGCGAGCAGGACACATAGTCGAAGCCGGCCTCGCGACAAAAGGCAATCGATTCGGGGTTGCCGCCGTGCTCCCCACAGATCGACAGGGTAACGCCGGGATTGGCTTCACGGCCCCGCTGCACCCCAAGCTTCAGCAATTCGCCCACCCCTTCGACGTCCAGCACATGGAACGGGTCTTCCGGAAACACCCCCTGGCGCACATAGTCCGACATGAACCGGCCGGCATCATCGCGCGACAGCCCATAGGTCATCTGGGTCAGGTCATTGGTGCCAAAACTGAGAAAGGCCGTGTGCGGCGAAATATCAGCCGCCCGCAACGCCGCCCGCGGGGTTTCCACCATGACGCCCAGGCGATATTCAAATTCCGCGCCGCGTTCCGATTTCACCGCCGCCGCCACCGCATCGATGCGGGCCTTGACCAGCTCAACTTCGCGCTTGGCCGACACCAGCGGGATCATCACTTCCGGCACCACCGGCACGCCATCCTCCGAGGCATCCAGTGCCGCCTCAAAAATGGCCCGCGCCTGCATGTCATAGATTTCCGGCACCGTGACCCCCAACCGCACCCCGCGCAGGCCCAGCATCGGATTGTATTCCGCCATTTCCTCAACCCGGCGGGTGACATCACTGACCGGAATGCCCAGCGCCTCGGACAGTTCGCGCTGGCCGGTCTTGGTGGTGGGCAGAAATTCATGCAGCGGCGGATCAAACAGGCGGATGCAAACCGGCATCCCCGCCATAATGCGGAACAGCTCGTAAAAATCACCACGCTGCATCGGCAGCAATCGCGCCAACACGGCGGCCCGTCCGGACGAGGTCTCGGCAAAGATCATCTCGCGCATCACCGTCAGCCGACCAGGTTCAAAGAACATATGCTCGGTGCGGCACAGCCCGATCCCCTGGGCGTCAAAACTACGCGCCAGCTTTGCGTCGGCCGGGGTATCGGCATTGGCGCGAATGCCAATGTCACGCTCGGCATCCGCCCAGCCCATCAGGGTCTGAAAGGCATCGTCCAGCGTCGCCTCCAGCATGGCAGGCTCTCCGGCCAGCACCTGCCCCGAGCTGCCGTCGATGGTGACAATATCACCGGCTTTGAACACCCGCCCCTCGGCGGTGATCAGCTGTTTTTCCTTGCTGAGAAATTTCAACGTCGAGGCGCCAACGATGCAGGGCAACCCCAGGCCACGGCCAATCACCGCCGCATGGCTGGTGACACCGCCCTTTTGCGTCAGCACTGCCACGGCAGCATGCATGCCACGAATATCCTCGGGAGAGGTCTCGCGGCGCACCAGAATGCAGGGCTCCCGCCGCGAGGCACTGGCCTGGGCCTCGGCGGCGGTAAACACCAGCCGTCCGCTGGCGGCGCCGGGACTGGCGGCAATGCCAGAGCCAATCACTTCGCGCGGCGCGGTGGGGTCCACCTGACGGTGCAGCAGTTCATTCAGCGAATGCGGATCGATCCGCATCACCGCCTCTTGCGGGGTGATGATGCCATCTTCGGCCAGCGCCACGGCAATCCGCACCGCCGCCCGCGCCGAGCGCGCCACCCGCACCCCGTCCAGAATATGCACATGGCCGTTCTCAATGACAAATTCGACCTGCATCGCCTCGCGCAAGCGCCGTCGCATCAACGCCGCATGGGATTTCAGATCCGCAAAGGCCGCCGGCGCCACTTCCGCCAGCGCCGGTCCACGGGGATCCTGCTCCAGATACAGCGCCGCCACTCCGGCGCCCAAGGCATCACGCCCCTGCGACTGGCTCAGATATCGGCCGGTAATCTGTGGCTGCCCGGTCTGCGAATTGATCAGCTGCAAGACCCCTGACCCGCATTCGCCCTGGCCCAGCCCCGGCACCATTTCCTGCACCACCAGGCCCAGCCCCGCATCCGCCGGAGCGCCCTTGGCCTGACGCAACAGCCGGGCCGTGGTGCCATCCCAGGCCCGCGCCATCGAGCGCAATACCGCCGCCAGCTGTTCGCCGCGATCCTGCGGAAAGCTCTCATCCGTCTCCGCCTCATAGGCCTGCAGGATCAGACCCAGCGCCTCGGGACCGTCCTCGGCCACCGCGTCAAACACATCCGGGTCCAGCCGCGCCACATGCACCGCATAAGATTGCACAAACCGCAGATACAGCGCCGCCGCCGCCTGCGCCCCCATGCTGTCACAGAGATCCACATAGCGGGCATCGTTCATGCCGACATTCAGCACCGCGCCGGGGCCGCCCCAATCCGGATCCTCGGACGAGGGCCGCACACAGAGCAGCGCCTCCGCTGGAAACTCGCCCAGGATCGCGCCGAGATCCGGCATCTGCCCCTCGGCAATGGCGCGCACAGCGGCAAACGAAAGCGCCACCGTGCAGGGCACCGGCAACTCCAGCCGCACCAGCCGCTGCAGGCATTTGGCCCGACCGCCATGGGCATTGGCCACAATCGGGGCATCCGGCGTGATCAGCGCCGCAAACGGGATCTCTGGCGATTGTTTCTGCACTGCAGCACCTTTCCTTTGCCCCGCAGCATAATGCGGTGCGCATAGGGTGCAAGCGCCGAGTGGTGCGTGCAAGCACACACCCTACACTGCGCGATGGGTGGGCGTGGATGGCTTTGCCTCCGGCGGGAGTATTTTGGCAAAGTGAATGGGTTTGGCGGAGCGCCCTGAAAGTCACCTTTGTCCAACTACTCCGGGGTCCAGGGCTGGCCCCGGTTCGGCGAAGTTATCCTTCGATGACAGTCAAATCAGCGACCTGGCCACAGACCTGACGGATCTGGTGCAGCAGGTTCAACCGGTTGCGGCGCACCACCTGGTTGTCGTCATTCACCTGCACCGCCTCAAAAAACGCGTCAATCGGCGCCCGCAGCGCTGCCATGCTGCCCATGGCAGCCGCGAAATCTTCGGCTTCGATGGCCGAAGAGATCGCCCCCTCGCTCAAAGCAAGCGCTTCGAACAGGGCAATCTCGGTGGCATCCTTGGCGAATTTCACGTCGCCACCATAGGAATATTCGACCCCGTCCTTGGTCTCGGCCTGGATCAGGATGTTGTTGGCGCGCTTATAGCCCTGCAGCAGGTTGGTGCCGTCATCAGACTTCATGAAGTCCTCCAGTGCACGCGCCCGTTTGACCAGCAGGGTCAGGTCGTCATTGCCATCCATGGCGATGCAGGCGTCGATGACGTCGTGGCGGATGCCTTGTTCGCGCAGGAAGACCTTCAGGCGGTCGTGGAAGAAGGAGAGGAGGTCAAAGACTACAGCCTTCTTTTCATCGTATTCAAGATGCTCTCCTGAAACTTTAGTTGCTGCTTGAAACTTTGCTTTACCGCCAGATGATTTCGCTGACTTAATCAGAAATTCCGAAGGCTGTGGACCAAATGCAGTCTTCATAGCATCTACAAGAAGTATCTTGAGGTCATTCTCCAACACCAACCGAATAACCCCCAACGCCGCCCGACGCAGCGCAAAGGGGTCTTTCGAGCCGGTTGGTTTCTCATCAATCGCCCAGAATCCGGTCAGGGTGTCCAGCTTATCGGCCAGCGCCACCGCAACGGACACTGCCTCGCTTGGCACATCATCGGATGGGCCCTGCGGTGAATAATGCGCTTCACAGGCATTGGCGACCTCTTGCGGCAGGCCAGCGGCTTGCGCATAGTAGCGGCCCATCAGGCCCTGTAGTTCGGGGAATTCATAGACCATTTCCGAGGACAGATCCGCCTTGGCGATCCGTGCCGCCTGTTCGGCCAGATCCGGGTCAGCGCCAACAGACGGTGCGATCTCACGGGCCAGCGCCGCGATGCGGTTTATCCGCTCCGCCTGGGTGCCCAGCTTGTTGTGGAAGGTGACCTTGGACAGTGCCTCGGTCCACTTGCCCATGCCCGCCTTGGCGACACGCAGGTCGTTCTCCCAGAAGAACTTGGCATCGGCCAGACGGGCACTCAGCACTTTCTGATTACCGGCCAGAATGGTGGCGCCATTGTCCGCCGTTGCGCGGTTGGCGACGGTGATGAAACCCTCAATGCGGGTGGTCTTGGGGTTGCGGACCGAGAAGAATTTCTGGTGCTCGCGCATGCTGGTTTGCAGCACTTCCGCAGGCAGCGACAGGAAATCCTCGTCAATCGAGCCCATCAGCACCACCGGGTGTTCGACCAGCCCGGCGACCTCAGCCAGCAGTGCCTTGTCTTCCACCAGCTCCAGCCCATTTGCAAAGGCCTGATTGCTGGCGTCCTGCCAGATTGCCTCTGCCCGCTCATCCGGGTCCAGCACCACAAAGCCGCGCTTTAGCTTGGCGGCGTAGTCGTCAAAGCTGCTGACGGTAATGACATCCGGCGCCATAAATCGGTGCCCACGGGTGCTATTGCCCGCGACAATTCCGTCCACGTCCAGCGGCACAACTTCGTTGCCCGCCTCATCTGACAGCAGGCAGAGGATTGAGTGCAATGGGCGCACCCATTTCAGCGAACCGGTGCCCCAGCGCATGGATTTCGGCCAGGGGAAATTGCGAATGGTGGCGTCCAGCACCTCGGCGATGATCTCGGCGGCCGGGCGGCCGGGCTTTTCAATGGAGGCGAAATAGACCGCGCCTTTCGGCGTGTCACGTTCCACGAGCTGATCGCGGGTCAGGCCGGCACCGCGCAAGAAACCCTCAATCGCTTTATCCGGGGCGCCGACCTTTGGGCCTTTGCGCTCTTCGTGCGTAGTGGGCGAGGCTGCCAGCAGGCCGCTGATGGCCAGCGTCAGGCGGCGCGGCGTCGACAGGGCATGGGCGCCGGCATAGGTCAGACCGGCCTCGACCAGACCATCCGTCATCCGTTTTTTCAGATCGTCAGCGGCACGGCGTTGCATGCGGGCCGGGATTTCCTCGGAAAACAGTTCAATCAGCAGGTCGGGCATCTGGGGGTCCTCAGAAGTTCACAATCATCTGGATGACGACGGCATTGGCGATATCAACAAAGAAGGCGGATACAAGGGGCAGCACTACAAAGGCAATAGGCGATGGGCCGTAGCGCTTGGTGACGGCGGTCATATTGGCGATGGCGGTGGGGGTGGCGCCCAGCGCAAAGCCGCCAAAGCCGGCCGCCAGAACGGCAGCGCGATAGCCACCGCCCAGCAGCGGAAACAGCACATAAAGCACAAAGACAACGGCAAAGGCGGTCTGCGCGGTCATGATCACCGCAATGGCCAGGCCCAGTTCGGCAATGGTCCACAGTTGCAGCGCCATCAGCGACATCGCCAGAAAGGCCCCCAGCGAGAATTCAGACACCAGCGCCAGAGCCGGGGTGCGCGCCACCGCGGGCGCATTGGGGCGCAGCCAGGCGCGCAGGTTGGCGATCAAAATACCGGCGATCAGGCAGGGCACAAACAGCGGCAGCTTTAGCCCGGCGGCCTCGATCAGCTCAGATCCGGCATAGCCCAGCATAATGGCAAAGTTCAAAAACAGCATCACCCGCATCAGGCTGAGGTGATCAATCTGCGACGGCGGCGCAAGGTCTTCGTCTGGCAGACCAATGGTGGCGCCGTCCTGCGGCCGCGCCGGTGCCAGGTTGTTGCGGGTGATCAGCAGGCGCGCCACCGGGCCGCCGACCAGTGCCGCCAGCACCAGACCGAGCGTGGCGACAGCAACCCCCAGCTCGGTGGCCCCCGCCAGCCCAGAGGCCTTGGCCACATCCGGCGCCCAGGCGATTGCCGTGCCGTGGCCGCCAATCAGCGAGGCTGAGCCAAACAGCACCCCGGCCTTCGCCGGATAGCCAAACAGCACTGCACCGGCCGCGCCGATGACATTTTGGGCGATAATGGTCATCAGGGTCAGCACCAGCAGGATCATCAGAGGCTTGCCGCCGGCAATCAAATCACTGAGGCGGGCGTTGAGACCGATTCCGGCGAAGAACAGCACCAGAAAGAAATCGCGGCTGGCCATCTCAAACTCAACCGCGCGGCCAGAGGCCAGATAGATCACCAGCACCACAAGCGCCGCCAGCAAACCACCGGTCACCGGCTCGGGGATATTGAACCGGCGCAGAACCTCAACCCGGGCATTCAGCCGCGCCCCAAGCAGGAACACCGCAAAGCCAAGGGTCACAGTGATGAATTCCGGGACGACGATTGCCGTGCTCATATATCTCTCCGCCGTGTTGCCGTGCCTACGTTATTGGCTAACCTCTGGTAAATCCGGGCAGGTCTCTCCCACCACGGTGCCGTCATAAGCCTTTTTGCCGCAATTGTTCAGTTCATGCCAGACATAGCCGCGGCCCTGATCGGTCACCGCGACAATGCGATCCACACCGTACTCGATGTTCTTGACCGACATAAAGGCGGTGGCGGTGCCCGCCTCCAGCTCGGCGCCGATTGCCTTGGCATCAAAGCAGCCAAACCAGCCCGGCGCAATGCGCGGCCGCTGCTGCTGCAACACGGTATAGCTCTGGGTCAGCTCATCACGTGTCAGCGCTGTGGTGAAACAGGCGCGATAGCGGATCGGAGAGCTGCTGGCGTCAATGGCCTGGAAATCCGCATAATCAATGACCACGCTAGCGTCGCTATTCTGCGGCAGCAGAACCACATCGAGCCCAGGGTGCAGGGTGACCTCCTCATAGTAGGCATATTCATTCAGGTAATAGATTGAGGCACCGGCGCCGACGGCGCAGACCACGATGAAGGCGGCAAGAAACTTACCCATAATGATTATCGTCCTTTAGTCAGTCTCTGAAGGGCTGCGCCCCCGCTGTATTTTTGGTCGCTGACAACCGGTCACCATTCCCGTTGCCAGCATTTTAGCGCGCGCACCTGCCCGATTGGCCGGACAGGCGCGATAATCGCCGATCAGGCCGTCCAGCCGCCCGCCGTTGTTTGCACAAAGGCATCGGCACATTGCTTGGCCAGCGCCCGCACCCGGCCAATATAGGCCTGGCGTTCGGTGACCGAGATCACCCCGCGCGCGTCCAGCAGGTTAAAGATATGGCTGGCCTTGATGCACTGATCATAGGCCGGATGCGCCATCACGATGCGCTTGCCGGTCTTGGGGTCGTCAGCGGGCTGTGACAGGATCGCGGCACATTCCACCTCGGCCTCTTCAAAATGGCGCAGCAAGACTTCGGTATTGGCGGTGTCAAAGTTCCAGCGGGCGTATTCTTCCTCGGTCTGCTTGAAGATATCGCCATAGGTCATCGGGATCGGCGCCTCCGGGTCGTTGAACGGCATGTCCATCACGTGATCGACACCCAGAACATACATCGCCAGCCGCTCCAGCCCATAGGTCAGCTCGCCCGAGACCGGGCTGCAGTCATAGCCGCCAACCTGCTGGAAATAGGTGAACTGGCTGACTTCCATGCCGTCACACCAGACCTCCCAGCCCAAGCCCCAGGCCCCCAGTGTCGGGCTTTCCCAGTCATCTTCGACAAAGCGGATGTCATGCAGCTCCATATCAATGCCAATCGCCGCCAGCGAGCCAAGGTACAGATCCTGCAGATTGGGCGGGCTGGGTTTGATCAGCACCTGATACTGATAATAATGCTGCAACCGGTTGGGGTTTTCCCCATAGCGGCCATCGGTCGGGCGCCGCGACGGCTGCACATAGGCGGCAGCCCAGGGCGTCGGGCCCAGCGAGCGCAGCGTGGTTGCCGGGTGAAAGGTACCGGCGCCAACCTCCATGTCATAGGGCTGCAGCATGGCGCAGCCCTTGCTGGCCCAATAGCTCTGAAGCCGCAGGATGATCTCTTGGAACGAGCGCGGAGCGCCATTGGTCTGGGTCATGTCTCTTTCCCTATTGGGCTGCAAATGCGGGGTCTTTCCTATGCAAGCCCCCGGTCAGGGTCAACGCCACATATGGCAGGAACAGCCTCAGACGCAGAATAATGCCAGAATATCTCCGCTCAGGCCAAATCAGCCCATATTGAAGCGTCAAACCAAGAATTCCCCCCCGTATAGGGCATTCCCTTTATGACTCCAAAATGCTTAATTGCCCTAAAAATTTGACTCCTCAGGGATAAGGGAACTGCAATGAAGATTTTCTTTGCTTCAATGGTGCTGACACTGATGGCACTGGCCGCAACTCTTCCGGGGGCAGCGCAGGCACAGCAAGTCTCACCGAACTCGGTCTGGATTCAGGTCGCCGCCCACCCGTCGCTTGCCGACGCCAAGGCCCGGGCAGCCCAGCTGTCATCCCAATTGCCGGATGTCAGTGGCTTTACCCTTGGAGGCGGCTGGTACGGCGTTGTGCTGGGCCCCTACAGTCGCGCCGATGCCGAACGGGCAATGCAGGTCTATCGCGGCCAGGGGCAAATCCCACGCGACAGCTTTATCGCCTTTGGCCGCAATCTGCGTCAGCAGTTCTGGCCCGATGGCGTTGAACCGAGTACAGCCGCCACCACCCTGCCCGCCACTCTTGCGCCGATAACACCCCAGGTTGAGGCGATCCAACCCACTCCGGCGCCTTTCGATGAATCCCCAGCCCAGGCCCGTCGCAGCGAACGCCAGTTGAGCGCCGACCAGCGCAAGGCGCTGCAGATCGCGCTCAAGGCCGCCGGGTTTTACAGCGCCGCCATTGACGGGTCTTTTGGCCGCGGCACCCGGGCCTCCATGACCGACTGGCAGGCGGCCAATGGCTATGAGCTGAGCGGCATTCTGACCAGCTTGCAACGCCAGGCACTGCTGGATGAATACAATGCACCGCTGCTCTCGGTTGGCATGGCTTCGATGACCAGCGGCGACGCTGGTATTACAATGCAGATCCCGACCCGCGAAGTGGCTTTTGCGCGATTCGAGCCGCCATTTGCGCATTATGACAGCAAGGACGATGGCGAAATCCGGGTCTTGCTGATTTCGCAGCCCGGCGACAAGCGCACTTTGTTTGGCCTCTATGACATTCTGCAAACGCTGGAAATCGTCCCCCTGGTTGGGCCACGGAAACGCGGCGCCGACAGCTTCACCATCGAGGGCCGCGGCAAAGGTATGGTCTCGTTCACCCAGGCCAGCCTGAAAAATGGTGAGATCAAAGGCTTCACCCTGATCTGGCCCGCTGGCGATGAACACCGCCGCACCCGGGTGCTCACTGCAATGCGCACCAGCTTTACCCGCATCGACGGCGTTCTGGACCCGGCCGCCGGTGGCGATGCGCAGCAAAGCATCGACCTGCTGTCGGGCCTGCAGATCCGCCAGCCCCGGATGTCGCGGTCGGGGTTTTATGTTGACGGTGCAGGCACGGTGCTGACCACCTCGGATGTGGTGGCCGGCTGTACCCGCATCACCCTGGATCACGATTACACCGCCGAGCTGCTCAGCAACGATAGCGCCAATGGTTTGGCCGTGCTGCGCCCCAAGACCCCACTGGCGCCCATGGCAGTGGCCGAGTTCAGCACCACATCGCCACGCCTGCAGTCCGAAGTGGCGGTCTCCGGCTATTCCTATGAGGGCATCCTCGGCGCGCCCAGCCTGACCTGGGGCACCCTCGCCGACATCAAAAGCCTGGACGGCAATTCCGGCATTGCCCGGCTGGACCTGGCCGCACAGACCGGGGATGCAGGCGGTCCGGTGCTGGATGGCAGCGGCGCGGTGCTGGGGATGTTGCTGCCGCAGGAAATCGGCGCACGGCAACTGCCCAAAGGTGTCAGCTTTGCCGCCAATGCCGCGGCAATCCGGGCGGTCCTGACCGAGGCGGGGTTGAGTGCCAGAGACCGCAACGCCGAGGCCGAGGCCGCGACGCTGACACATGCCGCGATGAACCGATTGGTGAATGGCATGACGGTGCTGGTCAGCTGCTGGAACTGAACCGCAGAATTCAAACGATAGCAAAGGCGCCGGGACCCTGGGTCTCGGTGCCTTTGGTTGAAGACATCCTGTCGGCGACTTATCGGCCCTTGTAGGGTGCGTGCTTGCACGCACCAGCCGCGGTCAAAACGCCTGGATACGGCCATCCCAGCTATGAAAGCAGCCCGAGGTCGCGACGTTCAGAACATCAAACTCATTCAGCAGCCCCTCGGCTGAGTCCTGCACCGAAATCTCGCCCTGATCACCGCCCATATCCGTGCGCACCCAACCGGGGTGATAGATCCCCACGGCAATGCCTTCGGGTTGCAGATCAACCGCCAGATTGCGGCCGATGCTCAGCGCCGCAGCCTTGGAGGCGCGATAAGCATAAGCGCCGCCCGGTGCCAGCGCATGACTGGCCATCTGCGACGAGATAATGGCGATCTTGGGCTCGGTTGCCAGCCGCAGGTTAGGCAACAGCGCCTGCACCGTCAGAAACACCCCGGTGACATTGGTGGCCAATGAGCTGGCCCAGATCTCGGCGCTGTAGTCCTCCAGCGCCATATTCTTATCAAGATAGACCCCGGCATTGCAGACCAGCAGATCCACCGGCTGGCCCTTTAACTGCGCCGCCAGCCGCGCTTGCTGACCCGGATCCGAGACCTCTAGCCGCGCGTCGGCGGAATGATCTCGCGCGGTGCCAGTCACCGCATGACCTGCCGCCCGCAAGCGGGTCACAATTTCGCGGCCGATGCCACGACTGGATCCTGTCACCACAACATGCATTTAACACTCTCCCTGTTGGCTCCGTTTGTCAGTTGGTCTTGCGATGCGGTCGGAACGGCAGCGGCATCACTGGAATCCCCTCTTCGATCAGCGCCTTGGCCTCGTCCAGCTTGGCTTCGCCGTAGATCGCCCGGCCAGGCGCATCGCCGTCATGCATGGCCCGCGCCTGGGTCACAAAATCCTTGCCCACATAGTCCGAATTATCTTCGACCTTGCGGCGCAATTCGGCAATCGCCCGCTCCGCCTCATTGGCGGGCCTGCTCAGAGCCCCCGCCGCCGACGGGTTGCCCACCGCCAGGCCAGAGCCCGGCCCCTTAGCGCCCGCCTGGGCTGAACGATCCCCATCAGAGCCCTTCGCGGCAGCCACATCTGGTTCACCGCGCCCCGAAACGGCGTTGCGCCCGGGCCGAACCCGTGGAGCCATGATGGCCTTTTCAACCGATCCGCTGCCGCAGACCGCGCAGGATATCAAACCATTGGCCGCCAGCTTGTCAAAACCCGCAGCCGATTGAAACCAGCTGTCGAAGGTATGTCCAGCCTCACATTTCAGGGAATATTGTATCATGTACTGTTCTCGCGTTGCGGAGCTTGATTAAAGCCCAGACCAGAACAATATCAAGCGCATTGCGCCAATTGACACAAGGCTGCCGGGAAAAACTGTTGCAAAATACCTGCCCATTCCGGGTCAGCCCTTGGAAACCGCTGGCTGCAATCGCAACTGCAAGGCCTGCACCAGATCCTGATGCGGAACATCGGCATCAATCGCCAGCCGCCGCAGGCCAAAATGAACCTGGGCCATTTTCTGGTAGTAGCCGGAAAAAACGTAATTGGTAGTGGCGCCAGCCACCGCCCCCAGCACCGGCACCGCCTGCGCCGCCAGTTTCTGCCCCATGACCACGCCCAGCTTGGGCGCAACCTGCGCGATCAGTTTCTGCAGGGCGCCACCCGACAGGCTGAGCCGCAGGGTCAGGAAACCCAGATCAGCGCCATCATCATGCGCCAGCGGGCCAGCGGCGGCAAACACCCGGATACAGTCAAAAGTGACACTCTCGGCTTCAGGATCAAAGCCATTCTCGGCGGCGACACCCTGAATGATGCGCAACAGGAATGCGGTTGTGCCGGGCAGCTCCACCAGCGCCCCCGGCAGGCCAGCCATGCCACCTGCCGCCCCCATTGCGGCGCTCATCATCCGGTTCACTGCCGCTGTCTGGTCCGGCACCAGCCGGCGCGAGCGCCGAGCCGCCCCCATCGCCAACCTCAGCGCCTGTTCGGTGGCGCGGCCCAACCCGGCCCGCACCGCTTCCGGCAGACGGTCCAACAGGTTTTCGGCCTGACCTCCCACCAGGTTCAACAGCTGCACACCGACCCCGGCCGCAGTGCGATAGCGCTCGGCCAAGATATCCAGTTCGGCCTCGGTTTCCTGCCGGGTAAAGGCGCGTGCAGGGGTTAGAATTTCACTCAAATCAGCCTCCTCTATCCGTCAAACATTGGCCGGGGGCGCGCAAATTTCAACCCTGCCAGCGCCGCACCATACCAGAAACACCATCCCAGGCCCCCGGCTGCAAGGCAAAACCCAGCACCCGGGCTGGGTTTGTGGGCGGTGGCATTTCAACCCCGGCAAGGCGCTCAAAGCCGAACCGCCGGTAATAGGGAGCATCGCCCACCAGCAGCACCCGTGCCCAGCCACTGCTATCTGCCTTGGCCAGAGAATCGCGGATCAGCGAGCCGCCCAGCCCCTCGCCCTGGTGGGTTGGATGCACCGCAACCGGCCCCAACAGCAGAGCATCAACGTCACCGATATGCACCGGCCAGAAGCGGATTGCGCCGGCCAGAATTCCCAGCTCATCGCGGGCCACCTGGCTAAGCCCCAGCACCGGGGGGATATCGTCCCGCAACCGGTACGACGACAGCGCCTCGCGACCGGGCGCAAAGCACAGATCATACAACGCCTCGACCTCCCAGCGGTCCTGCGGCTGTTCCGCTATCAGCTCGATCACCGCACATGGCCTCCCGCATCTCAACTCAGACTGGCATTCGCCCTAACACGGGTCTAAGCCTTGGGCAAACACTTGGAGACACACATGTTCTATCGCCCCGAGGACGGTCACGGGTTGCCACACAACCCGTTCAACGCCATCGTCACCCCGCGCCCCATCGGCTGGATCTCATCCCGCTCGGCCGATGGCATCAACAATCTGGCCCCCTATTCGTTCTTCAACGCGGTGGCCTATGAGCCGCCACAGGTGATGTTCGCCTCGACCAGCGCCAAGCCCGATCAGGAGGGCACTAAGGACAGCGTTGCCAATATCCTGGAGACCGGCGTGTTCTGCGTCAATATCGTCGAGCATGCGATGCGCGACGCGATGAACGCCTCCTCAGCCGCCCTCCCCCGCGAAGAGGACGAGTTCGCCCATGCGGGTCTGCCAACACAAGAGTGCAGCACGATCCCCTGCGCCCGCGTCGCCGCCGCCCCCGCCGCACTGGAATGCAGGCTGACCCAGATTGTCACCCTGCCCGGCGAGGCCAACCGGGTGGTGTTTGGCGAGGTGGTCGGCGTGCATATGCGCGATGATTGTCTGGTGGACGGCCTCTTTGACGTCAGCCGCTATGTGCCCCTGGCCCGCATGGGGTACCGCGACTATGCAGCGGTGCGTGAGGTGTTCAGCCTGACCCGGCCAGACGAGAAATCGTGAAGCAGTCCAGCAGCCCGTCCCAGACTAAAAGGGCAGGCTGCCAACAAACGGGTTCCAGCCTCTGCTCCTCCATATTCCTAATTATCTATTCATCAGACCGGCCAGTGGCTTCGCGATCGCGCTGGTACAGTCTGGTTTCCGGAAATGGCGGCAACCAGGATTCACGATGCTCGGTCCAGCCTTCATAAGTTGGCACAAGTTGGTCCGCCGCATCCAGAGCCCCCAAGTGCACTTCAACCTCGTCGCCACTGCGCGCAAAAACGGACGACCCACATCGTGGGCAAAAATGTCTTCCGGCATAGTCCCGAGTCTCGCCTTCGACTGAAACCGCGTCCTGCGGAAACACCGCAGCCGCGTAAAACAGCGCGCCATGATGCTTGCGACAATCCAGACAATGGCAAATGCCAACCCGGAGTGGATGCCCCGACGCAGCAAATCGAATATCGCCGCACATGCAGCCACCAGTGAACTGATCCATCGGTTGTCTCCTCAATAAAAACATGCCGGATACATCCGACAAACCGTTTCAGCTTTCCCCGCACGGGTAAAGCCAACGGCAGGCACAGCGTGCCAAGCTTATACACGTCAAAGGGATCCCCCGGCACGGCTTGCCCCCACACAGAAATTGGGTAATCTAACCTCAACCATGGAGGGCATGATGGACCAGCACCTGTAACCCACGAAAACTACCACATTTTCCAGTACAGGAGGCCGCATGCCTTATTCCCTACTCGACGCGAGCAGCGTCCATCCCATTGTCTTGCCTGATGGCCAACCCCACCTTGGCTCTGTTTTTCTGCGCAATGTCATTGATCATCCGAAGTTCAAGGTTGGGGATTTCACCTATGCCTCGGATTTTGATCCGCCGCCGGTCGAAGGCTGGGCCAACCGCCTGACGCCCTATCTGTTTCCCATGTCGCAGGAGACTCTGCAGATCGGTCGGTATTGTCAGATTGCTCATGGTGTGCGCTTTATCACCTCCAGCGCCAACCACGCCATGGATGGGCTGACCTGCTTCCCCTTTCCGGCGTTCGATCCCGCGAAGAGGATCGGCTTTCAGCCGGATACCCGCGACACGGTGATCGGTCATGATGTCTGGATCGGCTATAGCGCGCTGATCCTGCCCGGCGCCCAGATCGGAAACGGTGCTATTATCGGTGCCGGAGCGGTGGTTCGCGGAACCATCCCGCCCTACGGCGTGGTGACCGGCAATCCCGGTTCAGTCGCGCGATACCGATTTGCGCAGGCCCAGATCGACAAGCTGCAACAGCTGCAATGGTGGCACTGGCCAGCTGAACAAGTCGCTGCTGCCAGTTCGGCATTGCTCAGCGGCGACATCGACGCTCTTTAAGCCATACTGCAAAAGGGCCAGTCTGAACAAACAGACTGGCCCTTCCACATAGTCCAATCAACAAACCTGTGTGCGCCCGCGGGCGCACTCCGTTTTTTCAGGGCTCAATGGCCGCCCAGAATGCCCGTCTTAACCGAATAATCCGCCGCGATTTCATAATCGGGGTCATCATCACTGTCGACCATCAGATGGCCGGCCTTGGACAGCAGCTGGTGACAGTCCCGGCTCAGGTGGCGCAGGGTCAGCGTCTTGCCGGCATCCTCGTAGCGTCCGGCCAGCGCTTCAATCGCCTGCAGGGCCGACTGGTCAACCACCCGGCTGCGGACAAAATCAACGATCACCCGCTCCGGATCGGCTTCTACGTCGAACAATTCGGTAAACCCCTCGGTGGAGCCAAAGAACAGCGGACCTTCGATTTCATAGACCCGCGCGCCCTTGTCACTTTCCGAGTCGCGGATCACCGCGTGAATGCGCCGCGCGTTGTTCCAGGCATAGGCCAGTGCCGAGACAATCACCCCGACCACCACCGCGATGGCGAGATCTTCCATCACCGTCACCACGGTGACCAGCACGATGACAAAGGCGTCCATCAGCGGCACCTTGGTCATGATTTTCATCGAATTCCAGGCAAAGGTGCCGATCACCACCATGAACATCACCCCCACCAGCGCCGCCAGCGGGATCTGTTCGATCAGCCCCGAGGCCGCAACAATGAACAGCAGCAGGAACAGAGCAGCCGCAATGCCGGCGATGCGGGTGCGGCCACCGGATTTGACGTTGATCATCGACTGGCCGATCATCGCACAGCCACCCATGCCACCAAAGAAGCCGGTCACCACATTCGAGGCCCCCTGCGCGATACATTCCTGACTGGCGCCGCCGCCCCGCTTGCCGGTGATTTCACCCACCAGGTTCAGCGTCAGCAGGCTTTCGATCAGGCCAATCGCCGCCAGAATACCCGAGTAGGGCAGAATAATCAGGAAGGTCTCCCAGGTGAACGGCGCCAGCGCGGTGCCATAGATCCCCACCCCTTCGCCAAAGGGATTGTGGAAGGTTGGCAAACCGCCCTGGATCGAGGCCAGATCTCCGACCCGAGGCACATCCAGTCCAAAGACAATGACGATCGCCGCCACAATGCCAATCCCGGCCAGCGGCGCCGGGATCACCGCGGTGATCTTAGGAGTCCCCCAGATGATCAGCATGGTCAGCCCGACCAGCCCCAGCATCATAAACATGGGCACCCCGGTCAGCCACTCGCTGCCCTCGGTTCCCGGCACTTTGAATTGGGTCATCTGGGCCAGGAAAATCACAATCGCCAGCCCGTTGACAAAGCCCAGCATCACCGGATGCGGCACCAGGCGGATAAATTTACCCCAGTGCATAATGCCGGCGATGATCTGCATGGCCCCCATCAGCACCACTGTGGCAAACAGATATTCTACCCCGTGCTCCGCCACCAGGGCCACCATCACAACAGCCAGGGCGCCGGTTGCACCGGAGATCATCCCCGGACGGCCGCCGAACACGGCGGTGATAAGTCCAACCATAAAGGCCGCATAAAGCCCCACCAGAGGGTGCACTCCGGCGACAAAGGCAAAGGCCACCGCTTCGGGCACCAGCGCCAGTGCGACGGTCAGACCCGATAGCAATTCGGTCCGCACCCGGGCCACTGACCAGCCCTCGTCTTGCATGATAGAGAGATTGGGCGGGGACATGTGATTGGCCAATAAGGCCAGCGCGGCGCGTTTCATCGGGTTACCTGTGTCTTGGGGAATATATGTTCGCTGCCCGCCCCTAGCGAAAATTCGCCTATGATACAAGGCTGCGCTGCGACGCGACGCCGGACGGCGGTGGTTTTGGCGGGGGTATTTGGGCTGGCTGGTGACACAGATTGGGGCTCTGCCCCAAACCCCGGGGTATTTATAGCCAGATGAACATGGGACCCCAACCGGCGCGGTTTGCTGCCCGCGCAATTCAGCCGTTGCTTGCCAACAGTCAGCCCGCGCGGCACAACAACAGGTGGAAATTAATGAGCAGGAAGCAGACCATGACCAAACCCACCATGATTGCCGTGATCGGCGGCTCGGGCCTGTATGAGATTGACGGGTTGCAGGACGCCCGGTGGGTTACCGTAGACACCCCCTGGGGCGCGCCGTCGGACCAGATCCTGACCGGGGAACTGGACGGGGTGAAAATGTGTTTTCTGCCCCGTCACGGCCGCGGCCATGTGCATGCGCCCTCGGATGTGCCCTACCGCGCCAATATCGACGCGCTAAAGCGGCTTGGCGCCACGGATGTGATTTCGGTCTCGGCCTGTGGATCGTTCCGCGAGTCCATGGCACCGGGTGATTTTGTTATTGTCGATCAATTCATTGATCGCACGTTCGCGCGGCACAAGAGCTTTTTTGGATCGGGCTGTGTCGCCCATGTCAGCCTGGCCCACCCCACCTGCCCACGGCTCGGCGACGCCTGCGAGACCGCCGCCCGCGCCGCCGGCATCACCGTGCATCGGGGCGGCACCTATCTGGCGATGGAGGGGCCGCAGTTCTCCACCGTGGCCGAATCAAAACTGTACCGCGAGCACTGGGGCGCTGACGTCATTGGCATGACCAATATGCCCGAGGCCAAACTGGCCCGGGAGGCCGAGCTGTGTTATGCCTCGATTGCCATGGTCACCGATTTTGACAGCTGGCACCCCGATCATGGCGCCGTTGACATCACCGCCATCCTTGCAACCCTGCAGGGCAACTCCAACAATGGGGCTGATCTGGTGCGCCGCCTGCCTGCGCTGCTGGGACCTGAGCGCGCCGCCTGCCCGCATGGCTGTGACACCGCGCTGCAATATGCCATCATGACGGCGCCGGAAAAACGCGATCCGGCGCTGCTGGCAAAGCTGGATGCGGTGGCTGGGCGGGTGTTGAGCTAAACATCACCATTTTTAATGAAGCCGCTCGTTTTCGGCGGCTTTGGTTCAAGCGCGGGTCGACGAAAAGTCTGATGCTGCGTAGAAGCCAGATCGCGCCTTGACGCAGGCAAATGCGTTGTCCTTGCTGTTCTGGGAACAATTAGCATACGGTAATTTATAATTTAATTTCCGCCTGCCCTTTGTGGCAGCCTCGCAAGACCACGTCGAACTCAGAATAAATCATCACAACAGTGATTCCATATATAGAAACCGCCCCGCTACTTTCAACCGTCGCCATTGATAGAAGGTAAGTATTGTGAAGAAGAAAAATTTTCCAAATTCAAAAAAATAAAAGGAACGTCAAAACCGCTTCCGGCGCCATTCAGCATTTTGCTACAATTTGCAGCGTTCACGACAAGACTTACAACCTCCTTCTTAAAATTTTTATATTCGCACTTCCTCAAGAAAACACTTACTGGTCTTTCTCAACTCGTTGGGATCGGAGTTGCCACCTGGATCATACTTCAGTTCATAGCGGTTACGGATGAAATTCTGATATTGTCCATTGCCCCCGAACTCAGACTGGACCAACAAGAATTATTTCCTGGTGATATTGTGTCGGTCAATCCTTCAGGGGAAGTCACCAATGTATTTTGTAATTATGGCAATGCCCCCCCCCTTGTCATAAACCACTCCTACCGAGTCTATAGCGTAATTGCGGAAAAGGACGCTTCTTTCGGTTCTTTTTTTGAATGGCTTCAAAATATACTAGGAACGAAATTCCCCACGGACCGGACCGTAACGGCCAGTTGGCTTCAGCGTGATGGACATGATAGGCCGATACTTCCCAGTTTCTGCGTAGAGAAAGTAACTGCGTCTCTATCTACGGGAGGCTTTGTTGCATAAATCGAATGAGGGGATTCATGTTGTGAATCCAGCGTGATAGCTGGCGGTGATGAGCAACTGGACACCAACGACTTACAAGACTAAGAACTGGTCGGACTACAATCGAGCCCTGAAGCAGCGTGGTTCGCTGTCGATCTGGTTTGATG
>JABSSD010000053.1 GCA_013214575.1 Paracoccaceae bacterium | reverse complement strand
GTTTGACTATGGGTTTAGTACGGTTTGCCTAATTATTAGACGGTCACCGAAAGCTCTGATTTCTGAACAGATTGGCATGGAACTGTAACATATCTGATACAGAATGCCGTGTTCCGTAACGGTCTAGCGCGCTTTTTGGGCACCAAAAAAGCTCTGTGCATAACATTACAATAAATTCCTTTACCGGGGCGCAATGTTGATGCGCACCAAATCCACCTGCGCATAGCCGCCGTCCATGCAAACCGCAGCGAATGGCCGCTGACCGCCCTTCGTGTCGAAATGTGCACGGTGCAGCAATTGGGCCACTTCACTCGCCCATAAATGTAGCGAACGGCCCACAGCCGACCATGATGACCAGTGCGGCGAATGGCAGGAACGAGACAGAGCAGAGCTTGGCATAGCCGCTGCCACATACCGCCATATACCTCTGCCAGTCATTATTTATAGAACCTTTCCTGCCCCCACTGCTAGATTGAAGCGTGAGGAGGTGCGAAATGGAGCGACGACTTATTGCCATTCTTGCCATCGATGTGGTCGGGTATTCTCTCTTGATGGGATATGATGAAGAGGGAACACTCGCCAATTTGAATACGCGTCGCAAATTAATAGATGAGCAAATTTCCCAACATCTCGGTCGCATATTCGGAAGCGCCGGTGATAGCGTCATCGCCGAGTTTGCAAGCCCTGTAAAGGCTGTTCGCTGTAGCATCAGGATCCAGCAGGAACTGAACCGTATGAATACGAAACAACCTGCGGTCCATCAGATGCTGGTTCGTATCGGTCTGCACCTTGGCGATGCCATCGTCGACAAGGACAATCTCTATGGTGAGTGCGTGAATGTTGCCGCACGATTGGAGCAACTTGCCGAGCCGGGCGGTATTCTGGTTTCCGATGACATCGCCCGTCAGACTGAGGGAAAGGTCGGAGCAAAATTCGAACACCTTGGCGAACGGTGGTTGAAGAACATTGGGAAACCAGTGGGCGTTCACAGAGTCATGCTCGGGGACACAAACCAGCCTGCCAATGTGGCAGTGAAGGCTCGAACTTTGGCAGCCCACAGAACGGTCGTTGCCGTGTTGCCCTTTAAGAATCTCTCCAAAGACCCGGAACAAGACTACTTCGCCGACGGCATAAGCGAAGACATTATCACCGGGCTTTCAAAAAATCCCGATATTTTGGTGATGTCCAAAAACACCACCTTTGCCAGCAGGGAAGGACCCCTTAGCCCCAGTGTAGCCTATGAAACACTCGGTGCACGGTTCGTGTTAGAAGGCAGCGTCCGCAAATCGGGAAAACGCACGCGAGTCACTGCTCAACTAGCAGATATGGCTGAAAAAACCCAGCTTTGGGCTGAACGCTTCGACTGCGAAATGGACGATATTTTTGCTCTGCAAGACGAAGTAGTCATTTCAATTTTGCACGCCTTGGGAGCGGCAGATGGGGTGCTGGAACGAACTGCCCGAAAACTCAGTAAGGATTTATCACCGGACGGTGGCACGGCCTATGATTGTTACCTCCAAGGTCGCGGGCATTTCTATCGCCATGGCAATTCTGGATTTGATCAGGCAGAAGCGCTCTATGAAAAAGCGATTGCGCTGGATCCGGATTTTGCCCGCGCTTATTCGGCTTTGGCATGGCTGCATTTTCTTAGCTTTATGCAATTTCGAACCAAGTCGTTTGAAGAAATCAAGTCAAAGACGCTGGAGTTGGCGCAAACCGCGCATCGGTTGGATTCACATGATGTTCGCGCGCATTGGGTGCTGGGCGGCCTGCATCTGCATGAGGGCAACCTCACACACAGCAATGCCGAGCTCGACAAGGCATTGCGACTTGACCCAAACAATGCAGATTTGTTGGTTTGGTCGGCGTCGGTTCTTGTATATGCTGGCCAGGAAGAAGTCGCGCTGGAGCGGTGCAAACACGCCCTCCGCCTAAACCCGAACTGCCCTGACTGGTATTATTGGTGCACGGCCGCCGCATATTTTCACCTTGGTCTCTACGAAGATGCTTTAGTCGAATTGGAACAAATGAGCGCAACGGAATATGCCGGGCGGATAAAGGCGGCAACTTATGCCCATTTGGGTCGGCTTGAAGATGCCCGGAGTGAGGCTCATGACTTTTTAGAATTGGTTCCGACGTTTTCAGTCTCTGACTGGGCCCGAACAGAATTTTATTCGAACCCTAAAGAATTGGAGCGTTTCGTTGAGGGGCTGCGCATAGCTGGCCTGCCGCAGTGATGCCATCAAGCCGAAACTTCCGAGCCAAGACGAAGTGGGTAGGTCTGTTTTGTCCGCAGTGCAGGCATTGGCGCGACGCGCAGCGAATGGCGGGTTTCCGCCCTTAGTTACGAATTTCTGTGGCAGCAGCATTGTTCGCTGAGTGCGCAGGTTTGGAGTTTTCTGCGTGTCGTTTGAAACTGTACCGTCGCGATTTGAGCAGCTCTTCAGCCCAGCAAAAGAGGTAGCGTAAGCCTTTTGAGCGTGTCGTGAAAAGTGAGAAACCGTTTCCCACTTCCAGTAGGAAGAACCGGAGGCAAAAATTACTTAACTGAATGATTTTTAATGGTTAAACCATTTCTGGGAAGCAGTGAACAAACTCGGCGCAGAATTTCCCAGTTCCGCTCACCGAAATTTGCACATTTGGCAAAGCCACGGCATAGGCACTATGGCCGATCAAGCTTATTTATATGACCTTCAGGGCGGCCAGGATAATTTGCAAAGTTAGGTGTCCCAATATTGACCAGATGGCGTTAAATGCCCGTTTTATGCTGCTTTGAAGGACACCCATCAAATCTGTCCAGGACGCGGCCCACCGTCACGAAACCCTTTGTTTGTAAGGTTCTATCCGGGTTCTTCCGGCATCCTCCGGGCTCTTCCGGTTACTGCAATAATAAGTGTCCAACAACAAGGGCGCTTCGTGAAAGGGAAATCGAATTTATTTTGTTCTTAGCTCAGTGCCCTCATTCTGTTCAAGGATTTTGGACCAATTGTGCTGTCCGACTAGGATCAAGTAAAGATCGGCCATCTGCTTGGCGGATCTAAGGTTGGCTAGAGGCGACTCGTTTGGGTCGCCTTCACCAGTCAACACACGTAACATTTGGTCGCGGTGTTCCTGTTCCGCCATGATGGGAGTAAACGCGGCGTTGTAACAAGAGCTGAAGCTCTCATCTTTCCCATCCCAGCCTTCATATCGAGCAAAAGCCGCGCCAAGGCTCGCAATGAAGGCCTTCCGTGCCATCGACTCGAAACTGTAAAAACTATCAGACTTTGCCATTAGTGCTAGGCCATCATAATACGGTCGGAAAATTGGGGCTGCATCCGCTTCCGCGAGCGGCGCGAAGGTCATCATGCAATGAATTGCATAATTGATATGCTCATCCTTAAGTGCGCCCGCTCTTTCGTCCCCCCAGAAGCCCTCCTGCGGATCGAATTTCAGACGTTTTTTGTTTTCGAGATCACGGACGTCACTGAACATCTGTCGCTCGAAGCCAGCCCGTTCGAACCAGAAATAGCCGGTACTGCCGATATTAAGGCAAGCGACAACAAGTTTTGAAAGGTGTATCGAACGGGAAGCGAGTTCGGAGAGCTGAGCATTATCGCGGAATGTCAGCTGTAGAGTAAATTGATCTTTCTTCTCCCAGAGAAGCTGAGCAGAACCCATCTTCGAATTCCATCGGTTAAGTACTTTTTTGCGGAGCGAATGTGACGGTGTATAGACAGTGATTTTGGTACGCCATTTGGGTTTTGCATGGTCGACCGACACGGAAGGCTTTGCGAGTTCGGCATCTAGAAACGCTTGCGCCTCCGCTTCACGTCGAAGAACTTCCTCGCGTGCCCATGTAATCCAGTCCCGTGCGTCTTTCCCAAGCTCATGGTATCGGTCAATGAACGATTTGCTGAACAATTGGCGAGATTGGGCAGGATCATCCACGGTAGTTAGAAACCAGTTCAGTAGATCGTCAGTGTCATGCGCCTCAGGATCTGGAGTGCCACGCGAGCGTTCATAATCAAGGCGAGTTACTGCCATGTCGAACGCCTGCTTAGCTTCCTCTAAACTGACCAATTCTCGTGCAGGAGTGTCGTCGACTTCCGCCTTTGCGTTTACGTAAAGTGAATCAAGGCGCAGTGCGTGAGCCTTTCTGGCATATTCACGAGCATTTTTGAATTCTATCGGGTCAATACTTTTTGTCGGGGACCAAAGTGCCCACTGGAGCTTGCGGACGTGGTCCTCTAAGGATTTGTCAATCCATGTATTTTCAATCTTGTTGCCGGTAGCCAATTGTGCAGCGATCATGCTGGCTTTACCCACTTCCTCCAGCGCTACCAAACTCAGGTGATATGCGATAAAAGGAAAATCCCCAACGCCCACTCGTTTGGCAGCATCGAGGACTTCTTGCGCATGATCCAGGCAAAGCTGCCGATTGCGGATTAATTTTTCGCTCATGAAGTCCTCTGATATTTACTAGAAATTGTGACTGGTGTCAGTGCCCTGGAGTCCGAAAAGTATTTTGTGTTATGGGCGATACTTGAACGCATGCGTCTCCAAACTCAACCCCATCGGAAATTTGAACGGGGTTTAAACCTCGTTCAAAAGCTCTTTTTTCAACGCTTCAAACGCGCGTGCTGGAGCCATTGGGACCACTCTGTTACCGGCTGCAGCGGATCGATCCAGCCCATGGGCCAGCCCATCAGATGGTCGGTAAAGGCGGGGTTTAAGGCCGGGCTAGCGGTCGAGTGGTCACGAAAGGTTGCAAAGGATTAATGGGTCGGGGCAACGGTTCAATTGCTGCACCAAGTACATTTCGTCACTAAGGGCGGCGGTTTCAACGGGTCGACGCAACACATGCATTGAAACGCTCGGCTGGTGTCTCATATCCTAGCGTTTTTCGAGGTCGTTCATTGAGCTGTCTTGCGACGGCACTCAGCTTTGCTTGACTATGTATCGACAAATC
>JABSSD010000052.1 GCA_013214575.1 Paracoccaceae bacterium | reverse complement strand
TTGAGGCACCGCATCTTGGCTTCGACGCGACTTCGGGTGTGATAGCCGCTCCATCGTTTCCAAAACGCTCGTCCGAAATGCCTTGACGCGCGGAGGATTTCATTGCGTGCCTTGGCGGTCGGGCCGTCCTCCTTCCACAATCGCCCATTCCGTCTGACTGGGATGATTGCTTCAGCGCCTCGCCGGATGATGGCGTTGTGGCACCTGCGGGTATCATAGGCGCCGTCCACTGCCCGGCAGGCGGCTTAAGGGGCAATACCCTGCCTGGCAGCGCCGTCATGAGGCGGTGCTGCTATGGATGGTGCAGCACCCCGGCGGGAAGCTGTATAATTGCGCCGAGGCGACCGGCTATTCCCGCTGGCAGGTCAGCCGGATCGTGAACTCCCCGGATTTCCAGCAACGCTACAAGGTGGTTCTTGACCTGCAGTTGAAGCACACGGTTGCCCATATGTTTCGCGAAAGGGATATCTGAGCAGCGGGGCTAGGTTAACACCAATCAGCGACTGCGGCGTCACCGAACCGCCTTAACTGCATTAACTTTTTTTCGTATTTTTTTTGCTTTCCTGCGCTTCGGTGCGGATGCTGGTTTGCTGGATGATTGCGGCTGAGGCTGAGGCTGGCGGACCGGCTGCCTGTCGCGTCATAAGATGAAGTCGTCTTGGGTTAGGTTAGCCGTTCTCATGATCTGGATTTCGAAGTCATGCTGACTGTCACCATCGACATCTTGGAACGCATCCAAGACCATCCTGTCAGCCGTATCAACGAGCTGATGCCATGGGAGTATCAGGCTGCAATCGAGACCCAAAAGGCTCAATCCGAAGCAAAAACGGCACAGGATTAGCCGCAGCTTTGGTGCTTACGTTAGGAAAGTGCTTCGGCGCTCTTGAGGTAAACGTCGCAGGCTTCCACCTGTTGTAGATTTTCCCCCGCTTTTGCGATGCAGTCTTGATAGTTTTTGACAAATTCAAGACGCTGTTCAGCAACTGCTCCTTGCGCTTTATATGCCTGACTTTGCGATCGCGCCGCATTCCTTACCGACACTCCAGTGCAGGCAGACATGGAGAAAATTGCAAAAACGCAAAGAATGGCCGACAGTCTTTTGTACATGGGGTAGCCTTGTGCCTCGAACTTCCTCCAAAAGGCCTTTTTTTCAAACCGGTTGTCAAGGCTTATCCCTTTTGTTCCGGCGGAACCGGTTTGAGGTGCGCAATGGTTCTGCGGCAAGTGCAAGACACCATCGGAGACGCCCCTACAGGCGCGTTGCCTATGACTTTCATGGCAGCACCGTAGGATCGAAGTTTGTCCGTCACGATGACATGCGGGTTCCCATAGCGTTTCATGATTTTTCGTAGTAATTTCAACGCCGCCTTGCGATTCCGGCGTTTAGTGACAAAGGTTCTAACACCTCACCTTCGTGATCCACAGCACGCCAAAGATAGTGCGTCTCGCCGTTGATCTTCACGAAAACCTCGTCCAGGTGCCATTGCCAATTTGAATGGGCACGCTTCTGCTGGATACGTTTTCTGCGGATCTCCGTGGCGAACAACGGGCGAACGGCCCACAAACTGACATCTGAGCCCTTCTGCTGCCCGCAGATTACTTCAAGCGATCGTCGAACGCAGCAACGAACGCGGCAATCTTGGAAGTCGAACGCAAGAAACCACCCGAGGGTGGTTGGTAACGTGTTGATTGTAAGTTTATTTTATGGTTTCGGGAGTAGGATTTGAACCTACGACCTTCCGGTTATGAGCCCAATGTGCACTCCAGATACACCCAAACAAGAGTAAATTCGCAAGACCACACTTTAAACGGCCGCCTCCAAAAATTCACCAATATTTTCTGAGCAGTGTTTAACAGGTGCATAGTTGGGGGCCATGGGGGGGCACAGGGGGGCGTGGTATGTAGATACGGCCTTGAATACGTCAAAAACTTTCGACCTGCGCCGGAATCCTGTCGTTGAGCTGCGGTTTGGTACCCGCAGCGGTACCCGAACAACAAATTGGCGAAGCGAATATCATCTAAGTCATTGATTTAATGGTGCCCCCACACGGACTCGAACCGCGGACCTACTGATTACAAATATGAAAAGTTCTGTTTGTTTTCAAAGTGAGTTGGAACGGGAAATAGTCCGAGTTGGACCAAAACGTAAAAAGGGCGGGGTTTGATCACTGCCCTTATTCCAATTTCTGAGGCCCCTGCTCCGCATCGCGCCCCACGAACCACCCACATAGGTAATCCGATAATCCTTGACCTGCTTGGTCCGGCACGCTGAACACCGCAGCCGCTCTATCGCATCACCAACTGTGATCTGATCCCCAAACTTGCAATGATGTGCGCGACCTGAACAGGCCCGTTGTGCCCACAGGCACATTCAAGCCAGAGCCGGTGGGCATCAGCCACCCCAGCTTCCGCTTGCCGTCCTCGGCGCTGGAAACAAGAGGCTGCAAGATGACCGCCAGCTTGGTCGGATCAGTCTGTGGCGGTGGGCCATCGTCTGCCCAGACCACCAACCACCGTTACAAGACAACAAAAAAGGCCCCGACCAACTGGCCGGGAATTTACAGAAAGCGGCGCATATTTGTCGGGAAGTGATGTCGGGCTAGATGAACTGAATTCAGTCATTTATTGGGAGACGAGACTATGTGCCACAAATGTGTAATGGAAACTGTAAAATCTCGCATGCTTTCAAGGCGTCAGTTTATGGCCGCCGCGCCCGCCTTGACGGTTGGCTCTGGGCTCGTTCTCGGCGCGACACAAGCCGCGCAGGCACAGAACACGGGTCGTATTGTCGATCTGACCTACGTCGTTGATAATAAGTTTCCAACCTGGACCGGTTCCCCCGGAATCAAGATGGAACAATTGGCCAAGTTTGAAGAAAGTGGCTTCAACGCATTTAATATGGAGGTGTTCGAACACACCGGCACCCACGTTGATGCTCCATTGCATTTCTCTGTAGACGGTCTGTCCGTCGAAGAAATTCCAGTTGAAAACCTGATCTGCCCGTTATGCGTTATCGATATCAAAGAAAAGGCGGATGCAAATATTGAGGCCGAAGTTACGCCTGATGACTTAATGGCCTGGATCAGTCGTAATGGCGACATACCCGACGGAGCATGTGTGGCAATGAACTCCGGATGGCAGAAGCACGTCAACACACCAAAATTCGCAGGATTTGACGATAAGGGTGTACGGCACTACCCGGGTTTTCACGTCGAGACAGCTCATATGCTAATGGAACAGTCAGGTGCCGTTGCCATAGCGACTGACTCGCTATCCTTCGATATCGGATCAACAGAGACCTTTGAGACCCATTACGCTTGGTTGCCGACAAATAGGTACGGGATTGAGAATATTGCGAACCTGGATCAGGTGCCCGAAGCCGGTGCGACCATTTTTGTCGGGGCCCCCACTCACCGAGGAGGATCTGGCGGCCCGGCACGCGTCATAGCCACCTTCTAGCCCTGGTCAAGGACCCACGTCTCCGCAACAAATGGACGGGAGGCGCGCAAGAATGCGCGCGTTCCAACCAATCACATTCAGTCATAGGAAACCGCGCGTGAGCCGATCATCGTCACCGGCGCATTACCAGAGGAAGACTCCAATTAACCCCCGTCAGACGGCGGCTATGCAGCGCTTTGCTGTCATTCACTGTTACTGGCCCAACTGTCACTAACGGCCCTGACCGGACCTTGGCGTTTGCCGCCAACGCTGCGACGCAGCTTCACCAGACCCGACATTCGTGCTCAGTGCAGCATTCTATATCCAAGGAGGTCAGCGGTGCGGTCTTTTCCGCCATTTTGCCCTACACAACCAATGTCCGGTTGGAGCATGTATTGCCCCAACCACACTGCTCGCAATCGCTAACTTACCGTTCCGAAGGGTTGAACCTTATACGATAAACTTCAACGCCTTCAGGTGTATCGGACAGAAGGCCTTCGGCCGCGTCGCTCCATGGACGAAGCGAAAACGACTTCCCAGAATAGGTTTGCCGTGGACTGTCTGCCTGAAGAAGCAGATCAAATATCGGATCAGAATCCAGAGGATTGCTTTTCGCGATGATCACCGCATAGTCGCTATCGGTGTTCAGGGCGATGACCTCATTCATCGTTTCGAGTGCATGGCCGTCGGAGAACATATCAAACGCAGCTTCCCGAGCAGGCTGAACTTTCAAAAAGCGTGGATCCTCGTGAAAGCCAATTCTTGCTTCCGCAGATGGCCATGTTGTAAACGCGCCTGATACCGGTTTCACGCCATCAATGCTTGCGTCCACGACGGCGAAGCCAGCGGCCAGTTCTGAACCGTATGCAGACATGACAGGGCCCATCTCAGCAAAATATTCACCATACATCCAAGCCGTTTTATCGTCTGCAACTTTGCCAACTGCCCACTCTAATCGGCGGTCTGCGCGCAAGTTCATTTCAGTTGTCATTTTCAGTCTCCATCTTAGTGATGTCTCTGACCTAAGCGCATCGAAAATGAATTGGAATTGCGATATCTGGGGGGGTATGGTGCGAATATCGACCACCTCTAGGAGCGCCATATGAGTGAACTCGATTGGAATGATATACGCATCTTCCTAGCGTTATTTCGTGGACGATCCGTCCGCAAAGCCGCTGAAGATCTGGAGATGAGCCACTCGACGGTTTCGCGTCATTTGACGGACTTGGAAACCAGCTTGGGCGCAATCCTGTTCACGCGGTCCCGTGACGGTTTGCTGCCCACGGGTATGGCTGAACAGATCCTAGAGAAAGCGCAAGCTGTCGAGAATAATGTTATCGAACTGAAGCGCACGGCCATTAGCCTGGACACAGTCCTCTCGGGTCTGGTTCGGATTACTTGCCCGCCGCTTTTGTCTCAGATCATGATCATGCCGATCATCGCCAAATTTACAGATCTCTACCCCGGGGTAGAGGTCGCAATTCACTCCAGCTATTCGATCGAAGATTTGATGCGAGGCACGGCTGATATTGCGTTGCGCTCTCAATTCGATCCTAATGACAACTTCGTTGGGCGGCGATTGCCAGATTTTACAGATTACGCTTATGCTTCACCCGACTACATCCGGAACCACTGGTTCGAGGGCAACCTTACAGATGCAAATTGGTTGGGGCGAGGCGCGCCGGATGCGCAAAATCAGTGGACCAAACAGACCCCGTTTCCAGACGCCGAAGTTCGTCACGAAATACCCGATATGATGGACCAAGCTCAAGCCGCCTCAGCTGGGTTGGGGATGGCTATTTTGCCGTGTTACTATGCTGATCAACTGCCCAATTTGATCAGAATTCCGGGCGTCGGTCCTGTATCCAAACGGCCGATTTGGGCACTCACGCATCCCGACTTGCGAACTTCTGTACGCATTAGTACCTTCTTGCGCTTTCTCGTTACCGAGATCAAAAAACAAGAAACGAAAATTTCCGGTCAAGTCGATGCGGCATAAGCCGCCATTGGCCGCGTTGCAGAAAATCGGTTGGTCGGGCTCAGAGCGCCACCCGCACCGCAGAAAGAAACCTAGCTTCGCGATTATCTGAATGTCGGCTAACTACGCTTACGCAATCTTGGCTTGCTCGTGCAGCGAAAGTCCGCAATCCGCCCTTAGTGACCAATGTGCAGGGTGCAGCAATCAGGCCACTTCCCTCTTCCCTCACGGTCACTAACGGCCCATTGCCGACCTTCGTTGACGGCGCAGCGAATGGCAGGTCTGAGCCCTTCCACTACAGTGGTGCGAGCGCGGAGAATGTCTGGTTCAATACGGGGGCGCAGCTCGTTTCGCCGTGCTTATGCCCGGATATCCTAGTCAAAAATCTCAAATTTCTGATCCAGCTTATATGGGAAAAGCTCAGGATTCATGATTTTGCTTTCATTAACATAGCATTGGAAATGAACTGCACAATTAACTCCATCGGACATTATTACAGCATATTGGGCGGGAGCTTCATAACAATCCTGTTGTCCTGTACGGCCCCGAAGAAACGGTTCCACACTGTGCTGGTTGCCAGATATTGTAGCACTTGGATAGCCGCCCCAGCTACCGGCAGTCGTAATGTGACAATGGCCGGCGATAATCTGGATTATATCCGCGCCGCTCGCGTGCAGAACCTTCAGCAGTTTTTCAGGTGCCGCAAGACGATAAGTATCCACCGGCATCTGGAGGGCACAAGGATTGTGATGAAGGACCAGAATGACTTTAAGATCCTGTGCTTTTGCTTCCGACAGCCGTTCAGAGGTCCATTCAAGTCGTTGTTCGCACAGATCTCCGCGCTTTTCACCAGGCTCTGAGCTGTCCAGCATAAGGATGCGATGGCCTTTGATATCGTTGAATCCCGCTACAAAACCATTTTCGTCAAGCATCGGGTTGTTGGCATGCTCCAGATAGATATCCCGGTCATCATGATTGCCCAGCAAAACCCGTTGTGGCAAATCATTACCCGCGCGAATTTCGTCAAATAGTTTGTATGCGTCCACATCCGATTTTTCGGTGATGTCGCCTGCAAAAACACATAAATCGGCATCTTTATGTAAAGTGTTAACCGATTGTATAGCCCGCATGAAACGGGGAGCAGTATCAAGTCCACGCGCCACATCACCTTTCGGTAAAAGGTGGATGTCGCTCATGACGATGAGCTTTAAAAGATTGTCGGTGTAAATGTCCAAAATATTGGCCCCTGCTATAGTTTTCCAGATGGCATCAATTTACCACCGTTTATGTTCTGTGATGAATCGAAAAACAGATATTTCAACGAACCTTTGCGCGCAATAGCGTTAGCTAGTGGTGCCTGACTTGCCGCTGCGTTCTCAACTCATAACGAGATTGCTTCTTTCTTTGTTGCTGTTTATCGCAGCAAACGGAACATGTGGAAAGCTGCCCGTGGGACGCGTGTATCGAAAGTACCCTTTTCCGCTCAGAAGTCGTTTGTGGTCAACGCAGCGAATGTCGGCTACCCCCCCCTTCTTTACAAGTTTCTGTGCCACCAGAACTGTTCTCTGACTGCGCAGGTGTGGAGTTTTCTGTGTGTCGTTTGAAACTGTACATTCGCGATCTGAGCAGCACTTCAGCCCAGCGGAAGAGGTAGCGAAAGCAATTTGAATGGGCTTTGTTGCACAAATCGGCCTGAGGTCGGGCTCCCCCTTACCCCTGACGGACTTATCCTACGGTAACAGTTTCAGGTATGCCAAGAGCTGTGAATTCGTTGAGAATTGCGGCGCGAATTTGGATCTCCGCAACCTGC
>JABSSD010000051.1 GCA_013214575.1 Paracoccaceae bacterium | reverse complement strand
CGGCTTGCGCAACAACATTCCGTCCAGCCATGTGCCCGGCCGCGCCAACGGATGGACATGCCGCTTTATGATAACGCTGTTGGCTCCAATGATCAGCAATCGCCGCAGTGATCGCTCTCCCATCTTCGTCGTCGCCCCAAGTCGCCCTTGCAAGCCATGAAAGACTGGCACAAACTCAAGCCTGGCCTGTTCAGAATACAGCCGCACTACCGTCCAGGATGTGACTGATAGGTGGTCCTACTTTTTTGACCAGTTTGCAGCGTGCTTAAGGTGGATACTCGCGGTGAGCTGCTTTTACAGGGTTTTCAGCAAGATTTTCATAGGATGGGCATTGGTAGTCTTGACCTCCAGAATTCTATGAAATAGTAGATAAATCTGTAGAGCGGGCGTTGTGTAATGGTAAGACCTCAGCCTTCCAAACAAAGCTCCTGAGCTTCATGGCGTATCACTGAGTTGCTTAGTCTTTCTTTTTGTTGACTTTTGTATCGCATCAGGTTGCATGGAGTAGCACCCAGTTGCATACCGTTACCTACAAAAGGCCGACAAAATATTATGCCGAAGCTCACAGAGACGTTTGCCAAGAAATTACCTCATGCAAAAGCCGGTACGGACAAATACTGGGATGCCGAAATCAAAGGCCTAGTGCTCTTCGTGGGGAAGCGGTCCAAAACTTGGTATTTCCAAAAAGATGTTGGCGGTCAGACAAAACGCATTCTGATTGGCCGGTTCCCGATCATCTCGGCGCAGGCTGCGCGGCAGACAGCCCTTGGCTTCGCTCTGGAGATGGGCAGAGGGGCTGGGAAAGTGGCGCAGATCGGGGCACCCACTCTTGAGGCCGCTATGGAAGTGTATCTAACGCGCCCAAAACTTCGCTCAGAAACCCACAAGAGCGGAACACGTGCGCAACTGGAGCGACACCTCAAGGACTGGATGCGGTTGCCGCTGGACGAGATCAGCAAGGCGATGCTGGTGCGTCGCCACCAGGACATGGCAAAGACCCCGTCTGGCGCCAATCATGTTCTTCGTAGTTTCCGGACAATCTACAACCATGCACGCCGGACTTACGATCTGGCTGAGTGCCCAACGATGGCCATCGAATGGTTCGAAGAGGCACCGGACGGCCGGATCATAGGCGATTTAAAGGAATGGCGGCAAACGATCGACGATCTGAATAACCCTCTCCATCGCGTGTTCTTTGAGCTTCTCCTGTTTACGGGTCTCAGAAAAACCGAGGCGCTTACGCTTCAATGGAAACAAATCCAGGAAGATCGGATCCACCTACCGATGACGAAGAACGGGCGGAGTTTTGATCTGCCTATCCTGCAGTTGCACCATGAGATCCTGGCGCCGTTGCGCCCTCTCAGTCGTCAATGGGTGTTTCCGTCTCCAAAATCGGTGACAGGGCACATCACAAAACCGGAAAGACTCAGATATAACCCGCATATGCATCGTAGGACGTTTGCAACAGTCGCAATGGAGGCTGGAGTTCTGGAAGAGATCGTGGGCCGATTGCTCAATCACACACCGCTGTCGATCACCGGGCAAAGATATACTCGGCCATCTTTGGATGCACTTCGGCCTGCCATGGAAATCGCATGCAAGGAAATATCGGACCGGATCAAACACTAACGCTGTCAGCAGAACAGACTTTCGGGGCCAGTTCTCGGCTTTTTGACTGAATTTGAAGTCGTGGCTTCTTGCGGCTAGTGGACGTGAAAACCCAGTCCGGGTAAGCCTACCCCATGGCTGCTGATGCTGCCTGATGCCAAATCAAAAGAGGATCAAACATTGAGCAAGAAAACACTCCGTGGCGCGATTATCGGCGCTGGCTATTTTGCCCACAACCATCTGAATGCCTGGGCAGTGGCTGAGGGTGCGGAAATCATTGCGATCTGTGATCGGGATGAGGATCGTGCCGGTGTTGCTTGCTCGAAATTCGATATCTCGGGTAACTACCAGGATGCAGCTAGGATGTTTGCCGAGCTTGATCTCGATTTCATCGATGTCTGCACCACTATGGAAACCCACCGTGAACTGGTTGAATTGGCTGCCGCAAATGGTGTGCCCGTTAAGGTTCAAAAACCTATTGCACCCAACTGGGACGATGCCAAAGCTTTGGTAGAGGCATGTAAAGCCGCAGACGTGCCCTTGATGGTGCATGAGAATTTTCGGTTCCAGATGCCTCACCAGACCGTTGCGAAGTGGCTTCGAGATGGATTGATCGGCACGCCGACCTGGGGTCGGATTTATTTTCGCACTTGGTACGACATTTACCAAAACCAACCCTATTTGGCAGAAGTGGATCGTCTGGCTTTGCTGGACCTTGGGGTGCATGTCTTCGACCTTGCACGTGTCTACTTTGGTGAGGTCGAGAGCCTTTATTGCCAAACTCAGACGGTGAAGTCCTTTGTCACTGGCGAAGATCAGGCGACGGCTATGGTGCGCCATACTTCTGGAGCGGTTTCGGTTGTTGAATGCACCTATGGAAGCTGTCAACTGCCCGATACAATTCCGCAGACATTGGTGCATCTGGAAGGCACTGAAGGCAGCATCAAGTTGCTGCAGGACTACAAAGTGATCGTTGCCAAGGCCGACGGCACACGCGAAGAGCACGATTTGACGCCTGCCATGCGGCCCTGGGCGGCCGAACCGTGGCACTGCGAACAGGATGCCGTGGTTCATACCATTCAGCATTTTATTGATGGCTTGAACAACGGCGGCACGTTTGACACCTCAGGCGAAGACAATCTCAAAACCTTCGCCCTGGTGATGTCAGCCTATGACTCGGCTGCAACAGGCCAACCCGTAAATCCCGCAAAATACGCCTGACCTCGCAGATCAACCCGAAACCATCGGAAAATTTCTCGTGTCCAAGATTGTTAGAGTAGAAACCGCGCTTACGTGAAGGATCACAAAAACGACGACTGCAATGCGGAGGCCATTGCAGAGGCCTCGACCCGACCGACGATGCCATTTGTGGCAATCAAGTCGGAGGGGCAACTCGACCTTCAGGCGCGGCACCGTTCCCGTGAAAGGCTGGTCCACAATCTTTTTGGAGAGATGGAGTGTTGAGCATGAAGCATCGTCGTCGTTAGTTTTCCTCATCCACTAGCGGCGAGACAATGTGATTGCCTCGCACAGCTCGCATTGCCGACACTCGAACCGGCAGCAACGTTTTATCTGCAGTGCCCCCCTGCCCTATTGAGCGTCACTTGAACTCTTCCAGACGCTTTGGCTGCATCGAAACTGCAGGCTGGCTCATATGCAGGAACCCGGCAGCGCTGGTCACGCCACCACGGCCGGTATGTCCATGAGGTTATGATTGGCTGCGGCGCTGACGTGATTGCCTGCCACAGCCGATCTTATGAGAAGGCCGATATGGTGTTTGATCCGATGCACTACCTGCCGCTGCTGGAGCAAAAGGTTGGGGCCCTAGATCAGGCTGCGCCGCTCAAAGGCTGGAACTTGCCAGATGAGTTTGCGACCATGCACCGGCTGCTGGAAGCGCGAATGGGCAAGCCCGGCAAACGAGAGTATGTGCAGATCCTGCGCTTGCTGGAGACCTTCGAGATCAGCCACGTCCATGGCGCCGTCAAGCAGGCTCTCAGCCTCGGCGCCATTGGTTATGATGCCGTCAAGCATCTGGTCCTTTGCCGGATCGAGAAGCGCCAGCCGCGGTTGGACCTCGCCATCTATCCCTATTTACCTAAGGCGGTGGTCGAAACGACAAAACCGGCCAGCTACAAGGTACTAATGTCTGGAGCGGTGACATGAGCGACACGCCGCAAGTGCTGTTGCAGCATCATCTCAAAAAGCTCCGCCTGCCGACCTTCCACAGCGAGTATGATAAGCTGGCCCGGCAATGTGCGACCGAGAACAAGGATCATGTGCAGTATCTGCTGCGGCTGTGTGAACTGGAGCTGATCGAGCGTGAACGCCGGATGATCGAACGCCGGATCAAGGCCGCAAAATTCCCGGCGACCAAAAGCTTGGATAGCTTCGACTTCAAGGTCATCC
The DNA here is from genome assembly GCA_013214575.1 of Paracoccaceae bacterium. Classification (GTDB taxonomy): domain Bacteria; phylum Pseudomonadota; class Alphaproteobacteria; order Rhodobacterales; family Rhodobacteraceae; genus Parasedimentitalea. The sequence goes on along the minus strand of JABSSD010000051.1, from coordinate 36,019 downwards.
CGTCGCTGAACAAAGCACTGACCATGCAGTTGGCGCGTTGCGAGTTCGTGGATCACCGCCAGAATGTCATTGCCCTTGGGCCGAGCGGAACCGGCAAAACCCACGTCGCACTGGGCCTGGGGTTGGCGGCCTGCCAAAAGGGTCTCAAGGTCCGCTTCATAACGGCCGCCGCTCTGGTCCACGAACTGATCGAGGCGGTCGACGAACGGCGATTGCAACGCCTGCAAAAACAACTGGTCAGCCAGGACCTGTTGATCATTGATGAGCTCGGCTTCGTCCCCCTCAGCAAAACCGGCGCCGAGTTGCTCTTCGAGATTATCTCACAGCGCTACGAGCGCGGGTCCATTATCATCACCTCCAACCTACCATTCGATGAATGGACAGAGGTCTTCGGATCAGAACGCCTGACCGGTGCCATTCTGGATCGTCTGACCCACCACGTGCATATCCTGGAAATGAACGGTGAAAGTTTCCGGCTGCGCCAGAGCCGTAGAACCAGAAGCTGAAATCCAACCCGGCAAAAGAGAGGTGCTGGCCTGCGGCCAGCGCGCCATGGCACGCGTCAGCTATATGAAAAGCACACGCGCCAAGGCGCCGCCAACTCCCAAACAAACTGTCCCATATCACGCCGGGAAACTGACCCTTTTTGCACTGGGATTGACACTGTTCAAGAAGAGCTTCTTCGCTTCCGATGAAGGTTCCGATTTGGTCCCGGAAATTGTCAAAATGGACCTTGCCCTCGCCCTTTCTCACTTCCCACACCATAGTATGCATGATTGCTGCAACGCCGATGGCACGCCGCAGTTCAATTTGCCGCTTGGCAACTTCGTTCTGCCATTGCAGCAGGACATGCTCTGCCTCGGTCAGCTTTGCAACCTGAACCGGATTGTCGCTGACAATCTCCCGCAGCCGCGCAAAATTGGAATATACGTCCATCACTCCGTTCTGATACGGATCAAGGAAGGTTTCCTCGCCCGCCAGTAGATATCCTCGCATGGCGGATTTCATACCTACTGCAGCGGCAACAATTGTATCTGCCTCATCCAATACGGTCAACGACATTGCCTGGCTCCTGAACGGCAGGCCCAGGAAAACTCTCGGGTGGGAAACACCCGCCGAAGCCACGGCCGATAAAATCGCGGCCTTCAGTTCAAACGGTGCATTTGAAACTTCAATCCAAGAAGTGGACTCGCCGATGCGAGCCCAAGTCTAGAGCCATTGGTAGCAAAAGTAGCATAGTAGCAGCCCTAGGCTTCCTTCATTGAGGAGAATATTGCAAAGGTGGACGCGCGGTTCTGAGATCGGTTTGCGCGGGTATTCGGGCTTGCAGACCCTTTAACTGAAATAGCCGAGTACCTCCACATCCCGCTGGCATGGCGCAGTGGAGTGTGTTTATGAAAATGGAGGCAGAAAAAGGGTACGACCGGAAATGTGCACGACGATAAACGTTATTTTTCACCAATCGGAAAATCAGAAACCTGCAGGTGAAGCAAAACCTATTAGAAAATCTTTAGATCAGCACGAAGCAACGGATTTGATACTCAAGGGGCGCTGCGTCCTTGATACACAGCAGAGCACCCCTCCGATGCACTTGCTCGATCAATTGGAAAAATCAATTGCAGAAATCGAACGCGTAGGGCCTCAGGCGATCGATGGTCGCGTGCTTGGTCGCATCGAAGAAGCGGTGTTAAAGGACGGAAAACGCCGAATGGTTGTTGAAGATCACTTGCTTGAGCATTTGGATGGCGGCCATCGCGCGGTTGCCAGTTTTTGGAAAAGAATGACAAAATGTCAGCAAAATCTGGATGATTTTCGGCAGAGTCTAAGTGATTGCATTGCTTGGCAGTCGAAGGCTGCAACGACAACTACAGTGTACCAAGAACCGACTCCTGAAGATATGGTTGAGGAGGGGATCGTGTACCTGAATAAGGGTCACCGGCAGTATGAGTGTTCAATAGTCGGCCAAGATTGGGCAAGGTTCAGTCTCCGAGTTGGAGAACTCAAAGAGTTTGTCATTGAGCAAACTCGCCGATGTTTGGCTGATGGCAGGCTGATCGCATTTCAAAATACTGGACGGTCACCATTGTTGTATCAACCCGACATGTGGCGGAATGTCTGGAGTTTCGATATCTCAAGCTACACGAGACAGTACTTCTACATTTTTTCCGCGGATTTGCCCCAAAGCTGGTTTCAAAAGAGCCACTTGCCCCACAATTCAGCCAGCAAACCTGTATTTAAAAATGCAGCGGATCATTTGCTGGAATTGTATGAGCGATATGAGGCAGGGAATGGCAAGCGATACAAGCGCGACGAGGCCATAGAGAACTTAAAGGCTCAGTTCAATATCTCGAAGAACAAGGCCAGTGATATTTGGAAGAATAGCGACCTTCCTAAATGGAAGAAGGGGGGGCGGGTATCCTCCATGAATCCTCAAAATACTACACAATAACAATGTGATAATCTAAACCCCCAAAGCAATTAATGTGTTGGAGAGTTTTTGATCTGCGGAAAATAGCCGACATTCAGGGGAGAGCAACAACAACGAGTTTCGCAATGATACCTGAAGAACAAAATAGGCTACTAACGCGTGGTGAGGTTCAAGACCGCTTCGGAATTTCCAAGCGGTTTCTGGAAGTGGCTGCCATGAAGAAGGAAGGTCCAAGGATATGTCGCATCGGTCGATCGGTATTTTATCGCTTGGATGATATCCACCGCTGGATTGAAGCTTGTGCGGATAGTAGCACTTCCACCAACCTGTCGTCCCCAGTGCGACGAGACTTCCACCCCAAGGCTTCGCGCTCAGCCCAAGCCCGGTAGCGCATGCCCTTAGCGTAGCTCAGCCGGTCAATTATAAAGCTTTCAAAACGAAGTCAATCAAGACTGAGACCTATTGCTGAAGGCAATGGGGTGCCCAGACTATTCCAAATCTTGGAGACGATTATGTCTAATATGAAAAACCCTGGGTTTCAGGGCAAAGCCATCGAATTTGACGCACAACCCACGCCATTGTTTGGCGAACTCAGCATTGCTGAACCAATGGACATCGAATTGCTCGGACCTCTTGCACCTGTCATCAAAGCGATTGCTGCGAAAACACAGGCACCCATTCCAATTGCCATGCACAGTGTCCTTGCGGCAGCCGCGGTTGCAACCCAAGCATTTGCAGATGTGCAGACCTTGTCCGGAAGCTCTCCGTTGAGTTTGTTTTTGATCACGGCAGCAGGGTCAGGCGAACGCAAATCGACGTGCGACAAAATTGCCTGCGGCCCACTAAGAGCCGTCGAAGCGGAAAGGCGCCGAAGATACCAGACCAGCCAGCGGAATGGTGAAAATCCCGACGATGCTGTCGAAGTAATCGAAACTACCGCACATCACCGCTCAATTCATGATGACAACCAATGTGACTTTAACCCCAAGATCATTTTCAGCGACGTGACCATCGAGGGACTGGCGTATCAACTCCAGAACAACCAACCATCGATTGGGCTAATCTCCGATGAAGGTGGGCAGTTTCTTGGCGGTTACTCCATGAAAGCGGGCAACGAGGTCGGATCGGCTGCTCGGCTTTCAAAATTCTGGGATGCCGGTCAATTTGATTTGATCCGGGCAAGCTCAGAGCCGGTCGAATTGGATGGTCGACGCGTTTCCATGCATATGATGATCCAGCCAAAAATTGCGGGTGAGCTTTTTTCAAACGAAGTATTGCGAGACCAGGGCCTTTTGTCTCGTTGCCTGGCAGTATGGCCAGAAAGTCGTATCGGTTCGAGGTTGATTGATGTGGACGCTTCGCACCAAGCGGCAGGTCTGGGCGAAGAGCCTGCAATCAAGTTTTACAATGAGCGTATTGGTTCTTTGCTCAAAACCGCGCCGCCAGTTCATCCAGAGGACCGCCAACAATTGAAACCCCGACAGCTCAACCTTTCACACGAAGCGTACGTTCGCCTCGTTGCTTTCTACAACAGGGTTGAAAAATCGCTGGGGCCGGATGAGGCAATGGCCTCGATTCAAGGATTTGCCGCAAAAGCCGCAGAACATGCCGCCAGGATTGCCGGTGTATCGACCATCTATCGAGATACCGAGGCAGATGTCGTCACTTCTGAAACTATGGGTCAGGCTATCGGGCTAGTCGATTGGTACTTGCTTGAGATGCTTCGGATCACGGAGGCTCATGTGGCCCCCGAAATCCTTCAAAAAGCCGAGCAGCTTCGCGTCTGGCTGATTGATCGGTGGACCGAAGATCTGGTGTCGGTGCGCGTCGTGACGCAACGGGGGCCGCCCTGCGGGCGTGATGCCGACACGGCAAAGGGCCTCATCGCGAAGCTGGTGGAACACGGTTGGCTGGTCCCATTAAGTGGATCTGCTATGGTGGGCGGTCAAAGGGCCACAACGGTCTGGCGAATTGTCAGGAGCGGCTGAGCTGATGGGCGTCGATGCAATTCGAGAGGCATTTCGCAACGCCAGACGCGTTGGTTACCCCGGCGAAGCGGATGATGCCAATTGGCCAAGCCACGGGACTGAGAGGCTTTGAATAGAAGATGGAGGCCGTTGCATTCAAAAGCGTGATCCATCCAGCGAGAGCATTCAGGTAAGTTGTTATGTCGACCCCAATTGGACCGCGGAGAAGAGGCATGAGTTTGAAGAACGTGCGGCCATCATTGAATATGATGGCCAACTTCCACGCAGTCTGGCCGAGTTTGTTGCCGCTCGGTTAGTCGACATTGAGAGCAGGTGTCCCACTAATACGGCCAAAGCGATCCCTCACTGATCCAAATTGTCTAGGTCGTCTCTCCACTCAGCGTTAAGATTGATGACTTGTGCTGGCTGTTTGCTATTTGAACGCCAATCGAGAAATTACAGCCCCCGTGAATGCTGGTCCTTCGCGGGGACATCGAAGTTTGCTAAGTGTTTTTGACGAGCAAGCTATCGCTTTCAATTTCTGCCTTGTTGCGAACGGGGAGGGGTGGGTCAAATCTCTAAAACCGCGTGTTGCGCATACCCGCTCTCCTCTCACGCACAGGTTTTTTTTCCCGGAAGTCATAGAAAACGAGCGATGATATTGGAAGAGGCTGGGGGAGCGGTCTGTTGTTGTTGAAAATCAGTGTTTCAGTTATCATGCGCGAAATATACATTTAAAAACAATATCTTAACTTTTGACGATCTGGGGACATCTCATATAAGCGGGCCGTTGCGAGACACAGAGCCTGAAAGGTAGGGAGATCAAATCATTTTTCCCTATTTCAGGTTTCCAACAAACCTGTGCCTTAGACTGCATGACGCTTGGACCAGATATGGGGAGCAGCAGTTTGGGTCCTTCCCTATGTTCTCCAGCATGCGGGTAATTCACACCCCGTGTCGGCGGCATATTTCAGAACCAGTGAGGAGTGAGGTTAGGGTTGTTGTTGTTGGGTGTGTCCCTGAGAGGATTCTAGACGAACGGTTTGTAATGTCGTGGGGCCGTGCTGAAGATGAACGCTTTGCTAGTGACTTGGTCGAGCTGACACGCGAATATGGCTGATATAATTGGCGCCGTTTCGCATCAGCCAAACGAACTGATCTCGATGGGGTTTCACGCAAGCCTTGATACCGCGCTGCAGATTGCGCTGCGTCAGATGATCGTGATGATCTGCGAACACACTGGGATCACAGAGGCCGAGGCCTATCAGTTGTGCTCGCTGGCGGCCGACTTTGCTGTCACCCAATCGATCAACCAAGAAAAGGCGTTCATGGCCGCCTGCGCAAGGCAAGTCTAGAGAATGGGTTTGTCGCTGTTTAGTTATGGTTTCTTTCGAGCAATGTTTGCTATGAAGGAGACAGGAAAAGGCAACGAGATACATCGATGAATTTCGCGTTGATGCAGTTCGCATTGCAACCAGCAGCAGCCTGACGCCATCGGCGCCGAATAAACAGGTCTACATCGCCTCGCCCCTCTCAAGGGCAGGCCATTCAGCGAGGGAGAGATTTATGACCCGCATTGCCCTAGCCCTATTGGTCACCGTGATGGCCACCGCGCTTCACGCCCAGACAGAACCATCACAGTCCGAAATCGCCGCCTACGATGGGTTGCACCGTGCCGCACATATCGATGATGTGGCCGAAATCACCCGTCTGGCCGCCCGGGGCGCCGATCTGAACGCCCGCGACCGCAACGACCGCACACCCGCCCATGTTGCCGCTTTTGCGTCGAATGACGCGGCACTGCGGGCTTTGGCAGCGGCCGGGGCTGACATGAACGCGCTTGATGATGAATTATATGACGTGCTGACCATCGCCGCCGTCGCCAATGACCCGGATATGGTTTCATTGGCGCTGATGCTTGGCAACCGGCCCGATTTGGTGACTAGCGTTTATGATGGCACAGCGCTGATCGCCGCGGCCCATCTTGGTCATGACGAGGTCGTTCGCCGACTAATCGGTGGGGGTGCGCCGCTGGATTACATTAACAACCTTGACTGGACGGCCCTGATCGAAGCGGTTGTTCTGGGCGACGGTGGACCGGATCATCGCGCCACCGTGCGCGCGCTGGTTGAGGCTGGTGCAGACATTTCCATCGGCGACCGGGATGGCGTGACACCGCTAAGCCACGCACAAGCGCGCGGATATTTGGAAATCGCCGAGATCATTGCAGCGGCGCGTTGACGCGACATCAGGGCTTTCTGGTACGTGGGGAACCGGACCTATGAGCAGTGCGCGTACAGAGCCATCAGGCTCGTTGCGGACCCAGCCGGAAAGACCGCGCTGTTCAGCTTCTGACCGTGTCCAGGCGCGAAAAGTCACGCCCTGTACACGTCCGGTGATCCGAGCTCTCAAAGCAATATCAGACATCTGAAATTGTTCCCTTTTCCAATCCCCGTACGTTGGCATAAAGCAACCCTTTTCCAATTGCAGAACAAAAATCGCGTGATGCACGAGCGGATAGCCACAACGGCTCTACCCGTGTCAATTTCGCCACGGACGATTGAGGGGCCATTGTCGTTCCGACAGGAAAATCGGCGTTGAAGGAGGTGCAGGTATCTGTGAACAATAACTCACTATGAGACCTTGCCAAGTGCCTTTAGTTCCGCCTTTTTGTTCCAGTTAACTCTCTTCATAAGGAAAGGAATAAAAGATGACGACCAAGACCCAGCGCATGCAGCTTCCGGGACTGAAGGGGTTGCGCGTTGCTATCACGGCTGGTGCCGGGGGGATCGGACTCGCCATCGCGCGTGAACTAAAATGGCAGGGCGCCCGCCTTGCCATTTGTGATGTCGACGCGTCAGCTCTGGAGCGAGCTTCAAAGGAGCTCGGCGCAGAAGTTGCACGCCTTGCCGATGTGTCTAATGTGGCCCAGGTGGCGGATTTTTTCGCGGAAATTGAAACAACAATGGGCGGGTTGGACTCGCTGGTAAACAATGCAGGTATCGCTGGTCCGACTGGCGGTGTGGAAGACATCGCACCCGACGACTGGGCGCACTGTATTGACGTCTGCCTGACCGGTCAATTTCTGTGCGCCCACTATGCAGTTCCGATGCTGAAGGATGCCGGTGGCGGAAGTATTGTCAGCATGTCCTCTGCTGCAGGGCGTTTTGGTTATGCATTCCGAACGCCCTATGCTGCGGCAAAATGGGGGGTAATCGGACTGACTCAAAGCCTCGCGAAGGAACTGGGCCCGGCGAACATACGGGTCAACGCAATTCTACCCGGCATCATTGAGGGGCCGCGCATCGAAGGTGTGATCGCCGACCGCGCGAAGCAGACCGGTGTCAGTCCCAATGAAATGAAAGAAGACTATATCAATCGTATTTCTTTGCGGCGCATGACCCCGCCGGAGGATGTGGCGGATATGGTGGCTTTTCTGATTTCGGATGCTGGACGCAACCTTTCGGGGCAATCCTTTCCGGTCGATGGCAATGTTGAAGCTCTCTGAAAATCACGGCATTTGACTATCACTGGGCGGAACAATTTGTGCGGAATTTGACTGGCGCCAACGAGGTTACCTGGACGAAGCACAAGCCCTGCACAGAAGATCAAAAGGAGACTGAAATGAACGGACCCGACAAGGTGATAATTACCTGCGCCGTGACCGGGGCGATCCACACGCCCACAATGACGCCGCATCTACCCATCACGCCCGACGAGATTGCCGAAAGTGCGATCGCCGCTGCCGAGGCGGGTGCCGCGATCCTACATCTTCACGCGCGAGACCCTGAGACCGGCAAACCTGACCAGTCACCCGAGGCGTTTGCTGGGTTTCTGCCGCGGATCAAGCAGGCGACCAATGCGGTGGTCAACATCACAACTGGCGGATCGCCATATATGACTGTAGCGGAACGTGCGAAACCGGCCGGGCAGTGGCAGCCAGAAGTCGCATCGCTTAATATGGGGTCAATGAACTTTGGCTTCTTCCCGCTTTTGGGAAAGTACACGGACTTCAAGTTCGAATGGGAACGTGAGCATCTGGAAGGATCCCGCGATCTGGTGTTCCGAAACTCGTTCAAAGATATCGAGTACGTACTTGAAACCTGCTACGGCAATGGCACCCGTTTTGAGTTTGAGTGCTACGACATCTCGCATCTCTATAACCTCGCGCATTTCGCGGAACGCGGCTTGGTAAAGCCACCTTTCTTTGTGCAGTCGGTTTTTGGCCTGCTGGGCGGGATCGGCACCCACCCCGAGGACGTCATGCACATGAAGCGTACAGCTGACCGTTTGTTCGGCAAGGATTACCGTTGGTCGGTGCTTGGGGCAGGGGCCAGCCAGTTCCGGATTGCCACGCAGGCGGTTGCCATGGGCGCGAATATCCGGGTCGGGCTAGAGGACAGTATCTGGATCGCACGTGGCAAACTCGCAGAAACAAACGCCCAGCAGGTGACCAAGGCGCGCGCCATTATTGAGGGCCTGGGCCTTGAGATTGCGACGCCCGACGAGGCGCGTGAGATGCTGTCGCTAAAGGGAGGCGACCGGGTGAATTTCTGAGGGGCCAAAAGGGCGGAAGCACTCTTGGACAGGCTGGCACAGCAGACCAGGGTCGGGTTTGATGCCCGAAAAGATCAGGATCAAGACGCGAGAGCGATGTTCGAGGGCAGAGATATTCGAGAAGGGGAAATCTAGCTTGGCTTTGATCCTGCAGAACGGATCGAGGCAGATGTGACCTTTATCGGCCATATCCGGTCAAACTGATTGCGGGGAAACAGCCCGCTCAATATTGCCCGGAGGCGGCAATGCCCGGATCGAACTGGCGCAAGGCTATTCGACAGGGCTTCAAGGATGGGCATCTAGCGGCCCATCTGGGTGCTTTACTGGATGGATCGTGGACGGCGCGATCTGATCGTTCAATCCCCCAGGCACTCGCCGGAAGCGCGCGGTATGTTTGCGCTGCGCACTTCTGGGGCGTTGTTGCCAGGTACCGGGAGCGAGAGAATGGATGCCTGTTCTGTGACATACCCACGACCGGGGAGATCGTAAACTGTCGCCAGCCTTGTGAGCGCTTTGACATCCATATCATGGGGCATCGGCGAAAGCGGATCGACAAAAATGATGAGCGCATCCAGCGCACTCTCGCAGATCATGGCACCAATTTGCAGGTCACCACCAAACGGGCGCTTCTTAATGCGACAACGCTCATACTGGGATGACACCGTACGCCGACCGGCCGTTCGCCGCGCCAAGCACCAAAGTCTGCTGAGCGGGACAAAGTTGCCTGAAACAGCCGCAGAGTATTCTATCGGCGTCAGCTATCGTCATGATCCACTAATCTAATGATTAGCACCGGTTCTCAGCAAGCTTCTCCGAAGCGGTCATACGCAGAAACGCCCACGAACTGGCAAGCCCGCGACTAATCAAAGTGCCCCTCAGTAGAGAAACGGGATGAATTTGGCGGTCTTTTTTGCGTATTCATCAAACTCAGCGCCGTACCGCTTTGAGAGATAAGTATCCAACGCAGGAATGTGAAAAAATACAAATCCTGCGGTCACGAAGATAGGTATGCTCCAAGCCAAGATGGACGTGGCCAGGACCGCCCAACCGATGAACAAAACAGTATCCCCTAAATAGTTTATGTGCATGGAATACCGGGACCATCCTTCGGTGTAGCAGTGGCCCTTGGTGCATGGTTTTTTCTTCCATTTCCAACGTTGGAGTTCAGACCCTGTGTTCAAATATGACCCCAGAAGAACAAGCATGACGGCAATCCCATCCATGGCATCAAGGGGGCTGAGGTCATCGGCAAAAACGCCAGCGCCCAAAAGCAGAAAGCCAATTTCATAGGTAGCCATAAAAAGGCAAAGACCAAAAACTTCGGCGTATTCGACCCGCCGCTTGAGGAGAACGAACAGCGTCACACAGTGCCGCACCCAATAGAGGATTGCGCAGAACGCAAGAAGGCGTGCGCGCATCGGGTTTGGCCAGTCAATCGCTCCTAAGGCCAACCACAAACAAAGTGCCACGATGCTGGCATGGATCAAAGCAAATGTCAGTTTTTGTGAAAAAGACCTATCGTGGTTACGATTGACACCACCTGTATTGGCCATTGGAAGGCTCCTTAGAAAGGTTTGAAGATCATTAAGACAAGCGTGGCCAGCGACATCACTAACGCGCCAAATCCGATGGGCGCAGCTCGCAAGAATGTGCTGGCGTACTCAGCGGGTAATACACTGGTGTGAAAGGCATCTGACCTGTTCGCGATGCTGTGGAGCAGACGCTCCACTCGGAGTCCCAGAATGTATGCAACGATCAGAAAGATGCTCAGAAAAACCGACGTCAACAACCATTTCTCTGCGAGCCCGTACCCGGTCAAGGTCATTAACCAGTAGCCTGATAGCGGTATAATGAGCAAAGATGGAGCCATGATCAGACGATTGATCAGTAGCACGGACTTCAATAAAGCCGACGCTTCACATGGCGTCGAATTCTTTGCCTGGCCATGTATCAACCCGTTGATGACGGTTGCGCCGATCATCAAGATCACAGCGAGAATATGGACGAGTTTTGCAGAAAGGTAGGGATCAGGCATTTATTTAGACCAGCTGGACTGTTTCATCGCTGCTAGACGACATCCACACAGTATGTCAATTGTTTTCGACCACATGGACGAGAAACCCAATGCCAAAAATTATTGACCGAGATGAATACAAGAAAGAACTAGCCAAACGTGCGGCAGGATTCTTTTCGCAGCACGGCTACGCGGGCATTGGAATGCGTGGGATTGCAGAACATCTCGGCGTCTCAAAGAGTGCGCTGTATCATTACTTTCCAACGAAAGAGGCGCTGTTCTTGGCTAGTACGGAATTCGCAATGATCGGTGTTAGCCAGATAAACCCGGACCCGACGGCGACAGAGGAAGATCAATTGCTGGCGTTAGTGAATTCTATGAGGCGCGGATTTGGTGCTGAAATGAGTTTAGTACTTGAGTATCTACGTGGGAAAAGCTCTGAGGAAATAGCGTCGGATGAGGCGATGCAGGTATCGCTTTCGACGTATTTGAAAACGGTTGAAGGTATTGTTGGCACCGAACGGGCCGTTGAAGCGCTGGAAATTGTAATGGGCAAGCTCATGCTAGAACACCTGTCCGGCGGGTCATTGGGAACTTCGAGTTTTCGTTTCTGACCGAACGACGGCTCATGACAAGACCCGCCTGCTCTCTTCAACCAAGTTTTGTCTGACAGTACTCAAATAACGCGTAAACGCTCTATGATTTCAAATATGATAGATTGCGTTTTAAGCTTTCAAAACGGGCCGCGTGATCGCCAGACTTTCGCAAGGCCACCGATATTGAGAGCACATCGATAATAGCAAGGGCCGCGATGCGAGAGGTGGTCGGGGTGTAGATGTTAGTGTTCTCCAACGTTTCGACAATAAGCGTGGTGTCAAAACACGTGGACAAAGCCCCTTCGCGGCCGACAATTCCAAGTACTTTGGCACCGACCCGACGGGCTTCACGCGCCACATCGATCAGAGATCGCGTGGATGCGGTATTGGATATAATCACGACAACATCCCCTGGCTTCATCATCGAAACCAACATGATCTGCTGATGTAAATCCGTTTCTGCACCGCAGGGAACATCGAATAACGGGAATTTTTGTGCTGCGTCATGGGCAACAATACCGGAGGCGCCAAAACCAATAAATTCGATCCGATTAGCGCTTTCCAAGAGATCAACGGCGGCACTAAGTTGTTCATGATCTATATGGCTGCGAACCCAATCTAGGCTCGACATCGTATATTCAAAAATCTTAGTCATGATGTTTTGCACATCATCATCTGTCGTAATGGCAGAGTGCGTCGCGGGCGTACCTATCGCGAGAGAACTAGAGAGTCTCAGCTTGAAATCGAGAAAACCCTTGCATTCGAGCGCCGCACAAAAACGCAACACTGTTGGCTGGCTGACTTCAGAAGCGACCGCAATCTCTGCGACGGTGAGGCTCAGCATATCTTGTGGGTTACTCAACACCACATCGGCGACCTTACGCTCGGCTTTGCGCAGTTGGTCTCGGTTTGTGCGAATAACTTCCAAGATATTGTTCAAATTCTTTGCACTGGATTTCCGAACATTCTTCTGCATGAACTCTCCTGTTGCCAACCTATTTTGGCCTTGCTTCACCACTCACACAGCACAAAATGAAATGTGCTCTTTGACCGTAGATTCATCAAGGACAGAAATTGCCCCAGACATCGGTTTGCGTCTCTAAACACAGGGTTCAAGGCACTTATCGGATAAACCTTTTCACATAATCTGCGCCCAAACCTATCTTTTCAAAATGCTCTTTGCACAAGTCGATCTTGGTGAACACGTCCTCATATCCGAGTTGTTTCCCATAAGGGTCCACATAATTCATACTGCCGTTCACTTGAAAATAGGTGATCATTTCGTCCACATCATCTGGGACCACCAATGTATGAGTTTCACCTGGAGGTTCATAGACATAGCTCCCTTCCTCAGCAACCCAATCATGCTCGAGATAGTGCCAACGGCCTTTTAAAACAAAACCATGCACGGGGCTGGCATGACGATGCCGAGACAGAACTCCGGATTTCGTAACCTTGAGTAAATTCATCCAATAGCCGGATGATACGTTCAAACATAGAGGTCTAAAGAAGACGTTTTTTGCTTGTGGCACCCAGAGCCGGTCGTCACCTTTTGAAATCGCGTCGGGAATAATAATATCGGACAGAGCTTCATCGGGCATTTGAAGTTGGTAGGGAGTTCTAGAGTCATCATCTTTATCTGCAATTGGCACATCGGCCTCCTTTTCTGGACCTACGAAATCTGCAGGTTTTCTCTATAAAGCAGCGTTCTACCGCCACTAACCGCAAGCTTCTGACCGGTTACAAAATCAGCTTTGTCTGAAGCGAGGAAAGCTACTGCATCCGCAATATTCGCTGGATCGCCAAACCGGCCCGTCCGCCTTCAAGTTCGATGCTCGAAACAACCTTTTGGGCGCTTTAGATGTCTCTAGGAAAGTTCACCGCAACGGCTCAGCCCTATTTGGCCACGGCTTTTGCAATCGCCGCGCCCAAAGACCGACAGGTTCCCGTAACCAATGCTACTTTAATGCATCCCCTTCTTATGTCTATTTCGTGCTCCGTCTAAAAATGACTTTAGTCCTCGCCAAGGCGATAAAACTTGTTTGCAGTCCCCGCCCAGATCTTCTGTTTGTCCTCCGGGCTTAAATCGGCAATTAGGACTTCAACCATATCCACCCATTTTTGATAGTTCGAAGCGTCATTTAGCACGGGCCAATCGGACCCCCACATCAGGCGATCTGGGCCAAAAGTTTCTAGCAAATGATCCACATAGGGCCGCAAATCTTCGCTTGTTGCACCTGGTTTTGCCTCGGTTAGCAGACCGGACAATTTGCAATAAACATCGGTCGATTTGGCAATTTCGGCCATATCCTTAGCCCATTCATCAAACCGCCCTGCAGCAATCTCTGGCTTCATGCCGTGGTCGATGACTGTCCGCATTTCCGGGTGTCTTTTAAAAAGTTCAAGGAATACTTTGGTGTGGCGTGCAAACCCAAGCGCTTCAAAAACGAGGCTACGTTCTGTGATCGCCCTGTAGGCCCAATCCACGTCATCCCGCAGTACCCAATCGAGTTGAGGGATTTCCTGAACCAAGGGCCGAAGCCCCAACAGTTTTGGGTGATTGGAAAACCGACTGATGAGTTCGAGTTGTGACGAGTCCTCAAAATCGACCCAGCCAATGACCCCGGAAATCCAATCCGTCGCATCGGCGAGGCCGAGCAAATAATTGGTCTCTTCAACGGTCCAAGCCGCCTGAACCAAGATGGTTTTGGAGACCCCCGCAAGTTGCCTTTCAGGGTCGAGATGGCGTGGTAGGAAATCACGATCCCATGTTGGGTGCCCAGGTTTGATCCAATGGTAATCGGCACGGCTGATCGACCAGCAATGGTGATGTGAATCAATGCGTTTCATTTCAGTTCCTTTTGCTGGCCGTCAGCTAAGCGGGTGTCATTTGCCCACCTCAAAATTAACAATCGTGCGAAGTTGGAGCGATCAAGATTTCACGCAGACACGCACGCTGTGGCATTTGATAAGACCATAGAATTGTGTCCGCGACGTCTTCAGAAGGAATTCCGCCTCCAATGCTTTGCTTATAATCGAGGTACCCATCCATGATACTGTCCGAATTCGTGTGATCCAGCAGTTCAGTTTCGATCATGCCCGGTCCGATGATAATGACGCGGACTCCGAATTTGGCGACTTCGCGACGCAGGCTTTCGCTGATCGCATGGACCGCGAATTTCGTGCCGCAGTAAGCCGTGTGATCGCCGTAGACATTCCGACCAGCGATCGAACTGATGTTGGTAATCGTGCCGCATTTGCGCTCTTGCATTCCAGGCAAAACCAAACGTGTCACTTCCAATAGTGCTGTGACATTGATGTCGAACATGTCCTTCCACTCGGTCGGATCTTGTTGCGTAATATCTCCAAGCTGCATCAAACCAGCGTTGTTCACCAAGAGATCAACTGGCCCGTATTCCGCTTCGGCCTCTTTGATGGCTACGTCCATTGCAGCTGTGTCTCGCACATCTACAGCCCGACACATTGCGTTCGGGAGCCCAAGAGCTTCAAGCTTTTCCAAACGACGCGCCGTAAGCAATAGCGGGTGCCCGGCTTTCGACAGGGCACGTGCTGCAGCTGCACCAATGCCGGAACTTGCTCCAGTAACAATTGCGAGTTTTTTCATCTTAAGTCTCCAGATTAACCTGATTAAGTCCAAGCTTGGCCGCAAATTCCGAAACTTCGCGAAATACTTCCAAACGGTTTTGATAGTGTTGGGCTATCGCAGCGCGTGGCACCGCGCGGCTTAGTTCTTTATGGATCGTAAGCATGGGAGAAAAATCCTCCCAGATACCGGTGCCGACAAATCCCAAGGCGGCAGCCCCTAAGGCGCCTGCGTTTTTGTCGACGTTGGTTTTGATGATATCCATGCCGTAAACATCCGCATAAATTTGCCGCCAAAACGCGTTTTGCGCGCCTCCGCCGACGACGATCATTTCGCTTGCCACAGGGGTCACCGTCCGAAGGCAATCGAGTGCAATTCGAAGGCTAAAAGCAATCCCTTCAAGGGTCGCCCGCAATATGTCAGCATGAGTGTGAGACAGGCTCAATCCGAACAGTCCACCGCGCGCGTTTGGCCCGCCTTCCAGCATAGTCCCGCCAGCGAGTGTCGGAATAAACAATAGATTGTTTGCGCCTGCAGGTGCGGTTTGTGCTAGTCGAAATAGATCGTCATAGCTGATGGGATCGCCACCGTGAACACCGGCCAATAGGTCGCGTATCCAATTCAAACTCGTTCCAGATGAGAATGTGGACAATGCGGAATTGAACATTCCCGGTATGACATGGGCGAAGGCATATGGGCGGGCCCTTGGATCAAGAACCGGTTGTGCGGTCGTTACCGTCAACCAACTCGAGGAACCCAATGAGTGGTAAACACTGCCCTCCCGAACATTTCCTGCCCCCAACGCCATACAGCTATTATCCACACCACCGGCAATCACTTTTACAGATTGTGGCAACCCGAGCGCCTCAGACGCTGAAGCTGTCAAAGTGCCGATCACATCGGTTGACGCCACCGGAGAGAGGAACAGAGACCCGTCCAGACCGCTTGCCTCAAGAAGTCTAGGGTCGTAACTGCGCTTGTCCAGATCGTAAATTCCGGTCCCAGAAGCGTAAGAATGATCGGTGGACAGTTGGCCCGACAGCTTGAAATTCACATAGTCCTTTGTGCCAACAATAGCGGCGGTATTTTCGAAAACCTCTGGCGCATGTTGGCGCAACCACATGACCTTAAACACAGTATAAAGTGCGGGGGGAAAACCATTGCCAGTGGTCAAATACCACTCATCCTCTGGGACTTTAGTGAAAAACGCCTCGGCTTCGATGGAAGCACGGTGATCCGACCAAATCGGCGTTACTGCCTGCAATAGCTGGCCTTGGGCATCCAACGGGACACAGCCGAGGCTATGACCGGAAATTGAAATTGCAGCCACATTCTCAGGTGAAACATCCACGGACGCCATTAGAGAACGGACGGAAGAAACCACCGCGTCGTGCCAATCTTGTGGCCTCTGCTCGTGGAAAGTTTCTTTCGGGAAAAATGTATCATACGGCGCAAAGTGCTCGGCCAGACATTCGCCGTTCGGAGCAAAGAGAGCGGCCTTGTTTCCACCCGTCCCTAAGTCACACGCAACTATGTATTTTTTGTTGGTCATACGTTTTGTCCAACTTTTGAGCTTGCAAGTTCATTGGACTTTGCATCGTTTTTAGGTGTCGCTAATTCAGTATACTGCGCGCCCAAATTTGCGGGAATAACCTCGCAATGCAACGATTTAGCAGCCGCTGCATCAATTTCCCCTCTCGAAATCGTGTTGAATTCAAACATACCGAAATGATGGGCTATCATGGACTGGATACCGTGTTTTTCACAAAGCTCGATAGCTTCTTCCAAGGTAAAATTTCCGGGAACTTTCTTGCTGGCTCTAAACGCGTCTCGCCCGTTGACCGGCAAGAGCGCCACGTCAATAGAAAGACCACTAATGGCCTGTGACAGATCCGCAAAAGGAACACTATCGCCAGAATGATAAACTGTCGCATCTCCACATTGAATAACGTAACCCAGATACGGGTAACGTCCGTCGTCATCGCGATCAGGGTTCTCATGCGCGGCCGGAATCGCCGTCACTCGAAACGGTCCCAGCTCGTGGGTTTGGAGTGCATCAGTCAGGACAATCGATGAGGGCTTCAAGCCCGCCGCCAAAGCAAACTCTTCTTCGGCAGCAGGCAACAGGAACCGACAGTCTGGCCAAGTTTCCGCCAGCTTCAGTACCGTTTCCACATCGAAGTGGTCCCCATGACGATGGGTAATAAAAACAAATCTGACCTTGGGCAGCGCCTCAACTGAAACGGGGGTCGCCATCATCCTAACATGGGGAAATTCTGTGCCTTTGTACTTCTTCGCCAAAGCATCAGAAAGATATGGATCAATCAATGCAAGACTGTCCTGAAATTTCAGGGCAAATCCAGCCTGCCCGAGCCAGTAGAGGGACGGCTGGTCCGTTGTTGACGCCAACACTGGCGCTAACGAAGAAGTAAATGACCTAACTTGCACGGACATCAGGACCATCCCCTGCGAGACATTCAAGAATGTTTTCCACAGCAATCAACGACGCCTTTTGCACACTTTCTGCAGTAAATCCGCCGATATGCGGCGTCGCAATAACACGGCTTGATTGAATCAAAGACGTTAGTCCAGGAGGTTCGGAATGAAACACATCCGTGGCGTAACACCCTAATTTGTTGCCGGAAAGTGCCTCAAGCACTGCCGCTTCATCAACTAACGACGCCCGTGCCGTGTTAACAAGAACGGCATTGTTGCGCATCTGCTGGATAACGTCTGCGTCAATGAGAGCAGAATTGTCAGCAGGCGGAGGACAATGCATCGTTATAACGTCTGCCGTTCGAAAAATCTCACTACGCTCAGCCCATTTGAAGTTGTCGCCAAAGCTCAGGGATTTATCGACAAAAGGATCTTCACCCAGCACGGTCGCGCCAATGGCATCAGCCATGGTCGCAACACTGCGGCCAATCGCGCCCATTCCGATTATGCCTAGCACGGATCCCCGAAGCTCTTTCCCTGCTCGACGAGACCAGTCACCAGACTTAAGGGACGCATCGCAAAACGGAACTTGTCTGAGGCCCGCCAACATCAACCCGAGGGCCAATTCGGCTACTCCTTGCGAGTTGGCGCCAATCGCGCGACGGACGCTAATTCCTAGTCGCTCACAGGTTTTTAGGGGGATGTTATCAACCCCAACACCATTGCGACTGATTACTTTTAATGTGCCCGAGGCAGACGCGAGCACCGCTTCAGATACCGGCTCGACTCCAGCCAACCAGCCAACGCAACCTGGAAGAAGTTTTTGCAACTGAGTTTCGGTTGGGGTTTCGCCTGCAGGCCCTAGACGCAAAACATAGCCCCGCTCTTTGAGGGCGTCCAAAGCGACATGGCTGCCCTTCGTGAGGGAACGCGGCGTGATCAAGATTGTATTCATGTTCTCGCCCCCACTTTGACGCTTCCCACGTCCTTGGCAATTTTGGATAACCGCTCAAAGCTTGGGCCTGCGGTTGGGATATCGATGTGGAAGACTTCTGCGATGACTTGTGTCCAGCCATGTAGGAAATAAGTCCAACCATCTTCAACATGCAGGCTTTTGGCCTGTCTTTGGGCGCGGGACTGGTCCAAAAACATCAGGTCTCCACGATAGTTCAAATCCCAAGCTAAGCCGTTTTGCGGGAATTCGGCTGCGTCCGAAATAGGGGAGCCAGGGGCGTCTTTGCCTAAACCAGTTGCGTTGATCACCACGGATCCGGGCTTGAGCGCACTCAACTGAGCGTCATTTTTGGAGACATCTCCGGCAAGCACATAAGAAAACGGTACCCCGAAATCCAGCTCTGTGTGGATACGTTCGATCTCATCCAACCGGGGTTTGCTGCGGTTAGAAACAATAACACGCGAGGGCCGATTTGCGCCCTTTTCAAGATTTGCCAAATACCATGTGATCGCAATGGTCGACCCGCCTGCGCCCATGCAAAACAGTTCGGCACCCGTGTCAATCCAGTGGTTCTCAGAGATGAAACTATCCAAGGCTAGACCGCTGGAAATAGGGTCTTTGGCGTGACAAATCAGCTTGCCGTCTTTCTTGGAGATACAGCTAATCTCACCCATTTTCTCAGCAAATAGGTCCCATTCTTCGAACAAATCCTTGGCAGCATTAAAGATGTCAATCTTATGTGTTGTAACCAAAGCCCCCATCGAAAGTGGGTCTGTTTTGATAAAGGAAACCACGTCTCGATATGCTTGACGATCGGCGTGCAGGGGGAGATCTATGCCTTTGATTTGCACATTCTCAAGACCCAATTCCGTGGCCCAAGCTGGGAAGACCCTCAGGATAGAGGATTTTGACGTTGTCACCCCGATGAAATACAGAGTCGGTTTCGTCGCGGGAGCGAGGTTCATACCGCCGCCCCCCGCGCCTTTGCCGCGATGGCAACGGCCTCAGCCGCGTTCTTGGAAATCATGTCCCATTCACCGTTTTCGATCATGGTTTGTGTGGCAATCCACGTGCCTCCAATTGAGAGGACCAAAGGAGAGGACAGATAAACAGACGCAGTTGCAGGCTTTATGCCACCCGTTGGAATAAAACGAATTTTTTCCATAACATATGGGGAGGCAATCGTTGCAAGTTTGCTTATCCCACCGCTGGCTTCGGCGGGGAAGAATTTCAAGATGTTGGCGCCAGCCTGCAGGGCGGTTTCAATATCTGTAGGGCTGCTAATGCCGGGGAAAAAGGGCATTCCAGCAGATTTGGCAGCGGCTAGAACCACTGGGTTAACGCCTGGTGCCAAGGCAAAATCCGCGCCGGCGTCCTTGGCAGCTTTCACTGAATCTACATTAAGAACGGTGCCTGCGCCCACTAGCAAATCGGGGAATTCATGTTTGATATTCGCTATCGCTTGAGCGGCACCCGCTGTTCGGAATGTGATTTCGGCGACGGGCATATTCCCCCGCACCAAAGCCTCAGCCATCAGAACTGCCTTGCTAGGATCATCGATGACGACCACTGGAAGAACGCCGACGTTAAAGATGCGGTCGATGATGTCGTTGTTCATTGGGAAACCTCGTTCGTCTGGACCAGTTCGACTGCGGACCGTGTGTTTATACCAAAGCGTGTCACGCCGAGTGCGACAAAGGCGTCGACGGTTTTTAAATCCCGTATGCCGCCAGAAGCCTTGATCTGAATTTCGCCCTGACAGGCGTCCGCGATAATGCGTAATTTTTCGATGGACGCACCCTGTTTGCCCCAGCCCGTGCTGGTTTTAACAAATGCGGCTCCCGCCTCGATGGCCATGGCACAAGCCGCGCGAATTTGGTCTTCGCTCAGGTATTCCATTTCAAGAAGCACCTTCATCGGAACAGGAGCGATGGCTTCTGCGACGGCTTTAATTTCTGCCGCAACATAGGCGGTATCACCTGAAATCAGACGTCCGACGTTGATCATCATATCGAGTTCCTGCGCCCCAATAGCAACCAACTCCTGCGCTTCAGCGATCTTGGTCTTTGTGGTTGCGCCGCCGGATGGGAAGCCGATGGGTCCACCAACCAATGTTCGAGTGCCAGCGCCAAGGGCATCCTTTAAGTGTAGGACAAAGCTAGGCAAAACATGCGCTGCTACAAAGCCGTTCTGATTAGCGATCTTCGCTAAGCTCACGATATCATCAGCGCTGTGAAACGTCTGGACGCAACTGATGTCAATTATTTTGGCCAACTCCGCGCCACGGTATAACTTCGCCATCGCTTTATCCTGTCGTTTCTTTTGGTTTGGCGGCCTTTGCCGAACGAGGTATGTAATTTGGGTTCGGCGCTTGCGTCCAGCCGCCTCGCTTGTCGTCGACTATAAGCGACGCCATTCCACCGGCAGAAGCGATGATTTCATAGTCCTGCCCCGCATCCGCAGGATAACAAAAAACTGTCACCAACTCAGCGTCACCAACGTTTACGCTCCGGTGAATCCAGTGCGGCGGAACGTAAACTAATGTGTTTTTCTCCATCTCAACGGCTGAAATTTCTCCGTCGAGCGTTTCCATCAACATTACACCTTTACCTGCAACGCAGTGGTAAAGTTCAGGGCGGTCAGATTTCTTATGTAGATGTCCGCGCGTCATGAAATATTCATCTGAAACCTTACCGGGTTGCAGGGTAGACGTGCCAAAAATAAGGTCGCCTTCGTCGGCGCTCGGTAGAAAGTGGTCAACAACATAGGCGATGTCTTGGCCGCGCTCCTGCGCCAGTGACTCAAAGGCGGATGAATTACAGTAACACCCTTTAAGTTCACCGATACGCTTCACGTAACGGTCGCTTGCACCGGTCATTGCACCCGTTTTGGGATCAATTACGGCCTTTGTGGGGTCTGCAATCCGCATAATCACTGTCCTTTCCAGAATGTTCCAACACTACATATTTTTTGTACCAATATTACATTTGCATTGTCAACAGGATAACTGCGGCCTCGGAATCAATGCTAAGTCCAGCAACGACAGTGGTGAAAATCGCTTGCCGATTGACCGCCCTATCCCGCGACGGACTGAGCACGTGGCCGACATTGAAACCGCCGCCGCAGCTAAGAATTTCGACAGATTTGGCTGGAATATCCTGTTTTATATAGAAATTCGAGTAGACTGGCAAAGGAAAGTTCCAACGGCGGTATACCCACACTCAACACCAGAGGCGCGGGAAATGCCCTGCACGCCCAAACTCCGAGCACAGAAATGGCGCGCGAAATCGCACCGACCGCCGTTCAATCAAGAATTAAGAAAATTTAGTGTTGACAGTTTTTATGTAGTAATTGTACAAAAAAGATGCAGCGGTCGAATCCGACTTGCGTCAACTGGGTGCCCGTCGGGGAGGCGGCACTTAACTTTCAACTCCGACCGAATAGGTCTATTTGGAAGTGCTGCACAACAGAGCTAATCAACGTGGAGGAAATTATGAACACGAAATTCAAAATGATGGGGACTGCGATCGCATTCGCCGCCACCATCGCAGCGCCATCAATGTCGCTCGCACGCGACCTGACAATCATGACTTCGCTGCCAACACTTCAACACCCATTCTTTGTGCATATGCAAAACGAACTAAACGACGAAGCTGGCACACTCGGTGGCATCAAAATCATCGCAGCCGATGGTCAAGGAAGCTCGCCTAAGCAGGCGGCCGACATTGAAAACGCTATTGTTCAAGGCGTTGACGGCATCATCATTAGCCCCAATGATGTAAACGCGCTCGCAACTTCAATCGAAGAAGCCATCGAAGCGGGTATTCCTGTTGTCACAATCGACCGTCGTGTTAACAATGTTGATGGTATTTTGGCCCACATAGGCGCCGACAATGTAAGTGGCGGCGAAACTCAGGCCAACTTCTTGGTTAAGATGTTCCCCGACGGTGCAAGAGTTGTGAATCTACAGGGGCAGCCTGGCTCCAGCCCTGCGATTGACCGTAGCGAGGGCTTCCACAATGTCCTCGACGGCATGAGCGACAAATACCCAATCGTTGCCGAGCAAACAGCTAATTGGAACCGATCCGAAGCTCTAAACGTTATCAATTCAATCTTGGCCGGTATGGAAACACCTCCAGATGTGGTGAATACAGCCAATGATGAAATGGGTTTTGGTGTCGTCGAAGCTCTCCGTGCGGCTGGCCTTGAAATTCCGGTCATCACATTTGATGCAGGGCCAGAAGCGCTCATTTCGGTGCGTGACGGTGGGCTTTCCGGTACCGTAGATCAGTATCCAGGCCAGCAGTCGCGGACAGCGATGAACATCCTTGTTTCCTTCCTTCGCGACGGCACTAAGCCAGAGCAAGCGGTTACACTGATTGTGCCTCAGATGATCACGAAGGATAATCTAGATACATCCGAACGTATTGCAGAAGTTAAGTAAACGCTTTTTGCAAAGCTCCGGCCCCTGACACTCCTAGAGGGCCGGACCACATCAATGAATTATACGTCAGCGCAGGAAATATCTCATGGGCACGCCACTACTTCGTATTCAAGGTCTAAGTAAATCATTTCCTGGGGTTCGCGCGCTCTCTGATGTTGGATTTACCATCGGTTATGGCGAGGTTCATGCGCTTTTGGGTGAAAATGGAGCCGGTAAATCGACTCTCCTAAAAATCTTAAGCGGAGCACTGAAACGCGATGAGGGCACCATCGATTTTGCCGATCAGCCCTATGAAATTGACACGCCAATTCAGGCAAATGACGCCGGTATTGTAACAATCTATCAAGAGTTCAATCTGATACCGCCGCTGTCTATTGCCGAAAACATTTACATAGGTCGTGAACCAACCAACGGCATCTTTATCAACCGAAAATTGATGTTCAAAAATACCCAAGCGGTCTTGGATCGTATGGGTCTAGCCCTGGATCCAAAACGGATTGTTAGCAGCTTGTCAGTTGCGGAACAGCAAATGGTCGAGATTGCGCGTGCGCTGTCTATGGACTCAAAACTGATCATTATGGACGAGCCGACCTCAGCACTCAGCGAGACTGAGGTGGAAGTGTTGATGAATATCATTCGCACGATCCGAGCCGAAGGGATCAGTATGATATTCGTGACCCACCGGTTGAAGGAAGTCAGCGAAATTTGCGACCGATACACGGTTCTTCGGGATGGCAATTTCATCGAGTCAGGCAGCATTGGCGATGTCGATGAGCGAGACATCATCAAGTTGATGGTTGGCCGCGAGGTTAACGCCCTCTTTCAACGTCGCGAATACGTTGCCGCTGAAAACGATGACCAACCGATTGCGTTGCGTGTAAGCGGTTTGAAAAATGTATTTCACCTAAACGACGTCAACGTAACCCGCATTCAGGGCGCTGGTTTTGAGGTTCGCCGCGGCGAAATTCTCGGGATTGCCGGGCTTGTTGGGTCCGGTCGAACAGAAATGGCCCGCATGATTTTTGGGGCCGATGAACGCGCTGCTGGGACGATCGAAGTTTTTGGAGAAGTCGTTGATATTCAGTCCCCGATGGATGCTATCGACGCAGGGATCGGCATGGTTCCAGAGGACCGAAAACAGCAGGGATGCTTTTTGGAATTGTCGGTCGCGGCTAATATGGGCGTGGTCGCTCTGAAATCATTGTGCTCGGGCTTTGGGTTTGTTGACCGTAAAAAAGAGTCCGAAATGATCTCGGAATTTGCGAGTAAGCTCGGCGTCAAAATGTCGTCTGATCGACAGAAAATTGGCAATCTTTCCGGCGGCAACCAACAAAAGGTGATTGTGGCTCGTTGGCTGGCTGCAAACCCGAAAATTCTCATCGTAGACGAGCCAACACGGGGCATCGATGTCGGCGCAAAATCACAGATTCACGAAATTTTGTTCGACCTGGCCAATCAAGGCCTGGCTGTCATTGTTATTTCGTCTGAGCTCCCTGAGCTTCTTTGTGTGAGCGACCGAATTGTAACGATGTGTGAAGGCAGCAGCGGCGAAATACTGAATACAGTCGACGCGACTGAAGAAATCCTGATGCGGCGCATGTCTGGGCTGTGAAGAAACCTACAATAACCTTGAGTAAAGGGAAGAGACAAATGTTAAACGAGCAAACCACACAGATAAGTGCGCCGAAGAAGGCGGCAAAGACCGAGTTCGATGTCATCGGGTTCTTTGCAAAGTTCGCCCCTTTGATCTTTTTGATCGTCTTGATTATTGCATTTGGTTTGGCAAATGAACGGTTTCTGTCGCCGCGCAATATCTCGAATATCCTCACGGAAGTTTCGATTTTTGGCCTCATGTCTATCGGCATGACATTTGTGATCCTCACAGCGGGGATCGATTTGTCGGTTGGGGCCATACTGGCCTTGGCCGGTATGATGGCAGCCTTGGTCGCGACCGGCGGAAACTATGAGGGCGCGGCCACGGACTCCGCTACAATTTGGTGGGGGTTTGCCTTCTTAACGGCAATTGGGGTCGGAATCGCGGCCGGATTGCTGCAAGGGTTCACCACAAATTGGCTCGGCGTCCCTCCTTTTGTTGTAACACTTGGTGGTATGACCATTTTTCGCGGAATCACCCTGTTGGTGGGCGGCGGCGGCCCTATTAGTGGCTTTGACGCTGGCTTTCGCTGGTGGGGTCGAGGGGATATTTTCGGCGTCCCGGTTCCCGTATGCCTTTTTGGTTTCTTTGCTGTCGTGGCTTGGGTTACCCTCAAACATACACGGTTTGGCAGAAACGTATTTGCCGTGGGCGCAAACCCAGAAGCGGCACGCCTCTCCGGCATCAACGTCAAATTCGTTATTACGGCGGTTTACACGATCACTGGTTTTTTTGCTGGTCTCGCGGCGTTTGTTCTGGCAGCACGCCTAAACTCAGCCGAGGCCGTTGCAGGCATGTCTTTTGAATTGCGCGTGATTGCCTCAGTTGTCATTGGCGGCACCAGCCTATTTGGCGGAATCGGCGGTGTGGCAGGGACAGTTGTTGGGGCTTTGTTGATCGGTGTAATGATGAATGGCCTCGTTATGCTGAACGTTCAATCTTTCTGGCAACAGATTGTTATTGGGGTGATTATCGTATTGGCCGTCGCCTTTGACACGTACGCAAAATCCCGCCGCAGCAGTGCTTAATCCAACACGGCTCCGCGCATAAACAAAAGCAAAACAGTCAGTAGGGGGAAATAGTTTGTACATCAACCGACTAAATCTAAAAGGTAAAATCGCCGTTATAGTTGGCGGATCACAAGGTATCGGTTTGGCAGCCGCACAGGCACTTTCTGAGTTTGGCGCGACGACAGTGTTGGCTGCAAATAATGCTGCTACTGGTGGCGCAGCCGTTGAGCATCTCAACGCATTGGGCCATCCCGCAAGTTTCCTCGAAGTTGATGTTTCGGACCCGGACGCGATAGCCGATCTCATGGCGACAGTTGCAGCCAAGCATGGCAGAATCGACATACTTGTTAACAGTGCGGGTGTCGCCTGTCACGGCAGCTCTCTCGATCTGCCAAATGGGGAATGGCAGCGAATTCTGGATGTGAATTTGAGTGGTGCATTCTGGGCCGCGCGAGAAGCAGCTCGGCAAATGTTAAAAACCGGCGGTGGCTCAATTGTTAACGTTGGTTCGATTTCAGGTCTTATCGCAAATATCCCGCAAAATCAGACGGCTTACAACGCTTCAAAAGCAGGTGTTCACCTAGTGACGAAGTCGTTGGCGAGTGAATTTTCTGGATCAAACATTCGCGTTAATGCGGTCGCTCCCGGATACGTTGAGACCGAATTAACACGTGGTGGCATCGACGATCCAGATTGGTTTCCGATCTGGCGCCAGAAAACACCATTGGGCCGAGTCGCGCAGGTTGAAGAGATTGCATCGGTCATTCACTTTCTTGCTTCAGACGCAGCCAGCTACATGACTGGTTCGATAGTTGTCGTCGATGGCGGCTACACAGCAATCTAGGGGGTGGTGTCATGTGTGGACGCCCCCTGTTATGCAAGGATTAATTTGAGTTGACTTTGATCGTTGCAGGTTGCGGTTCTCTGTCCGCGGCATAGTCAAGAGCCGGATGGCGCAGTCCTTCAGGGGCATGGTTCTCTCCGAGGTCGGCCGCGGCCGCCTCACTATGGCGTTCGGGGCTGATTGTCTCCAAATGTCATGTGCGGGGTCATCAGGCAGTTTGCTGTCAGCCCCAACCGCACCCACGAGATCAATCTGGCTCCGTCCCATTGGGACCTTGCTCCCGGCCTCTTCCCCAGGCGGGATTTCGTCGTATCGTATCAGGTCGAAACGTTCCCTTTCCAACAGAATTCGGTTTCATTTTTCCAAAGCGTCAGCATTAGCACAGCCATTTTTCGGGCTGTCGCGACTGCGGCCTTTTTGAAGCCCTTTCGCGCGGCAAGCCGCACAGCCCATGACTTCAAGGGCGAGAACCGTTTAACCAGCCGGATCAGGCAGGTCGCGGCCTCAAGCAGATTCCCTCTGACACGCCCTTTGCGGTGAAAGGCCTCTTGACCTCCTAAAGTCAATGAAATAGGACCTAAATCTGTAGAGCGGGCGTTGTGTAATGGTAAGACCTCAGCCTTCCAAACAAAAGTCTTTAGATTCCTGACGGTTCTTTGACGTTCTTACTTATTCTAATCATTGACTTATATTGTGTTTACTGGTGCACTGAGTGTCACCGACATTCAGTTCATTTCCGACAAAGAGCCTACAAAAAATGCCCAAACTATCTGAGACCTTTGCAAGCAGACTTCCCAAT
Source organism: Paracoccaceae bacterium (assembly GCA_013214575.1). GTDB lineage: Bacteria > Pseudomonadota > Alphaproteobacteria > Rhodobacterales > Rhodobacteraceae > Parasedimentitalea. The sequence goes on along the minus strand of JABSSD010000051.1, from coordinate 8,711 downwards.
GCCAGAGCAGGTACTGACAAATACTGGGATGCCGAAATCAAAGGGCTGGTGCTCTTTGTCGGGAAGCGATCCAAAACTTGGTACTTCCAGAAAGATGTTGGCGGTCAGACCAAGCGAATTCTGATTGGCCGATTTCCAACTATCTCTGCGCGGGCTGCGCGACAAACCGCTCTTGGGTTTGCCTTGGATATGGGCAGAGGAGCAGGGAAGATGGCCCAGATTGGGGCGCCTACTCTTGAGGCCGTGATGGAAGTGTATCTGGCCCGTCCAAAGCTTCGGTCGGAAACCCACAAGAACGGGACTCGTACGCAACTAGAGCTCCACCTCAAAGATTGGATGCGATTGCCGTTGGATGAGATCAGCAAAGCAATGGTGGTGCGCCGCCATCAAGAGATGGCAAAGACGCCGTCTGGAGCCAATCATGTTCTTCGAAGTTTCCGGTCAATCTACAATCATGCTCGCCGGACTTACGATCTGGCCGAATGTCCGACGATGGCCATAGAGTGGTACGAAGAAAGGCCAGACGGGCGGATAATTGGTGACTTGAAGGAATGGCGGCAAACGATCGATGATCTAACCAACCCTATTCATCGCGTATTCTATGAAATTCTTTTATTTACCGGTCTTAGAAAAACCGAGGCGCTGTCACTCCAGTGGAAGCAGATCCAAGAAGATCGTATCCACCTGCCTATGACAAAGAACGGCCGGTCATTTGATCTTCCGATATTGCAGTTGCACCATGAAATCTTGGCGCCTCTACGCCCTCTCAGCAGACAGTGGGTCTTTCCGTCTCCCAAATCAGTGACGGGGTACATCACAAAGCCGGAAAGGCTCAAATTTAACCCGCACATGCATCGCAGGACATTTGCGACCGTCGCAATGGAAGCTGGCGTACTGGAAGAGATCGTAGGTCGGTTGCTCAATCACACGCCGTTGTCGATCACCGGGCAGAGATATGCACGGCCGTCTTTGGATGCACTACGCCCTTCTATGGAAGCCGCATGTAAGGAAATCCAGAGTCGTATCGAAATCTAACCCAGCCTACTGATTAGATTTTGGCTCAATTATGCACCGCGTCTTATTTCTGGATGCGAACACCGGAGTGTTGTCTGAAAACGCGGGATTGTTGTGAGGAAAATCTTTCGTTCCACAAAGAACGGATGGTGACAGCTTGGATTCAAGTTTCAAGTGCACCGTTTGAACTGAGGACCGCGATATCCATCATAACGTTCCTTTCCTGTTCCTGCCAACAAGCGAAACAGTAGCTCCGCTTTGGTGGAAAGGCAGTTCATCCAAATACTTCACAGGAGCCAGGCAATGTCGTTGAGTCATGTCTGACTGGCTCCCGAGAGGTAAGTGCCATTTGGCATGAATTGGTGCAGTAGTTCATTGGTGTTCTCGTTTTGTCCACGCTGCCAGGGCGCGTGCGGGTCGCAAAACTAGATGTCGATTTTCAGGCGGCGGGCAAGCTCGGGGTGGCAGGCCATCTCCGACCCGCGGGCATAGGTCATGCTATTGCGCATCATTGCAGGCAGTCGTTTCATCTGCCGGGTGAAGCCGTCGAGAGCGGCCTCGGCCCTGTTGCCGTTCATTTTGCATAGAACAGCGAAGCGGGTTTTGCGCTCATCCAACGTGCCCACCGACGAGCGGTTGAACGCATCCTCGCGGCCATCCATCGGTTGCGCGCACCGCCGGTTCCGACATGACAGTGTCAACGGAAAAATCTGAAGAATAGTGGCTCGGCGTGTCCGTCCATACGGGTGCCTATCAGATCAAAAGCCGGATCAAATCCACCACTGAGACCAAAAATTGTGCTCAAATCAAGCGACAGATGCCCCAACCAAGGTACAACCTGCACAAGAGGCTTGATTGGGGTTCAAAACAGCCACAACATGCAGGAAATGGCATTCTACTTGGAGTATGTTGGATTAGATTTTCAGTGAGGCATTTTTCATGCAGCATCAAGACTTATTAACTAAAGCCGCAGACCTTCGGGAGAACCATCGTACGCGCTGGACCAAATGTGTACGAAACCATCGTTCCTTTTTTGTAACTAAAAATACCAATGGGAAGAAAATATACATTCCGATCAATTATGTTGCTTTTGTCAATGGACGTGAAGACGCTGATCCCAACGCCGAAAAAATAGAACCTAAGAAAAAAGACATCGACGCGATAAACCAGGTTCTGAAAAGCATTGGCTACAACAAGGTAACACCGACCGATCCTGATTTCGAAAGCGTTTTTCAGGACTATCTCCTCTATTATACAAGTCTGCCCGGAACATATCGTAAGGACTACGAAGAAAAACGCAGATCTGCTAACGGATCGTTGGTTTTCTGGACGCAAAGACTAAATCTGGACGAAGTATTGTCAATTGAGGATGAGCCCCCAACGAAATTGGAAGCTCCTTCAGTTTCGTCAAAAAATAGTGCCATTGAGCTCGAACGCCAGGACACTGGCCACTCCAAAGACGAATGGTTCAAGGCGGTATGGCAGATGGCGGAACAGGCGGAACAGGCGGAACAGACCGCAAAACAATCGACAGGCCAGACAGTCAAGCTCACCGTCAAGAACAAAGAGCTTAGGTTGTCAAAGGAGGCGCTTATTGCCCATCTAAATGAACTGCTCGACGAAACGGACCACCGTTGCGCCATCACCGGGCTGGCGCTGCAAGCTACCGGTCCGGATGACCAGCTGCGGCCCTCTCTGGACCGCATTGACAGTGATGGCCATTACGAGGTTGGAAACTTGCAGGTCGTTGCTCGTTTCATCAACTTCTGGAAACAAGCAACGCCGGATTCCGAGTTCCGCCGTCAGTTGGCCATAGTAAGGGGTGAATGATCATCCGTGCACCAGGACTGCGGCGCTTCCACGTTGCAGATGCGGGACAAATGGAAATCTGATCCAGCACGAGGATATGCGGGCTAGTCTTAGTGAACATCGGTCTTGGCCAATCCACAATGTAGAAGAAAATACTGTGGCAGCGCGAAACCGAAGCGTTTCACGTTGTGGGTAATATGTATTAGTTCCGACTTGATCTGACACCGCCCCAATTTCAGCGAACTGGAATGAGGGCGGCACATGCCTGCTCAAGTATCAATTATCTCAACTGTTGGCCGCGCGCCGCCAAGATCCTGAAACGCTAGCTGACGACACGTGAAGACAAGGATTTGTTGATCCCGCGCCACCCGCGTGAGCGCGGTGAACATTTTAATGATACGGTCGTCGTCCGAATAAACCAGCGCATCATCCAAGATGATCGGCATATGCCGTCCCTGGCGCGCAAAAAGACGAGCAAATGCTAGGCGCGTCAGGATTGCGATCTGTTCCTTTGTGCCGCCTGACAGGTCTTCCAAAGTCTCTTTGGCCTGATCACGCATCAACCCGCTGGGAAGCAGACTTTCGCTGTCAAAACTCAGCGCTGCGTCACGGTGCAGGATGGAGAGGAGTGGTTTGAGTTCTTCTTGAATCGGTCCAAAATAGGTATCCCGCGCAGCGTTCCTTTCGGCGTCCAATGCTGATTGCAATCGGGCCAAAGCGGCGGCCTGCTGCTCAAAGCGGGCCTCAGTTGCTCGGGCTGCTTCCAGTTGTCCCTCCAACTCGTCACGGTGCTCTTCAATGCCATTTCCAGCCAATGTCCGAATTTCGGAAGAGAGCGCAGCCAGACGCTCGCCAACCTGCACACGCTCCTGACGCACTGCATTCACCGTGTCTTCTGCGCGCTTCAATTCGGCTTGCGCGGTATCCAGGTCAGGGGCTGCTGCGATCAAGGCAAGCAACTCCGACTCAGCTTTGATCAACGCCGATTGCTCTTGAGCCTGAGCGCGCAAGCGCTCAGCACGCTGGCTATCACGAGTCTCTTCTGCACCTGCATCTACACTGGCCCGTTCAAGCGCCTGCTGCGCTGAATCTGCGGCGGCTTGGAGTTTGATGGTTATTTCACGGGCGGTGGCATGTTCCGTGTCGGCATTGCTCAGGCCTCGCTGCGCCTTGTCTTCGGCCTCTTGCGCTTGCGCGAGATGAGATTCCAAATCAGTGATGGCGGACAGCTTTTCATCATTAGCTCCGGTTGCAGCCAAATCCGCGTCCGCCTTAGCGGTGCGTAGCGTTTCAATGCCTTGCGGGGCAAGCGTATCCAACACAGCCTGCGCCAAGTCCGCCTTTGTTTCGGCCTCCGCCCTAGTGGTCGCCAATATGCGGGCTTCTTGGAAAGTCTCGCCTCCCGCTTGAGATAAAGTGTCATTGAGGGAGTCTTCGGCAGTGGCCAAGCGCGCCCTACCCTCCTCACCAACGTCCGGCGAGTGAACGGTCATTTTCCCGATCCCGGGAAGATTGAGATGGGTTTCGGCATCAAGCGCTATGGGCTGATCCCCTGGCACAATCACGCCATCTTGGGTGATACGGGTCGCACCGTCATAGGTCATCTCCAGTGTCGTGGCCTGCGCCTCAACGGCTGCATTGAGTTTTAAGACCTCTGCTTGAGCCTGTTCGACACGTCTAAGCCATTCAGGTGTGGCGCTAGACGCCTTGGTTATCGCTCGGGCAGCATTGCGGCCTCCCAATGCGGTTTCGGCTTTGGTGATCTGTTTTTCCAGTTGCGCTGCCTCAGTCTTGGCCTTTCGCGCAGCAATTTGTAGGCGCGTCACATCAAGTAGTTTGCGGTTTTCGGCGACGGCCTCAATCGCACCTCTATGCTGGATTTGCGCGGCCTCTAGAACAGTCCTTAAACGGAGCGCTTCGCACTTGGCCTCCTCTGCCTCAGCAGAGCTGTTTTTCGCCTGTCTTCCCGCCGTGTTCAGCAAGTCGATTGCATTCAAAAAAGCATCCAACTCGGACTGTGCACTTTTGGTCTTCAGCTCCGCTAGATCGCGGTCTTGCCGCGCGAGTGTGACGAACCCGACATGCGCGCGTGCCTTTTCCATTCCAGCCTTTGCCGCAGTGAATGCCTCGTCCCGCCGCGCCTTGGCATCCGCGTTATCGAGACGTTTCAAAGACGCCTCTGCTTGTTTGCGGTCGCTCAGCGCTTTGTCGAGCGATTGGACCTGCGCGGTCACGCTGACATACTCGGCGTCAAGCGCGTCAACCACTTCTGACGCGGCCTTCCATGTCCCCGCCTTACGACCTGTTCTGGTGGTGATCTCGCTGAGGCTCTCAGCGACTCGGCGCATCACGCGGTCCATTCGCCGACCACCAGTCATTGCATCGATCTCGCCCGCCACCGACGACAAAAGATCGCGTCGGGTTTCCATCAGTTGTGTTTTCTCTTTGGCACTATCAGGTTCCAGTCCAAGAAGCCCCTGGCGCACCCATAAAAGACCCGCAGGCCCATCGCTGGCAGTACCCAGAAGCGTGGAAATCCAACGCTCGGCTTCGTCGTCTTGTGCCACCGTGGCCCCATCCGACAGCCGTGTAATTTTCGCTCCCTTGCGTGACAAGAACCGCTTTTTGACGCAAAACGAGCCCTGATCGGTTTCCACATCAGCTGCGACTTCGACTGCGCCCCCGGCATAGGGTTGGAGCGATTTCACTGACTTGGCAGATGAGCTGTATTTTTCAAAGAACAGTGCGTGGATCGCGTCAAAAAAGGTCGATTTTCCGAACTCATTGGCTTCAGAGACGACTGTAATCCCATCGCCGATCCCGGTGATAGAGGCGCGTTTTCCGGTGAATTTGCGGACGTTCGTCAGGTGGAGGGCCAGAAGTTTCATTTACACTTCCAATGCAAAGGAAAAGAGATGAGAAAGCGCAGCTTGGGCCGCCTCGCGTGCCTTTGGTGGCAAAGTGTCGTCTGCGGCCTCCTGTGCCAGAGCGTCAGCCGCAGCCCTCAACGCCCCCTGTCGATCAATCGCGTCGAGATCGGCCGTGTCATGCACCATGCCCAATGCCCCTAGGTCCGCCCTGTGCCAAAGAAAATCTGGAGCGACTTTGACAATAGCTGTTTCAAGCGCCACGCGATCTAAAGGGCCTGCGCGCCCTGTGATCACTAGATCAAGCATGGTCAGCGCTCGCTCCCGTAGCGATGGTAAAACTGCCTCATGCGCTGTTTCACAACTATCTTCGCCTGCCAGATCCAGCGTGACACGCCGCCAATTAATTGTGCCGGTTGGCAGCGATGTTACCTTTGCAGGTGCGGTTCTTCCTTCAATCTCAACCAGCAGCGCAGATGGTATCTTGTCGTGTTTGAAACCATCCGCTTCTGGAGCTCCTGAATACCATGTTTCAGGTCCGATCTGTAGTTGCCCATGCCAATCGCCCAATCCCAGGTAGCTCAGCTTGGCACGCCGGGCTCGATCAGGTGCAATGACTGAGGAGGAGCCCTCTTCACTGCTGTCGAAATCGGTGACGGATCCGTGAGCAAGCCCAATTCGCACCGTTTCTCCTGTGGTTGCCCCGTCAAACCACTCTGTCAGATCACGGCCCGGGTGGCGCTCAGTTGGTGGAGCTGGCAATAGGGTCGCCTGGGCATTCAGGGCATAGGGTTCGGGTTCCAATTGCAGGATAACATTCGGGGGAGCGTCCCGCGCCACCTGCCGCCAAAGCTCCGTGGCGTTTGCATGGTCATGGTTTCCTGGCATCAAAATCCACGTCAAATGATCGGCGGCTCTCATCATATTAAGCGCTTGCCTGATGACCGATGGCGCAGGCGTGGTTTGATCAAACGTATCGCCTGCGAGCAGAACATGACTAGCTGCATGGTCTCGCGCCAAGGACGCCAAGCTCGGCAGGACATCAGCACGGGCCTGTCTGAGACGGACCCGCACGTCCTCGGGAAAGCGACCAAAGGGTTTTCCGAGATGTAAATCAGAAGAATGGATAAATTTGATCATCAAATTGTCTTCCCGATAGGCCAGTTGTTCAAGATTTTGAATAATGCAGATCAGCTATGTGACTATAAGTTGAATGGAGAAAAAGATGGCATCAGTGAACCTTGTTAGAAGTCCAAAGTCTAGCGGGTCCATTTAAGACGCAGCGCATCAGTCAGAAGTACTCAGAAAAAGCTTCACCAAGGTCTGCTCTGTGAGATTATTCTCACTCGTCTCCCGTCCGCCGCGAATGTCACCTTCTCGCCCTCTCTTCGGATTATTGTGAGTAGCCACCGGCAGCTTTTGGTATTTACGCCCACTAACGAACACTTTCCAATGTTGCTGTGGAAGCCGGAGTTTTTGAAGGAATTGTTGGAAATTTGCTGAACCACAAACTGTTGTCGAACACTAGTCAGGGGTATACCAAGCCTTCGCCAGATGCATTACGGCTGCTCAAGCAGGCGACTTGTGATGAGTTCGGAAAGCGAATGGCGAGCAGGGGCAAGTAATGAAGAAAACACAACCACAATATGAACCTATCAAGTTGTACAGCGACGAGTTTGAAGAGTTGCGTATGGCTGTCGCGAATGTGCTTCGCAACCACTTAGCATCATGCGAAAAGTTCGATGCGGACTCAGAATCCTACCGCTTCATGGGTGCATTTGACTCTTTGATGGTAGATTTTTGGACAGGTGAACAAGCAGGCGTGGCACTGGACGATCTCAGGCGAGCTATTGCCCAACTCCAGATAGCCTACAATTCGATCCCAAATCTTGTTCGGCGAGAAGTGGAGATGGATGCAGAGTACCACGATCATCAAATTCGCCAAAGGGAAGCTGATAGTTTAGTATCTCAGAAGAATGATGAACAGATTGCGCCAGGTGGTTTGGAGGCTGTCGCCAAAAGCTTGGGACCACTGGCAAAGCATGCCGACACATTGTCTCGGATTGTCACAAAAACTCGCCGAGAACTTCCACAGGGCATCCCGACGCGAAACCGTCCGCTAAAAGAGTGGGCTCTCATCCACGCGACGGTTGATGTGGTGCGCGCGTTTGACGCAATGAATGTTCCAAGCACAATGAACATGGCTGGCCCACTCTACAAGCTGCTCCGCGATATCTTTCAGGTATTTGGCATAGAGAAAAACAGTTTTCGTCGGGTCTATGAAGGCTGGCGGGAAAATGTTGACGGCAAGTACGAAGAAGCCGATTTGATGCCAATATGAACTTCTGAGTGCCGCATGCAATCTCCTAAGCACCAAGTATGCAAAGGAGAAGGACATGGAAACTGTGTATATGACAGCATCAGAGGCAGCTAACTACACGGGTCTCAGTGAGAGCTATCTAGCCAAGCTGAGAATGGGAACCTGGCCACAAGTCGGCCCCATCTACCTGAAAGTCGGCTTGCGTGCCGTTCGGTATCGGCGGGCGGATCTGGACGCTTGGATGGAAACCAAATCCTGTGGGCAAATTCAGTTTTCCGGAGGTCGCCGTTGATGGAGACGTCGGAAAGGGATGCCCGCGGCTTGACCCAAGCGGATCACCAGAACTCAGCACCCAATGCCCCGCTTCGTGTGACAGGCCTCACGCGGAGGCGGCGCTCTGAGCTTCTGGCGTTTCTGGGCGAAGCCGGTGCAGCGCGTGATAGGTGCGCCCAATGACTAAAGATGCGATAGTGGAAGCATTCGCCGCAAAGAACCGCATCAAAGCGCCGGTGGTACAGAAGCCGTCGACAGTGCGCCATCACGACACTATCCCGGTTGTCCGGGACAGCAAGGACCGGCCCGTCTGGTGCCCGGCGACAGCCATTGCACTCTTCGAACATCACACTGATTGGCGCGGGTGCCTGCGCCATGACAGCTTCCTGCGCCGTGACATGCTTTATCGGCCAATTCCCGGGACTGAT
>JABSSD010000050.1 GCA_013214575.1 Paracoccaceae bacterium | reverse complement strand
CTTTGGTGAACAATGTGATTTCCTCAGTCATTTCTCTGCGCTCGACAACCATCAACCGACATTCCCCAAGGAGAATGCCTTCCCCTGCATGCTGTAGCTGTTTGGGAGCCCAATCAAGCCTCTTGTGCAAGTTGTACCGTGTTCGGGCCTTCGGATAAGCCCAACGGGTACAAACGGCCCTGCGCGTGCTGCAGCATTGGTCACTTTTGGGATGTACCGGCGGCTTCAATGATCATGGCGGTAGACGGTTTCACGAAGCCCAGAAGTTCTGTGCGCCTATAGCAGCGTGCCGCTCACACACCATTTGATTGCATTCAGTTCGTGACAGACGAGAACCTGTACCGTCGTCGCTAGCCTGTCGCATACCCAGTCCCAGCGAAGGCTTTGAAATTCCACCGGTTTTGGCGACTGGGACGCTCGGGACCGGAATTCCGCAAATCAATATCCCTAAATTCTAGTTTTCTCTCAATCTACAAGTCCCATAATCAGGTAACATTAGGTGTTCTTCCGAAAGATTGTTTGTTTTCAACCAGATGTCTAGGACATGTTGATGTCCCGCAGGTGTCCCATGCATTGAACAAGTAGTCGGCTAGGAAATGGCTGAGCACAAGCGCCGCGTTAGCCTCTGTTCATCCTTTCTCTGCTTTCGGTCCCGTTATTATTCCATGCGTCCTGACCCGCCCTAAGAGCCAAATATGAATACCTTTTTTCGCCAGATTCAGAGCGTTTTCTGGGGCGCTTGTTTAGAGGGGTATACCTCGTTGTACAAATATCTCTCAGGATGATTCGAAACCAAAAGGAGAGCTGTGAATTTCATCACAGCCCTCTAACAGCGATATCAATACGGGAGTAACGCATGACTACAATAGACGGGATTCGCCTGCTGCGGCGGAAAGATGTGGAAGAGCAATTTGGTGTCCCTGTTCGGTTTCTGGAGTTGGCGGTAACGAGAGGCGATGGCCCGCCAATCGTTCGGCTTGGGCGTTCTGTACGCTATAGAGTTTGCGACATTCAGCTTTGGATAGAGCAACGTGTGGAGGGTCATCAAAATGCATAATCAGAATTTTTTGGAAACATCCGCCTCCATCAGTTTTGCAGGAACCAGCCGTGATCTGGAAGACAATTCGATTCAGAGAGCTTTTAAAAACGCGGAGCCTGTTGTCACATGCGACAATGGACACCCGGAAACAGCTAACACTGCAACGGATCATTTAATCGATCCAATAACTGACCAAGGCGCGGACTCCACAGGACCGGATAGCGCTTCCACGAGCCCGATCGTCCCTTTGGGACACAATGCCAATGTCTATTATTTCATTTCGCCCAGTAGGCAACTTCGGAACATGAGAGCCGAGGCGCTTGAGGCAGGGCGAGGTATTCAAGCCTTGTTCCTGGGAATGGGCAAGGGCACCGTAAAATGGTGCCGGTCATTGTTTCCGGCAAGGGACAATGGAAGGTCGCCAAAAGTCGCTGGTCATTGGATTATCGAGCAACGCAACGCGAAGGGCGTTTTCGATCCGAGTAGAGCTGACTTGAGATCGATTGGGGTTTGGCATGACGGTAAAGGTCATGCGATTACGCATTGTGGCGATCGCCCAGTTTACCCGAGCGGTCAAGTCGAGCTTCTGGCATCCAGCCCCAAGAATTTCATCTTGATTGGGGCACCAAGGATCGACGCTCCAATTTTATCGTTTTTCGTTAACCTTTCGCAGACTCCCCTCTTGCGCAGGACCCGTAGTGGAGCTTTGCATGCCCTGCTTCGTGTGGCAGGCCTCACGTGCTGGCGGCGCTCTGAGTTTCTGGCGTTTCTGGGCGAAGCCGGTGCAGCGCGTGATAGGTGCGCCCAATGACTAAAGATGCGAAAGTGGAAGCATTCGCCGCGAAGAACCGCATCAAAGCGCCTGTGGTTCAGAAGCCGTCGACAGTGCGCCTTCACGACACTATCCCGGTTGTACGGGACAGCAAGGACCGGCCCGTCTGGTGCCCGGCGACAGCCATTGCACTCTTCGAACATCACACTGATTGGCGCGGGTGCCTGCGCCATGACAGCTTCCTGCGCCGTGACATGCTTTATCGGCCAATTCCCGGGACTGAT
>JABSSD010000005.1 GCA_013214575.1 Paracoccaceae bacterium | reverse complement strand
GAAGTTGCTGAACCCGTTTTCTTCGGATCTCCGCGGCGAACAACGGCCCAAAGCGATTCCACCAAAATCGCACAGTCTCATGACTGATTTCGATCCCGCGCTCATGCAGCAAATCCTCCACATTTCGGAGCGACAAGGGGAACCGGACGTACAACATCACCGCAAGGCGGATGATGTCGGGACTGGTCTTGAAATATCGAAAAGGGCTGTGTTTGGTCATGCCGAGAAGCTAGATCGACACCCTGCCCTTCACAACCAAGTTTCCTCTGACAGGACCTCGCGCGCCGCATGCCGCGTCGCTGTGCAACCCGCATGGCCCAAGCCTTGAGCCATGACCATTTTTTGGAACGGGTCAGCATCGATTGTGCCGCCTCATAGAGCATGCTCCGCAGCATGGCGTCACCGCATTTGGAGATGCCGCCGTCCAGTATAATGCGCGCTGGCGTCTAGAAGTCGATCAGCGTTCTTGCCCGAGATCTCGAACAAGCAGAGCTCAACGTTGGGGCCTGAAACACCCAGAGGCCTCGATAAAGCAGAATAGCGACATCAAGGTGAGCGTCCGGTGTGCCCCGCCTAACGGCGCTGAATCTGGAGTGTTAGTGTCCACCATTGATAGTGGGCACTTAGGGGCGCTCTATGGCGGTGAAGCAGAAGAAGCGGCGTTGGTCTGCCGACACGCGTGATGATCGCAAAGACATTGTCGTTTCCTGCATGCAACAACGCGGACACAATGTTGTTGGATAATGAGACGTACGGTGAGACCGCTTCCAACGTCATGGTCTTGTGCCGACCGGAGCCCCAGATATGAGACACGTCAAAGGTCTACTGTGCGATTGTTGACCCGGCTTGCGCGAACGGCCCGTTGGGTGTCATAGAAACGCGTTTCGACAAACAGGCATGGACAATACTTCGCTCGAAAAGCTGCTGCGACGCGACCACGGAATCATGTTGTACGCAATCATCGCAATGGCAGGTCAGGCCACCCTAAGGCTGTTGTGACCCATCCCCCCTGGCGAAGCCCGCGTCGGGGGTGCTCTGAGAGGCTCATACAAGCACCAGTTTGGCCAGAGGAGAAGCCCGAAATGCCCTCGCACGCGGGGTCTTCTTCAACCCGCTCGGAGAAATGCGTGATCGCAGTTACGAGCATCAGATCCACAAAGCATCCGGCCTCAACTTTCTGGTTGCGGCCATCATCCTGTGGAACACAAAGTATCTGGAAGCCTCGATGGATGATCTACGCAAGGACGGCGTGACCATCCCAGACGAAATCGCCAGGCACATCGCGCCGCTCGGCTGGGCCCATGTCGGATTGACAGGCGATTACCAGTGGAACATGAACCCGCCGTTCAGCCCAGATCATCTCAGGCCACTCCGAAAATATGAAATCCAGGATGCCGCATAAGTTCGCCGTTCGTTCCCCCGAACCGGACAATAAGGGCACTTTTATGCAGTGACCCCAAAAACCCCCAAGGGCGCGGGTCTTTTGGTCACAATGGCAGTCCCGCAGTGAGGCATTTTACCCTGCTCGCTCTGCCTTTTCATATTCCAGATCCATAAGTCTTTCGGTGCTGTCACTTGTTCTAAGTCTATAGCCGTCCATGTTTTTCTTGAGAGCTGCCGAATCTGCAGCCAGCCCGGCTGTGGTTTCAGAGACCTTGGAGGCCAAAGCCGCACTGTCCTGTGTGGTGCGGCCTAAATCCGTCATACTGGCGTCGACCTCAACCAGGCTCTGTGACTGGGCAGACATTACCTCGGAGATTTCCTCCATCAGATCTGACACAGAACTGGCGCCGATGCGGATGCCCTCCAGGCTCTCCCCTGTCTGACGTACCAATTCACAGCCTTCACGCACCTGAACCGTGCTTGCCGCGATCAGCGACTTGATCTCGCTTGCCGACTGCGATGCCCGTGCGGCCAGCGCCCGCACCTCTGAGGCAACAACCGCAAACCCACGTCCAGCATCCCCGGCCCGTGCGGCCTCAACCCCGGCATTCAGCGCCAAAAGATTGGTCTGAAAGCTTATGTCATCAATCACGTCCACAAATTTGGCAATCTGCTCGGAGGATTCTTCAATTCGGACAACGGCTTCAATTGCTTGTTTGACCACGGCGCCGCCCCTTTCCGCGTCCTGGTGATTTTGTTCCGACTTTTTAGACGCCTTGAACACCATGGCGCTGGTGTCCTTGGTGTTTGCAGTTATCTGGCTGACCGCCGCGACCGCTTCTTCCAGAGTTGCGGCCTGTTGTTCGGACCGGTCTGCCAGATCGCGGGTCATTTGAGAGGTCGAGGCCATTTTTTCGTCAACGGAATGGGCGCTGGTTGTCGAAGATCCGATGGTGCTGCACCACCGGTCAATCAGAGTGTTGTATGATAGGCGTATGGTATCGAATTTATCTGGAAACCCGCCGCCTTCGTCCTTGCGGATCTTATAGGTGAGATCCCCCTGTTCCAGCTGTTTGATCCCATTGGTCATGATGGTCAGCGCGCGGGTTTGTTCTTTCTGTTGTGCCTGAAAATAGGCATCAATTACCCGTTCACAATCCGCCATCATCGCCCGCATCAAAAGCCCGGCCTGTTGTGCCGTTTTCTTTTTGCTGCCCAGTCGGCCCCGGTTCAGCACCAGATTTAACATTTTGGTCCCGGCCTCAGAATAGCCGCCAAGATATAGCAAGAACGGCAACTGGATTTGGAAATGAACACGGCCGACCCGTTCGGCGGACTCAAGATACATCCTGTCAAATTTGCCGGAAAACAGACATTCCCAATGGGATTTCTGGGCGGCTTTGGCATGTTCGATCAGACCCGGAGCCTCAAAAAACTGGGCGGTTTCCGGTCGGTTCAGAATCACCTCATAGAACTCATCCAAAATCTGGTCGAATTTCGGCCGCAGGATCTGACCAAGCTCCGCCAGAGTTTTTGCATTCTCGTCGCCGAAATCAAACCATGTACGTATCAGGTCCCGCGCATCAGTTGTCATAGCATTCATCCCTAGATGGTTATTACTGGGACATTTGCAATTTGTGGTTTCATTTGAGTTACTGTCCGCCATGCGTCGCTGCGGAAACCACACAAGCCCATGGCTCAATGAGGTATTAATTTGTCGTAAAAATGGAGGTGGATCGGTAATCGGCCGGGACCCATCCGGAATGCGCATTTTCCGACGTGCTGAAGCGGCTTTGGATCAGCGCGATGTCCAAACGCTCATCGGTTGATCCAGGCCGCGAATCTCTTGATCAGGCTGCTGGATAAACGGATCGAGCAAAGCGATCTGGATGTTCTCCATTTGAATTTGCTGGCGGAGCCGGTCGCTTATCACGATGTCCGATTGCAACTCTCGGGTCATCACTTCCAGGCGTGCCGCGACATTCACGGCCGTGCCGATCACTGCATATTCCAATCGGTTGGCGCCAATGTCGCCCAAGACCGCCTCGCCAAAGTGAACACCGATGCCCACGTGAATTTCGGGGTCCCCCGCACGGCGGCGCACCAGGTTCCATTGCTCCAGCGCCGAGATCATATCCTGCGCACAGGCCAGGGCATTGGTGGCATCCTGAGTGCCCGCCATCGGGGTTCCAAAGGTGGCCATCAGCCCATCGCCCAGATACTTGTCCAGCGTGCCATGGTGGCGAAACACCTGGCGCTCCATCCGGCCATGAAAGCCGCGCAGCAGCTCGATCACATCCAGGGCATCCAGCCGGGCAGCCAGCCGGGTAAAGCCGATGATGTCGATGAACAGAACCGCCACATCCTGCCTGCGCACCTGTTTCAGGGGCTCATCGTTTTGCGACAGCTGCTCCACCACATTGGGCGAGAAATATCGCGACAGGTTGGTCCGCTCCCGGGTCAGGCTGGCATTGTTCATCAACAGTGCATTGAACCGACGCACGGAAAACCCAAGGATCACCGCGACGATGACAAAAACCACCACCTCTTGCACCCTGAGGTGAACCATAAAGTTGGTTGGATCCATGAACCGCATCAGTATCGCGTTGTCGCCAAAGACATCCACCGCCTGTTGCTTCAGGGTCTCATCCACTGGCGACAGCCACCAGGCCAGGGCGACGCCGGTCATCCATAGCCCCGCAGTCCAGGTGCCAATGGCAATCACCGTGCGCCAGGAATAGGCCAATGTGCCGGCTGCCAGAATGACGTAGAAATAGATGAAATTGTCGAACCGGTACTGCATGGCGATCGGAAAATCCTGCGGCGCAAACGGGTTTGGCAGCACCATGCCCAAGGTCATGATCAACAGGTCCAAAAAGATCAAAAACAGCTCTGCCTTTGACAGGCCCACTTTTCCCAGGCGGCCCATCAACCAGCCATTGGCGCAGAGCAGGGCCAGTATCGCGTGATAGTAGAGGACGTCCCAGGACGGGTTAATGAAGATCAACATGACGCCGATAAGAGGCATCGCAATCCACCGGGCGCGAATGGCCCACTCCAGCCCGCGCTGTTTATGACTGGCAAGAGTGGCCACGACATAGGCGTTATCGGCGACAACATCCGCAAGATCCACATGCCGCTTTGGACGGTCGGAATTTGGTGATGCGTTTGTTGTTGTTTCAGCCATATCTGTTCCTTCGCGGCAGAGCCAGGATATCGCCTCAGTAGATCAAAAAGAACCCTGCTGTTCCAGCGCTTAAATCCAAAAAACCCCGCCTAACAGGCGGGGCAAGGTGTGGTGTCGCGTGACTGCTCACGCGCACCCGCAGTGTGGTTGAGTTCTTCAGGGTTCGGTGAGGTCAGGCCTGCATCTCGGCGCGGATCTGCTGGCGCAGTACGTCAATGGGCACCATCTTGCCGTCGCGCTTGAAACACCAGTAGGTCCAGCCATTGCACGAGGGTGCGTTTTCCAGCTTGGCGCCAACCTGATGGATCGATCCTTTGACGTCATCGCCGATCAGGGTGCCATCTGCCCGCACCTTGGCCTTGTGGCGGCCATTCATGCTCAGCAGCTGTTCACCCGGACGCAGCATGCCGCGTTCGACCAACTGGCCAAAGGGCACCCGTGGTTCGGCCCGCTTGGAGGTCGATACCTGCAGCGCATCGCGGTCATATTTGCGCACCGCTGCGATCCGCGTCTCGGCTACTTCGCGGTAGGCCGCTTCGCGCTCGATGCCGATGAATTCACGGCCCAGCATCTTGGCCACGGCGCCGGTGGTGCCGGTGCCGAAGAACGGATCCAGCACAACATCGCCAGGGTTGGTGGAGCCAACCAGGATTCGGTGCAGCAGGCTTTCGGGTTTTTGTGTCGGATGCGCCTTGGCGCCGGTTTCATCCTTGATACGTTCGTGGCCGGTGCAGATCGGCAGCACCCAGTCGCTGCGCATCTGGATGCCTTCGTTCAGCGCCTTCAGTGCCTCGTAGTTAAAGGTGTATTTGCCGCCCTCGGCCTTTGAGGCCCAGATCATTGTTTCATGTGCGTTGGTGAACCGCTTGCCACGGAAATTGGGCATCGGGTTCGACTTGCGCCAGACCACATCGTTCAGGATCCAGTAGCCCTGGTCCTGCAGCGCCGAGCCAACCCGGAAGATGTTGTGATACGAGCCGATCACCCAGATCGCGCCATTGGGTTTCAACAGGCGACGGGCCGCTTTCAGCCAGGCCTTGGTGAATTTGTCATAGGCGGCAAAGCTGGCAAACTGGTCCCAATGGTCATCAACCGCATCGACCTTGCTGTTGTCGGGACGGTGCAGCTGACCCTTGAGCTGCAGGTTGTAGGGCGGGTCCGCAAAGATCAGATCGACGGACTCCGCAGGCAGACTGTTCATCACTTCGATGCAGTCACCACCAAGAATCGTGTTTAAAGGGAGCGCAGCTGCGCTCTTTACCATTGTTTTGTTCATGTCTCTGCCTCGATACCACGGCGTATTTTTACGCTCATTCGGTTATCCACAGGATGAGTCATCTGGGATTCGAGGTCAATTTCTTTTTTAAAACAATTGGCTGCCCTTTAATCTTGATACAACATCTTGTGTACCGGCTTGAAGGAACGCCGGTGATGTTGTGTCACCCCCAAAACTTGCAGGGCGTCTTTATGCTGCTTAGACGGATAGCCGGCGTTGTTCTCCCAACCATAGCCTGGGAACTGTTGCGCCAAATCCACCATCAACCGGTCACGACACAGTTTTGCGACGATCGAAGCGGCTGCAATCGACACTGATTTGCCGTCGCCTTTGATCACCGCTTCCGACGGCAACTGCAGCCCGCGGGGGATCAAATTGCCGTCAATCAACAGATAGTCCGGGGCTGGGTCCAGCATAGCCACCGCCCGCTCCATCGCCAGATGTGAGGCGCGCAGGATGTTGATCTCGTCGATCTCTTCAACCGAGGCATGAGCAATCGCCACCTCACCCCGGTCAAAGATCAGCTGTTCGACGGCTTGGCGCTTTTTGGCGCTCAATTTCTTGGAGTCGTTCAACCCATTTGGGATGTTCTCGGGGTCAAGGATCACCGCCGCAGCGGTGACCGGGCCGGCCAGAGGTCCACGGCCAACCTCGTCCACGCCGGCAATTCGCATAAATCCACGCTGCAGCGCGGCACTCTCAAGGCTGTAATCTGGCTGTTCCATACCCTGTCAAAGCCAATTTTCGGCGCCGCTTCAAGAGAATTCTATAGTCTGTCCGCAGTCTGCCTCCAGTCTGTCGGCTGGGCCTGAGCCTATAAAAGATGCAGCCCGGCGTTGCCGCCGGGCGAAACAGGGCCGTGCCGAGGCGCGCGAGGTCAGCGCCGGACGATGCGATAGCCATTGCGGCGCAGGCAGCGCGGCTTGTAGGCGCTCTTGTTGCGGCTGCCGTTCCCGACGGTGACCCGGCATTGTTGCGGCAGCGCCTTTACATGGCGGTAGTTTTTGCGCAGGCATTTCCGACCCAGCAGAGCGCGCCCATCCCGGAAGGCCGGGAAATACCGCAGGCATTTTTCAGGCAGGTCGTAGCGCGTCACCCGCGGCGGCAAGGGGCGTGGCCGCTGATACACTGGCGCAGGCACGACAGCGCGGCGGGTGACTGTGCTGCGTTGATGGCGGTCCTTGTTTATGGCGACGCCAAGGATCCCCAGAACGGCCAGCCCGGCCAGCAGTTTGGCCACATCATCACCGGCGCGGGCTGGGGCGGCGGAAAATCCGGTGATCGCGATTGAGGCTGCAAGGATAAAGGCAATGAATTTGCGCTGCGGGTTGGGGCGGGTGGTAGATGGCATGAGAGGACCTTTCCAATTGGGTGTCATGATCGGCACTTGGCCGCTCTGTCCCATCCTGGCTTTGGTGCTGTCAGACAGGCAATAACAGCCCAGTGTTATCGAATATCAGCCGCGGCAATTGCTTGTGGTTATTGAATATCACCGCGTCTTTGCCCAAGGTGAGCCGCATGAAACATCTTCTTTGGAAACCCGCCCTGATAGCCGCCTTTCTGGGGCTCGCCGCCCCTGCCCTGGCGGCGGATTGCTTTGCCGATTACAAGGCCAAACAGGACAACCCGCTGCGGCTGCACTATGGTGTCGTGCAATTGTCCGGCGCCTGCCAAAAGGCGGCTGCCAAAGGTGAGATCCGCAATCGCATCGCGCCGCAGGGCTGGACCCTGCTGAATGTCATCTCGGTCTTTGGCCCCGAAGGACTGCAACAAAGGAAGCCCGATGCCGGATCCTACTATCTCCGTTTCTGAAGCCCGCAGCGCCGGCAGCCGGGTCATCACATTTGGAATTATTGCCATTGTCGCGCTGCTGGTTGCGGCCGGCACCCTGCTGCTGCTGACCCTGCCCGATGCCAACGCCTTTAACGTGCGGGTTGAACAGCTGTTTGTGGAAAATGATCTGACCACCCAGGTTGAAATCAAGCTGCTGGAGATTTTGGCCCAGTCCGGCACCGCATTTGCCGACACCCTAAGCAGCTACCGCATGGTGATTTTTGTGCTGTTGGTGTTTGCCACCGCAATGATGGTGGCGGCCCTGGTGGTATTGTCGATGCTGGTGTTGCTGAACCGGCGCATGGCGCAGATTGAACGGGTCGGCATTCAGGTCACTGAGCTGCTGATCAGTCGCGAGGAAAATACTGTATATCTGAACAATATGGGGTTCCGCCTGACCCCGGCGGCGATAGAGACGCTTTCGGTGCTGGCCGAGGCCCGGATGGATGGTGACGTGATGTCGGGGGCCGAGATCGAGGCGGTGATTTCCGGTCGCGATGCCACCGACTGTGATGAAGCGGCGGGTGCCACCCGTATAAAACGGTTGCGCGACACCCTGGGCAATCAGATGATCAGTGAGTTGCTGGTCAAGAACATTGCCAAACGGGGCTATGTTCTGGCCATCAGCAAAGATGTGATCCGGATGATCTGATCCGCCTGGATGTCTCAAACCCTCCGCGCATGGGGCTGTTGTGTCTGAGTATTTCAGGCAAAAAGAAACTGGTCGCTTGGCGGCGGTTGTCACATCACATCAATAACGGGTGCGGGCTCTGGAATTCAATCTGCCGCACCCCACATAGTCACTGCAAAGAGCTGACAAGAGGGCCCGGTCAATGAATGTACAGGTAAAGCCGGAACCGGATGGTTATTCCATCCTGATTGAGCCACTTCACGGTCCTGTGAGCCTGCGCCACAATGGGGTTCTGCTGGCGCAAAGTGATCAGGCCAAGGTGATGTATGAAACCCGCCTGCCGCCGACCCTTTATTTCCCTCCGGAGGATGTGTGTGCTGATCTATCCAAGCAGACCGAGCTGCAGACATTTTGCCCGTTCAAGGGCACCGCGACTTACCGCGACCTGATTCTAACCGACAGCTCGGTCAGGAATGCCACCTGGACCTATCAAGAGGCCCAGCAGGAGGCCGCAGCCATCAGGGGTCATATTGGCTTTATGCCCAATGCCTTTACCGAGGTGGATCTTGGCGACAACAAAATCCTGACGCGCAATGACGGCAATATCTCGGGGCCGGTGATTGACTGGCTGCTGCTTGAGGCGGCGGCGCTGCCGACACCGGAACAGTTCACCGCGGCCCTGGCTGATAAATTACGGGATCAGGGGGTGTTTCTGTCGCGTATGGCGGTGATGGTCTGGTCGCTGCATCCGATGATTGCGGGCAAGAATTTTGTCTGGAAGAAAGACAGCGGCGAGGTCAATACTTTTGCGCCGTCTTATGAGATCCACGATCATCCGGCCTATCAAAACAGCCCGCTGCGGCATGTCTCCAATGGTCTGGGCGGGGTGCGACACCGGCTCAGCGGCAGCCATCCCACCGATGCCTTCCCGATTCTTGAGGATCTGAAAAAAGAAGGGGCGACGGATTATGTCGCGATGCCACTGCGGTTCTCGGACGGCAGTATCAATGTGCTGACCCTGACCAGTGACCATCCCACCGGCTTTTCCACCGCCAATCTGGGGCTGATTTTTGAGTGTTCAGCGGTGATTGGCCGCTACTATGAGGTCTTTATGCAGCGCGAAAATGCCCAGTCGCTGCTGGAAACCTATGTCGGCAAACGATCAGGCGCCCGGGTGCTCGGCGGTGAGATCCACCGGGGGGATGGCGATGATATTGATGCCGCCATCATGTTCTGTGATCTGCGCGGATCAACCCTGCTTGAGGAGAAACTGGGCCGTGTGGCCTATATCAAGGTTCTCAATCAATTTTTTGAGACCACCTCGACGATTATCCATGATCACGGCGGCGAAGTATTGAAATTCATTGGCGATGCGGTGCTGGCTGTGTTCCCCGCTGATGGAGATCCGGAGGCGGCCCGTGCGCAGGCGCTGACGTCAGCCCGGGTCATAGTGGCCCGGTTGGCTGACATTGCGCTGGAGGAGGGCGGTCACCGGTCTGAATGTGCGATTGGCATCGCCTATGGCGGTGTCACCTATGGCAATGTCGGGTCGCGGGAGCGGTTGGATTTCACGGTGATCGGTCGGGCGGCCAATATCGCGGCACGGTTGGGGGACTATGGCAAGTCACGCGGCCATCCTATCGTGGTGAGCCATGATAGTCTTGCGGCGGGATCACCGGCTTTGTCCTTGGGTGCGCTGACCCTGCACAATGTGTCCAAACCGGTGGAAAGTTTTGCCGTTTCAGTGCCGTAATCGGCGAGCATGCGACTGGTCGTGGTGGATTTTTGACATAAGTATGTGACCACCTGAACCAGTACTGGGTTGCCGTGCCGTCAGACCCGGCAACCGAATATGTCATCCCTCTAACAGGATCAGAACAGCATCACTGCACCGACATCTTCTTTGCTGGCGACGGGCTTCGCGGCGGCGCGTTCCTGTTCGCCAAGGCGGCGGTCATTGGCAACCCGTGTCTGCTGGGCATTGCCCGTCACCGGATGGAACCGGACCCGCCGCGCAGAGGTGCCGCCAACGCTGGACGACACGCAAGAGATCCCTTCGTCACGCAGAAAACGCTGCACAAAATCGGCGTTTGAGAGGCCAATGTCAGACAGGTTGACAGACATTTTGGCGCCGCCAAACACCTTGGCCCTTAACCGACTTCGGATGGCCCCCTTTTTCAGCACCCCGTTGATAAGCAATTCCATCGCATGGACCCCATAGCGGGCGTTCTTGCCATTGTCGGCATTGGTACTGGGCAGCAGAAAATGGTTCATGCCGCCAATGCCACTTTCCGCGTCGTACAGACAGGCGGAAATACAGGATCCCAGAACCGTGGTGAACATCACCGACGGACTATTGGATACACGATATTCACCCTGCAGGACTGTAACCGAAGACGTGTTTGCAAATACAGAGCTCAAAGCCGCTTCCTTCCCATGTTTGTTATCAAGCCTTGCAGGCTTGTAGAAGTGTCCCGGCCATACGCGCCAATGACACCTGTTTTTGTGCCGCGCCGTTCTGCCAGGCCACGCGCGGCATGCCGTAAACAACGGAGCTTTGTTCGTCCTGGGCAAATGTGGTTGCCCCGGCCTTGCGCAACTCCAGCAGGCCCTTGGCGCCATCTTGCCCCATACCTGTTAAGATTGTTGCAACAACATTCTTGGCAAAGGGCACTGCCGAGCTGAAAAGGGCATCCACTGATGGCGTGTGACCAGAGATTGCGGGGCCGTCTTTCAGGCGGGTGCGATGCGGTTTACGCGGCGTTAGACCCAGGTGCTGGGATTGACCCGCCGCAATATGTACGGTGCCCGGTTTCAGCTGGATACTGTCCTCGGCCCCAACCACGGATGCGGCGCAGATGCGGTTCAGCAGCGCCACCAGGCCAGCTCCGAAATTCTTGCCGGTGTGCTGAACAATCACCGTCGGTGGGCAGTTGGCGGGAAAGCCGACCAACAGGCTGCGCAGAGCCTCAACTCCGCCAGTGGACGATCCGATCAGAATAATCTTATCCGTTGTGTTGGTTGCGGCAGATGCGCCGCCATTTGACGAAGCACGGATGGTGGCTTCACCGCGGCGGGGCGCCTTTACCATCATGTCGAAATACTGCACGAACTGAACCGGATGGTCGGATTTGCTCAGCTCAAAAATACCGGAGCCGCGGTCCAGCAGTGGGTTCGATTTCCGGGCGGGTGCAGCTGAATGGCTGTCCATCACTGACACCCACCGGGTGTCCAGCGCCGAAAACATCGCCATCATCATTTCAAATTCCGGTAATTTGGTGAACCCATCCTCGACGAAAGCAAAGGTTGGCTGCACTGCTTCGGCCTGATTGTAGGCCGTCATCAGGTTGTTGGCCAAAAGAACTTGAATGCCGGGGTAGGCAGATTCCATATGACTTTGCAGTGACCGGGCAAATCCCCGGTCCAAAGTGACGATCAGAACGCTTAAGGAAGACAATATTTTACCCATTCGTTATTGCGTGGTTGAACAGCAACCAGTTTCAAGGAGCGGGAGTCGCCTACCAATCTGGATCATTCCCAGATTATTGGCAGCAAGGCCCGCCTAGGGCTAAAAACCCCACCAGACATCAACCGGGCCAGGGATCGCCCTTGCTATTGCCCGGGGCTGTCCGCCGAAGCGCTGGCTTAGTCTGGGCAATGTGCTGCTCGGTCGAAAATGTCGGCTGCTACCATCGTAAATGAATTGAGACACCCGTTTGGACAGTCTGAGCGTCCACTGGAGAGATCTAATTGATTTCATTTTGTCCTCCCAAAAGAACGTGACCTGGAGTGCCGTATTTGCACTGATGCTCTTGATGGTCCATCGAGGGTTAATTTGAACCTTACAAACCGGAAATTTCTCCAAGTTTTGGAATTCATTTTGGCCGCAGCTGCCGCTGATTGGCGCCAGATTGTTGCCGACCCCCTTAATCGCCCCCCCTGAAAACGCAGCTATAGAGTATAAGGTGGGGCTTGATCGTCGGCGCCGCGACCCGATCACCCCTGAACACGGGTTGCCGCGATACATTCGAAATTCTCATAAAATAAAGGGTAAATTGTCGCTCCAAGAACCCCGGTGATTTTCCGAAACTGGCGGTCCCCGGCAATAAATTATTAAGGCCCGCCGCATATGTCTTCTGCATCGAAGTCCAACACGTCGCCTACAACGGGGGTGCGAATCGCTGAATATGACGACCAAACCACAAATACATGTTTTGGATTTGCCAAATGCATTTTCTGAGCTGACACCGCTGATCTCGTTCCTGGATGGGGCCGGATCACAACCGATCGAGGTTGATTGCAGCAAGGTGGCAATGCTGCCGTCTCGCTGCCTGCAATTATTGCTTGGGGCGGAACAACAATGGCGATCCGAGGGATTAGAATTCTCGGTCACCAATATCACTGAAGGCTGCCGCCGGGCTCTATCCCTCATGGGGGTCGATGCAAACCGATTTGAAGATAAGGACACAGCATGAAAACCAAAGTTCTTGCGATAGATGATTCCCGCACTATTCGGAATTTACTTGCAGCCTGCTTGGAAGAGGCCGGGTTTGAGTATCACAGCGCCGTAGACGGTCGCGAAGGGGTGGATCTTTATCCCGACATTGCCCCGGATGTGGTGATCACTGATATCAACATGCCCAACCTGGATGGGTTCGGCGTGATCGAGGAGCTGCGCGGAGAGGAAATCAACTCCAAGGTTCCGATCCTGGTGCTGACCACCGAGAGTTCTGCTGATCTGAAGGCGCGGGCGCGCTCTGCCGGTGCCACTGGCTGGATCACCAAGCCGTTTGACGACGACTCTCTGATCTTTGCACTTAAGCGCGTTACAGGGGCGGTTGCATAAAATGACTGGTTCAATCTTGGATACATTCTTTGAGGAGTGCGAAGAACTCCTGGAAGCAATGGATGCGGGGCTGGCTGCCATCGAAGAAGGCGATCAGGACCCTGAAACCGTCAACGCGGTATTTCGAGCTGTGCATTCCATCAAGGGCGGCGCGGGTGCGTTTGGCCTGGACGATCTGGTGGCCTTTGCGCACAACTTCGAAACTGTTTTTGACGATGTACGTTCCAATAAACTGGAACTGGACGAAAAGCTGATCCAGCTATTGTTCCGGGCCAGCGATCACCTGTCTGATCTGGTGACCTGTGCACGCGATGGCGGTGAGGCCGATCAAGCGCATCACGATGTGCTGATTGCGGCCCTGGGCGAATATATTGACGGCGAAGAAGAAGAGCTGGTCTTTGAACCCATGGGGGTCGGGGCGACGTTTGACCCAACGCCGCTTGCTGAGGTTCAGGAGGCCCGGTACGATATTCGCTTTCATCCGCTCAAAGAAATGTTCGATACTGGCAACGAACCCTATTTCCTGTTTCAGGCGCTGTCTGATCTGGGGGCTCTCTCGGTGCGGCTGGACGATAGCGAACTTCCCGGATTTGAGGCGATGGAAGATGGCGAAAGCTATCTATCTTGGGAGCTGACACTGGTGACCAGCGAATCCCGCTCTGCGATCGAAGCGGTTTTCGAATTTGTCGAAGGCTTGTGTGAGCTGTCGATCAGCTCTGAAGGGGAAGAAGAAGATGACGCGGATGCCCTGGCGGCCTTGAACGCGGCGTTTGGCCTGGCTCCGGCAGAAGAAGAAAATGCGCTGGCGCTCCCTTTAGAGCCGCCGACGCCTGAAACCGACGAGACCCCGGCCCCCGCACCGGCCCCGGTTGAGGCTGAGGCAGCCGCCGATATGGAGCCGGATGCCGAACCTGAAAAGGCAGCTGAAAAAACCGCCGAAGCCAAAAAGGAAACCGCAAAATCAAGTGGACCAAAACCAACCCTGCGGGTTGAGCTTGACCGCGTGGACCGCCTGATCAACGCGGTGGGGGAGTTGATCATCAATCACTCCATGCTTGCACAGCAAATTGCCAACTTGGATGTCACGGATACCCGCGATGTCGAGACCGAACTGGAAGGATTTAAAAACCTGGCCCGTGACATTCAGGAAGGTGTCATGGCAATCCGCGCACAGCCGGTGAAACCGCTGTTTCAGCGGATGGCACGTATTGTCCGCGAGGCTTCGGCCGCGACCGGCAAAACGGCCAAACTGATCACCATTGGCGAGACCACCGAGGTCGATAAAACGGTGATCGAACGTCTGGCCGATCCCTTGACGCATATCCTGCGAAATGCGGTTGATCATGGTATCGAAAAACCGGATGTCAGGGCCGCTGCCGGCAAGGGGAAAGTCGGCGAAATCCGGTTGACGGCGGCGCATCGGTCGGGTTCGGTTTGCATCGAGGTCAAGGATGACGGCGCTGGGTTGAACCGCAAAAAAATCCGGCAAATCGCCATCGACAAGGGGTTGATCCCGGAAAACGCCGAACTGAACGACGGTGAAATCGACAATCTGCTGTTCCTGCCGGGCTTCTCCACCGCCACTGAAATCTCCAACCTGTCGGGTCGGGGTGTTGGCATGGATGTGGTGAAAAACGCAGTTGGGGCGCTTGGCGGTCGGGTTAATATCTCGTCGACCCCGGGTGAGGGATCGGTGTTCTCGATCATCCTGCCGCTGACGCTGGCCGTTATGGACGGCATGGTGGTATCGGTCGCCGGTCACACCATGGTGGTCCCGATCACCGCCATTGTCGAAACCATGCGCGGCAATGACGACATGATCAATAATCTCGGCGCCGATGGCACCCTGTTGTCCATTCGCGGCAGTTTTGTTCCGATTTGTGATGTTGCCAGCAGCCTTGGACTGCGCAGCAGCTCCCATAGCGAACCGGCTGGCGTCTATCTCCTGGTGGAAACTGAAAACGGCGACCGCTGCGCCCTTGCCGTCGATGACATTCATGATCAGCGCCAGGTGGTGATCAAAAGTCTGGATGGCGTCTGTGGCAATGTCCCCGGCGTTTCCGCCGCAACCATTCTTGGGGATGGCAAGATTGCCATGATCCTTGATCCCGAAAGCATCGTAACGGCGTCGTCCTCGGCAGCCGTCTTTGACACCGAACGGAGGATGAACAATGCAATTGCAAGCTGAAGCCAAACACGTTGAGCACAGCGAATTCGTCAGTTTCACTGTCGCAGGTCAGGCCTTCTGCCTGCAGATAACCCAGATCCGCGAGATCCGCCGCTGGCAGCCTGTCACGGTGCTGCCACATGCCCCTGCGGATGTGCTGGGGGTGATGAACCTGCGCGGCGCAGTGATCCCGATTTATGATCTGTCTGCCCGGTTCGGGCTGGAACAGACCGCCGCCAGCGAACGCAATGTGGTGATCGTGGTCTCGGTCAATGACAAGCCCGTGGGGCTGTTGGCTGAAGCGGTGTCCGAGATCATCTCGATCGATCCGGATGACATTCAGGAGACACCGCAGGTGGACAGTCGCAACACCATGGACTTTATTCAGGGGATCATTTCTCAGAATGATGAAATGGTGCGGATCATCAATCTGAATGCTGTGATTTCATCGCGGGAGCAGGTGACACAGTGAGTATTGCCAGCTCGATAGATCCCGGAGTGGGTCAATTTTCCCTGTCAGATCAGGATTTTGATGCTATCGCCAAGTTTGCCCACAAGAATTTTGGGCTGGCTCTGTCGAGCAACAAGAAACCTCTGGTATCCTCGCGGTTGTCGCGGCGGTTGAACAAGCTGAAGGTGCAGAACTTCAATAAATATCTGGCCAGCCTTGATGCGCCCGGTGGCGAGGGGGAGCGCAGCGAACTATTGTCGCTGTTGACCACAAACGTGACGCAGTTCTTTCGGGAATCGCATCATTTTGACACCCTGCGCAATGACGTTCTGCCGCCCCTGATCGAAAAGGCGCGCAGTGGTGGCCGGGTGCGGTTGTGGTCTGCGGGCTGCTCGAACGGGCAGGAGCCCTATAGCATCGCAATGGTGCTGCATAAGCTCTGCCCCGAGGCCGGCCGGTTGGATATCAAGATCCTTGGGACGGATATTGATCCGGTGGTTGTCCGCGCCGCCCAAGCGGCGCAATACCCTGCTGATGAGCGGGCGCAGATTCCGGCCGAGTACCGGGTCAAGGGCGACAGTGGCACCGACAATAAAATGCCAGAGGTGATCCGTTCACGGGTCAGTTTTGGTGTCCTGAACCTGATCGAACCCTTTCCGTTCCGCGGCAAGTTCGATGCCATTTTCTGCCGCAATGTGGCGATCTATTTTGACACCCCAACCCAGCAGAAAGTCTGGGCGGCGTTTCAGGCTTCGCTGAACCCAAATGGCTATCTGTTCATTGGCCATTCGGAACGCATGTCCGGTCCCGCTGCCACGCAATTGAAAACTGCGGGGATTACAACCTACATCAACTCTTCTGCCGGTGCTCTCGCCTGATTTGCCGACGCTGAAGAAACTACAAGGAACTAAAACATGAGCCTCAAAGACTCTCTGCGCATTATGGTTGTTGATGACATGTCCACCAGTCGTGGAATTCTGACCCAGACACTGGATGAACTGGGCATCAAGAATTATATGGTTGAAAACAACGGCCAGTCTGCCTTTCAAAAGATCGCGACCAATCCGGTGCACCTGGTGCTGTCGGACTATAACATGCCTGGCATGGATGGATTGGGGCTGCTTAAATGTATGCGTGAAAACCGCGCCACACAGCGCACCGGCTTCATTTTGGTGACCGGCAAGCCAACACCAGAAGTGGTCGAAGTTGGCCGTCGCCTGGCGATGAACAACATCATCCGCAAGCCGTTCACCGTCGCAACCATGAAGCAGGCAATCGAACAAGTGGTGGGACGCCTGTAACCATGGAGCAGAATGGCAAATCTTTGACTGATCTCTGCGCGGTTTCCGCTCGGGAAATGTCTCATCTACAGGCTCAGGTACAACAGCTTGAAGATGTGGTGTTTACCATTCTAGAAAGCGACACCAAACCGACACGTAAGGACCGTCAGGCGCTTCAGGATTTTGACCTGGTGGCACAAACGCTTGCAGGCCTGGCTGGTTTTTTTCAACGGCTGCGGTTGCAGGCGATGGACGGGGGCGATACGGACCTGGTGCGCGCTTCCGAAGCGGTGACTTTGCAGAAATTGCGCGACCGTCTGCGGGACCCAGACGAATCTTTTTCCGCCAGATAGTCGAAAAGAGCCCTGTTGCCCTGGTTGGGCAGCGCATCTCTTGCCGATATAGCACCCCAACGACAAACCGTGGTCTCTTTGATCACGGTTTTTTCCTTTCTCTTTAGAGAGAGGGCGCGATAGGCTGATCCTTAATCGGTAATTGGTGTATTGAGGTCTCGAAATGACGGCTGTTTTTCGACTATTTTGTATTATGTTGTTGTCGGTTGCCCCGGCTCTGGCGCAGGCTGACAGTCGCCGAATCGCCTTGGTTATGGGCATGTCCGACTATCAAACCCTTCCAGCTTTGGACAACACTAAAAATGACGCCGTTGCCATGGCGGCGACGCTTGAACGAATAGGTTTTGATGTCACGCTTTCGGTAGATGCGGGGGTGGCAGAGGTTGAGCAGCTGTTGGAGGATTTCTCCTTCCGTTCTGAAGTGGCTGACCTGGCGCTGATCTATTTTGCCGGTCATGGGATTGAGGTTCAGGGCGAAAACTTTCTGATCCCGGTGGATGCATCCGTGACCAGCAATCTGGATGTGCAGCGCCAGTCGATGTCGCTGAAACGCTTGCTGGCGGCGGTGGACCGGGCCCGAACAATGCGCATCGTCATTCTGGACAGTTGTCGCAACAACCCGCTGGGCGATGCCATTGCCTTGACCAATGACACCGTCGAGAGCGCCGATGCGGAAGGCACCCGAGGCGGCGGCGGCGGCATGGCGGCCGCGAACCCGGACCGGGGTACATTGGTGGCCTTTGCCGCGCGTGATGGCCAGGTGGCGCTGGATGGTAACGGCACCAATAGCCCCTATGCCCTTGCCCTGATGGAAAAAATGGCAGAGCCGGGGTTGGAGATCAGCCTGATGTTCAGGCAGGTCCGTGACAGTGTGCTGCGGCAAACCGGCAACCTGCAGGAACCCCATACCTATGGGTCTCTGACCGGGGTGCCCTTCTATCTGGCCGGCGCCACCGAAGGCCAGGTTGATGTCGCCTCGGTTGAGCCGATCGATGGCTGGGCCTCGCTGCGCTCCGATCAAGAGGATCAGTTGCTGGCTCTGGCGGATCAGGGCGACACCCGCTCGATGCTGGGGCTGGCCTATATCCGGCTGAACCCAAACCAGGGCCGATTTGACCCAAAGGCTGCGGTTGCATTCCTGCAGACCGCCTCGGATGCCGGCTCTCCCGAGGCGCAGTTTGAGCTGGCGAAATTATACGAACGCGGTACTGGAGTGGCGGTTGATCACCCCAGCGCACTGGCACTGTATCGCGCCGCCGCGCAGCAGGATTTTGCCGATGCAATCAACGATCTGGGGTTTTTGCATTATCAGGGCGGGCTGGGTCTGCCGGCCGATCCACAAAAGGCTTTGACGTTTTTTGAACGCGCCGCTGATCTGCGCCACCCGCAGGCCCAGTTCAATTTTGCGGCGTTGATAGACGATGGGCTGATTGCCAACAAGGGCCCCGACGACGCGGCCTTTTATCTGTACCAGGCGTTGCGTTCGGGCAGCGCGGATGTGCTGGACTTGCTCAGCGATCGCCCCACCATGTTCACCGGGGAAACCCGACGTGCGCTGCAAACCATGCTAAAGAAAAATGATTTCTATCAGGGCTCCATCGACGGAGATTTTGGCCCCGGCACCCAACGGGGCATCCGGCGCGCCTATGGTATTGAAGAGTAAACCAGAACGAAAAGGTTGGACGGTATTATGAACCTATTGCGAGTGGTGCTTTTATCGCTGTCAGTTACCGTGCTGTGGCTGCCTCAATCGGCGCAGGCACAGACGTCGGAACCTGAGAACCCAGAATATCCGGAATATAGTGCCCCAGAAGAGAGCGAGGGCCGGTCCGGTGATTTTGATCTGGAAAGGGAAAATGGGCCCAAGCTGAATACCCCTGACGAAATCATACCGCATCTGGCTGCAATGCGCGGCCGCTGCGGCGTCGCGGATGTCTATGTGATTGACTGTCTGGCCGAGCGGTTAGAGGTCTTGGAAAAGAGTATGTCCGGGCTGGCCCGATATGGCGAGGCGAGGCGTATTCTGCGCGACACGGCGGTCCAGTTGAGGCAAATCACCCAGGACAATCTGGATCAGAACAGACCCAGGGCACGTATGGAAGCTGTCGATGGCAGCTTCCGCTCGACCCGGCCGTTGTCTGCCGTCTCAGCCGCCCAAAAGCGCCGCGCCATATCACAGGCGGTGGCGGTTCTGGCCGAGGCAGAAACCCAGTTGCTGCGCTCTGCCGATGCCTCATTAGGACGGGCGCTGCACTACCAGCAGATCGCCGCAGCCTTGGGATCCAACAAAGTATTGCTACGGTCGTCCTGAGCGATCTACAGCTTGCCGTCGGCCAGCCATTGATCCAACTGGCGGCGGCTGATTTCAAAATGCATACTGTCCTCACGCCGGAACCCGGCCCCCCAGACCCAGCCTTCATCGTTGAAAAAATCAGCAATGATGGTCAGGCCGAGTTGCGTCTTGCCATCGGTGAAATTGTCCAGCTGGCCATCAATGTTCAGGTCCACCGCCAGCCCGTAACTATGTGTCGAAAGTGAATTCTGCGTGCCGCGGATGCGTCGCACGCACAGCGCCCCGGCCGTGTTGATGCGCTGGTATAAATCCGGGTCAATCGAGCGGATGTTCTCGAAAACGACCTTCAGACTGGTGATCGCCGGTTGCAACATGCTGACCCGGATCGGCCCCACCTGTTCGGTGACCAGCTTTGCCTTCAGCTCCGGATTGGTCATCGGTTGGCAATTGTCGTTCAGATCTTCGCGGGGGCGGCCCAGCTTTTCCGACAGGTAGGATCCACCTGCCACCTGCAGCCCCTGGTTCACATTGGTCCGGTCGGCAATCAGCACCACTTGAGCATAATCCAAATCGGCGCCGGGGGTTTGCGCCCAAATCGCCTGTTCGCCATCGGCGTCATCGGTGGCCGGGGCCGAGGCACCGCCAATAGGCAGGCGTGCCACTTGGCTTTTCAGGTCAGACAGACGTAACTGCAGGTCTTCGATTTGCTGCCGCAGCATTTCAATTTCGATGCGCGCCGTGGAATCCACCGCCGCCCCCTCAAACCCCTCATCGGACAATGCCCATTTCAGGGAAAACCAGATGCCGGGTAGCAACATCAGGGCAACGGCTAAGATTACGGCTGGCAATACGCGCATGTGGACCTCTTATTTATGAATGCCAATTCATCTGGTTCTGACCTCTGAGTAAAGCTTTTCGTGAATATCAGGCGGAATTCCTTACCTTTAGAATATTCAACCAATACGTCAAAGCCATTGGCAGGTTCATGGCAGTGGTATAGGCTCAGGCGGTAACTGGTCTTATTAGGGGGCATGTAATGACCCGTCTCAACATCTTATTTGTTAGCCTTCTGGTCGCCGGTTTGGCGACCGCACCAAGCGTATTTGCGCAAACAGCCCAAGAAATGTCGGTCGAAGAACTCACTGCGGCCTTTAAAAAGCAAAAGACCCGCGGCTTGGTCATCGTGCCCAATGCTGCTGCGGATGCAACTGCTGATACGGCAACACAGGAAACCGCAACTGTCGCCGCCATCGACGCCGACGAATATGAGCCGGTTGAACGGCAGGCTCAGATCAACGTGCAGATCTCGTTTGACTTCGACAGCGCCGCACTGCGGACTGATCAGCAACCCAAACTGGTCAATATGTGCCGGTCGATGCAATTGCTTGACGGAACCGTGTTTCAGATCATCGGCCATACCGACAGCTCCGGCTCTGCAGGTTACAATCAGCGCCTGTCTCTGCTGCGTGCACAGGAAGTGCGCCGTCATTTGATTTCGGCCTGCGGTATTGATGACTCCATGCTCAAGGCAATTGGCATGGGCGAGACAGCCCCATTTGATGGTGATGATACCCGTGCTGATATCAACCGCCGGGTTGAATTCCAGGCTCTTGGCTAAGCATTTGCGCGCGCGTCACGCCGCTGCACCTGCGCCAAGGAGGGCGCTATGATGGATTCGCGCCCGGGCGATATGTTTCAGCCTGGTGATTTGCTGAATAATACCTATCGCATCGAAACCCTGTTGGGTCGCGGCGGCACTTCGGATGTCTACAAGGCGCGCTCGGAGATTTCCGGCAACCTGGTGGCGCTGAAGGTTCTAAAG
This sequence comes from Paracoccaceae bacterium, assembly GCA_013214575.1. Classification (GTDB taxonomy): domain Bacteria; phylum Pseudomonadota; class Alphaproteobacteria; order Rhodobacterales; family Rhodobacteraceae; genus Parasedimentitalea. The sequence goes on along the minus strand of JABSSD010000005.1, from coordinate 76,565 downwards.
CAGGAACTGGCCGGCAACGAAGATTTCACCGTGCTGATGGCCCGCGAGGAAAATATTCGCGAAATCCGCCATGATGCCGTGGTGCGCTATTCCGAAAATCACCGGACACCCGAGGGTCAGATCTATCTGCTGATGGATTTCGTCGACGGTCCGGGGATGGACAAGAAGATGAAACAGGGCCCGATGTCCGCCGAGGATCTGCTGATTGTCGGCCGTCGGGTCGCCGAGGGGCTGTGCGCGGCTCACGCCAGCAATATCGTCCACCGAGACCTGAGCCCCGACAATATCATCCTGCGTGGCGGTGATCCTGCCCAGGCGGTGATCATTGATTTTGGCATTGCCAAAGACACCAACCCCGGGGCGCAGACCATCGTCGGCAATGAATTTGCCGGCAAATATTCCTATGCCGCACCCGAGCAGCTGAGCGGCAATACCGATGCCCGCGCCGATATCTATTCCCTGGGCGCCCTGTTACTGGCCAATTTCCGCGGCACCCCGCCAAATCTGGGTGCCAACCCGATGGAAGTGGTTGAGAACAAGCAAAAACCACTGGACACCTCCGGCGTGCCGCAACCGCTGAAGGGGCTGATTGACCGCATGTGCGAGCCTGACCGCGACAAGCGTCTTGCCAGTGCAGTCGATGTCCTGTCTTATATTGATGACCCCCAGGCCCATCCAGCTCCTGCGCCAGATACCGCAACAGCCAGGGATATGGTTGATGAGGCCACTGTAATTGCAGTGCCGACGAAAAAATCAAAACCCAAAACTGCCGCGCCAGCCGCACCAAAACCCCGTTCGGGTCGGGGGGCAATACTGGCCATCGGGCTCAGCGTTGCACTGGCGGTCGTTGGAGTTGGCGGTTATGTTTCGGGTCTGTTCGATGGCTTGCTTGCGCCGGCCTACCCACCCGCCAATCCCTTTACCCTGATCGTTGAGAAGCCCCCCCAAGGGGACATTCAGGCGGTGGGCTATATGCCGTCGGAAACCACCCGCGATGCGCTGACTGCACTGGTTGGCGATGCAGACCTGACATTGGCATCCGGCGATATTGCCGACAGTTGGGGAGAGGACGTTCTGGCCAGTTTGCAGCCGCTGACAGCGCTGCAGGAATGGCGGTTTGTGGTCTCTAACAACAAGGCCAAACTGACCGGCACCACCTCAGATGTGGATGTGCTGACGCGGATAAATACAGTTTTCAAGTCTGGCCTGCCGGGGGCGCTGGACGGCAAAGTTGAGATCACATTTGTGCCGCCCATCCTGCTGGCAGCCGATGTGCGTGCAATTTTGCAGGCCAAAAGCGATTGTGGACAGCTGGCCGCACCGCAGACAGGATCTATCGGCGGCTATGGCCCCCAGGACCCGATCATGGTGACCGGCCGGGTGGCAGAAACCTCCACCCGTATTGGCCTGTTTGATGAGTTGCGCGCCATTGCTGGTGACCGCAAGCTGGTGCTGGATCTGGATGTTCTGAACCCCAGCCTCTGTCTGATCGAACAGCATCTGCCCAGAGCTCCCACCGGGGCGACTTCGGTGGCTTTTACCGTTGGCGACCGCAACGAACCAAACCCGTCGGGGCGCTTCTTTGTCGGCGAGAACCCGGTGATTGATGTGGTGCTGCCAGCCAAGATGACAACGGGATATTTGACGGTGTCGATCCTCGACGTGTCTGGCAATGTGTTCCATCTGCTGCCCAATATTTCGCGCCCCGAAAACGCGGTCGCAGTGCTGCGCGATGGCCGCAGTGGCGAGATAAAGGTGCGGGTTGCCTTTGGCCTGGACGCGGCCTCAACCGGCGGCGGCATTGCCTTTCGGGTGGATGACAGCTCGCTTGGGAAAAGCAAGGTCCTAGTGCTGCATTCCTCTGCGCCGTTGTTCGACGGGATGCGACCCACCTCGGAAAGCGCTGTTGGTTTTGCCGAAGCGCTGCAAGCCAGTGCCGAGGTCGATGCCGGGCGGATCCTGTCGCTGGACAGCAAAATCCTGATCACAGCGCAGCCGTAATCCCGAGTTTAAAACTCTCCGGTGGCTTACTGCACATCCACCACGATGGCCGAAATATTGTCAGCGCCGCCGCCAGCCAAGGCCACCTGCACCAGACGTTCAACCACGGTTTCAATCGGAGTGCTGCTCAGGATATCTTGCAGCATGGCAAAGGTGGCATATTTGGTCAGCCCGTCTGAACAGACCAGGAACCGATCACCCGCCTGCGCCTCGCCGCGGACCTTGTCCAGTTCCAGCACCTCGCCGACGCCGACAGCCCGGGTGATCGCATTGGACTGCGGGTGCTGTTCGGCCTCGTCCCAGGTCATCCGGCCGGCCAGCACATATTCCGCCACTGAGGAATGATCGGTGGTCAGCATTTCAATCAGACCATTTCGCAACCGGTAGATACGACTGTCGCCGGCCCATAGCCCGACAAAATGCCCATTGGCCAACATCAGCGCCACAACGGTTGCACCAATAACCCCTGCGCCGCGCGCCTCGGCCTCGGCCAGGATCAGCTGATGCGCGCTTTGGATGGCGTCACGCAGCGCGTGCATGCGCGCTGTCGGGTCCAGCCCCTGCGGGATCATGGCGACGGTATCGGCAATGGCGCGGCTGGCAAAATCTCCGGCCTGATGGCCGCCCATGCCATCTGCAACCAACCAGATATCTTGCTCTGGCAGGGCCAGAACCGTGTCCTCATTCACCTTGCGCTTCAGCCCGACATGGGTTTGCACGGTATAGCGATAGTTTTGAAACTGACTCATATTGGTCGTGCCTCGCTCCAGATTGGTGCCGCTAAGTCAAATAATCCCAGCGCTGCATTGCCGCTGGGCAGTCCCTGACACACCATCAGCCGGGGCACCCCGTCCAAAACGGCTGTCCACAGGCTGGCGCCGGGTATTTTCCGATCCAGCAGATCGCCGGCCAGCAGGCTGGGTAACGCCGCAGGATTGCTGGCGCCGGTCATCAACAGACATCCCTCGGTGCCGCGCACCGGAGCATGCGCCCGCTGGGTTGGCAGCGGACATCCCTCCAGATCCTGTGCCAGTTTTTCTCGTGTCATATTATCCTCAAGGCAGGCCAACGCCACATCCTCCAACTGCTCAAACAATTTGGTCTCGCAGAGATGATCCAGCGAGGCCGGCCCCGGTGTTGGCAGCGCCGCCATCAGCGTCAGCGGGAACCGCCGCCCAACCCGGTCCACCGACGGCATCAGCACGCCCATCACCTTTTGTGGTCCGGCCAGCCCCGGCGACAGGGTGAACCGCCAGATCGGAGCGGTCATGTAATAGCCATCCCAATAGGGTCCATGCGTGCCCTGCCCTGCCAGCAGCAACCCCTGCAACCATTCGTCCCAGGCCCGGGTAAATCCGGCTGGTGGCGACAGGCGAAAGAAGTCGCCAACCGAAGGTATTTTTCCAAATGCTCCAAATCCCATGGCGTTCACATCGACTTGGGGCAGCTGAACTTTGCCATGGCCGGCAGGGCAAAGGGGTTAATCACAGATCCCGACTGCAGCTCAAACAGCGCCAGCCGTCCGCCGATGCGAAAGTTCACCCGGCGGCGGTCAGACACATTGGTGCGTCGCACCTCAGCTGAATCGAGCAATCGGAACCAGGCCCAGGGCCCATCACGCGACATGGAGTTTTCATTGTCGCGTTTCTTGGGTGACAGGGTGATCCGCGCCAGTCCGACCGTTCCGGGCCAGGTCACGGCAACCGGACTGGGCTGCCCCGATCTGTGCCCATAGGCAACCTGTACCCCGTCAATCTCTAGCAGCACGTTCTTGGCCTTGGGATCCAGCGCCTTGGGAGTGATCTGGAACTGCACTGCCGGCGTTGGTCCACCGGCAAAGAACGCATCGCGGATTTCTGCGGCGTATTGCATTTGCACCAGCACCGCCGGGCTGATCCCCAGATCCACGGCATTGACCCGTTTCCAGGTCCAGGGACGACTGCGGGTATCGACAAACTTTGCCAGGTTTTCATTGAAGAAACCGTCAATCAGGCCGCCGGGTGAAAACAGCTTGGCAAAATCCGCCATGGCCACATCTGCCCGCGCCCGCCGGTTGAACGGATAGCGATTGTCCAGCGCTTGCGTGCAGAACGGCAGCACCGAGGCCTGCCAGCGCGCGTTGATCGAAGCGCGGGTGCCCTCAGAGGTGATCCCGGAGGAGCCGGTGGAGATTTGCGACGCCCATCGCTGCACCGGCCCGTCGGCGCGGGACGCCGATTGCTGGAACTGCAACAGGGCCTCGCCGCCAGTGGCCACTCCGCTGAACGACATCTTGTTCAGATCCTGATAGACCAGTTGCAGCGACACCATCAGATCATCCAGCTGCGACGGCTGGCCCTCGGGGCGTTGCACCAGATTATGCAACCACTGGAACCGGTCCTGGACGTAAGATCCGGGCGGTTTCGGCGGTGCTCCGTTGCTCCCCGCCGAGGATTGGATCAGCGCTTCCATCAGAATCTGACCCTGGATCGACAGGTTCGATCGCGCCTCGAGTGCCGCCACCTGCGAAGCGCCACCCGTCAGCGCCGAGGTATCCACGGCATTGCGATCCACCGCCAACTGGGTTTCCCGCGACACTTCGGTCAGGATATTGACCATCGGCGAAGTGGGGCCAGACAGCACATTGGTGACCTCAACCGCGTGGCTGAGGGATTCCAGCGGGATGATATCCACATCGCCCAGCATGGTATCATAGCGGGTGATAAAATCGTTGTAATACAGGTCCAGCACATCCCGACTTAACGCCAACAGCACTGAATCATTCTGATCCTCTTCGCTGCGTTGGCCCAGAACCCAGATCTCGCGCTGCACCCGTTCGGCGACGCTGACCGCTTCGGGCAGGAACACATTGTGGAAACCGTCGTAGGTATAGATTCCCTCAATGCCATCGTTCAGCTGCTTGCCCGAGCTTCGCACCAGCACCCGCTTTACCGAAGGCCCGCCAATATCGGTCAGGCGCCATTTGGGCAGGCTGGTGGCGGTGTTGGAATTGACGATACCGTTATAGACCCGCTGTGCCAGCGGCAGTTCCGACAGGATGTTCTGCACCTGATCAATCAGCGGCCCGTTCAGCGCCACCTCCTGCATTGGTTGTGACAGCAGGGCGTTCAAATGATCCGTCAGGTCACTGCGCAGCTGCAGGCGAGTAACACCGGGATAGGCGACATGTTCCCAGTCTAGCCGCATCCATTCCTTGATCAGATCCTGGTTCATCGGGCCCTGAAGGCCCAGCATCAGATAGACCTTTAGCGCCTCGTACAACAGATCCGGGTTGTTGATATTGCCAATGATCTGTTCTTCCAGCCGCACCAGTAAGCGCGGCAGCAGACGTTGGTTCAGCGCACCGCGATAGGTCTGCGCCGCCTGGGTTCCAATCACCTCGCCCTGATACAGACCATAGGTCATCTCGCGGTCGGGATCGGGGTCCGACAAAACCGGGTTGGCGGGCAAATCCCGCAACAGGTTCAGCGCGGTGACCACCGGCACCAGATCGGTATCGCCAATCGGGCTGGGCGGCAGGGTCGCCGCCGCAACCTGATAGGCCGCAACCTGTGTCTCGGCCTCGGCGATCAAATCGGTGTTCCTGAGATAGGACCGGACCCACAACCCACCGGTGACCATCGCCACCAGAACCGTGGCGGTAATGGCGCCCCGCCGGGTCCAGCGATAGCGGCGCTCCACCTTGTCGTCCGCAGACACCAGACCGGCCTCGGGGAACATCACACTCTCAAACAGGCGGGTCAGGAAAAACGACCGACCGGTGCCCTGGCCGGTGCCGATCGCCTGACGACCAATGCCAAAGGTCTGCGCCATGCCCAGCATCAGCCGGTCAATCGGGGTGCCCTCCTGGGTGCCGGATGTGAAATAAATCCCGCGCAGCATCTGCCGCTGGTCATAGCGATTGTCCTGAAACACCTCGTTCAGGAACTCCCGTGCCACGGTCCGAACCGAGGCCACCTGGGCCGGGAACCCCGCCACCAGCGCCCGGCGCTGATGGTCGGTCTCCGCCTGCATTTTCTCCAGAAGCTGTGCATTCAGCTGCCCCAGCAACAGGGCAAACTCTTCGTCAAAGCGGGCAATTGGTGCTTCGTCTGACTTGCCCTTGGGCAATGGCAGGGTGAATCCCCAGACCTGTTGGCGCTCTTCCTTGCCCAAGGCATCGTGAAACTCGCTAAATCCGGCGATCAGATCGGCCTTGGTGAACAGCACATAGACCGGGAACCGCACCCCCAGACGTTCGCGCAGCTCGGACAGACGCCTGCGCACCGCCTGCGCGTGGCCCTTTTGGGTGATCTCATCCTGCTGCGACAAATCCGACAGTGAAATCGCAATGATGGCGCCGTTGATCGGCTGACGCTTGCGGTATTTCTTCAGCAGGCCCAGAAAGCCGATCCAGGCGGCATTATCCGCCTCGGCATCGCTTTCCTGTGTGGTATAGCGGCCGGCCGTATCAATCAGCACTGCATCATTGGTGAACCACCAATCACAGTTGCGGGTGCCGCCGACACCGCCAATGGCCGCCTTGCCCAGCTTGTCTGCCAATGGAAATTGCAGCCCGGAATTGACAATCGCAGTGGTTTTACCGGCGCCCGGAGGGCCGATCATCACATACCAAGGCAGGTCATTCAGATGGCGCTGGCCGTTCTTGGATTTGCGCAGCTCGACCATCGCCTGCTTGAACTTGCCGCGCAGCTCGCCGATCTCTTCGGCCAGAACATCATCCTCGCCGGTGTCCAGCGACTCGGCGATCTCGTCGCCCATTTCACGGTCTCTTCGACGCCGACGCCAAAAGATGAACCCAATCAGCAGCAGGAAGAACACCCAGATCAGCGAGATGGTCACAATCCGCGCGGTCATGCCGTCAAAGGGTCGCCAGCTCTCGCCACCCAGAAACGGTCCAAAGAACCAGACGCAAGCGGATAGAACTGCGGCGAAAATCAGCAGCAGCGAATAGATGGATTTGAACAGCGGAATTATAAATCGCCTGATCATGTGTCACTCTCCTGCACCAGCAGTACTTCGATACGACGATTTCGTGCACGACCGTCTTTGGAGCCATTATCGGCCAGGGGTTCGTTGTCGGCACGGCCTTCGGCCGACAGCCGGCTTGGGTCGTCCAGCACCTTGGCCATTTCAGCCATCACCGATTTGGCGCGCGCCAGCGACAGATGCATATTGGACGGGAACCGGGACGAACGGATCGGCACATTGTCCGAATGCCCGACCACGATGAGCGCACCTTTTTCACTATTCAGCGACTGCGCCAACCGGATGATCCGCGATTCAATTTCAGGCTTCAGCCGGTCCGATCCCGACCCGAACATGCCGGATCCGGCCACCCGAATGGTCAGCGTATTGCCCTTTTGGAAAACCTCGATCAGGCCTTCGGCAATCTCGGGTTCCAAAAACCCCGAGACCTTGGCCACCTGGTCAACCACCTCGGGCGCTGGCGGCGCTGGCGGTGGTGGCGGTGCGGTGCGTTCCAATGTGGCCACGGGGCCGGAATCCACAATCGACAGCTGGCCAATCACCCGCTCGGTCTGGTTCGACAGGGCCCAGGACAGGCCGACAAATTGCAGCCCCAGCAACACGGCGGTGACAATCAGCGAGATCCACACCAGCCGCCAGGCAGACAGCGCCTTGAACGGTTTTTTCAAACCTTGCCAATGGGGCGCCAGATCCCGTTCAACCGGCCCCCGTTGCGCCCGGATAATCCGCGCCAATGCGCCGCGGATCTGCATGTGTTTCTCCGAGCCACCCTGCTCAATCCGCAAGCGGCCCTCAAAGCCCAGCGACATGCACATGTAGAGGAACTCCAGCATGTCGATATTGCCGCCCGGTTCTTTTTCTAGCCGTGCCAACAGGTCATAAAATCGATCGCCGCCAACCGTTTCGCGGTGGAAGGTGCCGACCATGGATTGCAACCCCCAACTGGACTGGCCGCCCCAAGGCGTGTTCAGCACCACGTCATCCAGCGTTGCACACATGGCATATCGAGCGATTTTGACCGTCTGCGCCGTCACCCCGGCCTGCAGGGCGCGGTTTTCAAACCCGCGCACCTCGGCCACCACGCTTTGGCGCAACTTGTCCGGGTCCATGTGCTGGGCGCGGTTGCGAATGCGGCTGATCAGGGCAAACAACGTCGAGGCACAGGCGGTCAGCTGGTTCATTCCCGTCATCGCAACCGGGTTCGCCTTGCCCCCATTTGGCGTGGCAGCTGCGGCGGGCACCGCGGCCTGAGGCACCCCAAACGCATCGCCTCCCGTCGCCACCGGGGCCGCCTCGGGCTGCGCCACAGGTTGTTGGAACGGCTGCGGTGTCGCCGGGCGGCGGCCACCCGGATTTGGCCTGATCACCGTCTTTTCGGTGTCATTCGGTTCCGCAAACGGGTCGTCGTAATCACCCATGTTCTATTCCCGCCTTAATTGTTGCGAATGGCCCAAAGTTCCATCTTCAGCCCCGGAAACTGCCCGGACACGTGAACGGCGATCCCACCCGAGGTGGTCATCTTGCCCCAATACGGGCTGTCACCGTCCATTTCAAAATATACCACACCCGCGTGATACGGGATCTGTCGCGGTGCCACCGGCAAGGGCCGCAAGGTGATCCCCGGCAGTGCCGAGTTGACCAGCTGGCGAATTTCCTCGACCGGTCCAATCTTGGCCTGACCTGCAAAATGGCGGCGTACGTCTTCGGCCGGAATATCAGCATTCACCGCCAGCACAAAGCCCGCGTTGCCCAGCAGCTTGCGATCGGCAATGACGCCCACCGAAATGCCGTATTTGCGCGGCTCCAGTTTGATCGGTATTGCCGTCTGTTCCAGAACCGAGCTGAGGTATTGCCGCAGGGTGCGAATGACCGGCGCAAAACAGGCGATCAGATTATCGTGGGTATAGGGTGGAAAGGCCGGCACCTGCTTGTCTGCCGCCATAAACACCGACAGTTCTCCGGCCAGCGCCGCACAGGTGACAAAAAAGCTCTCGGGGTGCAGATTTTCGATCTGTGTCATGTGGCGAATGACCGGCAACATCCGGTTGACCACCATCAGCAGCATGAAATCCGACACCTCGGCCACACCGCGGGCATTGCCGCCTTCGGCCAGCCGCCCCGACAGGGCCTCCATCCGGTGCCCCAGTAATCCTTCCAGCTCGCGCAGGAACCCCGCCAGGGCCGGCGCCGCCCGCACATCCAGGCACGAGGGAATAAAGGCCTGATCCAGAATGATTGCCTTGTCAGCGCGCACCTCGATAATGCGGGCCACCGGGATCGACAGCCGATCCGCCAGATCGTCAACCTCAAGGGCAAATTGCAGACGCATCTTGCCAACGTCCAGCTCCACCGGCTTGCGCTCGCTGCTGGTGACGTCGCTCACCTCTTGTTTGGACGGGCGCAATCGGCTGGCCGACATTTCCGCCCCCGACAGATCCACCTCGGTCGCGCCCTGACGCCGTTGCGGAACCGTCAGATAGACGATGCAATCCTTGACCGTGGTTGGCACCTCCATCGCTGGCGGATGCGGATCCGCCATTGGCACCCGAAACACGGTGCCGTCATGGGTCAGCCCCTCGCAGCTTTTCAGGGCAAACTGACCAACCTTCAGGGCCTCATGATCAATTTCCAGCCCGTTCACACCCCAGCCATAGGGGCGTATTCGACGCGCCAGCCCGGTGACCAGAGCTTCGGTATAGCGATCCGACTGCTGGAAATGATGCGGCTGCAAAAACAGCCCCTCGGTCCAAAGCACTTTACTGTCCCAGGACACCTGGATCTCCTCTTCTTAACTTTAGGTCAACGCGATGGCGCTGATTATTTTTTTAGTCTGTCCAATTGTTGCTTATAAGCCCGCGAGAATTCGCGGCTGAACAGTTCATGAAAATCATTTTCAGCCTGGTCCGAAATCTCGGAATATAGCCGTTCGTAGACGTCCCAATAGCGTGCCTTTTTGCCCTTCAGCAGGCCACTAATGCCGCCCTTGTCCTGGATTTGGGTCTCCAGCACTTTGGGATCTAACCGGGTCAGCACACCTTTCAGCGCCGCCTCCATACCCGTCATCATCGCCACTTCATGCGCCTTGATATCATTCAGCGCCTGCTCGGCGGCGGTTTCCGGGCTCAGGTAGCCCCGCGTCGCCGGCAGCACCATCGCCTCAACCGCCTGTTCGGGGGTGATGGAGAATTTCAACGGATTGTTGCCGCCGGCCGAGATCATCGTCTGCTCAATGCGAAACTCGGATTTGATCGACGCCCGTGTCATCAGGATTTCCCGCAATCCGGTAACCAGAGTGCGCATGACCCGCCCCATACGGGCCATTGTGTTCAGGTGATCTTCGGATTTGATCTCCAGTCCCTCGGCCCCCAGGCCGCTCAGGAAGGCCTCAATTGCAGCCCGCTGATCAGTGCTGTCCGACGGCGCCGGCGGGCTTTGTTTGACCGCTACAGGCTCGGCCGTTGGTCGGGTGATAACCGGCGGCGCTGTCGGCTGACGCGGCGCCACTGGAGGAGCCACTGGGGGCGGCGCCACAGCCACCTGATCAGAAGGCTCGATAAAGGGGTCTTTGGGAGCGGCTGACGGTGACGGTGACGGTGACGGTGACGGTGAAACACCGCCTATGCCGGACAAAAAGTCATCATCCCAATCATCCGGGATTGAGGCCGGGGCCTGGGCCATCTGCGGCGAAAACGCATCCTGTGCCGAAGGATTGTGGCTGGGCAGACTGGCGCCGTCGCCCTCGCGGCCATCACTGGATTTCTGGAAAAACGGATCTTCGTCCTCGCCCATTGGCGGCAGCAGGTCGTCGATCGGATCAACCGGATTCATCTGCGACGGGCCAGTGGGTTTGGATCCGCCCAGAAGATCATCCAGGAAATCACTACCCGGCCCGACATCGTCCAGCAGGTCCATCGGGTCAGGCGCGTTGTCGGCATTGCCATGCGACACCTGCGCCTGGGCGGCCGGGGCGGCAATCATATCGCCAGCTTCCGCCAGCTCATCGCGGATATCCACCACCATCTCGTAATTGCCGATGCACAATACATCACCATTATTCAACGGGGTTGGGGTCCGTCCCAGCGGGATTTTCGAGTAGTTCAGAAAGGTTCCGTTTGAGCTGAGATCGACCACCACGATATTGCCGTTGTGGTCTTCGATCACACAGTGCGTGCGCGACAGCAGCTGGTCGGGATCCGGCAGCACCAGATCATTGCTGTTGCCCCGCCCCACCGTCAGGCTGGGACCGCGCATCGGCACCGGCGCAGAATCTCCGGGAATGGAGCCCGAGCTTTGAAATTTTAGTGTCACGGCCATAAGTGGCGTTATCCTCCGACCAAAACAGTAAACTCGCCTTTGAGGATCAAGCCACCGCAGGCAGCGTTGTCCATAACCCGGGCCGCAGGAAGTTTGTTGATCAAAACAGTCATCGAGCCTTTGATAATGGGATGCGGCGGCGCCGCAGTCACCATATCCGTCAGCCGCGCGGCCGGCAGTTTACCGACCAGTACAGTCACTGCACAGGGTGGCAAAATAGGGGTCGGCACCGGCAGCACCGGCGGCGGCGGTATCGAAGGCAACATGCAGGCATGTAGATCCGTAAGACGGGCTTGGGGCATTCCCATGGCTAACCTTCCTCCTCGTTAATCGTTGTCTTTTAGGGGTTGAACAGAATCCGCTTGCCCATTGCCACCGCGCCCAATATTCACCGCCCGCTCGACCAAAATCTGGCCATGCTCTTCAAACTTATCAGACAATTCCGACAAGGCCACCATATTCATGGCAAATGCTGCAGTTTCCGAGGCCCCGGCAGGCGCGGGATATTGTTTCAGGTCCCCCGGTCCCAGGGTGCCGTCCGCATACAACACAGCCAGCGCGCAATTCACCGTGTCATCATCGATATAGGCATGGTCCAAGGTTATCCGCGCCGCATCGCGGTTTTCTTCCGACGGCTCGTAAACCCAGGCCTCGGATGCGGTCAGCGAGGGCGGATCATTGTCCGACCGTGGCCCGATATAATCGCGGGCCGCCAGACAGGCCCACCAGACCCTCTCGCGCGGTGGCAGCAAGATTGCCAGCAGCCGCAACAGATCCACCAGCGCGCCCTTGTCGCTCAGCTCTTGCAGCACCTCAGAGGCGCCTGCCGTCGGTGGCGCCTGCAACGGTGTTTTCAACATGACATTGGCCCGTGACAGCAATTTGGCCACCGGGTCAGTCGGCATTTTTACCAAGTCATTAAAAATCATCGGTCCCACCTAGTTTATCAGCGTCAGACCACCCTTAAGGGTCAGCATAGCGTCTCCCTTAACGGTCGTCATGGGGGCCTTGGCTTCGACCATGGCCGTGCCTTCGATCTTGATCATTGGCCCTTTGATTGTCACCCCAGAATTGTCGATCTTAATCGAAGATCCGCCAACCTTAAGCAAAATTTCAATTGCTGCGGTCATTTCGATCTTACCCGAGCTGACATCCACCGTCATATTACCCGTTTTCACAGTTGTCGCATCATTTCCGGTGATGGTCTTGGTGTGCTTGCCCTCGATGGTCTGGGTCTTATCCGTCTTGATCTCAATTTCCTGGCTGCCGGTCTCGATGGTGAAATAATGATCCCCATCCAGCAGGGTCTCGGTCACATCTTGCTTGACCACCAGGCTCAGGCAGCCGTCGTCGTCATGCGCGCCGGCGTCAATTTCATCGACACCAATGGTCACCACCGACTTATTTTTGACGAGCATCTGGTGATCTTTTTGCGCCTGCACTCGCATCATTTCTGCGTCTTTTTTATCCTCGAACATCCACTCATTATAGCCACCGCCGCCCTTGGAGGAGTTGGTCTTGAACCCCATCTGGGTCTGATCATCCGGGTAGTTATAGGGTGGCATGGTGTCCTTGTTATACAGCATTCCGGTGCAGATTGGCCGGTCGGGATCACCCTCTTCGAACTGAATGACCACCTCTTGGCCGATACGCGGCACCGCCACCATGCCCCAGCCTTTGCCGGACCACGGCGTCACCACCCGCACAAAACACGAGGATTTTTCGTCACTTTCGCCTTCGCGGTCCCAGTGGAACTGCACCTTGATCTGGCCATGTTCATTGGTCCAGATTTCGTCGCCTGCCGGGCCGGTGACGATGGCAGTATGGAGCCCGGAAATCTCGGGCCAGGGGGTCGTCAGTGGCGCCCGGTACTGGTCCTGCTTGGGAATGGCGCCAAAGGTCGAAGCATAGGCGTCGCCCTTCATCTCCTCGGGGAACTCCATGTTTGCGGCCTTCAGATCGTGGCGCATCTCGCCGCTGTTCTTGGGCCGTCGCTGCTGTGACTCGCGCTCAGAGAAATCCCCGGCCACCTGCAGGTAGTGCACACAATCCACCACCAGATATTCAGCGTTGGCGTCCTTTTCCGGGTGGTTCTTCAGCTTGAAAGTATAGCCGGTCGCCAGCCCCCGCACGCTTGACGCGCCACGCCAGCGTTTGTGCCGTATCGCCTCGGCCTCCATCCGCACCCGCGCCTGAGTGTTGCCCAGCCCGGAGTTTTTACGATAGTGCCCCGGATAGTCATAAACCTCATAATCCTTGTGGTTATGACTGCCTTTTTCGATTTTGTTGTTCACCTTCAGATCTGCAGATGGCGACAGGAAATCAAAATCGTTCAGGGTCACTTTGCCCCGTGTCAGAAGCTCTTCGCGGCCCCATTCCGCAATGTGATCCTTGCGCCGCCGGTCTGCGTCATCACGCGCGTGGAATTCTATCGTTGACGTCCCACTGATCGGAGAATGGCCGCTGACACCGTCGCAGAGCAGCAGCTTTTCGGTCGCATTCTTATCGCTGGTACTGTCGAAATAGTAATAGATCCCCTCTTCTTCCATCAGGCGGCAGATGAAATCAAAATCGCTTTCACGATACTGAAGGCAGTATTCACGGGCCTCATAGCTGCCGCTCAGCCGGTCCCTGAAATCGCTGAAGCCATGTTCGTTCAGGATCTGCTTGATGATGTCGACCGACGACAGGTTTTGGAACACCCGACAATCCTGGGTCCGGGTCAGCAGCCAGAACCACGGGCGCACCTCGGCCACGTAGTGACCGTACCCATCCCGCATCCCGAGGTTTTCAACCGAGATACACAGGCCGGAATACTTCTGATCAACACCGTCATCGGTCATCACATGCAGGTTCATGGTTTGGCCGACAATCTGATCCAGCTTCACCGCCTTGTTCTTGCACTGAAACTCAACCGTGGTCTCGGTCAGCTTGCTCAAACCTTCGCGTATGATCGCACGTTTCAGCAGCAGATCGCGGGCCTTATAACTGCCGGTCATCCAGACAATGCTATGATCATGTGGTTTACTTTCAGCCATGACGCCTCTTTTCACCGGGGCAAACCGGGCACAAAAAATACATTGATATGCGAAATGTTAACATCATAAATCGTCCAACAGGGCAGCAAGATCGGCGTCCATACTGTCAGCGTCATCCTCGCCGCTGTCATCGGTATCATCGCCAAATCCGGCCAGAAGATCGTCAAGATCACCCAGGCCACTATCATCGTCATCAAGGCCAAGGTCCAGATCGTCCAGCCCCAGATCGTCAAGATCATCGCCGTCCGGGTCTGCCGCAGCGACCGGTTTTGGATCCGGCGGCGACGGTTGCGGCGCTGGCATGCCGGTCCAGGGCCCCAGAATATCGCCGCCCGCCAGCGAGCCAAACGAGGTCAGGCGGATCTCGTCCCGTCCCTTGATCGCCGACACCGCCATAAATCCGCGCTCCTGTGCCAGCGCGATCTTGTCCAGATTGATATTGCGCTCGGTGCAGGGCAGCGCCACCTGATCACCATAGCGATCATTGACATAGTGAAACGGAATATCGCCCAGCGACATGATCTGCCCCAGCCCCATCGAGGCGCCGTTCTGCTTGAACGAGCGCGCCAAAAGGATTGCCGCCAGCACCACCGGGTTGGCCCAAAGCAGGCCGCGCAGACCTTCGCTTTCGGTGAATTCCTCAAACTGGAACGCATAGATCGGCTCGCTCTTGGCGCCATATGGGCGGCGCAGCATAAAGCGTGGCGACACCAGACCCAAATGCCCCGCCTCAGCCATGCCCCGCAGCGTGTCCCAGGCCTTGGTCACCACTGCGGGCAGTTTGGCTTTTTCCGTCTCCAGGAATGCAGGCGATATCCCGGCCAGGAAAGGCGCATCCACATGCGCCGCAACCCGCGCGATCCGGCCCAGCAATTCTGCATGGGGCGGGGTTTCCTCAAACTGATACAACCCGATCAGCGCCGAATACCCGCCACGGCCGTTTTCCTCGTCCAGCGGTTCCCCCGTCAGCAACCTGACAAAACCGCTGTCGCTCAGATCCTCGGCTGCGGTCAGATCTGCCGCCAGTTCCTCGGCCGAGATGTCATATAGCATCACGTCCAGCGTATCGTCGTCCTCAACGGATCGCGCGATCAGATCCAGCGTGCGCCACTGCGCCTCTAACGACTGAAACTCGGGGTGGTGCAACACCATGCGCATGGCATCCGACAGCGCCGCGTCCACCGCCACAATCATTGCGGCCACATCCGCATTGGGCAGCGCCCGAATATGCGGGCCAACCACCCGCGCCAGCAGATCCTGCACGGGCGAGGCCTGCCCCAACTTGTTCTCGGCATCGCCAACCAACAGCTGGAACGCGCTCAACCGGCAATCCGCAGGCACCGCATTGCCGCCGGAGCGGGGTTTCGGAGGGCTGACGCGGGTGCCGTGTTTCTCACCCCAGGCCCGAAGCGTATTGGCCGCATGATCCGCCGTCACACCGCTTTGCAACTGCTTGCGCAGCCCGACCAACTCGGAAAACAGCTCGACGTTTTCATACAGTTCATCCGGGTGCAGGTCGTCCAGCCCACCCAATTTCACCGCCATGCCGGTGCCGTCCCGGCCGATCGGCAACATCAGTTCAGTGGCAAAGCTCTCAATCACATCTTCAATGGTATCTGGGTCCAGAATGACCCCCCGGCGGGCGGCCAGATCATCGCCGATCTCGACAATCCCTTTCGCCGCCCGACCCGAGAAATCGCCAAGGATGGCCAGACGGAACCGCTTGCGCACCAGTTTCTGCGGCTCGGGACGGCCGGCACTAAGGGTGCCATAGGCAAATTCCGGCTCCTCAGTCTGGCTGAGTTCCACTGCATCCGCTGCCGCAGTGTCATCCGAACTGGCGTCGTCGCTGTCACTGTCCAAAGCGCCCAGCAGATCGTCTAAATCATCCGCCGCCTCAGTTCTGACCTCTGCGCCGTCCTCAGGGCTGTCATCCTCCAACGACCCCAAAAGATCGTCCAGATCCAAATCACCGTCCTCACCCTCGGTGCTGTCGCCCAGCAGAGCCTCAAGCCCGCTGTCATCAGCCCCGGTCAGATCACCCAGCAAATCATCCAGACCATCGCTGTCCTGCGGACCATCTGCAGCCTCGTCCTCCAGATCAGAAAACAACCCGTCCAGATCATCGCCCGCCTCAGCATCCGACAGGTCGCCCAACAGATCATCCAGCCCTTGATCGCCACCCTCATCGGTCGCGACATCGCTGGTCGGCGGCACCTCATCGGCGGCACCCAGATCCCCCAGCAGGTCATCCAACCCACCATCATCCAAAGGCGCGTCGGTCTCTTCGGTGCCCAGGTCGCCCAGATCATCCAAAATGTCATCGACACTGTCTTGGGGCGTCGCCACATCGTCAGGCTCCGCCAAACTGCCCAGCACATCGGCCAGATCATCGGCACCGGTATCGACTTCCTCCGCCACCTCCTGCGCCGCGAGGTCGCCCAATATATCGGCGTCGTCATCGGCAGGGGTCTCGGCAATTTCCACCGCCGACAGGCTGCTCAGCGCATCGGCAGAGCTGGTGTCGTCCTGCTCCACCACGCCCTGCGCCGCAAGGTCACCCAGTATATCGGCGCCGTCATCCGCAGGATTCTCAGCAATTTCTACCGCCGCCAGACTGGACAGCGCGTCGGCAGAGCTGGTGTCGACCTCCTCGGCCACATCCTGCGCCGCGAGGTCGCCCAGAATATCAGCGCGGTCATCCGCAGGAGTCTCGGCAATTTCCACCGCCGCCAGACTGGACAGAGCATCGGCAGAGCTGGTGTCGACCTCCTCGACCACGTCCTGCGCCGCGAGATCGCCCAGAATATCAGCGCTGTCATCCTCAGAAGCCTCGTCGACCTCAACCGCTGCAAGGCTGGACAGAGCCGACCCCAGATCATCCGGTTTAGCGGTCTGTTCCGGCGCGCGCGCGCTCAGGCCGGCCAGAATATCATCACTCTGGTCAACCTCTGCCTGCGCCAGCTCAACGTCCCGCAGGCTGGACAGGGCCGCCGCCATCCCAGCCTCCGCCTCTGGCCCGTCCGAGGACAAAGCCGACAACAAGGCGGCATCGCCGAGGATTTTTTCGATCAGCGCCTCGGCGCCGGATTTACCATCCATATAGGCCATCAGATTGTTCAACTGACTGCGGGCCTCCAGCAGCGGCGCCAGACTGTCCACCTTGGCGGCAATGGCCCCGGGTGAGAAATCGGACATCTTCTCAAAGGTCAGATCAATCGCCAGATTGCCCTCTCCGGTCAGCGTATTGGCCACCGTAAAGGCCGCGCGTGGAGCCACTGCTTTCATCCGGTCGTCAAAGTTATCAACGTCAATTTCCAGAAATTTACGATCCGCCACTGCGGGTTGCGCCACCCTGGATTTTCCTGCCAGATCGCTCATCACCCCCATCACAAAGGGCAATTGCACCTTTTTCTCGGCGCCGTAAAGTTCGACGTCATATTCGATCTGCACCCGCGGAGCGCGATTTCGGGCGATAAATTTTTGCGAGCTACTGGCCATTCGACTCTCCCCGTGCTGCCAATAGATCCGCGCGCAGAGATTGGATCTCCTGCCGCAGGTCCATCACATGCACGTCTATAATATCGGTTTCTGTGCGCACCAATTCGCGCAGCTTTTCAAATTCCGCCTCGTCGTCATCCTCCACCGCGGTCTGCATGGTGTTGACCAGCAGACCGATGAACAGGTTCAACACCGAGAAGGCGGTGATGATGATAAAGGGTACAAAAAACACCCAGGCCATTGGGAACACCACCATCACCGGCCGCACAATCCCCATCGACCAGCTTTCCAGTGTCATGATCTGGAACAGCGAATACATCGACCGGCCCAGGGTGCCGAACCATTCGTCAAAAAATGGCCCATACATCAGCGTCGCCATCACCGCGAAGACATAATAGACAATCGACAGCATCACGATGACGGCACCCATGCCGGGCAGCGCATCCAGCAAGGCCTGCACCACCGTCCGCATCTGCGGCACCACCGACAGCAATCGCAAGGCGCGCACCACACGCAACCCGCGCAGCGCCGACAGCCCCTGTTTGTCGGGCAACAATCCAACCGAAACCACCAGCAGATCAAATATATTCCAGGCCGAAGCAAAAAACCGCCAGCCATAGGCAAAAAACTTGAGCGCCAGTTCGGCGACAAAAATCGCCAGCACGGCGCGGTCAATCACCGACAGCAATCCGCCAATCTGGTCTGTCACCGTAGATGACGTGCTCAGCCCCAGAGTGATCGCATTAAAAATGATAACGCCAAGGATCGTATTCCTGACGCCATCCCGCTCCACAAAGGCACGGGCGCGGTCACGCAACGTGGTTTCTTGAAGGTCCGTTTCCAAGAATTCTTGTCTCCCTTGTTAGCAGCCTGGCAACATTTCACATGCTGCCAGGACCGAAACGTCCAGCCCATTAGCCGACGGCGTCGGCAACATTGTCCACCATGGATTTAATGGTCTTGATAGTGCCCAAAACCGTACCCGCCTCGGTGGCGATGCTTTTCTTATCCAGCGCTCTCAGCTTTTCGATGATGGTAGTATCATCCACTTTCATACCGTTGCCTTCCATCAGGGCCTGCATCTCCTCCAGAAATTTTTCACGGTCCTGCAACTTGGCTGCCAATTCGCTGGCTGCCCGTTTCAGGGTCATGCATTCTGCGCCCATTTTGATCCCGTCTTTCAGAGTTTTGGAGGCGCGGGCCTTTTTCATCAGCTTATCGGCTGCACCACCCAGATCATCGGTTTTTTGACGGGTCTTAGTGGTGTGCTCCCGATAGGCTTTACGGGCACTTTCCGCATCATTGACCTTGGCTTTGATCCCCTTGACGGTGGCACTCAACAACTCTTTGGCGATGCTTCTCGCATCCCTGCCCTTGGTCACTTCTTCCCCCATGGCCAAGGCTTTTGCAGTCAGCTTTTTAACGGCATCCATTGGATGTTTGAGTGATATCCCTTTGGTATCGGTGATCCCCTGCCGTTCAGCTGCCTGCATCAAAACGGTGCCACGCAGTACGATATATGCCTGTATGCCACTATACAGATCCTTACGCAGCTTGGCTTCGTTCTTCAGCTGTTGATTGATTTCGATCCCCAACTTCACCACCTGAACCAGAATGGTTTTATACGAGGTGACTTCGGCCCCTGACGTCGCCACCAGTTTGGCCACAGACCCTGCAATCTTGATGACCCCCACTGTGACCTTAAGCGTGGTTTTAACCCGCGCTTCGGTAAGCAAATCATCGCCCTTGGCCTCTTTTTTCAGGCGGGTCTCAATGGCCTTTTGCGCTGCGCCCTCAGCCGAGGCCAGGGCATTTTTGATCATGGCGTTGCTGGCCTGAATCATTTTTTCAGCGTCAGCTTTGGCTTTTTCACCGGGGGTTTCCATCAATTTGGCGACCTTAGCGTCCAGCGTTGCCGCTTCTTGCGCAATGATCGTCTCGTAGCGCTCCAGCTCAGCCCTGCCCGCTTCTTCCAAGCGCTTCATCTTGGTGCTTGGCACTTCCGCAGGCTTTTTAAACGTCGCCTTGGTCGTCACTTCAATTTCGACATCAACCCGGTATTTCGGGATTTCGAGATATGTGGTTTTGGGTTTGTTGCGGATCAGATCGACAACATAGAACTTATGTTTGGTGACAGTTGTTTTAGCCATTCTGAATATCCTTAACTTGGATTCTATGAGTTGAAACTGGCAACGTTAAGGGGATCAAAATCTCCATCACAGCGCCAAGCAAACCAATTTTCTAATCGAAACTATAAGAAAACTCTCCGTCAGTGATGTCGATCCCAACCTTGGTTACCTCTGTGCCCTGCATCAGGCGCTTCAGGAACTCAGCCGAGATATCGGGCAGCATGGTATTGGTCACAATCGCGTCGATCATGCGGCCACCGGATTCCAGCTCCTGACAGCGTTCGACAATCTTATCGACCACCGCATCGGTGAACTCAAACGGCACATTATGCGATTCCATCACCCGTTTTTTGATCCGGTTCAGTTGCAGCACGGTGATCTTGGCGATCATGTCCGGGCTCAGCGGGTAATAGGGAATGGTGACCAGACGCCCCAGCAAGGCCGCCGGGAAGGTTTTCAGCAAGGGATCACGCAGCGCCTTGGTGATGCCCTCGGGTTCGGGCAGCAGCTCCGGGTCGCTGCACAGATCCATAATCAACTCGGACCCCACGTTAGAGGTCAGCAGGATCAGGGTGTTCTTAAAATCGATCACCCGGCCCTCGCCGTCCTCCATCACGCCTTTGTCAAAGACCTGAAAAAAGACCTCGTGTACATCGGGGTGGGCCTTCTCAACCTCGTCCAGCAATACCACCGAATATGGCTTGCGCCGCACCGCCTCGGTCAGCACACCGCCTTCGCCGTAGCCGACATAACCCGGAGGCGCGCCCTTCAGGGAGCTGACCGTATGGGCCTCTTGATATTCCGACATATTGATGGTGATGACGTTCTGCTCGCCACCATAAAGCACCTCGGCCAGCGCCAGTGCGGTTTCGGTTTTGCCAACGCCGCTGGTCCCCGCCAGCAGAAACACCCCAATCGGTTTCGACGGATTGTCCAGCCCGGCACGCGATGTCTGAATGCGCTTGGCGATCATCTTCATCGCGTGGTCCTGTCCGATCACCCGTTTGGCCAGATGTTCTTCCAGATTCAGAATGGTTTCGATCTCATCGCTGACCATGCGCCCCACCGGAATACCGGTCCAGTCGCCAACAACGCTGGCCACCGCCTGATGATCGACAATCGGCAGGATCAGCGGGCTTTCCGCCTGCAGGACCTCCAGTTCGGCGTTCTTGTCCCGCAACTGCTGCATCAGATCGGCCCGGGCCGCATCGTCCAGCGGGCTCTCGCCTGCCTGCTCTACGGTATCGGCCGGCCCATCCACCGGGGCAGCCCCTTCGCGCAGCTTGGCACGCAACCCGAGGATCTCTGCCACCACCGCCTTTTCCGCATCCCAACGGGTATTCAAAGTGGTCAGCCGGTCTTCCTCAGCCAGCTTGGCAGCCTCGGCCGCCGCGCGACGATCGCCAATGTCATAGCCGGCCGTCTCGTCCCGGGTGATGATTTCCAACTCGGTGGTCAGCGCCTCAATGTGGCGGCGGCAGTCGTCCACCTCGGCGGGCACCGCGTGCTGGCTGATCGCTACGCGGGCACAGGCGGTGTCCAGCAGGCTGACCGATTTATCCGGCAGTTGCCGCGCCGGAATATAGCGGGCCGACAGGCCGACAGCCGCTTCGATGCCTTCGTCCAGAACCTGCACCTGGTGGTGTTTTTCCAGCATCGAGGCAATGCCCCGCATCATCAGGGTGGCTTTGGCGATGCTCGGTTCGTCCACCTGAACCACCTGAAAGCGCCGGGCCAGTGCCGGGTCTTTTTCAATGTATTTCTTATACTCGGCCCAGGTCGTCGCGCCGATGGTGCGCAGGGTGCCACGCGCCAGCGCCGGTTTCAGCAGGTTGGCGGCATCGCCGGTGCCCGCCGCCCCGCCAGCGCCGATCAGGGTATGGGTCTCGTCTATGAACAGCACAATCGGCACATCGCTGGACTGGACCTCGTCGATTACCTGACGCAGCCGGTTTTCAAACTCACCCTTCATGCTGGCGCCAGCCTGCAACAGGCCAACGTCCAGCATCAGCAATCGCACATCATGCAAGCTGGGCGGCACGTCACCCCGGGCAATCCGCAGCGCAAAGCCTTCGACCACCGCCGTCTTGCCCACTCCGGCCTCACCGGTCAGGATCGGGTTGTTTTGGCGACGCCGCATCAGCACGTCAACAATCTGGCGGATCTCCTCGTCGCGACCGACAATGGGATCAATCTCGCCATTGCGGGCCTGCTCGGTCATATCGGTGCAAAACTTCTCTAGCGCCTCGCCCTTGCCCATCGCGGCTGGTGCCATCGCATCCGAGGCCTCGCCGGGCACCGCGCCACCGCCGGTGGTGGTACCATCCTGTGCGCCCATAGTTTCCTCGGGCGATCCATCGGTAATCTTGGCAAAATTGTCGGCCAGATCATCCGCCCCGATGCGCGCCAGTTCAGGCGACATCGACGTCAGGATATTGCGCAGGGCCGGAGTTTTCAGCATTCCCAGCAACAGATATCCACTGCGCACCTGATTGGCCGAATACAGCAGCGAGCCCCAGACCCAACCGCGTTCCATCGCGTCCATCAGATGATCGCTGAGGTCGGAAATTGTCGAGGCGCCCCGTGGCAGCATATCCAGTGACCGCGTCATCTCGGCGGCAATCTTGCCGGGGTCGAGGTCATAATGGGCGACAATCCGGTGCAGGTCGCTGTCCTGTCCCGCCAAGATCTGATGCATCCAATGCACCAGCTCAACATAAGGATTGCCCCGCATCTTGCAGAACACGGTTGCACTTTCGACGGCTTGATAGCCCAGTTTGTTCAGCTTCCCGAACAGGGCCACGCGGCTGATCTCTGTCATGTCAAATACCTCCCTTTAAACTGTCTGCCTGTAGATCCCCAAGACTGGGATACAGGTATAAATCATCAACATCTGGGCGTTCGGCATCGGGGTCCGGACGACTGCCGATCCACGACGTGTGCCCCAACTGGGTGGTGCCGCCCAGACTGGCGCGCGGCACCTGATCGCCGGCCAGCACCAGATTGACGTCCCAATCCAGCACATCGCCAATGTAAGAGCGGACAATGGCCCGCATCCGGGTCAGCGCCGGGCCACCGGGCAATAGGCGTTGGTAATCCGCCAGGCTTAGCGGGCCGATCCGCAGCCGGAACTTGGCACTGCGACTCCAGACTTTTGTGCCAATGCTGGTGGACTGACCCAGCCCGCCAGCCCGGCCCAATTGCCACTGGTCATCCGGTTCCAGATCCAGCCAGCTGCCGACAAATTCCTGCAATTGCACCGGCACATCAAAAAACGCCGACAGGATCGAGACCAGCCCCTCCGGGTTTTTGGCCTCCTGCCCCAGATGGCCGGCAAAATGCAGCTTGGCCATGTCCGGCATCGCATCGCGGCCCCGCAAACTGTCACCGTTATAGCCCGCCAGCGACGCCACCTTGCGCGCCATTGGGTCCTCATCCCGGTCGAAACTCACTGCCGGCTGGCCCTGGGCCCAGGCCCGGTACAACAGCCCCATCATCCGGTGCGTCAACATATCGGCAAAGGCAACCATTGTTGGGTCCCGGTGGTTGCGTTTGCGGTCGCGGGCATATTCGGTCAGGTGCAGCGGCAGGGGGCCCTGCGGTCCAAACAGCCCAAAGAACCGATTGGTCAGCCGGGCCGGCTGGTCGCCCTGAGGCGGGGTGAAACTTGATATTGTATTGGGTGGAAACGCCAGCTCAGCCTCTTGGCCAAGGCGCAATTTGTCCTGCCGCGGGCGGCGGCTTTCCCCCAGACGCGGCGCCTCGGCGTAATGGGCTTCCAATACTCTGAGCGCCTGAAAAATATGATGTTTTCCAGGGTTTTCGACCAGTTTGTCAAAATGGCTCAGAGTATCCGGCCCAGACCTTTTTCCGGTCGCCATCTGGCAATTTCCCCGCGTTTTTCAGTGATTAGAACAGTTTCGGTGAATGAATTGATGGTCGAGTAGCGGCGCAAAAACCGCTCCAGCACGGCGCCAAGCGCATAGATATTGCTGCCCTCGAAAAAGCTCTCGTCAAAGCCCAGAGTAATCTCCAGACCCCGCACCGCCGTCGACAGAACCTCGTCGCTCATCCGGCGCACGATGGGCCGGGTCGAGATCGACACGATCCCCTCCAGCTGTTTCTCGGTCACCCGATTGCCCAGCGGCGCATAAAGCCCGACCAATTCGCGCAGCGCCGCCGCCGACTGGCCCTTGCCGGTCTCGGTAATCGAGGCGTAGTTCAGGCTCAGATGAGAGATCAGCCGCCAGGCGGTATCGCCCTGCGCCAGGGTCGGACGGGGCCGGGTCGGAGACACCGGCAATGTGATCGAGGTCACCGGGCCGCCTTCGGGCAGGTGGAACACATTGTCATCTCCGGTGGCCAGCAGCATCGGCAAATCACGGTTTGTGCACAAGGCCTTGACCGCCAGTTGTTCCAGATCAGCCGCGTAGGGGGCCTGGGACCGGTCCACCAGTGTCAGATACATCTCGGAGCCAAGGTAGGAACTCCGCACCCCGCGCAGCCGTTCCTTCTCGGACCGCTGCCGCATCCGTCGTTTAACACTGTAATAAGCCGGAAAATTCTCACCCGAGGCGGTAAAATCAGTGGCCGAGTAAAACGGCCGGAAAATCACATCGTCTTCGCCCTCGCCGCTGATGCCGGTGACAGAGTTCAGACTGTAGATCTCAAAATCCAGCCCGGCAGTGCGGTTGGGCACCACGTGATGTTCGGTGTCATGCGGCGAGATCTGCACCCGGTCGCAGCGTTTCTCGAACAGGTTCACTGCCGGCACTGCATTCAGGGTAAACACCTCAGGCGTCACCACCGGAGCGACCTCGCTCATGCCTTCGCGCAGCAGGATATAGATATCCACCTCAGGCCCCTTGGCCCGTTGCAACGCGGGCTGCAGGCCCTGAAGCTCGACAAAGCGGAACCGCTCGGGCATGGCAAAATATTCCTGCAGCAGGCGATAGCCGTCAAACACCTGCCGCGGAGTGGGCAACAAGGCCTCGTCCGCCTCAAACCCGCGCTGCACAATCCGCCCCTCTGGCAGGGGCATGTGCCAATCGGCGCGCCGGTCGGTCGAGCGTGCCACCATTCCCTGCACCTGGGTGCAGAGCAGTTCCAGCAATGGCCAGCTATTGCCCGCCTTATTGCTGAGATACAGCGTCAGATTATTCATCGCCAGATCCGAGATCGACTCGCCATCACTGCGCCGCAGCCGCAGCCGGATACCCGCACGGGCATCGACCCCGCTGGCCACCCCTGCCGCCACCAACTCGCCACGCCCATCAATATACTCGGCCTCGGTGATTTCG
Organism: Paracoccaceae bacterium; assembly: GCA_013214575.1. Taxonomy (GTDB): domain Bacteria; phylum Pseudomonadota; class Alphaproteobacteria; order Rhodobacterales; family Rhodobacteraceae; genus Parasedimentitalea. The sequence continues at coordinate 51,293 of JABSSD010000005.1, read as the reverse complement.
ATCGGCCACATGGTCATCTCAGAGGCGGTGCGGAATTCACAGGCGGTTTGTTCCCCCTCGGTCAAGCGGCTGCGCAGAATGGAATGGCGCGGCAGCACATAGCCGCTTTTGACCGCCGAGTTGCTGACATCGGGCTTGAAGGCGGCAATCATCATCGACGGGGTTGGTGCCAGATAATGCGGATAGATGATTTCCAGCAGATTGGCGGTGAAATTGGGATATTGTAGCTGCAGTTCCAACTGCACCCGCGCCGACAGAAACGCCACCCCTTCGAGCAGACGTTCCACATAGGGGTCCAGAACCTCGATCCCCTCCATGCCCAGACGCGAGGCAATCTTTGGATAGGCGGCGGCAAACTCTCCGCCCATATCGCGCAGATAGTTCAGTTCGTTTTCATAGTGTTCCAGAAGCCGGGTGTCCAAGCTACAGCCCCCTTTCCACGGCCACTTCGCCGGTGGTCAAATCTACCTTGCTGCGCAGGAACAATTCCAGCGGCATTGGCTGTGCCCACATGTCGGCCCGGATATCCAGACCAACCGTCATTTTGGAGTCATCGGTGCCACTGCTCAACACGACATCAACCGAGCCTTCGATGATGCGCGGCTCAAAGGTGGAAATGGCCTGCTCGATCGAACGGCGGATCGCCTCGGCCTTTTCATCAGTGGAATATTCGCCGGTCACTTCGGACAAGCCATAGTTGATCACCGACCGCGCCACCGAGGGGAATTTTTCGGTGTCAAAATGGGTTTCGGCATTATGGGTGTTCAACAGCCAGGACAGATCGCGCTGGATGATCTCGCGCAGGCGGTTCAGGTCAATGACCCGCGAATCCCGTGTCTCCTTCAGGGTTCCCGGTTGCTGATCAGTCAGCCGGTCCAGCAAGGAAGGTTGCAGGCGTTCGCCCAAGGTCTTGTCAGCCATTGGCAACCTCTTGGCCGTCTATCTGCAAGCTGCGCAGATCCATCAGGGCAATATCGCCTTTCTCGGTGGTCAACAACCGTTGCCCCAAGCCGACAAAGGTGTCGTGGCCGGCATCGCGCCAGTCGGTGGCCCGGGCCAGCATCAGCGATGGCTCGGCGGTCGCCGAGCCTGGATAGCGGGTCGGAATCAGCACCGCCACTTCGCCACCGTTGACCAGAGTCAGGGTACCAGCCGTCCACACGGCGTCCCGCAGGTCGCAGGGCTCTTCGATCTCCAACTTGCTGATCTGCGCAAAAGGCAGCCAGAAATAGCGGCCGTTTACAATCACTTCAAGCACCGGACCCAGGCGCATATCGGCATCCGCGATCCAGTCGAACCGTTCGCCGTTGATCTCACCGGTGCTGGCAGGGGCGCCGTCAAAGGCGCGGGCGCGCAGACCTGCGGCCTCGCCCACCTTGCCCTGTGCCAATAATTTCTGAGCCTCAATCAACAGCGCCAGCCATTCTTCGGGCTCGCCAAAGATCATCGGGTCTTTTTCGCCTGCGAAGACCTTTTCGCGGTAGACCTCGCAGATGATCGCCTCGCGGTAGGCCTTGGCCATCAGGGTGGCGCCTTCGTCCAGTTCAGCGCTGAGTTTCAACTGCGCGATGGCACGTTTCCAATCGCCCAGCACGCACAGCAGCTGAAACAGAAAGATACGCAATTTGGCATCCGACGGATCGGCGCGCACCCGGTCTTGCAGCGCCTTTAGCGCCGCCGCGGGATCACCAGATTTCAGATGCTCTTCGGGTGTCATCACACAGTGCTCCGTCGCTAAAATCTATTGGACAAAAAAACTCCGGGCACCGAAGTGCCCGGAGTAGCAAAGCGGGATTACTCGACTTTGCCAGTCTGAACGTTCCACTTAAAGTTGCCTTCGGTCTTCAGTTTACCGGTTTTCTGGTCGGTCGACTTATACTCGATTTCCATCGCAGCATAGGCCAGTGTCCAGGTCTCTTCCGGAATGCCATCTTCGCTGGACGACAGCGAATAGCTATCGATCACCACGTCTTTCAGCTTCCAGATACAATAGACCAGCAGGCCATCAGCGGCGCTGTCACCCGAGCGACACCAATCCATTTTGATTTCCTTGCGGACGGTGCCGTTTGCAACCGACAGCGCAAGATCGTTCGACGCCTTGCCCATTTGGGATGACAGCTCGACCTTACCAAAGTTCGAGTTGGCATGCATCCGCTGGGTCGAGCCCAGATCGGTCATTTCAACCGCACGTTCAACATTCCAACTGGCAGATTGAACAACGATCCACTCTTTGTGACCCGACTCCATTGCATCGCCTGTTATGTCCGAAATTTTGACAAACATGTTAGCAGCCATTTTATTTTCCTTTCAAATTCATCAACTCGTTACGAGCATTATGGGATTGGCCTGTTCGTGAGAATCAGGCCCCTTTTTCCGAGGGCAGTTTGGATACCAGCCGCAATGAGACAGAAAGGCCTTCAAGCTGATAATGCGGGCGCAGGAAAAACTTTGAGCTGTAATAGCCCGGGTTGCCCTCGACCTCTTCCACCACCACTTCGGCAGCGGCGAGAGGTTTGCGCGCCTTTTCGTTTTCCGAGGAAATCTCGGCGTTGAAATCAACGTAATTGTTGATCCAATCCTGCAGCCAGGTTTCCATCCCCTGGCGACTTTTGAAGGATCCGACTTTGTCGCGCACCATGCACTTCAGATAATGTGCAAACCGGCAGGTGGCGAACAGATAGGGCAACCGCGCGCCAAGTGCGGCGTTCGAGGATGCGTCCGGGTCATCATATTCAGCAGGTTTATGAAGCGATTGCGCCCCCATAAAGGTGGCCACATCGGTGTTTTTGCGGTGGATCAACGGCATCATGCCATTATTCGCCAATTCCGCCTCGCGCCGGTCATCAATGGCAATTTCGGTCGGGCATTTCTGATCGACTCCGCCATCGGTGGTGGGGAAGGTATGCGACGGAAGATCTTCCAGCGTGCCGCCACTTTCAACACCGCGAATACGCGAACACCAGCCGTAGGCTTTGAACGAACGGGTGATGTTCATCGCCATGCCATAGGCCGCGTTGACCCAGGAATAGTGACCGCTTTCAGAACTGCCGGTGTCTTCTTCAAAGGCAAATTCTTCGACCGGATCGGTTTTGGAGCCATAGGGCATCCGGCCCAGGAACCGTGGCATCGCCAGACCAACATATTTGGAATCTTCGCTTTCCCGCAGCGACCGCCAGGCGGCATATTCCGGGGTCTGAAAGATCTTGGTCAGATCCCGCGGGTTGGACAGCTCCGACCAGCTGTCCATCTGGAACAGCGAGGGCTTCGCCCCGGTGATCAGTGGCGCATGGGCTGCGGCCGCAATCTTGGACATTTCACCCAGCAGTTCAATGTCTGGCGGCGAATGGTCAAAATGATAGTCCGCAACCAGAGCGCCATAGGGTTCCCCGCCCAACTGGCTGAATTCCTCGGTATAGAGTTTCTTGAAGATCGGCGACTGATCCCAGGCGGTACCTTTGAATTTCTTCAGGGTTTTGTGCATCTCTTTCTTCGAGATGGGCAGCACCCGGATTTTCAACTGTTCGTCGGTTTCGGTATTGTTGACCAGATAGTGCAGACCACGCCAGGCGCTCTCCAGTTTCTGGAACTCTTCATTGTGCAGCACCAGATTGACCTGTTCGGTCAGCTTTTTGTCGATCGCGGCAACGATGCTTTCGATTGAGCGCAGCGCGTCGTCGCTGATCAGCGCGGTATTGGCCAGCGCCTGTTCGGCCAGAGTTTTGACTGCGGATTCTACCGCGGTCTTTGCCTGATCCGATTTGGGTCGGAATTCCTTGTGCAGCAGGCTTGCAAATTCATTTGAGCCAAATGCCTCTTCGGCACCACCGGCTTCCGCCTCGAGTTGTTCTTCAGCCATGTCTACCCTCCTTATTCTTCAGCGTCGCTGCTGCCACCCGGCGCTGCCTGCGCCGCGAGGGTTTTCAACAGGCTTGGGTCTTGAATAATTTTTGAAATCAGATCCTCGGCCCCGGTCTTGCCGTCCATATAGGTCATCAGGTTGGACAGCTGGGTGCGGGCTTCAAGCAGTTCGCGCAGCGGCGCCACCTTGGCGGCAATGGCTGCAGGTTTGAAATCATCCATGCTTTCAAATGTAATATCGACCGCCAGATTGCCCTCACCGGTCAGGGTGTTGGGCACCGTAAACGCCGCCCGCGGGGCCATTGATTTCATCCGGTCGTCAAAATTGTCGACATCTATTTCGAGGAATTTGCGGTCAGCAACGCTGGGTTGCTCCACCTCGGATTTGCCAACCAGATCGCTCACCACCCCCATGACAAAGGGAAGTTGGACCTTTTTCTCGGCGCCATAGAGTTCGACATCATATTCGATTTGAACTCTTGGCGCTCGATTTCGAGCTATGAATTTTTGTGAACTGCTGGCCATCTGATACTCCCTTACTCAATAGTCGTTATGCCATCGGCCCCGATAAACGGGCTGTGGCGGCTATATTCAGTCGTCGTCGTCAATGCCGCCAATCAGATTGACATTGTCGATACCCTGCGGGGCCATATCGTTGACGATCGTCAGGAAATCGGCCCCCACCAATCGTTTGGCCCGTTCCAGCAGAATTGGCAGCGGGCTGGACGGCTCGGCCCGTTGGTAATAGCCGATAATCCGGTCCAGCGTATTGGTCACATCCGATTGAGAATTGATGCCTCCAACGCCGCCACCGGCCACCGACCCGCGAACCGATGCCTCGCCGCCGGCCTCGTCCGCTGCGGTTTCATCCACCGTTTCGGCCGGTGCCATGCTGGCATAATCGCGCAATCGTTTGGCCATCTGTCGCAACAGTTTGACCAAGGGCTGCAAATCAGGCCCCTGCCCCGGGGTCTGCTCATCAAACACCGCCGAGATCGCGGCGACATTCTCAGCCGAAAGTTCAATGGCCGCGACGCGGGCTTCCAGCTCGTCCTTGTCACTGTCCTGAAATGAGGCACTGACCGTGGCGGTATCCGGCACCGTACCCATATCACTGGGTGCAGAGATCAAACCTTCGGCGGCCTCGATATCGCGCAGGGAAAACTGGCCAAACCCGCGGCTGTTGCTCAGAGCCGCCCGCCGCAACGAGCGATACACCGGCGACGGGCCTGCCATATCATCGGGCTGGCCACAGAGATCCTGCACCTTGTTGATGCGCATTGTCGGGTCGCCATCATCCTCGTCCAGCTCGGGATGGCACGTCTCCCAGTATTGCTCCAGACAGCCGCGAATAAAGGTGGTCACATAAGCAAAACCCGTCAGCCCTTCGGAATGAAGAATGGCATCCGCCAAAAATACTGCCGCCCGCAAATCATGACTGCGCTCCAGAATGGCCAACGCATTTTTCTCAACCTCACGGTAATCCGGATCAGAGGCCTCGGTGGTGGTATTCCCCATCACCACCTCTTCGCCCGGCTGCGCAGCCAGTTCCATATCCGTAAACGTCGGATCATATTCCAGATCGTCGCCACTTGGGGTGTCATCCCCTTTGGACTGCAACAAAACAGCTGGGTCCATATAATCGGCCTCCTGAAAAGCTAGTCTTCCTTACCCATACCACCATGTGTCGGAGCGGAATGATGGCACCGTTAGGGGGTTCGGAATGCGAAACAATAAACAATAACTTGACCACAAGTGAGCCTTATCGTTTTCTTAAAGTCAATTGGTTTCAATGTTTTTGTAGGGACTTGAATATGGTCGCAACCCGAGTTGCCGGGGACGAAGTCAAATCGATGGTGCGCCAGGGCACCCGCAAACGTATGTGTTTTGGCTTTTGTCTCAATAAAAGTAACGACCCTCTGTTGATGATCGAGCCGGGCAAAAAACCCGAGGCGCTTGGCGCAGCGTTGAAAAAAGCCGGCGGTGAGCCGCCAATGATTTGGGGCACTTTTGTGGTGCGGTCGGATCAAATGGAAATGATCTGCGAAAAGGTTTCGGCCAAGGTCACAACCCAGCTGAAAAAGTTTCTGCGCAAGAATCAGCCGAAGGTCAACGTGCTGTTCTATGACAAGGGCGGCAATCTGCTGGACAGTCTGAAGCCGGAAAAATCCGGCGCCGTGGTCAGCGACGACAAGGTCGCCGATTTGGCCCCTCCCGCAGGCAGCGGCTCAGGCGCCCGGGAGCTGGTGCAAAGGCTCAAGAAAATACGCCCGCGCATTGCCTTGGCGCCGGGCCCTCTTGAGACAAAGCTGAACCGCGCGCTGGCCAAGACCGTCAAGCAAGTCAACGACGGCAGGTTGCAAGAGGCCGAGACGCTGGTCTCGATGATGGAAATGGCGCTGGCCAAGATCGGCAAGACGGTGGACAGCGCAGAAAAGACCCAGTCCGACGCGCAGCGCAGCCGGGACAAGATGTCTCTTGGCGCCGGCGTAAAACGGGCACAGGCGCTGCGCGCCAATGTTTCCCGCAGCCCAGGCGCCGCGCGCAGCAAACTGGATCGGGCGATACATCAGGCGGCCAGACTATTGAAATCCCGTGATCTGAAGGGCGCCAACAAGATGATGGATCAAATCGAAAAGGCCTTGATGACACTCAGCTGAGCAAGACAATAACGGAGACGCAGATGAATTTGAAATCCATGGTTGCAGCAGGCTTGCTGGCCGCGCTGCCGGTGACCGGCCATGCCGAAACCGGCCAGATTACGGGCCAGCTAAAGGTCGAGTTGAACAAGGTAGAAGAGATCGAAGGCGGCGGTTGCCGGGCGTTCTTTCTGTTTCGAAACCAAACCGGGAAAAGCTTTGCCGGCTTTGAAATGTCGCTGGCCATTCTGGACGGACAGGGGGTGATCGACCGGTTGCTGTCGATTGACGCCGCGCCGCTGCCGGTACAGCGTACAACCTTGAAATTATTCGAGATACCGCAGATTGCCTGCGCCAATATCTCGGAAATTCTACTGCATGATGTGACCTCATGCCAACCGCAGAACGAGGATCAGATGGATTGTTTTCCCATCCTTGAGCTGGGCTCAAAAACCTCTGCGCAGCTGGTGAAATAGCGATGGCTGCGATTTTTGAAATGCTGACCACCGGCGGCCCGGTGATCATGTTGCTGGCGGTGATGTCAGTCTGTTCACTGTCCCTGATCGGGGTCAAACTGGCGCAGTTGTGGCGGGTGCGGTCCGGTGAAGACAGCCGGGGCCAGGCCTTGGAGTTCTGGCAGAAAGGCGATCCCGAAAAAGCCATGTCGGCGATGTCCGACGGGAGATCTCCGGCAGATCGGGTGATGCGCTATGCCATGCAGGCCCTGAGCGAAGGTCTGAGCGGCCCGCGCCTCGAAGGCGAGCTGATGCGCCGCGGCAATGCAGAAGTGATGCAGATGAACAGCCTGATCCGGCTGCTGGAGCTGATCGCCATGGTGTCGCCCCTGCTGGGGTTGCTGGGCACTGTGCTGGGCATGATCCAGTCGTTTCAGGAGCTGGAACTGGCGGCGGGAGCAGCCAATGCCTCGGTGCTGGCGGGGGGCATCTGGCAGGCGCTGCTGACCACCGCTGCCGGGTTGCTGGTGGCCATTCCAGCCGCCATCTCCGCCGGCTTGTTTGCCGCCCGTATCGATGGCGCCGCGCAGCTTATCGAAAGCGCCGTTGGCCGGTTACTGCTGATCCATGAGACCCGTTAGCGGAGGTCGCCCATGAACCTCAAGCGTCCCGCCCCTGCCGGGGCCCTGATCTCGCTGGTTCCGATGGTCGACGTGATGTTGATCCTGTTGGTGTTTTTCATGGTCACCTCGACCTATCTGAACCTCGACATGATCCCCGCCCTGCGCCCCTCCGAGGCTGGCGCGGCGCAAGCCTCGGTCGCTCCCGAAGGCAGCGTGATGATCCGCATTGGCGCGGATGGGGCGATGGTGCTGCAGGGCACTGCGCTTGATGCCACCGCCCTTGGTCAACGGCTGGTGCAGGAACTGGCCGAGGAGCCGCTGATGCAGGTGCTGATCCTGCCCTCTGGCGCGGCGCCAACCCAGGCGCTGATTTCAGTGATGGATGCCGCCGCAATGGCCGGGGTGCAACGCCTGCGGGTGCTGCGACTGGAGCCCCGCCGATGAAGCTGACCCGCCCCAAGCGCGCCGCCCAGTCGGAAACCATCGTGGCGCTGATCGACGTGGTGTTTTTCCTGCTGGTGTTCTTCATGCTGATCGGCCGCATGGATGCCACCGCGCCGTTTGAGGTTCGCCCGCCGATCGCCCAGACCGGGCGGGATATGCCTGCCGGCGGCATCACTCTGGCAATTGCCGCCGATGGCGCCTTGGCGCTGGATGGCGACGAGATCAGCAAGCAGGATCTGGATGCGGCATTGATTGCGCAGTTGGAGCGGCAGCCGGAGCTGCGGCTGCGCATCAACGCCCATCGCGCCGCCGAGTTGCGCCATGTTCTGCCCTACGTCACCCGCGCCGAGACACTGGGAATACGCGATGTGGTTCTGGTGGTCACCCCCGAGCGCGACCAATGACACGACAGCCGACCATATGGTTTGCTGGCCTGTTTGGCTCGGTTTTGGCGCACTTTGGTTTTGCCGCCGTATTGCTGTGGTCACTGCAGCCCGACCCGCTAGAGCAGCAGCCCAGCCCTCAAAGTGAGCTGCAGATGCAGTCTTATCGCGTCCCCCACAGCCAGGCGGTGCCGCAGGTCGCCAAATCCGATCCGGCGGCGCAAAGCGAGGCACGCGGCGAAGAGCTTACCGCAGGGGCAGTGCCGCAGTCAACAGCCCAGAGCATCGCACCAAAGGGATCGCAGCTGGTCCAGACCGTACCGGACAGCATCGCACTGACCGCAAAACAAGACCCTCCACCACAGGCCAAGACGTTGGAAACACGCGTCAATGTGATGCCACCGCTGCCTATCCCATCGCCTCAGTTAGCTGCAGCAACTGCGCCAGTCCCGGTTGCAGCCAAACCGGCGGCGCTGGTGGTGTCACAGACAACCGAGGCGACACCCCCTGCCCCGGTAATGCTGGCCGCAGCCTCGGTGCAGCCCAGCACTGCGGCCACTCTGACCCCTGTTGCCCGGCCCGTGGGACCCGCAGCTGTCGCCAGCACGCCAACGCTGCAACTGCCCTCTGATGCCCAGCCGCTGGCGCTGACCCAACCGGACAGCAAACCCAGCTCGCAGCAAGAGCCCGAACCAACAGCTTTGGCCGAGCACCCGCTTGCCCCGGTCAAAGCCGCCCTGTCAGCCCCCGAAGTGCCCCATATCAAGGCGGCGCTGGCCTTTTCCGGCGCTGGCGCGGATCAGGCTGATCCGGTCTCGCTGGCTGCCTTCCAAAGCTTCATGAGGCCCGGCGACATCGCCACCACAGAGGAGACACTGCGCGATGGTGTCGCCGGTATTCTGGCCGCAGTGCCCTGTTCGCGATTGCAGGTGCTGTTTGACCCCGAGACCGCCTCGCTGGCCCTGCGCGGCCATCTGCCGGAACCCGGATTGCGCGCGCCGGTGCTGGCGGCCCTGCAGGCGCAAATGGGCGCCGATATCCACGTCTCGGACCAGATGAAACTCCTGCCCCGGCCGCAATGTGGCGCGCTGGCGGGCATTTCAAATGTCGGGCTGCCGCAAAGCACCGACCAGATCACCAATCCGCTGCTGATCGGCACCGACACCCACGCACGGGTGCTGGAATATGCCGGCGGCGACAGAATGTTCTTTGATCTGACCGCGCCGGACTATGACGCCTATGTCTATGTCGATTATTTCGATGCAGGTGGCGCGGTGCTGCACCTGACCCCCAATGCCTCGGTGCCGCTGAGCCTGACCCCGGCGCAAAGCCGTCTGCGGGTGGGCGCCAAAACGGCGGCGGACATTGGCCTGCAGATCACCGTCGGCCCGCCCTATGGTCAGGAAATCGCAGTGGCCTTTGCCGCCTCACATCCGCTGTATCCGGGGGTGCGCCCGCTCAGTGAAGAGGCCGCCGACTATCTGAGCTGGCTGTCCCAGCGCGTCACCGAAGCGCGCGCCACCTACCCCGGCTTCAAAGGCGAATGGGTGTATTTCTTTGTCACCACAGCTGCGCAGTAGCGGCATGGCTGCCCGGCTCATTCAAACCCTGCTCAAACCTCTCCCGTGCCCGCAGATGTCCCAACTGCGTTGACCCACCTTGGCGGCCTTGGGCGTGGCTCCGCGCTTGCGCGGTGCCACGCCCAACGGAAGGCGCGCCTTCGTCAGAAGGCCAACGACGGGCGGGAGTATTTGATTGTCTTAGGCCGACAGGCTCGTCCTATTGGCAGTCACCCGAGGCCCAGCTTTTCAGGGCGCGTTTCATGACGCCACCAAAGGGGTGCTGTTTGGACAGCGACCGCTGCATGGTCAGGCTGAGATAGGCATTTGCCTGCACACACAACCGTTCGCGGGTCCACTGGTGACAATTTGAGCATGCCTGATCTTTCCAGTAGGACTCGGGCAGGCCTTCGATTGGCGGAAATTCGGGTGAGCCGGTGATCAGCTCGGCCAGAGATTTACCCGAGACGGGATCCAGATCCGAAACCAGCGGACTGGCAAAGGTAACCGGCCCCGCCTCGGGTTGCGCGGCTGCCGGCGCGGGCGAGGCCACCGCCACGGTCCTCTCATCTGGACCTGCCAGTGGATCCTCTGCGGCGCCCTTGGCCAGTGCGATCACCTCGGATCGGGCCATTTCCGCGTAGGTTCCGTCAGGGTAGGCTTGCAGATAGGCCTCATAACCCGCCAGGCTACCATCGCTCTGAGCGGTCTGGAACAGCAGGTTTTCCCGGTCACTTGGCGGCAGAGCGGCATCTTGGACTGGCGGCGCCAGCTCTGCAGCGATGAGCTCGGACAGCAAAAGACGGGCTGCGTGGGCATATTCGCCGTCCGGATATCCGCGCAGGAACAGGGTCAGTTGCACCGGATCGCGGGTCGCCTGCACCGATTGCCAGACCTGCAGCTCGCCGGCCTGGGCCGGGGTGGGCACTTGCGGTTTTTCGACAAACCGGAAATCGCTGACCAGAGAGGAGGCATCCCAGGGGGTCTGCAATCCATTGCTTTGCTTCAGCACCGTCCGGCGGACCTGTTTGAACAATTGTTCAATGGGCTGACCGGGCACCAAAATCTGCTCGACCACCGCCTTGGTAAAGGGGCTGTTTTGGTCCTGCCCGTCCAGCGCCACACTGCCGGGCGCGGTGGCATAGGCTAGAAAGGTGCCGGTGGGCGCCTTCATCTCAGCCAGGCCATTGTCGTTCAGTTCGGATATCTCGCTGAACGGATTGTTGCGACAGGCGTCAAGGATCACGATATTGGTGCGATTGCGCGCCGAGGCCATCTGCCGCAAAACCGACTGCGCCTCAACCGCGACCAGATCCAGATCCGCCGCATCCGACAGCGTCACATCCACCGGCAGCAGGTAGTTATTGCCAAAGCTTTGCACCCCGTGGCCGGCGTAATAGAACAGCCCGGTGGCATCACTGCCAGCCTTGCGCAGATCGCGGCCAAACTGGGCAATCGCCCGCTTCATATCAATCTGGCTGGCGTTGCTCAGCAAGCTCACCTTAAAACCCGCCTGCGTCAAAGCCTGAGCCATCAGTTCAGCATCGTTCACCGGATTGTCCAGCGGCGCCACCGAGCCATAAGAGGAATTGCCAAAGATCAGCGCCAGCCGTTCTTCGGCACTGGCGCGACTGCCCCAGCCAAAGGGAACAGCCGCACACAGGATCAGCAGTCGAAAGATCCACCAGACTTTTTTCACAGACAAAACTCCAAGCAAATTGACCATGGCAGCACAAAAAGCTGCCGGAAATTATTTGGCAAACTATCGCGCTCCTTGCCTTGGGGCGCAAGTTTCCTGTTAGTATACAGATATCCCGCTAAGTTTGTGCTTTGACTTTTTTCGTCGAGGTTGGATTTATAATTTGTAAAAAGAGGTCTCGTCATGCGGCTATTTCCATCCCTTTCTGCGTTGTTGCTCATCTTTTGGCCAGGGTTCCTGCTGGCACAGAGCCCTTTTGAAAACGGCTGGCAATTGGATCAGGCGGCGTCGAACATCACCTATATGTCGATCAAAAAGGGCCATATCGCCGAGACAAACAGCTTTGCCACCGTCAACGGCCAGATCAGCGAAGACGGCACCGCGGTGCTGACCATCGCGCTGGATTCGGTTGATACCAAGGTCGATCTGCGCAACGTCCGGATGCGCTTTTTGTTTTTTGAAACATTTCTGCACCCGCAGGCCATCATCACCACACATTTGGACGCCGCAATCCTGGGCGATCTGTCAGACCTGCGCCGAAAAGAGGTGACACTGCCATTTTCACTGTCATTACATGGGGTTAAGGCTGACTTGTCGGCACCTGTCATCGTGTCTCTGCTGTCCAATGACCGGATCAACGTCGCCACTGTCAAGCCGATCCCCATTCTGATGAAGGATTTTGCATTGGAACCCGGACGGGCGAAACTGGAAGAGGCGGCGGGGGTGACAATCACGCCGCTGGCCATTGTCAGCCTCAATCTGACCTTTGACCGCACCGCCCCCGGATCTGCGCCGTCTGCAGCAGCGCCTGTTGTGACCGCCTCGACGGCAATGGAGACCGAAGGGAATTTTGACCGCACCGCCTGTATTGGTCGCTTTGAGATCCTGTCCCGCACGGGCAGCATCAATTTTGCCCCGTCTGCGGCCCGGCTTGAGCCCAGCTCAACAGCCCTGTTGGACACGCTCTATGACATCGTCAGCCGCTGCCCGGATCTGGTCATTGAAATTGGCGGTCATACCGATAGTCAGGGCAAGGCATCGTGGAATCTGGGATTGAGCCAGCAGCGCGCCACCGCGGTCTCGGATTACTTGCAGGCCAAAGGAATTGCCCAGGCCCGCATGAACGTCGCCGGATATGGCGAAACAAAGCCCCTGGTGCCCAATAACACCGCGCAGAACCGGGCCAAGAACCGCCGCATCGAATTTTCGGTGGTTAACTAAGCCCCCCTGCCCTAGTGGCGACAGCCGGTCGGGTAACCCGCATGGGTTACCCGATTTGCAATATCCGCTGACAAAATTGCCTAGGCGTCATCCTCTGGCGCAGTGTCGAGGGCCTCAAAAAAGGCTGCAATTGCGCTTTCAAGACGTCGCTGGTCAATGGTCGAGAAGTCTTTCTCCATCGCCATCTCAATGCGTCCGTTGCGCGCCAGACAGCGCACTGTCCCCGCGGGGACAGTGCAGCGCAGGGTGGTTTTGGCACTGTCCACCCGGGCTGCAGATCTGACCGGAGATCTGGCCGCACGGGGCACAGGCCGATCCAAAGCAGCGCGCAGAATGGCCAGTTCCTGCTCCGCCGTTTGCACCTGCTCCTCTTGCAGTGCCCGCCGAAGCGCCGCCTGCTGATCGCGATCATCCCCCAGACGTTTTTTCAGATCCAGCCCCAGCGCGCGGGGGATCATTTCAGCAAACTGCAAATCCTCCCCGAGCCATTCCAGTAATTCGGCAAAATGGCGCACGTAATTGCGCTTCTGGCGTCCGGTTGAGGCATACAGCGTGCTGATGGCCTGCTCCAATGTGGTGACCTCGGTGGCGTCGTCCTGCATATAAGACAGCGCCAGCTGGGCCATTTCCGCAAAGGAGATATCCCGGCGCACCAGATTTTCATCCACCATGCGGCGGTACAGGCCCTGCAGCGTTTCCCCCTGCGCCACCAGCCCGGCCGGGATTGTCGCATAGAGCGCGTCGCCGGTTTCTTCAAAAAGCGCCCGGTAGGCCATCAGCCGACGAAAGCCCTGAACCAATTGATAGCCATCGCCACCCTGTTCAACCCGAATGGGGTTGGACAGGCCAAGACTGCGGATCGAAGTGATCAGCTCGTCCAGATCCACATCCCGGGTTAAACTGCGGTCGCGAGTCAGTTTTGTGGTTTCAATCTGCTCCAGCGGAATGCGATCCACCATCAGGCCCAGCTTTTTCAGCCGCACAAATTCATGCGCCAACCGGTCATTCTCAGCGCGAATTTTCTGCTCGGCGTCCGCCCGTACCCGCAGCGCATCGGCGTTTTCTGAAATCGCCGTGGCCATGGGACCGCGCCGGGGCTCGGCGACCGGGGACAGGTCTGTCCCCGCGGGGACAGCTGCCGCCTTGGGTGCGGGCGGCTCCGAGGGAAAATTGATGTCAAAGACGCGGCGCTTGCTCATGTCTCGTCCTCCAACCCATCCCAGGCCATCAGGGCATTGGTCTTGAATTCACTATAGGCCTGATCAAAGGAGGCCCGCGCCCGGCGCCAAGTCTCGCGGGTCATATCGCGATAATCAATCTCGTAAATGGAACTGAGGAAACGGCCGGATTGCTCGACCGCGCGGGTCATCTCAATCGGGTGTTCGGCCAGCCGTTCGCCAAAGACCTGTCCAAAGGCATCGCGCATGGCCCGGTGCAGATCGTTGCCCGGTTCATAGCGCGTCAGCAGGAACCGCACATCCTGGAACACCTTGGGCAGGGTGGCTGTCCCGGTGGGGACAACACCGTTGAACGCCGACAGATCTTCCAGCGCTTCGGACAGCTGACCAATAAAGGAGGTGGTGGAATCATATTCCCAATAGCCGGGGCCGGAGGGGATATAGAGCATGTCGGCGGCAAACACCGCATTCATCGACTGATAGCCAATGGCCGGTGGGCAATCGAAAATCATCAGGTCGTAATCCTCGGCCGGGATCTGATCCAGATAGCGCGACACCGCGGCAAAGAACGACCATTCAGGATTGAGGTGGCGATACTGGGCGCTGGCGAATTCGACAAAGGCGGCATTGGCACAGCTGGGCACCAGGTCGATGGTGGGCCAACTGGTGGTTTTGATAAAGTCGCTGATCCGCAGATCCTGCAACCCCAGGCCGGTGATTGCATCGGGCAGCCGACGGTGGGGCAGGGCGGTGCCGGACTCGGCCCCCTGCGAGCTGGCGTTCATCCGCTCGGTCTCGCGCACCAGATCGCGCGCCATGATGCCCCAGACGGTATAATCCTCGGTCACCTCGTTCAGCCCCATCGAATGGGACAATGTGGCCTGCGGATCAAAATCAACACAGAGCACCCGGTAGCCGTCCAGCGCCGCGGCATGGGCAAAGTGCAGCGCCACGGTGGATTTGCCGGCGCCACCCTTGAAGTTAGAGATCGCCACCCGCAGCGCCCGCTTGCCCGCCGGACGGTCCGGCATCAGCGACTTGCGGTTCACCTTGATGCGGCGGCGCAGCTCGTTGATCTCTTCCAGCGAATACCAGCGCTGCCGCCCGTCGGCCTCGACCTGGCCCTGAGGCAGGCTGGGATCGGCCGCCAGCCGACCGCGCAGGGTGGATTGGTTGACCTTGAATATCAGCTCGGCCACCTCCCAGCTGGAAAAGCGACGCAGCTTTTTCTCCATCTCGGGAGAGAAAGTCTGCTGCCTGATCCAGCTTTGCATCTTGAGCGATTTGGCCTGCATTTGTGACAGGTCTTGGTGGGTAAACATTTACGTTCCTCATCTCTGCTCGACGTTTGCGTTTTATGTGGACGCAAATTCCGCCTCACTGCGTATTTACGGCGGATTTGCAAAAAACGCAAAAGATATTATCGTATATCAGGGTGTCCTGTCCCCGCGGGGACGCAGCCCTGTATAGCGGGTTCAACGGGGCCTGAGCGATTCGCGGTGATCTGCCGTAACCGATTCGAAACGCTTGATATAAAGGCCATATTTTGGGGGACATGATTTACCCCCACACTGCATATAGGGGGACATTTCCGCGCCAATAGGGGACATCTTGTCTGTCCCCCTATACCATTAATACCCTTAAATATTTTGAAATAGGGATTAGGGTCCGCCTGCAAATTACTGGGGACTTGACAGAATCAAGTAAAAGGACGCAAATCAGGCCACGGTGATGAAAAGCGCTGAGTTGGCCCGGTTGAAGGCACTGCCAAGGGGCCAAAAACTGCCAAACAGCCTACCATGATCCTGGCCAATGAAGCCGGGACATCTGAGGATCAGACCTGCCGCAGCGCAGGTGTTAAAACGAGGGCAGAGATGCTTGCCAGTAAACCAGCGGGGCGCAATGCCTCGGTTATCAAATATGATATCCTCACGGCGCTGGGAATCCACGCTTTGGCCTCGGACAAGGGCAAGCAACGGTTGGTGCTTCGTCTGATGACCTTGATCACCGCCCGCTACAACTGGAGCCGGGATGAGCTGGCGGTGGGTCAGCGCGAGATGGCCCGCATGTGGCATGTGGATGAACGCACCGTAAAGCGCGAGATGGCCAAGCTGCGGGCTCTGGGCTGGCTGGTGGTCAAACGTCAGGGCTATCGCGGACGGGTCAGCGAATATGGCATCAATCTTGAACGCATTCTCAGCGACACCCAAGATATCTGGGCCGCTGTGGGGCCGGACTTTGAACAGCGCCTCAGCGGCGATGACGCGATACCCAGCAATGTGGTGCCGCTGCCGATCAGCAGCCCGGCGCCAGCACCGGACCTATCTGATGGTAGCGAATGGAGCCTGACCAAGGGGCTGATGCATGCGGAAGATCCGGCAGGTTATACCGCGTGGATACAGGCGCTGACCCGGCAGGGCAGGGCAGGAGGGCGGTTGACGCTGCTGGCGCCCAGCCGGTTCCATGCCACCTATGTCATGGCGCATCTGATCCCACGCCTATTGGCGGCCTGTCGCGATGTGGATCCGGATGTCAGTGATATTGTGGTGCTGTCGTGATGCTTGCGGTGGCTCTGCGTGACTTATAGGAGAGACCGCGGGCGCAGGCCTGTCCGGTATTCAGGAGTAAGCAAGAAATGAGCAATGCGGCAGCGGATCGGATCTGTGTGATTGGCCTCGGCTATGTCGGCTTGCCGCTGGCTGTGGAATTTGGCAAGCAGCGCGATGTGCTGGGCTTTGATATTAATCAGACCCGCATTGACCAGCTCAACGCCGGTCAGGATCTGACCCGCGAGATTGCCCCGGATGAACTGGCACTGGCCGAATATCTCACCTTCACCAGTGATGTCACAGATATAGCCAATTGCCGGATCTATATCATCACCGTGCCAACCCCGATTGACGCCAGCCGCCGCCCTGATCTTGGACCGCTGGAACAGGCGTCGCAACTGGTGGGCAGGGTGCTGGCGCCGGGGGACATCGTTATCTACGAATCCACCGTTTACCCCGGCGCCACCGAAGAGGATTGCGTGCCGATCCTCGAGGCGCAGTCAGGGCTGAAATTCAACCGGGATTTTCATGTGGGCTATAGTCCCGAGCGGATCAATCCGGGTGATAAGACCCATCGGCTGACCACAATCGTCAAGGTGACCTCGGGCTCGACGCCGGAAACCGCAGAGCGGGTGGATGGGCTGTACCGCGAGATCATCACCGCCGGCACTTACCGCGCCGAGAGCATCCGGGTGGCCGAGGCCGCCAAGGTGATCGAGAACAGCCAGCGCGATATCAACATTGCGCTGATCAACGAGCTGGCCAAGATTTTCAATAAGCTGGAGATCGACACCGAGGCGGTGTTGCGGGCGGCGGGCAGCAAGTGGAATTTCCTGCCGTTCCGCCCCGGACTGGTGGGTGGCCATTGTATCGGGGTTGATCCCTATTACCTGACCCACAAGGCGGAACAGGTGGGCTATCACCCCGAAATACTGCTGGCCGGACGGCGGTTGAACGACGGTATGGGCGCGTATGTGGCCCAGCAGATGATCAAGGCCATGCTGAAGCGCCGTATTCAGATGGCGGAGGCGCGGGTGCTGGTGCTGGGGCTGACCTTCAAGGAAAACTGCCCCGACCTGCGCAATACCCGGGTGATTGATGTGGTGCGGGGGCTTGAGGAGTTTGGCGTCGCAGTAGATGTGCATGACCCCAATGTCGCCGCCGCCGATGCGCGGGCGGTTTTGGATCTGAATCTGGTTCAGGATCCGGAGCAGGGCGGCTATGAGGGTATTATTCTGGCGGTGGCGCATGACGAATTCCGCGCCATGGGTGAGGCGAAGATTCGCGCTCTGGGCCGCCCCGGTGCGGTGGTGTATGATTTGAAATATATTTTAACTGCGGAACAATCCGACCTGCGCCTTTAGCGCTTGTTCTTCGCGGGGTCGGCTATTGATCTGCCGCTTCGCCAGTGGCATGCCTGATGCTTACCCGGGCTGCGGGACAGATTAACGATTGGCAATAGAATGACCAAGACAGCACTTATCACCGGGGTGACCGGTCAGGACGGCTCTTATCTGGCGGAATTGCTGTTGGAAAAAGGCTATGAGGTGCATGGCATCAAACGCCGGGCCTCCTCGCTCAACACCCAGCGGGTGGATCACATCTATCAGGATCCGCATACCGACCAGGCTAGGTTCAAACTGCATTACGGTGATCTCAGCGACAGTTCCAACCTGACCCGCATCCTGCAGGAGGTGCAGCCCGACGAGGTCTATAACCTCGGTGCGCAAAGCCATGTTGCAGTCAGCTTTGAGGCACCGGAATACACCGCCGATGTGGATGCCATGGGCACCCTGCGGCTGCTCGAGGCGATCCGCTTTCTGGGGCTGGAGAAAAAGACCCGGTTCTATCAGGCCTCGACCTCGGAACTCTATGGTCTGGTGCAGGAAACGCCGCAGACGGAAACCACGCCGTTCCACCCTCGCAGCCCCTACGCGGTGGCCAAGATGTATGCTTATTGGATCACTGTGAACTACCGCGAGGCCTACGGCATGTACGCCTGCAACGGCATCCTGTTCAACCACGAGAGCCCGCGCCGCGGTGAGACATTTGTCACCCGCAAAATCACCCGTGCCCTGGCCAATATCGCCCAGGGGCTGGAGGACTGTCTGTACTTAGGCAATATCGATGCATTGCGCGACTGGGGCCATGCCAAGGACTATGTGCGGATGCAGTGGATGATGCTGCAGCAGGATGCGCCCGATGATTTTGTCATCGCCACCGGGGTGCAATATTCGGTGCGCCAGTTTGTCCAGTGGTCAGCCGAAGAACTGGGCCTCAGCCTGGCGTTCACCGGCAGCGGCCTTGACGAAATTGCCACCGTCACCGCGATAACGGGTGATAACGCCCCGAAGCTGAGCGTCGGCGATGTGGTGATGCGCATTGATCCGCGCTATTTCCGCCCCGCTGAGGTGGAGACCCTGCTGGGCGACCCCTCCAAGGCCAAGGCCAAGCTGGGCTGGGTGCCGGAAATCACCGTGCAGGAGATGTGCGCCGAGATGGCGGCTGAGGATCTCAAAATCGCCCGCCGTCACGCGCTGCTGCAACAACACGGCATGGATGTGCCGGTGAGCGTGGAGGGCTAGGCATATGCGGATCTACGTAGCAGGCCATCGCGGCATGGTTGGCGGCGCCATTCTGCGCCAGTTACAGGCGCGTGGTGAAGATGAGCTGATCACCCGCACCTCGTCTGAGCTGGACCTGACCAATCAGGCGGCGGTGCAGGCGTTTTTTGAGGCGGAAAAGCCGGATCAGGTGATCCTGGCGGCCGCCAAGGTGGGTGGCATTGTCGCCAACAACTCTTACCCGGCGCAGTTCATCTATGAAAACCTGATGATGACCAGCAACGTGATCCACGGCGCCTATCTGGCCGGGGTGCAAAAACTGCTACAACTTGGGTCATCCTGTATCTATCCCAAGATGGCCGATCAGCCGATGGCTGAGGCGGCGCTTCTGACCGGCACCCTGGAGCCCACCAACGAACCTTATGCCATTGCCAAGATCGCCGGGATCAAGCTGTGCGAAAGCTATAACCGGCAATATGGCACGGATTATCGCTCGGTGATGCCGACCAATCTTTATGGGCCCGGTGACAATTTCCACCCTGAGAACAGCCATGTCTTGCCGGCGCTGATCCGCCGCTTTCACCAGGCGGCGCAGTCTGGGGCTGACGAGGTGGTGATCTGGGG
This sequence comes from Paracoccaceae bacterium, assembly GCA_013214575.1. Taxonomy (GTDB): domain Bacteria; phylum Pseudomonadota; class Alphaproteobacteria; order Rhodobacterales; family Rhodobacteraceae; genus Parasedimentitalea. The sequence goes on along the minus strand of JABSSD010000005.1, from coordinate 31,497 downwards.
ATCGGGCAAGCCTCGGCGCGAGTTTCTGCATGTGGATGACATGGCTGCCGCCAGTCTGTTTGTGCTGGATCTGGAGGCCGAGATTTATGCCGCCAACACCGAACCCATGCTGAGTCATATCAACGTCGGATCGGGCAGCGATATCAGTATTCGCGGGTTGGCCGAGATGGTGGCCCGTATCACCGGATTTACTGGCAAGATCACGCAAGACGCCTCAAAACCTGATGGTACCATGCGCAAGCTGATGGATGTGTCCCGTCTGGCCCAGATGGGCTGGACATCCAGCATTGCGCTAGAGGACGGCATCAAGGGCACTTATGATTGGTTTTTAACTTTAGACGCGGACGAATTACGTCAAAAATAGCGGTTAGGATAGTTTCATGATCACTCCCATTCTTCTTTGCGGCGGCTCGGGCACCCGGCTTTGGCCGCTGTCGCGCAGAAGCTATCCAAAACAATTCTCGCCGTTGCTGGGGGAGACGACCCTGTTTCAGGCCTCGGCGCAGCGGTTGGCCGGGGATGGCTACGGCGCGCCCTTGGTGCTGACCAACTCGGATTTTCGTTTTATCGTGACCGAGCAGCTTTCCGAAGTGGGCATTGATCCCGGTGCTATCCTGATCGAGCCCGAGGGCCGCAATACCGCGCCGGCTATTCTGGCGGCGGCGCTGTATTTGCAAAAGACCGACCCCGAGGCGCTGATGCTGGTGGCGCCGTCAGATCACGTGGTGCCCGATGCCGCAGCCTTTCGCGACGCGGTGGCAGCCGGTGAGGCGGCGGCGCGTGCAGGGCAGCTGGTGACCTTTGGTATCAAGCCGACCCACGCCGAAACTGGCTATGGCTATCTGGAGCTGGAGGGGGACGCAGGCGATTTCTCGCCGCGGGCCATTGGGCTGAAACGCTTTATTGAAAAACCGGATGCAAAAACGGCCGAGATGATGCTGGCGGCGGGTAATTTCCTGTGGAACGCTGGGATTTTTCTGTTTTCGGCTGATGCGATCGTGGATGCGTTTCGCACCCATGCGCCCGGATTGATGGCCCCAGTGCAGGCTTCGGTGGATCAGGCGCGCCCGGATCTGGGTTTCCTGCGACTGGACCCCGAAACCTGGGGCGGCGCCGATGATATCTCCATTGACTATGCGGTGATGGAGCGGGCCGATAACCTGACGGTGGTGCCCTTTGCCGCGGGCTGGTCCGATCTGGGCGGCTGGGATGCGGTCTGGCGCGAGGCCAGTCCGGATGAAAATGGCGTGGTGCTGTCACCCAATGCCACCGCGATCGACTGCAAAAACAGCCTGCTCAGGTCCGAGGACGTCGGCTTGGAAGTGGTTGGTATCGGGCTGAACAACATCATTGCCGTGGCGATGCCGGATGCGGTGCTGGTGGCCGATATCAGCCGGGCGCAGGACGTGAAGCTGGCAGTGGCGGCGCTGAAAGAGAAAGCGGCGGCACAGGCGACCGCCTTTCCCAAGGATCACCGCCCCTGGGGCTGGTTTGAGAGCCTGGTGATCGGCGAGCGGTTCCAGGTCAAGCGCATCGTGGTGCATCCCGGTGCGGCACTGAGCCTGCAAAGCCATCATCACCGCTCCGAGCACTGGATTGTGGTGGAAGGCACCGCCCGGGTGACGGTGGACGATAAGGTGAAACTGGTGACGGAAAACCAGTCGGTCTATATCCCGCTGGGCGCGGTGCACCGAATGGAAAACCCCGGCAAACTGCCAATGGTGCTGATCGAGGTGCAGACCGGCAGCTATCTGGGGGAGGACGATATCATTCGCTACGAGGATGTTTATGCGCGCAGCTAAAGCGGCTGGTGGCTTAGATCAAATGGCCCGCCCGCCACTCTGGCAGGCGGGCCATTTTTGTTTCAAAGGTCAGGCCGAGACAACTTTCAACTCGGTGATCTGAGCCATTTCAATGGTGCCCTCATTGCTGACCTTGATCCGACTGCCGGTCTCCAGTTGATCCAGCCCCTTGCAGCCCACCAGCATCAGGATGTCTTTCTCGCGGGCAACAATCGCCATATGGCTGAGCCAGCCGCCGACCTCGGAGAGCACCGCGCCGGAGCGTTGTACCCAGGGCAACCAGGCTGGGTTGATCATCCGGCAAACCAGAATATCGCCATCTGTGAAGCCATCAAATGTGGCCGGGTCAATGGCGCTTTCGTCCTCCACCCAGAACACCCGTCCGGTGACGTTTTGCTGGCCCGAGACACAGGTGCCGCCAAGGCTGCCATCGCCTGCTATCGCCTGCCTGCCCAGTGACAGCATTTCGCAATCGTGCAGGGTCAGGCTGACCGCAGTTGGGGCCGATTTTTGGCGCAGCGCGGCCTGATCCTTGCGGGTCTGCGCCGTCTGTCGGGCCTCGGACTGGCTCCAGTCAGCCGATAGCAGCTCATCCAGTGTCAGGTGAAAGATCAGCGTGTCCAGTTTGGTGACGCGACCAAGCGCCAGCACGGCGCGGCGAATTTCGCAGACCACGCGCAGGGCTTCGTGTTTGGCCTGTTCCTTCAGATCCTGGAAGGCAACCGCCAGTTCCAGCACCTCGCTCAGCTCTCCCGGCAGGTTGGCCGGCGGCGGGGTTGTGGGGGCAGGGTCCGCCGTGGTGTCCAGCAGTGACCACAGCAGGGTAGGGGCCTCGATATAGCGCGGCGAGCTCAGCTCGTAGTCAAAGATCGAGCGGTGGCCCATCAGTTGCAACGCCCGTGTTTGGGCGGATTTCCCCTTGCAGCTGGCGATCAGGCTAGAGGGGGCATTGGGCAGTGTGGCCTGCATCAGCTGCGCCCGCAGGGCGGGATTGTCCTGTGCTGCTGCACTGGCTTCGCCCATGGTGAAACCGGCCAGAATGTTGATCTTTTCGGCCTCCACATAGATATCCTGCACCAGCAACTGTTGCAGCGTGTCGATGGTCTCAACCAGCTTGGCCAGCGGCAGGGCGGTATAATCCACCGCCTGCCACAGGGCCAATTGCGCGGTCAGCTCGGGCATCACTTCACCCCGGAACGTCTCGATCATTGGCCGGGCCTGCTTGCGCAGTTGTTTGGCCTTGAAGGTGCTGAGGGTCAGCGTCATGCCCTGCTTCAGCGCCACATCAACGTAGGTTTTGCCAAACAGATTGACCATATGGCCATCCGAGCCTTCGGGCAGACCATAGGGCACCCCCAGTTGACGGCAGGCCAGATCGACGCTGCCACCGGGCGACCACATGCGGCCCATCAGCGAGAAGGACAGCGGCGTCGGGCGCGGCAGCACCTCGGACATTTCATCCTGTTGCAGAATCGCCTGATCCGGGTCTGCATCGGCAAAGCGGTCCAGCACATGCCGCCATTCAGCCAGCCGGATTTTTTCCTGCTCCGAGCCGAGATTCAGCGTGGTGATGTCGCGGCTCTGAACGATCTGAAACTGACCCTCGGCATAGGCCCATTCGACGTCTTGCGGGCAGCCAAAGATCTGCTCGATCTGGCGACCGAGGGCCAGCAGCGGGGCAAGGTCCAGCGTCTGATCCTGCTCAGCCTCGGCCGCCAGACCGCTATAGCGGCCAAAGCGCAGCGAGGTGGGGGTGACCCGACCCGAGACCAGGTCTTCGCCACAGCCTTTGACCCATTCGATCATCACCATACCGGGGGCGGTGGGGTCCTGGGTGAACATGACCCCGGCATAGTCCGACTGCACCATCTGCTGCACCAGAATATTGCCCGCGTTCTCGGCCCCGGCGCCCAGATCATAACTGGCCGCACGTTCAGAGCTAAAGCTGGCAATAACCTGGTCCAGCGCATCGCGCAGGCTGTCTGCGGTCACATTCAGAACCGAGTCGAACACCCCGGCAAAGCTCTGGTCGGCGCCGTCCTCGTTACTGGCCGAGCTGCGCACCGCACAGGGCTTTTCACCGGCAAGCCGCCAGATCTGCGTCGCAAATACATCTTTTTGGGCAACAGACATCTGCCGCAGGTCGGCAATCGCCTCGGAGCGGACCACGACGCCGCCGGGCACCGGCAGGCCGGCGTTTTTCAGGATCGACAGCCGCAGGGCCTTGTTGCCCGAGCTTGCCAGCTCTTCGCTATAGCCCATGGGGATAACGCCGCGTGGCAGGCGGTGCAGGGTCCGTTTGTGCAAGTGTTCGGCAAGGGATTGGCGCAGGCGGCTGAACAGGCCGGTGACATAGGCGCGTTGCACCAGCAGCAGCGTCAGGCTGCAGCACAGATAGGCATTGGCCGCTGCACCAAGACCAAACACCATGGCAAACAGTGTCGGCATGCCCAGGCCCAGCCACAGCATGGTCTGACGCTGTGTCTTGGCCACGGCCCAGGCCAGATAGACCCCGGCCAGCGCGGTGAACATCAGCGGCAGGATGAAGGTGGGATCAGGCTGGCCCAGATCAGCGATCCACAGGAACGGGATCCGCAGTGCTGAGCTGGCCTCTTGGGCGGCGGACACACCGATCATCATCACCGGCAGGAACAGCAGCGCCGTCAGGTTGCGCATCGGGGTCAGCCCCTTGTCTGCGTAAAAGGCCTGCACCGCGCGGGCCTTGCGGATCGGGTCGCCGGAGAGCTTATCCTTGATGGCCTTCAGCTCATCCGCAGTTGCGGCGGTGGTGATCTGATCGCGTTCGGATTTCAGTGCCACCGGCAATATCAGCAGCCGGGTCAGCAGTGACAGACCCAATAATCCCAGCAGGATATGGCTGCGTGCGTGGATCCACAGCAGACCAGTGGCAACGGCCGAAATGGCCTGGTCCCAAAGACCGCGCTGTTGCGCCGCTTGCCAGTCCTGAATATGGGGCTTTGGCGCCGGCGGAATAAAGAACTCCCAGGGCAGGGTATAGCGGCCGCGGAAATCAAAGCCTTTTTGCGCCAGTTCCAGCCCCAGCACCTGACCCATAAAACAGCTGCGGCGATCATAGCAGGCGGCAATGGTGGGTTTGCTGGGGTCCAGCGCTTCAATGCGGCGCATCAACTCATCCGTTGGCAGGGCGCGAATGGGGATGTTCACCGCCCCCGGCAGGTGGCCGGTTTCAAAGTCGCCGGGATAGCGGGTGTCGACGATTTGCAGGGCTTCGGTGTCGAGCAGTGATTTGAAACCATCGGTGCTCAACAAGACGTCCTTGTTGGAGTATTCAGGAATGGCGCGCAGGTCGGACAGCGATTTGACCTCGGTGTCGCTAAAGCCGTTGCCCTCAACAATCCATTTTTCAATACCGCCTGAGATAAAGCGGCAATCTATGCCCATTGCGGCCAGTTTTTCGCAGGTTTCCGAGCTGCGGTTGCCATTGTGGCAGAACAGAACGACGGGCTGATTGCCGGTCACCGGCTGCGATTGCAGGAAATCGGGGAACCGGATGTGGGTTGCCCCCGGCAGCGTGCCCATGGCGTTTTCACCTGTTTCACGGACATCGTAAAACTGCGTAACACCGCCCTTCAGCAAGGCAGCCGCTTCGCTGGTTGAAATTGCCAACGGATGATCTTCTTGCTTCAGAAAGCTGGTTTCCTTCAGCGTGGCATCCTTGATCGAAGTGCCGGAAAACTGCGCCGGTCGCACCAATGTGGCCTGTAGTCGGGCCAGTTCAGCCGAGACCTGTTTTGTGTACTGCCAGTAGTTTAGCGCCAATAGCCCGCCTGCAAACAGGACCAGGGTTGCGATCAGCCGGACCGGATAGCGCAATGCGGCGCTGCCTTTTTTGGGTGCGAACCCAAGCTTTGTCGCGACCAGTGCGCCGACGCCTGAAAGCATCGCAAAGCCAACGGCAAGCAGCTGCCCCAGGGAGGAGACGGAGCCGATCACCAATTCGGGTGAGGGGATCGCGTGTGCGGTGGCGGGCAGCAGCAGAACCGCCGCGGCAGCAGCCGGAATTGCACGGCTGAACCGGCTGGTCCATTGCAGGAGAAAGGGCTCAATATAATTTTTCACGTGTATCCGCGCCGGTCGATTTTGCGCCGGTCCATAAAACTTATGTCAAGTTGTCATGAAAACGTCATGAATCTTACTGTTTGGTTAACGGGCCATAAAAAACCAATCAAAGCGGCAAATTGGGGGGGAATTTTGGACTAGGTTAACCTTATCTTTTAATCGGTGTGATCAGGTTGGGTTTGGGGATCAACTGGATTGAGTGGCAGACTTGCAACCTGAGGAAACGTTATGACCTTTGTATTTTCCATTTTTCGAAAAATCAGTCGTTACTTGCCCAAACGTCGCTTGGCCGCCCAGCTCGGGGCTGTTGCCATTGCCGTCGGGCTCAGTGCCCTGCCAATGACAGCCCAGGCAGATCTGACTCTGACTTTTGGCACCTATGCCGCCGATAAACCAACCGACACAGTTCGAAAATACCGCCCGTTCCTCTTGTTCCTGGCCGAGCAGATGAGCATGGAGCTGGGGGAAACGGTCACTATCAAGATGAAAATCGCCAAGGAATACCAAACTGGGATTGACCAGCTGGCCAGTGGCGAGGTGGATTTTGCCCGTTTTGGCCCCGCCTCTTATGTGCATGTCATGGCGCGCAATTCAGGCGTTCAATTGGTGACAATGGAATCCAAGAATGGCGCCAAGCGATTCAAAGGTGTCATCGTGGTTCATGCGGACAGCGACATTCAATCGCTGGATCAATTGTCCGGCCGCAGCTTTGCCTTTGGTGATGAACTGTCGACGATTGGCCGCTATCTGGCACAGGCCCATCTGCTGGAGGCTGGCATCAGCAGTGCCGCGCTGCAGGATTTTGCCTATCTTGGCCGCCATGACCTGGTTGGCGAGGCGGTGGGGGCCGGCCGGTTCTCTGCTGGCGCCCTGAAAGAGAGCACTTTCAAGAAGCTGGTGGCCAAAGGTGTCCCCATTCGGGAGCTGGTGTCGTTTGACAATGTGACCAAACCCTGGCTGGCCAGTGCAGATGTGTCGCCCCGGATTGTGGCCGCAATGCGACGGGTTATGCTGTCGTCGGAAAACGAAGAGATCGTGCGTCAGATTTCAAAAAACGGATTTTTGGCAGGCACCGATGCGGATTTCGATTTTGTCCGCCGGGCAATGACCCAAAGTAACTTATTCTGAAGAGCATGAAAGACATTCTTTGATGAAGCGAACGGGTATCCTTTTCCAAATTGTAGTGTCGATGGCGCTGGCGGCCTTTTTGGTCGCCTGGGTCGTTGGTGATCTGGCACGTCGCTACGAGACACAGAGAATGACCCAGCAACTGTCTGCGCAGGCGGATCTCACGGTCTCCTTGCTGGGCGGCCTGATGCTGGATGCCATTATTGTCGAGGACGTGCCGGTGCTGGAAACCGGCCTGACCGAGGCCATAGCGCGCAATCCCAATATTCTGGCAATCCAAATCCTGAATGAAGACAGGATAGTCATTGCCGCAGCCCGGATGGCGGTGGCGGAGGAACCCCGAAGTTTTGTGATGTATGATCGGCCAATGGAATGGGAAGGCATGGTTTTTGCCCACATGGTTGTCAAATGGTCCACCTCCGAAGGCCAGATCATGCTGCAACAAAGGGTACGTCAGACGATTCTGTGGACGGTGCTGACGGTTGCGGCCCTGTCGTTGCTGGTCTTGTATCTGATCCATATGCTGGCGATGCGGCCGCTGCAGATGATCCATCAACGGATGTCGGATGCGATTTCCGGCCTGAAGCGACCCTCCATGCGGTTGCCCTGGTACGCCTCGCGAGAGTACTCGGCGCTGAATTTTTCGGTTGGGGTCATGGAGGATACCTTTGTCGAACGGGACGAACGCGAGTTTGCCCTGGAGCAGGCCCGCGAGGCGGCGGATGTCGCCAATGGGGCCAAGTCCGAGTTCTTGGCCAATATGTCCCATGAAATCCGCACGCCGATGAATGGGGTGATTGGGATGGCGGAACTGATCCTGGAGACCGAGCTGGACGAAGATCAGAAGATGTATGCCGAGACCATCGCCACATCCGGCGCGGCGCTGTTGACCATCATCAATGATATTCTCAATTTCTCAAAGATTGAGTCCGGCAAAATGAAGCTGGAATCCAGCACCTTTAATCTCCAGACCTCAATGGAAGACGTGGTGACATTGCTGTCGCCGAAGGCTGTCGAAAAAGGGGTGGAAATTACCCTGCGGTATGACCCCGATCTGCCGACGGTCTTTGAGGGTGACGTGGGCCGGATTCGGCAGGTGATTACCAATATCCTTGGCAACGCGGTCAAGTTCACTTTGGACGGGTATGTTTTTATTGATGTTTCCGGCGGCATGAACGGTGATCTCTGTGATTTGGCCATAACTGTCACCGACACCGGCATTGGTATTCCTGAAGATAAGATGGATCATATTTTCAATGCTTTCGAGCAGGTGGACGGTGCCGCAACCCGGAATTTTGAAGGCACAGGTCTGGGCTTGGCGATTTCCACACGGCTGCTGCGATTGATGGGAGGATCGATTTCGGCCCAGTCCAATCCGGGGGCAGGTTCGGTGTTCACAATGCATCTGCCGTTGTTGGCCAGCGGTGAAAATTGCGAACCTGTTTGGGCTGATAACCTTGACCTGAAAGGGTTGAAAGTTCTGGTTGTAGATGACCTCGAGCTGAACCGCACGATCCTTTTCGAGCGGCTGTCAACCTGGGGTATGCACTGTACTCTGGCGTCTTCGGGGAAGGAAGTTCTGGATATTCTGGCGGCGAATCGGGCCCGCGGTGAGAGTTTTGATCTGGTGCTGCAGGATTATCAGATGCCGGGTATGGATGGTCGGGAACTTGCCTGTCGGATCCGCGCCATTCCTGAACATGCTAACCTGCCCCTGGTGATCTTGTCGTCAGTCGAGCAATCCCTGGATGCAGAAACAAAACGGATGCTTGGCCCCTATCAACTGGCCCTGAAACCGGTACGGTCGGCGCAGTTGCACAGTGTGATCAGCCGGTCTTTGCACCTGGCTCCGCTGCTGGCTGATCCCGGACCAGACCCGTTGAGAGACTTCCAGGGGAGCAAGACATTGCGGGTGCTGCTGGCGGAGGACAACAAGATCAATCAACTGGTGGTGCGCAAGATGTTAAAAGATGCACCGGCCGAAATTATTGTAGCGGCCAATGGGCTCGAAGCTGTTCAAATGTACCGCGACTCGCGTCCTGACGTGGTGTTGATGGATATGATGATGCCGGAAATGGACGGTTTGGAAGCGACGTTGATCATCCGCGAGCTTGAGGCTGCAGATCACCTTGACCATTGTCCGATCATTGCGCTGACCGCCAATGCTATGCCCGCAGACAAGGAGAGATGTCTGCAGGTCGGCATGGATGGGTTTCTGAGCAAACCGATCAATAAAAAGGCTCTGTGGGGCGCCATTGAAAAGATATTGGCAACCGGAGATGTATTGAGAACCGGAACCTGATCCTCCAGGGGTGGGCGTCAGGCGGAACTGCCGCGAAACAGCAGGCTGGTGACACTGGACAGGGCAAACAACATCGCCGCCAGACATACAATGGTTGGCCCGGTGGGGGTGTCGAAAACAAAGGCCAGTTGCAACCCGCCAAGAGCAGATATCGCGCCAATAGCGGCGGCCATCAGCGCCATGCGTTCCGGGGTGGCAGCAAAGGGGCGGGCTGCCGCGGCGGGGATAATCAACAATGCGGCGATCAGCAACACGCCGACAACCTTGATGGCCACCGCGACAACCAGCGCCAGCGCCAAAGTCAGCACCAATTGCTCGCGGCGCGGGTCGATGTCTGCGGCATAGGCCAGATCCGGGTTCAGTGTGGCGGTCAGCAAGGCCGACCAGCGCCACCACAGCAAGGTCAGCACCAGCAGGGCGCCGGCCCAGATCACCGTGAGGTCGAGCAGATCCACCGCCAGAATTTCGCCAAACAGATAGGCCATCAGATCAATCCGCACGCCTTGCAAAAACGACACCGCCACCAGACCGAAGGCCAGCGCCGAATGGGCCAGCACGCCCAATATGGTATCCATGGCATAGCCTCGATTGCTGAGGGTTGAAACGGTGGCGGCCATCAGCAGGGCCACAATCAGCACACCGGCAAAGATCGACATCTCAAAGCTCAACGCCAGGGCGACCCCAAGGATCGAGGCATGGGCGGTGGCGTCGCCAAAATAGGCCATCCGGCGCCAGACCACAAAACAGCCCAGCGGCGCCGCAGCAATGGCAACCCCAAGACCGGCCAGCGCCGGGTAGATCAGAAAACTGTCAAATAGCATCATTCTGCGGCCTTGTGACTTTGGGGATCGTGACCGCAATCGCTGTCATGCGAGTGATTGTGCTCGTGCCGGTACAGCGCCAGTGCGCCTTGGGTTCCGGTGCCAAACAGGGCGCGGTATTCGGGGGCCGAGGCCACATGTTCGGGCTCGCCTTCGCAGCAGATGTGGCCATTCAGGCAGATCACCCGATCAGAGGCCGCCATCACCACATGCAATTCATGACTGACCATCAGCACGGCGCAGCCCAATTGCTGGCGCACGGTTTCGATCTGCTGGTAAAAACTGGCGGAACCGGGCTGATCCAGCCCCTGCGTCGCCTCGTCCAGGATCAGCAATTGCGGATCACACAACAATGCGCGGGCCAGCAAAACCCGTTGAAACTGGCCGCCGGACAGGCGCGACATCTGCCGACCTGCCAATTGGCCCGCTCCGGCCTGGTCAAGGGCCTGTTCTGCGACAGAATTGGACACCCGTTTTGGCAGGCTCAGAAAACGGCGCACGGTCAGGGGCAGGGTGGCGTCGATATGCAGTTTTTGCGGCACATAGCCGATGCGCAACCCGGGCGCGCGGATCACCTGGCCGGAACTTGGCCGCAGGGCGCCGATGATGGCCCGCAAAAGCGTCGATTTACCGGAGCCATTTGGCCCGACCAAAGTGACAATCTCACCTTTGTCGATGGTGAAATTGACATCCGTTAGGACCGGGTTGCCGCTGTGACGGATGCTCAGGTCTTTTAAGGTGACCAGGCTCATGGTGCGGGGAGGTCCTGGCATTTCGGGCACAGGCCCTCGACCTCGACCACGGTGCCCTCGATCTGAAACCCGGCTTCTTGGGCCAGCTGCCCCAACTGGCCGTCGTTCAGGTTGGTATGGGTCTCGGCCACCGCTTTGCACTGACGACAGATCATGAAAACGGGTGCGTGGCTTTCGCCGGGGTGGGTGCAGGCAATAAAGGCGTTCAGCCGTTCAATTTTGTGGGCAAAGCCGTGTTTGACTAGAAAATCTAACGCCCGATAGGCCACCGGCGGCTGCGATCCCAGACCTTCCTGGCGCAGGTGATCCAGGATGTCATAGGCCCCAAGCGACTGGTGTTGTTGCAGCAGAATTTCCAGCACCCGGCGGCGCACCGGGGTCAGCTGTAACCCCTGTTCAAGGCAGCGTTGGTCAGCGGCGGCAACGCAATCACTGATGCAGGTGGCATGGTCGTGGGTGGTAAAGCCGATGGATCCCATCTTTCACGTCTCCGCTGGGTCAGGTCATTTGCCGCTTGATATGTTATAGTATGACATTTAACAAGCCTCGTAATGTTATAAAATCACATGAGGCGACCTATGCTCCGAATAGCCCTAATCACAATTGCGGCCAGCCTGATATTCACCGGTGGAGGGCGGGCGGAGGTGCCGCGTGTGGCCACTGACATCGCGCCGGTGCATGGGCTGGTGGCGCGGGTGATGATGGGGCTTGGCAGCCCGGATCTGGTGATGCAGCCGGGGGCCTCGCCACATGGCTATTCGATGCGACCATCCGAGGCGCTGGCGCTAAGCCGGGCGGATTTTGTGATCTGGATGGGCGAGGGTCTGACCCCTTGGCTGGAGGGATCAATCGACTCGCTGGCGGCTGATGCGCAGGGGATTGAGCTGCTGCATGCTGAGGGTGTGATTGAGCTGCCCTTTCGTGAGGGGGTTCGGTTTGCCCATCCTGAAGACGAGGGCCATGAGCAGATAGATCCCCAACAAGAGGGGCAGGATGATCACCGTCACCAGGGTATTGATCCGCATGCCTGGCTGGCGCCAGAGAATGGCAAACTGTGGCTGGATCTGATTGCCACTGAACTGGCGCTGTTTGATCCGGATAACGCCGAGACCTATCGTGCAAACGCAGCGGCTGGCAGGGGTGAGATCGACCAGGTTGTGGTCACTATCCGCGCCGGGCTGGCGCCGCTGCGCAACGGTGGGTTTGTGGTTTTTCACGATGCCTATCAGTATTTTGAGACCAGCTTTGAGCTGTCGGCATTGGCGGCGATTTCCCTGGGCGATGCGAGCTCTCCCAGCCCGGCGCGGATTGTTGAGGTGCGGGATGCGGTGGCGGAGCTGGGGGTGAGCTGCGTGTTCTCGGAACCGCAGTTCAATCCGGGATTGGTTGCGGCGGTGCTGGATGGCACTGGGGCCAAGACGGCAGTGATTGACCCGATGGGGACGGAAATTCCTCTGGGGCCGCAGTTTTATCCGGCTTTGCTACTGGATCTGGGCCAGCGGATGGCAGATTGCTCTTAGCATGATGCGATAGCCCCGCCGCAAGGGACGGGGCTGCGCTGTTTTGGTCTGCTTGCTGTATCAGGTGTCGTCTTGGTAGTCTGACATGGGGGGGCAGGTGCAGATCAGGTTGCGGTCTCCGTAGGCGTTGTCGACGCGGTTGACCGGCGACCAGTATTTGTCGACACCCAAAGATCCCGGAGGGAAGCAGGCGATCTCGCGGCTGTAGGGACGGTCCCAGTCACCGACCAGATCGCGCACCGTATGAGGCGCGTTTTTCAGCGGGTTGTTGTCCGGGTCGATGTTGCCGTCGATCACCTCCTGGGCCTCAGCGCGGATCGACAGCATGGCGTCGCAGAACCGGTCCAGCTCGGCCTTGGGCTCGGATTCGGTGGGCTCTACCATTAGCGTGCCGGCCACCGGCCAGGACATGGTCGGGGCGTGGAAGCCGCTGTCGATCAGCCGTTTGGCGATGTCATCGACGCTGATATTACCCGCCTCCGCCAGTGGCCGGGTGTCCAGAATACACTCATGCGCGACGCGGCCGGTTTTGGAGCTGTAAAGAATGCCATAGGCATCTTTCAGGCGGGCCGCGATATAGTTGGCGTTGAGGATGGCAACCTTGGTGGCCTGGGTGAGGCCGGCGCCGCCCATCAGCAGGATATAGGCCCAGCTGACCGGCAGGATCGAGGGCGAACCAAAGGGTGCTGCTGACACCGGACCCACCGCCGAGCCGTACTCGGGGTGGCCGGGCAGGAAGTCGATCAGGTGCGATTTGACCCCGATCGGGCCCATGCCGGGACCGCCGCCGCCGTGCGGAATGCAGAAGGTTTTATGCAGGTTCAGGTGGCTGACGTCGCCGCCGATCTTGCCCGGCTGGGCTAGGCCGACCATGGCGTTCATATTGGCGCCGTCGATATAGACCTGACCGCCGTGATCATGGGTGATCTGGCAGACCTCTTGCACGGTTTCCTCAAACACGCCGTGGGTGGAGGGGTAGGTGATCATGCAGGCGGCCAGCACATCCGAGTATTTCTCGGCCTTGTCGCGGAAGTCGGCGATGTCGATATTGCCGTCCCCGTCGGCCTTGATCGGGATCACCTTGTAGCCAACCATCTGGGCGCTGGCCGGGTTGGTGCCATGCGCCGAGGTGGGGATCAGGCAGACGTTGCGGCTGCCCTGACCCCGCGCCGCGTGATAGTTGCGGATGGTCAGCAGGCCGGCATATTCGCCCTGGGCGCCCGAGTTGGGCTGCTGCGAGATGGCGTCATAGCCGGTGATCTGGCACAGTTTGTCGTTCAGATCATCGATCATCTGGCTGTAGCCCAAAGCCTGATCCAGCGGCACAAAGGGGTGCAGATTGCTGAATTCGGGCCAGGTCACCGGGATCATCTCGATGGTGGCGTTCAGTTTCATGGTGCAGGAGCCCAGCGGGATCATCGAGCGATCCAGCGCCAGATCGCGGTCCGCCAGACGGCGCATATAGCGCACGATTTCGGCCTCGGCCCGGTTCTTGTGGAAGATCGGGTGGGTCAGATAGCTGCTTTCGCGCAGCGCGTGCTGGGGCAGGCGATAGGCGCGGTTGGCCTGACTGTCGTCTGTCTTGTTGATGCCAAAGGCACCCCAGACCGCCTCGATGGTTTCGGGGCGGGTCTGCTCGTCCAGCGAGACGCCCACCTTGGTTGTCCCCACCTTGCGCAGGTTGATGCCACGGGCCACGGCGGCCTCCATCACGGTGCGCTGCAGCGGCCCGACCTCAACGGTGATGGTGTCAAAGAACACCTCTGGCTCGACCTTGAAACCGTGCTCCTCGAGACCGGCGGCCAGCCGTGAGGTCTTGCGGTGCACCGATTGGGCAATGGCCTTGATGCCGTCGGGGCCGTGATAGACCGCATACATTGAGGCCATCACCGCCAGCAGCGCCTGCGCGGTGCAGACGTTGGAGTTGGCCTTTTCGCGACGGATATGCTGTTCGCGGGTTTGCAGCGCCAGCCGGTAGGCCTTGTTGCCATGGGAATCGATAGAGACGCCGATGATGCGGCCGGGCATGGTGCGCTTCAGCTTGTCGGTGGTGGCCATATAGGCGGCATGTGGACCGCCGTAGCCCATCGGCACCCCAAAGCGCTGGGTGGTGCCAATGGCAATATCAGCGCCCATTTCACCGGGTGATTTCAGCAGCGCCAGCGCCAGAATATCGGCGGCGACAATGGCCAGGCCCTTGTTTTCGTGCAGCGCTTCGATCTCGGCGGTGAAGTCGCGCACATGGCCATAGGTGCCGGGATATTGGAAGATGGCGCCAAAGACGATCTCGGCGACCATGTCATCTGGATTGCCGACGATCACCTCGACGCCCAACGGCGCGGCGCGGGTTTTGATCACCGCGATGGTCTGTGGGTGGCAGTTTTCATCGACAAAGAAGGCGGCGTTATTGGCCTTGGAGCGGCTGCCCCGTTTGGCCATCGCCATGGCTTCGGCGGCGGCGGTGGCCTCGTCCAGCAGCGAGGCATTGGCGATATCCATGCCGGTGAGATCGCTGACCATGGTCTGGAAGTTCAACAGCGCCTCAAGACGGCCCTGGGAGATTTCCGGCTGATAGGGGGTATAGGCGGTATACCAGGCCGGGTTTTCCAGGATGTTGCGCAGGATCGGCGCCGGGGTGGTGGTGCCGTAATAGCCCTGCCCGATCAGCGAGGTCAGCACCTTGTTTTTGCTGGCCACCTCTTTCATGTGGAACAGTGCGTCGCGCTCGGTCATGGCGGGGCCCCAGTCCAGCGGCTCAGCCTGGCGGATCGAGGGTGGCACCGTCGCGTCGATCAGCTCGTCCAGGGTTTTGAAGCCGATCACCTGCAGCATATCCGCCATTTCGCGGGAGCTGGGGCCAATGTGGCGGCGGTTGGCAAAGTCATAGGCTTCGTAATCGGTCAGCTTGAAGGCCATGTTGGTGTTCCTTTGAAGCGGTCAGCGCGGGCCGGGAGTGGGGGAACCTCCGGCGGGAGTATTTGTGCAAAGAAGAAAATGCGGATCCAGAACTGCGGTGGACCCGCATGGAAGAGCGGGTTAGCCGATGAAGGCTTTGTAGCCGTCCAGGTCCATCAGATCGTTAAGCTGATCGGTATTGGTCAGCTTGATCTTGTAGATCCAGGCGTCGCCTTCGGGGCTGTCGTTCAGGGCGCCGGGGTTTTCCTCCAGCGTGCCATTGGCCTCGAGCACTTCGCCATCAACCGGGGCATAGATTTCCGAGGCGGCCTTGACCGATTCGATGACGCCAATATCGGCGCCTTTTTCAAAATCGTCGCCGACCTCTTTCTGCTCGACAAACACAATCTCGCCCAGCTGGTCGGCGGCGTGTTGGGTGATGCCAATGGTGGCGATATCGCCGTCAACAGTGAGCCATTCGTGCTCTTCGGAATAATAGGTGGTCATGTTCGACTCTCCTGGGGTTTAGCGTTTGTAGTTCTGCGTGACGAAAGGCAGCGCGACGATTTCAGCGGGCTGTGCCTTGCCGCGGATGATCAGGTTGATTTTCTGGCCCGGGGTGCTGAATTCGGTGGCGACATAGCCCATCGCCACCGGGGCGCCGACGGTGGGTCCAAAGCCGCCCGAGGTGATGGCGCCGATGGCGGTGCCGTCCAGATCCTGCACCTCGACACCGGCGCGGGCCGGGGCGCGGCCTGTTGGTTTGATGCCCACCAGTTTCCGGGCAGTGCCCTGCGCTAGGTCGCGCTGGATGCGGGCGGCACCGGGGAAGCCACCGTCTTCGCGGCGGCGCTTCTGCATTGCCCAGGTCAGCGAGGCCTCGACCGGAGAGGTGGAATTGTCGATGTCATTGCCATAGAGGCAGAGGCCAGCTTCCAGCCGCAGGCTGTCGCGGGCACCCAGACCAACCGGTTCGCAATCACCGTGCGCCAGCAGGGCGCGGCAGATTTCCACCGCCCTTTCCTCGGGGATGGAGATTTCAAAGCCGTCTTCGCCGGTGTAGCCCAGCCGCGAGATGCGGCATTCGACGCCGATGATTTCGGCAACCATGGTCTGCATGAAGCTCATCTCACGCACCGCGGGGCAGAGCTCCGCGACCACGTCTTCGGCAGCGGGACCCTGCACCGCGATCAGCGCCCGATCAAAGATCTCGGTGACCTCGATGCCGTCGAGATGCCTGGCCATATGCGGGATGTCCTGATCGCGCATCGAGGCGTTGACCACCACAAACAGGTGATCGCCGGCATTGGCGACGATCAGGTCATCCATGATGCCGCCCTCGTCATTGGTGAAGAACGTATAGCGCGCCTTGCCCTCTTTCAGGGTGGTCAGGGCGGCAGGGACCAGGGTTTCCAGTTTGCTGGCGGCATCCGACCCGCGCAGGATCACCTGGCCCATGTGGCTGACATCAAACAACCCGGCCTTGGCGCGGGTGTGATTGTGTTCGCCCATGATGCCCATGGGATATTGCACCGGCATTTCCCAGCCGGCAAAATCAACCATCTTGCCGCCAAGTTCGACGTGCAGATCATACAGCGGGGTGCGTTTGGGCGTGTCAGTCATGGCTGGGGCCTTTCGGTTGGGGGCGGTTCAGGCCTGCGGAATTTGAAACCTGTCGAATGCGATTGTCCAGCCGGAGGTTGGATAATTCTGATCGGTCGAACAACAGTGGATCACTTCTGGTCGGACAAAGGTCATCTGGCGGCCTCGGAGAGTGGCGGGTTCAAATCAACATTGTATGCGCTTGTATACGTATAAGGCGCACAATGTTCCTTTAGGAAATTTTTCCACTATTGGCAACATAATTGGTCATAAGGTTGTTTTGACTTATGCAGGCACGGGACTAAATTGCTTGCAGATAGGAGAAAACGTGCATGGAGCCGGTTCAGACAGAAGACGCAGGCCCCATGGCCGAGGTCGGTGACGCGCCTGATGGCCAGGTTCTGGGGCAGATGATTCGCCTGGCGCGCAAGGAAAAGGGGCTGACGCTGGAGGATGTGGCAAAGGCGGCTGCGATTGGCCGCTCCACTTTGTCCAAGATCGAGAACAATTTGACCAAGCCCAGTTTCGACATCATTCGACGGCTGATGCAGACGCTGGATCTTAAGACACCACAATTGTTTCTGCAGTCGGGTAAAAGCGATATCTCGGGGCGGCGCGATTATACATTGACCGGCAAGGGCGAACATCAGGAAACCGCAACCTATGATCACGAGTTGCTGTGCACTGAGCTTACCAGCAAACGGATGCTGCCGTATATCAGCACCATCAAGGCACGCGATGTCAGTGAATATGAAAACTGGGTGCGCCATCGAGGCGAGGAGTTCATGTATGTGATCAGTGGCTCGCTGACGCTGTACACGGAACATTATCGGCCCCTGATGATGGTCGCGGGTGACAGCGTCTACTATGATAGCAGCATGGGGCATGGCTGTGTGTCCACCAGTGACGAGGACGCTCGGGTGTTGTGGGTGTCTTTAGAGATATGACCGAATTGGGTTGTCCCAGCTGTTCAGGCGGAAGTTTGGTCTCGCAAACGTAACATCGTTGGTCGAGCGCGTCAGTCGGTTCACTGTACTGTTAGTGAATGCGAACCGGACGACTTCCAGGGTCATGGGACGCCTGGCGAATGTGATGCGGACCCTCCCCCTCAAGGCGCGCAAATCCGTCACCTTCGATCGAGGTTCTGAGTTCATGGACTGGCCACATCTGCAAGCTGAGGTGGGGACGCAAACTTGGTTCTGTGACCCGTCCGCACCCTGGCAAAAAGGGACTGTCGAAAACACCAATCGCAGGGCACGCAGATGGCTGCTGAGAGAGATCGATCCCACTAAACTCACACCTCAACATCTGGAGGTGATTTGTGCCCGTCTCAACGCCACCCCTCGCAAATGCTTGGGGTGGAAAACACCCGCTGAAGTCTTCAAAGAAAAGGTCTTGGATCAGGCAGCATGATACCCCAAACTCAACCCCGCTCAAAAGTCGCAGTTCACGTATCGCTCACAAGAGCGCGTGTCGGCGGCAGTTAGGTCTGGTTGACAGCTGTCAACCCTTGGGTCAGCTGGCATCACCAGCGCTGCGCCGCACCGCCCTGGGCAGAGCCGCGCGTGAGACTGCCCGGGCAAACCGTGGTAGCTCGATATAGAGGATCGGTGCCACCGCCAGGCAACCCGCGCCCAAGCCCCAGCTCCGCGGTGCAAAGGCCACAGGGCCAGAGCCGCCGCCAGAATTTGGGCAAACAGGTTACGCCGCGCCAGCGCCTTTATGCGCAGATCGCCGCGCAACCGCGCCTCGGAGGGGGCGCTCTATCCAGTGCTGCACCAGCAGGGATACCAACAGGCAACTGGCGCCGGCCAGCAGCAAAAAATCCCAAATCGCAACCGGGCCAGCTGGCAGATAAGGCAGCACCAGTAAGGCCAGTGCGCGCAGGGTAAAGCGGTGCGACAGGTACAGCGAATAGCTGGCATCGCCAAGGCGCAGCAGCAGCCGGGCCGGGGCCAGCCGCAGGCAGAACAGGGTGCCTCCGGCAACGACCATCATCGCAGGCAGACCGGCGGCCACAAAGCGGGGCAGGGCGGTTTGCTGCAAGCCCACCAACCCGATCAGACCCGCCGCCACCGCCATGCCAAACAGGAATTCGATCACAATGGGATTTCTGTAAAACACCCAGGCCGCCCTGGTGCTGGGCCACAGGCTGGCCAGACTGGCGCTCAGCAATAGCATTATCAGGGCGATAAGGGGGCGGCGCAGGCACAGGCTGAGCACGGGCTGAAAGAGAGATCGAAGCTGTACTCGACCGAATTGTTCGAACCAGCAAGGATATGACTGTCGCCGCTTAAGAGGTGCGGATATCCGAATTGCAGTCCGAAACGGCTCTCTTTGAGGATGAAGCTGCGAAAATTGCCACACCGCGGCGAAATTTCGACGACATGTTAGAACTATTCATGCAATTTCTTGTAACCCCTTATGATATCTGGGAAAGGGCAGCCCAACTGTCAAGAAATCTGGACTGAGGCAGGTATTTCCAGGCCGATTGAAATTTGACGGAATTGGCGGGGCGAATTGCAAATACCACCTTTTCGTTCAAAGCTTTATGGTTCTTTGAGGTATCGGAAAGTAAAGCGGTGTCGATTTCCGGATGTGAACGGCCCCCGCAAAAAACTGACGGCTGATCGGGTGGAAATAGTTCGAATGATTGACACAGGTTGAAAGTCCGAATAATTCGCAGCAAGCCAAATGGCGCTGGCAAGGGAGTTTGCAGATGCCACAGCAACGCAAAGTTTTGGTGGTTATCGTCGATCAGCTGCGCGCTGATTGTATCGTGGGCGGTTTGGCGACTCATGTGGATACCCCAAACATTGATGCCCTTCGAAAAGATGCGGTGACTTTTACCCAGCATTTTTCGGTAACCAACCCCTGTGGGCCATCGCGCGCCAGCTTGTTTACCGGACGCTATGCGATGAACCATCGCTCTATTCGGAACGGCACTCCGCTGGCCGAAGGTATTCCAAATTTGGCGCTTGAGGCGCGCAAAGCGGGCTATGCGCCGCAGTTGTTTGGCTATACCGACACCGGTCTTGACCCTCGTGTCCGGCATCCGAATGACCCTGCGCTGACCACAGAGGAACAAGTATTGCCGGGGTTTATCGAGAGCCTTGAGATGCGCTATCAGGAAAGCTATCCTTGGCGGGCCCATTTGAAATCGCAAGGGTATGAAGTACCGGAGTATGCGCGGTTTTATGAGCCGGTATCACCAGACCCGGATCGCGCTGCGCGCCCGGACGATCCACCGTTCTACCGGGCCGAACATAGCGACACAGCCTTTCTGACCGACAGGGTGCTGCAAGACCTCTCGGTGCGCAGGGATCAGAACTGGTTTGCACTGGTGACCTATCTTCGCCCACATCCACCTTTGGTGGCGCCGCCGCCCTTTAATACGATGTATCAAGCGGCTGAACTGCCCAAGCCGAACCGCCTGGTTTCGCCGGAAGAAGAAAAGGCAGTGCATCCGTTTATGGCGGGCGCGATTGCCAGGCCACGGATCCAAAGTTTGGTAAAGGGCTGTGGGGATCAGTTGGACAATACATGCGATGCGGACGTGGCCATGTTGCGGGCGCTCTATATGGGGCTGTTGACAGAAGTTGATCTGCATATTGGCCGGATCATTTCCTTTCTGAAGGATAGCGGTCAATATGACGACACGCTGATTGTCATTATGGCGGATCATGGGGAAATGTTGGGTGACCATTATATGTGGGGCAAACAAACCACTTATGACTCCGCATTGCGCATTCCTCTGATTATTCGGGATCCGGCCCAGCCCCGCCAGCATGGGACCTCGGTCGAAGCGTTTACAGAATCCGTCGATGTTACGCCGACCATATTGGAGACCATCGGCCTGCCGGTGCCTGACGGGATGGACGGCCGGTCATTGCGACCCTACTTGGAAGGCGTTTGCCCCGAGACTTGGCGCGAACATGTCTTCTTTGAGTTGGATTTTGGCGAGCCAAATGAAGTCACCGAGTGGCAGGAGGCAACCGGGAGCATTGTGCAGGACGCGAACCTGGCGGTCCTGCGAGAAGCACGTTTTAAGCTGGTGCACTTCAATGGAGATTTGCCACCGCTGTTGTTCGATCTTGAGGATGACCCGTCCGAGATGTGCAATCTGGCCGAGGATCCGGCGCATGCGGCAACGCTGTTGCGTCTGACCCGGAAAATGCTGAACCACCGAATGCGGCACGCCGACAGCACGTTAACCCATACGCGGATCACCAAGCAGGGTGCTGTGCGCTTCGCGCCGTAGCGAGGAGGGGATGCTCTGGCATACGATTTGGACATCTGTGTCTTGTTCGAGCCTGTGAGCCGCCCTGTTTTAATGCCCTAGCTGCGAAAACCTGGCTCAAACGCAGAGAGTGCGTGCGCGTTTGAGGCGTCTGGGCAAGTTCGGATCACAAATGTCTTGCGCCATCCTCCGGACGTCAAAACATCAATGTCTGTGGTGGCATCCGGCGGGGCATAATGGTCAGTCACAAGGGGAAAATTTGACGTCCCCGAGAGTGATTTGTCGTTCTGAACCTGAGCCAATGGTGGAGTTTACCGCGGACCAAAAAACGCTCTGCGCTGCCAATCTGGAAGGCGGGCGTTTTCTTTTCATCGGTGATCTGACTGGCGGAAAATAGGTGCAATATCAGTTGGCTGGTATCGGAGCGTCAGGCTGACTGACCCACTGATGCTATCTGCTTGGACTCCTTTGACAAAGTCAGATGTTAGAGCATCCTGGGTGTTTGTGCTAAGGTCGCGATGCGGAGCGGGGAGGGGGCGGAATTGTCCAGAGGCCTAAGCCTTTACATTTTGATTGCCACCGGCATTTGGGCCGTGGCACCGTTACGGGCCTGCGAATTGGCACTGGTGTTGGCGGTCGATGTATCGGCCTCCATCACTTCCGACGAATACTTGTACCAAATGCAAGGGCTGGCAGAGGCACTTGAAGACCCCGTCATCGCTAATGCGTTGGTAAAGGAGCAGACCGCGCTGACTGTGGTGCAATGGTCCGGAGTGAGTGATCAGGACATCTCGGTCCCTTGGCAACGCATGTTGAGCCCGGAACATGTTGCTGAATTTGCGCGTACAACCCATGCACTACCTCGAAAATGGTCCGGTGGATATACCGCTATTGGCAGCATGCTTAAGTTTGCTGATCGCCTGTATTTGGCGGTTCCGGACTGTCGCCGATTGGTGCTCGATGTTTCTGGCGATGGAATAATAAATGCCGGGGTGTCGACCCGTGCTGCGCGCAACAGGCTCATTGCAAAAGGCGTCACAATCAATGGCATTGCAATTGATCGCAGAGGTGACGCAGTCATTCAATACTTCCGCGCGGATATCATTGGCGGTGCGGACGCCTTTGTGATTCCGGCCCGCGGTTACGCAGATTATGTCCGTGCTATCCGGGAAAAATTGTTCCGCGAACTTATTAAACCATCCTCATGACAGGTCCAGAATTGCCTTGAGTCGACAGTCTCCAAAGGGAACGTCTTGTACCTCAAGTTGAACCTGATGTGCCGTCGGATCAAGTCTGATTGGGGCGTGGCTTCTCCACTTCTGCACCTGTATCGCCAGCGCGTGACGCCGTTTTTGGTCTCACGTTCAGGTGTAACGCAGCTTTTGGTTTGTTTGGCGTCGCTTTTGACGGATCTGTTGATCCACCTCGCCTCAGGTTTTGCCGCTGTCGCCCTCATGTTGGAGCCGAGGGCGCGCGCAACCTATGGATGGCCGCAAGGATGCGGTTGGCCTACGTGGTCGTGGCGCAGCCGTGCCATATCTGTCCGATAATGCGTCCTGCCATTTCAAAGATAGAACGCACCATAAAACACCTAGGCTGGCCCGCCCTGTCAAGTGAAAATTTGCGAGGTGCCTATACTTAGACCACAAAGAAAAAGGGTATGATCATTCTGCACATCTGTTTAAGGTTCAACGTTCGGGTACCAAATAGCCGCAGAGCTAGCCCACTAAATTTGCTTTGTCACATAGATGGTAAGAAACTCTTATATCAAGGCAAGGACCAGATTAAATCAACGGAGAGGATTTTTAATAATGAAGTCACTATTCTATTCAAGTGTGGCGATGGTTGCGCTGGCAAGCGGCGCCTCAGCGGCGTCCTGCCCTGCCGTAACTCTTGCCGACATGATGGGAGTGAGCGCTGGCGCGTTTCCCCAGCAATACGAACTCGCAGAATTTCAAGGTTTGGGGGATTGCACCGTAGATTTCGCAGCCAACCCTGCCTCTGATGCCCTGAACAAGCGTATCCTGGGCAATGGTCCACTGCCAACTCTGGCCGATCGTCTGCCGGGCGAGCCTCTGGTTGTGGCACCCTATGATCAGATCGGTAGCTATGGCGGCACCCTCGATGCGCTGTCAAATGCGACTGAGTCCGGCACCTCCGACTTTATGTCGATCCGTCACGTAAACTTGGTGCGCTATTCAGATGACCTGACAACCATTGTGCCAAACGTCGCTAAGGCCTGGGAATGGAACGATGATTTCACCCAGCTGACATTCTTCCTGCGGGAAGGTCATAAATGGTCCGATGGGGCACCGTTTGGCGCCAAAGACGTTAAATTCTGGTACGACAACCTAGCTCTCGATTCCAATGTGCGCGAGAAACCAAAGGACTATGTTCTGGTTGGCGGCGAGCGCATGGAGATCGTTGTGGTTGACGAGACCACAGTGCAGTTCAACCTGCCATCGCCAAAACCAGGTCTGTTGTCGCATTTTGCCAACCACTATGCGCAGGGCTTCCAGCCCATGCATTTCCTGGGGCAGTTCCACCCGGACATCAACGCTGACGCCGATGCAAATGCAAAAGCTGTTGGCTTTGACGACGGTTATGCGGCGATCTCGGCCTATTATGGCAACTCGGACTGGATGGATACGGCAACACCTTATCTGAACAGTGCAGATCTGCTTGCCGGCCTTCCGGCTGGCACCGTGCCGACATTGGAAAGCTACATCATCGTGTCGGAAACCACGGAG
This sequence comes from Paracoccaceae bacterium, assembly GCA_013214575.1. GTDB lineage: Bacteria > Pseudomonadota > Alphaproteobacteria > Rhodobacterales > Rhodobacteraceae > Parasedimentitalea. The sequence continues at coordinate 7,584 of JABSSD010000005.1, read as the reverse complement.
GGACGCCATCTGGTGGCCAACCCGTATTTCTTCCAGATTGATACGGCAGGTAACCAGCTGCCCTACATCAACGAGCAAGACGAGCTGTTTGTCGCTGAAAGCGAAGTGCGCCTGCTGAAACTGATCAACTCTGAAGTTGATTATAAGGCACAAGCTCTCAATCTCGACCACGCGCCAATGTTGTTGGAAGGTCAGGAAAAAGGCAACTTTACGGTTGAACTGAAACCCGAAGTCGCCTTGCCAACCTTTGCCTTCAACGTGACATCGGAAGATCTGGAGAAACGTGCCGTGTTTGGCGATCTTCGGTTCCGTCAGGCGATGTCTGTTGCGATCAACCGCGATGAGCTGAACGAAGTGGCTTATTTCGGCCTGGGCAAACCACAGCAGTATATTGCTTTCTCGCCTACACCGGGTTTTGTCAGCGAAGAGGTCGAGCAGAGCTACGCGCAGTTCGATCAGGAGCTGGCTAACAAACTGCTTGATGATATGGGCATGAAGGACGTCAACGGCGACGGCATGCGCGAGATGCCAAATGGCCAACCGCTGGTTCTGAACCTGCAAGTTGCGACCCAGGCCATGTCGATCAAACTGGTCGAACTGGTTGGTCAAAACTGGAAAGACGTTGGCATTGACAGCACAGTGAAAGAAGTGACCACGGATGAGTTTCGGTCCGCGATGTCAGCCAACGCACTGGATGTGACAATGTACGCAAAAAGTCAGCCTCTGGCGGTGATTTTGGGTATATCGGAACTGTTCCAGCCACCGTTTGACAACTACTTCAACCTGCGGTCTGCAATGTTGTGGGGCGAATATGTCGATACAGACGGGGCCTCTGGCGTCAAGCCTCCACAGTATGTCTATGACATGATGGACGGCATCGATGCGTTCCAGGCGGCAATCGCCGGGTCGGATGAATCCAATGAGATCGGCGCCAAGCTGGTGAAAACCATGGCCGACAGCCTGTTGTTCATCGGCACCGTGAAAGCTGTTGCACCGATTTACCACAACAATGCGCTGAAGAACTTTACCGAGTTCAAAACGCAGTCCTACGCCTATTATCGGACCTATCCGTACCGGCCGACACAGTGGTTCCTGGACGAGTAACTTGATCTGAAATGATGACGTAGCGGGCTGATCAATTTGGCCCGCTACACCAAAAAAAGGCCGAATGGCCAAAACAACTCCGCAGGGTGGGGGCCAGATATTCTATGTTACAATTCTCAAGGTTCGTTGCTATTCGGGCAACGTTAGCCGTCTTTACGCTTGTCCTGGTATCGTTCATCGTATTCTCACTGATGGAAATGGTGCCGGGCGATTGCGCCGAACGCTATCTCGCGTTCAAGAGCTCACAAGGGGCGGTCATCACCGCAGCCGATATCCAGGCTGAGCGGGTCCGTTTGGGCCTCGACCAGCCCTATGTTCAGCGCTGGGGGCATTGGATCGTCAACGCATTCCAGGGTGAGTTTGGCGATAGCTGCATTTTGCGCCTCAACATTCGCCAACTTATCGGACCAAAATTCTGGTTGAGCCTTGGCCTGTGCCTCTCCGCCTTGCTGCTGGCCTATGCGATTGCCATTCCGGTTGGGATTCTCGCCGCTACTTCAAAAAACGCCACAGTAAACAATGGCTTGCGGTTTGTTAGCTACTTGGGTCTGGCCCTGCCAAACTTCCTGCTGGCGCTGATGATCATGCTGTTCTCCACCCTCGTCTTTGGCAATAGTCTGACTGGGCTGTTCTCAAAAGAATTTCGAGATGCGGCCTGGTCCGTCGACAAATTTGTGGATTTCCTCAGCCATGCCTGGCTGCCGGTCTTTATCCTGGGGTGGTCGGCGACGGCCTTTGCCATCCAGACCGTGCGGGCGTTGATGTCTGACGAGGTTGGTAAGCTCTATGTCACGGCTGCTCGGGCCCGGGGCGTTTCAGGACGCCGGTTGCTGATGCGGTATCCGGCGCGCCATGCGCTGAGCCCGATCATCAACTCGTTGGGGTTCGATCTAAACCGTATCTTCAACGAATTGCCTATCGTGGCGTTGATTCTAACGCTGACCGAAGCCGGGTCGCTGTTGATCGAAGCTTTGGCCAGATCGAATGATCAGCAATTGGCCGGCGCCATTATTTTTCTTCTGACCGCAAGTATCGTGGGGATCAATTTCATCACTGATATTATCCTGGCGCTTACGGATCCGCGCATACGCCGGAGTATTATTGGATGACAAACATGACCGATACTTCAAGCCCTGTGACGGAGGCCGCTGTCAATCAAAAGAGCAAAGAGGCCTATTTTACCGCCTCGCAAGGGCAGCTCATCTGGCAGAGGTTTAAGCGTAACAAGTCGGCATTGGCAGGGGCCTGGGTGCTGATCATCCTGATCCTGTCTGGCATGTTCGCCCCGTTCCTGACCCCGTATGAACCGACCATCAGCGGGCGCGACAAGGACTATTTGAATGGAGCACCGCAGATCCCAAGCTTTTGCGACAGCAATGGCTGCTCGCTGCGGCCCTTCATCTATACCAGCACCCGGACCCGTTCGATCCAAACCAACTTTCGCTGGGTGACCGAAACCGATACCAGCCTGGAGGCTCGGCGGTATTTGACCTTTTTTACCGAGGGCGCGAGTTACACGTATTTCGAGTTCAACATCAACCTGCCTGGCGAGGCGCTTGATTTCCACGTTCCGGGTTTCAAATTTGATACCCACTTGTTTGGGGTCGAGCCGGGAATGATCCACCTGTTTGGGACTGATTCCACCGGCAAGGATATCTTTTCGCGCACCCTAACGGCGGTGAATACATCAATGGCGGTTGGCACCATCGGGGTGATTATCGCCTTTGTTCTTGCTTTGGCAATCGGGGGAATTTCAGGCTATTATGGCGGCTGGATAGACTCGGTTCTCCAGATGTTCACCGATGCGATGAAGACCATTCCGAGCATCCCGTTGTTCATGGCATTGGCGGCGTTTATCCCTGATGTCTGGAGCGCAGAGGCGAGGTTCTTCTTTATCTCTATGGTTTTGGGATTGATCGGCTGGACCACTCTGGCCCGACGAATACGAACCCATCTCTTATCTGAACGAAATCAGGAATATGTCTTGGCAGCCCAGCTTTGCGGGGCGTCCCCCGCGCATGTTATCCGGCGCCATCTTCTGCCCAGTTTCTCCAGTTACATCATCGTCGATCTGGTGATTTCGTTCCCCTACATGATCCTGTCTGAAACAGCGCTGTCGTTTATCGGATTGGGGTTGAAAGACCCGGTAAACTCGTTGGGGGTGATGCTGCAAAACGTCACCAGCGCGGATGTGTTGCTGAACTACCAATGGTATTTCATTCCGGTTCTTTTCTTCATTGTTCTCGTGTTGGCTTTTGTGTTCGTCGGTGACGGATTGCGCGACGCAGCAGACCCTTATTCGGATAGCAAATAATGACGCGCCTTCTTGATGTAGAAAACCTGACCCTGCAATTCGATACGGATGAAGGGCGGATCACCGCGGTGGACAACGTGTCGTTCACGCTGGAAGCTGGCGAAATTATGGGTTTGGTCGGCGAAAGCGGCTCGGGCAAGTCGGTCACCGCGAAATCGGTGATGAAGCTGAACCCGTCAAACGCCCATTATGGTCCCGAAACCAAAATCATCCTGCACTTGGATTCTGGGCCAGTGGATATCATGTCCTTGCAACAGTCCAAGGATCTGCAGGTGGTGCGCGGCGGCGCCATTTCAATGATCTTCCAGGAACCAATGGCCAGTTTCGCGCCCGCGATCACCATTGGTGATCAAATGGTCGAACAATTGATGATCCACACAGACATGGGCAAAAAACGGTCAAAAGAGCTGTCGATTGAAATGCTGGACCGGGTCGGGATTTCAGACCCAAGCACCCGATTTGGCCAATATGCTTTTGAGTTGTCAGGGGGCATGCGCCAGCGGGCAATGATCGCCATGGCGCTCTCGACCAAGCCGAAATTGCTAATCGCCGATGAACCAACCACGGCGTTGGATGTCACCATTCAGGCCCAGGTGATCGATCTGATGAAAGATCTGGTGACCGAGTTTGGCATGGGTATCATTTTCATAACACACGACCTGGGGGTCATCGCCCAGACCGCTGACAAAGTGGCGGTGATGTATCTCGGGCGTCTGGTGGAACAAGGATTGGTCCGCGATGTGATCCGCACACCAGCCCATCCCTATACCAAAGGTCTGTTGGCCGCTCTGCCGAGTCTGGACGATCTGGATGCGCCCTTGGTCGCTATTCCCGGCGATATTCCGTCGCCACTGGAACGCCCCGGCGGATGTGTGTTCAATACCCGCTGCAGCGATAATTTGGGTGCGCGATGCGGCGCCGAGGTGCCGACTGAGTCGCTTCTGAGCAGCCAGCATAATGTGGCCTGCCACCTGTATTCTGAGGAGGCCATTAAATGAGCCAGCAAGTGTTGATCAAAGCGCGCGATTTATCGGTGCATTATGCGCTCAGCGGCGGCAAGATTTTTGGCCCCAAACCGGTGGTGAAGGCCGTGGAGGGGGTGAACCTCGACATCGCCAAAGGCAGCTTCTTTGGCTTGGTTGGTGAATCCGGGTCGGGCAAGACCACACTGGGGCGCGCCTGCCTGAAAGCGGCGCCGATCTCTCGTGGAACGATCGAGTTTTCGGACGGCGAAGTGCAGTATGAACTGACGACGATCGACAAAAAACAACTGAAAGATTTCCGCACGCGCTCGCAGTTGATTTTTCAGGATCCCTATGCGGCGCTCAGCCCGCGCATGACCGTGCGCGATATTATTGCCGAACCGCTTGAGGTCATGGGGCTCACATCGTCGCGGGAAGAAACCGACGAGCGGGTGCGTGAAGTCGCCGCAAAATGTCGCCTGAACCTCGAACATCTCCGCCGGTTTCCGCATGCTTTCTCGGGCGGGCAACGGCAACGTATTTCGATCGCGCGGGCGCTGGTGTCACGGCCACAATTCATCGTTGCCGACGAAAGTGTCGCGGCGCTCGATGTGTCCATCCAGGCCGATGTGCTGAATTTGCTGAAAGAGATTCAGCTGGAAATGGGGCTTACATTTTTGTTTATCAGTCATGACTTAAGTGTGGTTGCCCATGTATGCGATCATGTGGCGGTGATGTATCTGGGGAGACTGGTCGAAAGTGCCCCGACGCGGCAGTTGTTCAGTCAACCGCGTCATCCCTATACCAAGGCGTTGTTGTCTGCGATCCCGTCACTTGATCCCGACGATCGTGGCAAAATGCAAAAGCTGGAGGGGGAAATTCCGTCGCCGACCAACCCGCCTCCGGGGTGCAAGTTTCAAACCCGCTGCCCACATGCCATTGATATTTGTCGCCGAGATGAGCCAAAATTAGTGCATTCTGCGGAGGGGCACGAGGTGGCGTGCCATCGCTGGCAAGAACTTTTGAACTGAGCCCGGCCGGTCAGCCCATGAGGGCCGTGCCAAGAACGTCAGGCCGGGCAGCCGTTTTTGGGGTTTTGTCATTTGGGGACGGCTCCGTTTGCGCCAGGGTTGATTCGAGTTGATTTTGATCGTTCCAGGTTGCGGTCACCTGTCCGGCCTTTGTGCGCGGTGCTATATGGATCCTGCCCGATCACAATGGCCGGACCTCAGCCGAGCCTGTTCCTGAAAGCTCGGGACAGGTTCGGCTCTTGGTCGCCCATCTACGATACGCAATTGGTGGCCTGTCATCACCACGATTGCAATTGCATCATGTATTCACCCGCTCGTGAGAACTGCAAATGGTCGACCAGTTTCAGCAGACTTAAATCGAACCGAGCATTTAGGCCCAAACGGCCGAGGCTGAGCATTCCGGACGGGAGCTATAGCTGGGATAAACACATCACCCCAGATCATTAAGTCAAGTAAGTCTTTGAAATTCCTCAACTTTGGCTCGGTTCAGACTCGCTTCGTGTTCCGGTATCAGATTACCAGCTAGCCAACGGGGCATTTTTTCCCCCGTTGTAATTTGTGGTGTCAGCAGAACGCCAGGGCGGCGCGTCTGCTGCTACGGCGTTGGGCCGGGGTGGGCCTGAACGGGTCTTGCAGAACGCCACGAGTCAACCGCTTTGGCCACCGTCTTGCCCTGCCGTTTCCTCCAGCTTGGCAACATCGATCTGGTATAGCGCCACCGCTGGACACATGGAATACCTTATTCGGCTTGCTGTTTTGTGGCACAATCACGCCCAGCGTCATCAACTCGGCGATTACAGTTCGAAAATCTATTCCGGCCAATAGGTCCTTGAGCGGAGCAGACATGAAGTTTTATGTGCTTGAGCCTCCCCCCAAAGTGCTCCGCCTATGATTAGGAACCGGCATTTTGCGCCTCCAATCTGGGTTGGCAGCCCGTTTGGAGGGCTACCGCTACCAGCGATCAACATCCACAACGACCGTAAACAGAAAATGATTAATTTTGGAACATCGATAGCCGTTGTTTGAGAATATGCATTTCAAATGAGAAACGCAGACTTAGACTTTGGGGGAAATGTTTCTATTCAAAAATATCGCTTTCCGCTACTGCTTTGGCAAGTTCGTCTCTTGTCGCTCCGGCAGTTATGGCGGATGCCGGCCTCAATATACTCAATGGTTCAATGGCGAATTTTAATTTGCAAGTGCCGGAGGTAAATGAATGCAATAGTAACAACTTGAAATGCACAGAAACGATAGATCCTAATGATGGTAAATCCATTGATGTGTCAAGTCACATGGGCGATTCATACCCAAATACCGTCGTGACGACTATTGCGGCTGCACAGACAACAGTCACTTTTCATATGATCTCTGGAAATTTTGCGGATATTCAGGATTTTGTAGTTGTATCGGGTGGAGGACTGAAAGTTACGGAATCTGGTGACCATGATGTCCATATAGAAATAAAATTGGCCAAAAGGCTTATGTCAAACGGGCCTAGACTTTAGTATTTGACAGGGCTCACATCGACCTGTAGCAATCACCGCTGTCCAGACATTTTTGCGTCGCAGGGCCGGTGCTATGAAAAGACCATTGACGTAGCTCGCATTGAATTATTGAATTTGAACGTGCGAAGTCACATTAACTTCCAAATTAGAGACATTTATTAGGAGACACCCTTGTTTTGAACCACATTTTCGACAATCGCCATTCTCGCCGCTTTGACGCCCGCCTTCGCAGGCTCATCGACACCGTCAGACACCCTCCAAGATTACGTCAAAACCGTCGCCGCCGCGACGTCTTGGAGGCAAATAACGCCACTGATGTCCGATGCAGCGAACAGCGAAATGGCAGCGGTATCTGCTGCCGATCGGAAGGTTATGCTTGGCTTCATCTCGGGTATCCGGGCCGATCTGAGGTGGTCGTGGATTTTCGGACCAGTAGTTAAGGTGGATTGCCTGATGAGAAAGATGATCCAAAATGACGAAGAGAAAGAACCATTCGTCCCGCTGTCCGGCAGTCATTTGCTTGCAAACGATGAGAGGGGGAGTTCAAAACCAAGGTTGCGCTTGAGGCGATCCGTGAAGAGATGACGCTTGCTGAGCTGTCAAAGAAGTATGGGGTTCACTCGACCCAGATCAGCACATGGAAGCGAGCGGCGATCCAGAACATGACA
>JABSSD010000049.1 GCA_013214575.1 Paracoccaceae bacterium | reverse complement strand
GTGGGTTGAAGCCAGTCGCCACGATGATCACAAATTGCCAGACAGCGGACAATGTCATCACTTATTGTCATTGATCTAGAAGAGCGAACGCTCCTAACCGGCCATTGGTGACAAACACGTCTAACGGCCGCTCCCAGCCCTTTTACGACGTTCATGCCGAGCGCAGCATGGGGCGGCATCTGAAGCACGAAGGGCGGATAGCCGCCATACGCTGTGCGTCGCACCAAGGCCTGCTGAGCAGACGAAGTTGCCGCTGGCTAGCAGTAGTTTCAGCGCTTCAGTTTAGCCGACATCCCCCAAGTAGAATGCCTTCTCTTAGAGCTTATTCAACGCGCTTAGCCCATTGTGCGGTCCACTACCTATACAATGGGCTTCATTGGGTTGATCCTGATGGGCCTGGCACTGATCTGATCCTTAGGGCCGTGGTGTAAAGCTGCGCCCCACGGCCGCATCGCTGGCGTCAGTGATGCGGTCCAAGGCCGCTTCGAGACTGAGACGCAGATTCTCAGCCTGCTCCGGCGTCGGTTTGCGCGGCACCTGCTCCTGCCATTCCTCGCACATCAAGACGCCACGCGAAAACGGTATGGGTAGCGTGTGTTTGTCCCAGATCGGCAGTTTGATTGTCCGTCGTTGGGCAAAGCTGGCCGTGAAGACCCTGCAGCCTGAACTGCGCGCCCATATGATGGGGACGCCAGAGGAGACACGGGCAGGCCCGCGCGGTCCATCAGCTGCAATGCCGACCGAGCTCCCCCCCTTGATGCGGCGCAGCACTTCGCGGGACAGGCCGACATGACGTTTATGGCTCGACATCGGGATGGTCTCAAAGCCAAGGCGCACCAGGATTTGTCCGGCCAACCGCCCGGCACGAGCTGCAGATGTCAACGCGCAGATACGGCCCAGAGTGGTGTCGAACAAGAAGGGTGCCATGATCAGCCGCTGATGCCAAAGCACAAAAATCACCGGCTCGCCATTTCCGACACTCTCGTCCATTGCTTCAAATCCGGTCCGGGTCCAGCGCGAGCTGCGATAGCAGAATTTGACATAAGCCGTTATCAGGCCTTCGACGGCATGATTAAAGGCGTTACTATCGGCAATTTTTCGTCTCAGGCTCAAGCGAATGGCCTCCTTTGACCCGCTCATAAGGCACGCAACTGCAGTCGCAAAGGCAAGGCGACAGAGCGTCAGGCCCGAGAACCGGGTAGTTGAATGAGATAGAGAGCTGACGCTCACACTTCACGACTCGGTGCACATGGTCACCTCACCGAAACGCAATTCCGGCTGCCATGCCCACTTTCAGGGCTAGCTCCGGCGTCAAATTATGCCAGTTACCAAACCGCGAATGCCGTCGGTTTCAAAATAATTCGCGTCATAAAATTTCGCCCAATCCTCTTAAAATTTGTCCCGCTCTCTACACGCTCATTGATGTGGCGAGACGACGGCAAGTGATGGACCAGCTGAACACAGATCCGTGAAAATAAACCGGTAAATTATTAAGCGTTGAAACCGACATTCTAAAAGTAGAACGCCCAGTCTTCGAAATTGCTACAATTTTGTACTCCGATCAAGCCCTCTGTGCGAGCGGTGCGGTTGTTTTGGTGTCTGTTGCGTGAACTGATCGGTATTTTGGTCTCGCTGGCAGGTTTTCCGTGGTTTTTGGGCAGATCGGCACTCGCCCAAACAAACTTGTTGAACCGGATTTCTTCAGTTTTTGCCATTGACGCCGTCATGTTGGATCCGGAGGTGCACGTAGCCGTTGGATGGCCGCAAGGATGATCAGCTTGAAATAGCTGGCATTCGTTGCAACGCAGAAATTGGTGAAGAAGGGTTCTCAACCGACCACTCACTGCGGACCGTTCGAAGGTCTGGTCTGGGCTGTTCGCGCCCGGTCGGTGGTCTCGGCAACCCTAACTTTGCAAATGTCACTAACTGCGCATTGCTGCCGTTGGAGCTGACTGCAGCGAATGACCGGACCCACCCCATGTGACCTTGCGCTCCCCAAAACAAAAAGTGCGAAGTGCAAGCAGGCTGCAGTTGCAAACTGTATGGTTCAATCTCCAACAGCTGCTTCAATCAGCGGTTTCGAGTGGTTTCAATAAATGACTGCTTGTAGTCCATTGCTGCGCTGCGCTGCGCGCGAACCGAAGCCCTGGAGAAGCGGCAGGACCGCACATCAATTTTGCCGCTTCATCCATTCGATCAACCGGCCGATTGCTTGCCGCTTGGGGTGATTGGGCAGGAAGACAGCCCAATAAGAATGGCTTGGCAGGGATATATCCGAGATCTGCGCCAACACGCCTTCGTCCAGGAGATCCGCAACAAGATGCTGAGAGGCAAGTACGGCGCCATGGCCGCTTGTAGCCGCCTCGATAGCGTGGATCTCTTCGGAAAATGACTGAACATCCGGGCGTGCTTTGAGTTCCAACCCGGCCTGCGTCATCCAGCGTTCCCAACTTGGGGCGCTCGGCGAACCGGTCTTCCAACGGTAGTGGAGCAGCGGGAGTTTCAGGATCTGTTCCGCCGAAAGCGGCACCTGGTCCGACAACAGTGCGGGCGCGCATACCGGGATAATCCGATCTGAAAACAGCTTTTGCCACTCGGCATCCGCACTGGGATGTTCGGCATAACGAATGGCGATGTCCATACCGGAGCCATGGAGATCTGCGATGCGGTCATCTGCCTCGACCATAACTTCAACGCCTGCTTCTTTGCGCAAGAGAGGCAACCGGGCTAAAAGCCACCGGCTTGCAAACGCCATGGTCACAGAGATTTTCAGTGGGCTGTCATGGTCGCCCGCAGAAAGCTCCTCAACGGCGCCTGCAATGTGGTCGAGAGCATCGCGCACGACTGGGAATAGTTTCTCCCCTGCCGTCGACAGACGTAAGGGGCGCGGAAAGCGGTAAAAAAGCTCAACGCCGAGAATATCCTCGAGCTGGCGAACCTGATGGCTGATCGCCGTCGGCGTCAGGCCAAGTTCTTCGGCGGCATTCTTGAAGTGTAGGTGCCGGGCGGCAGCTTCGAAAGCGCGCAGCGCGTGCAAAGGGGGTAACCGGCGCAACAACACCTCCTACGGTCAGACATGCTTAATCAGGATGAATCTGATTCATCCTGTACCGGAGGAATTCGATTTTGCCAAGCATTTGACCCACTGGTAGCAAATCTCGTGAAGAGGCGCTTCGGCCTCGTTTCATCAGGAGAAAAACATGGCCACACTATTGCGCATTGATGCCAGCGCCCAGCTGGAGGAACGGTCCCTGACCCGGAAGCTAACCGGCTTGTTCGCTGAGAACTTCTTGAAACGTGCCCCGGGTACTGAAGTGATCGTTCGTGACGTCGGTCACAGCCCCGTTCCATCCATAGATCATCGCTTCATTTACGCGGCCTTCACGCCACCCGAAGATCGTGAACCCTGGATGCAGGAGCGCTTGCACCTTTCCGATCAGCTGATCGATGAGGTCGAGAAAGCCGATGTCATCGTCCTTGGCGTGCCCATGTACAACTACGGGATGCCTGCAGCATTGAAGAGCTGGGTTGACCATGTCGCACGGATCGGCCGGACGTTCTCTTTTGATCTGTCGCGCGGAGATTATCCCATTGAGCCCATTCTTTCGGGAAAGAAGCTCGTTGTCCTCTCCTCCCGGGGCGAATTCGGATTTCAGGCGGGAGGCGTGCGCTCGCACATGAACGCCTTGGACCCGGCGATCGCGGCTTGTGCGCACTACTTCGGGGCAGAAGCGGCCGACATTCAGACGGTGGCTATCGAGTATCAGGAGTTCAAGGATGCCCGGCACCAGAGGTCAGTTGCGATGGCCGAGAAAACGACGCGCGAGATTGCCCTGCAGCTTGCGTTACCAAGTGTAACCGCTTGATACAGCGGTGAAGGTGATCATGGGGCACGGATCGGGGTACTAAGGTATTTGTTTCCCACTCAGAACTATGCAGCCATGTGTTCATAGCCAAAGCCTGAAATTCGCCTTCCCTGCATTAGAGCCGGGTGGGCTTAAGGCCATTCCTCCAGTTCGTAGGAAGTACACTCTGCCGTTAGCTGCCGTTGATGATGACCGCAGCGAAGGGCTGCAATCCGCCCTTCGTGACGCCGGTAAACTCTCCTAAATGCGGGTTTTCGCAGATGCACGAGTGGCGGATCTGGCCACAGCCTGGCCAGTGCTGCACATCGTCTTGAAGTTCGCTCTTGAGGCGATAGGTTTTGGTGCCGGGTCCGCTTAGGGCTGGGAACGGTCGTTAGACGTACTTGGCACCAAGGTCGGTTATGCGCGGCGGTTTCAACGGGTCGACGCAACACTTTAGTCTTTTTGGAAAGATGGAGTGTAAATCATGGCCTATCGCAGCTGACATTTTTTTACAGATAAACAGAAGTCAGAGATCTGGGATCGTTGGCAACGCGGAGAGTCGATGAGTTCGATTGGACGTGGATTTGATCGTGCATCATCATCGATTTATCCGCTGCTGGCGCGCAC
>JABSSD010000048.1 GCA_013214575.1 Paracoccaceae bacterium | reverse complement strand
GACACATCAAGTCCAACAAAGTAGTCCATCATCTATCTCCCTTGTTCACAGCTATCCTGTGATCATACTGGGAGCTCGACCTCACAACAAAGGCAGCCCAATTACGCATGCTAACTGCGCATTGCTGCCATTAGTGCCGGTCGCAGTGAAGGTCCGGAAACCGCCCCAATTGTCGAAATGTGCTTGATTCAGCATTCGGTACGTCGGGTTTGAACCGGGATTTCTCTGCGATACCCCCGGCCTGTGGTAGGCTGCTGTGTCAACGTCGGGCAGCCGACGTGGACGGTCTGTTGTAAGGCGCGGCTCATGTCAGGCCTCCATGTCCAGATTGGCATCCTGAGGAAACCGATCCGCAAACCCGGCCAGGCGGCGGTCAGCAGTCGCCATTTCCTCCTGAATGATCAGATTCATGTCGGCAGCGGTGATACCAGCACTCTTGGCGTCACTGATGAGCAGGGTAAGCCGCCCGGACAAGGTCATCATGGCGCGGGCCTGGGCGGTGGTGGAGGCGCTAAAACTGGAATGCAGGCGCGCGCGGAATTCTTCGTTTGTCATCGGCATTTTGAGCTCCCCTTCAGGCCTTGGCCAGATCAATGGTGATGTGCTGCCACTTGGCATCCGGTGCCGGGCGCTGGTAGCAGCGTACGTAAGTTGCGGTGCCCGCCACACGCATGGCGTCGCGGATGGCCCTCAAAGGACCAGGAGATTGCGGATGCCTTAAACATAAAGGTTGAAACAGTGCGCGCCCGAAGACGAAGCGCGTTCCACGCGACGGGCACGACTACGATTGGCCAGCTTATGTCAGAAGTGATAAAAATGGACCTCATTTAGGAGTTCTTTGTTTCCAAAAGAATGATGGTCAACAAAATGGCGCTTCAGGTTGGAGAACGCCATGCAATTACACACATTTTCTTTTCTCGATCAACATCATCACGGCCCCGTTTTTACTGAGTATCTGGCTTTGAGATATTGGGTGTTGGTTGCGAAGTTGGGCTGGGAACTGTCAAATGATGGATCCATGGAAAGGGACCAATATGACCGCCCAGATGCAGTGTTCTCGGTCGTCACCTACCAAGGCAAGGTCATCGCAGGGGCACGTGCATTGTCTTGCAACGCATCGTGGGACGGCTGGTCCTATATGCTTAAGGACGCCGCGTTGGGTAAGCTCACACGTATACCAAATGACCTGTTGGCTGAGTATCCCGATGATGACCATACGTGGGAATGCACCCGCCTAGTAATGGACGAGACGGTTCAATCGGCACGGGTCCGCCTGATGGCATTACGGTTGGTTGTCTTTGGGCTGTGCAGCGTAGCCAACAAAGGTGGCGCTGAAACTCTTATCTCCTTGTCGCCTTCTTCATTTGGCCGCTTGTTGGGAATTGTTGGATATGCCGCAGACCCAATTGGCCGGGAGTACATCGGTGAAGAGGACGGTCTCCCTTACCGTGCTTTTTCAATGCCGTGCGACCAACTGGTAAACGCAGATTCCTGCGGAGGACGTGAAGCAGTACCTTCGCGATCTGAGCCGCTCTTCTGCCCAGCGGAGGAGGTCGCGTAAGCTTTTTGAGCGTGTCGTGATAATTGAGAAGTCGTTCCTCACTTCAGCAGGAAGAAAAGGCGATGAAAATTGTTTAACTGCATGATTTTTAATGGTTAATCTCTTTATGGGAATCGTTAATGGAACTCGACGCAGAATTTCACAGTTCCGCCCACCGAAATTTGCACATTTGGCAAACTGAAGCGAACGGCCCGGATCTGCAGTTGCCGGGCTTGCTTGGCGCTGCAAGGCAGCTTTCGCATTTCGGCCATTGGTGCGGATTGCAGCATATGGATCGTGGTAATCTCGGCGGCGCGGACTTTCCCATAAGTCCAACCGGAACCTTCGGCCCACGCACGCCCCTCGCGTGAGTCTAGTTGCTGCACTGCAGCGTTCGAAAGCTGGCAATGGTTGCTCTCGTAGAACATAGCGCCAGCTATAAAGGAGCCGGGCAAAGCACGACTGCCTGTGACCTCGTGGGAATCTGCTAATCCCTATAAAGTTGTTTTTTGATCATGGATTTGTCGTCCTTGACGATTTGATCGGTAGTGCCAGCAAACTGCGCAAATTTTGGGCGCACCGACATCTTGCGATCATTGCCAAAATACTGTGCCGCCGCGCGTTCACTCAGCCCATGACTTTTAGGCTATGCTGGCGCGCGGATCGCTCGGCGCACCTTAGCCAGTTCAAAACCGGTCGACCCGGAAGGCGCTGAGATCTTCATTGACCTGCTCGCCGGCGACCAGTTGCGCAACCAGACGCCCGGTGCGAGGTCCAGTGCTCAATCCAATATGCTGGTGCCCGAAGGCCAGAAAAACATTGGGATGGCCTGGCACCGCGCCGATCACCGGCAGGCTGTCGGGCAGGGAGGGGCGATGGCCCATCCATGTCTCGGCGTTCTCGAGTTCAGCAGAGGGGAACAGCAACCGTGCGTGGCGTTTCAGCCGCTCGGTCAGTCGCGGATCCGGCGGTGCGCTCATCGGCTTGAACTCGACTATCCCGGCCAGCCGCAACCCGTCTGCCATCGGTGTGGCAACATATTTTCCCGAGGTGACCATCATTGGGTGGTTCTGGCGAATACCAGAGTCACGAAACTGAATATGATAGCCGCGCTCGCTTATCAGCGGAATCCGAGCGCCAAGTTGTTTGGTCAGCGTCGTCGACCAGGCGCCCGCGGCAATCACCAGTCGGTCAAAAGCGATCGTTCCGGCCTCGGTGATCAGGGAATGCGCCCCCTCGGCCCCAAACTCGAAGGCCTGCGCTTTGGCCTGCAACAGCCGCCCGCCGCGCTTTTGGAAGGTTTCCACCAGTCCTTTCACCAACTTGGCAGGATCAAGCGCAAAGCCATGTTGCGGCAGCCGCACGGCAAAGGTGAAATTCGCGGCCAGATCGGGCTCCATTTCGCGCAGCTCCGCCTGACCCACTTCGACATGCTCGATGCCGTGGCGGCGACGGATATCCCAAGCAAAAGCCTCGGCCTCAAAATCGCTCCGCTTGGGGTAGATATAGAGGTAGTCGCTCTCGGTCACCCAGGGCGCGCCACCGGTATCGCGGGCCAGTTCCAGATGCTCGTCGATCGAGCCATCCGTCAGCTTGAACAGCTCGGCTGCGATCCGCTCCACTTCGCTCGCCCGGCCATGGCGAAGATAGTCAATAAACCATTTGGCGTTGCGGGCCACATGGAGAAAATCCATTGACAGAGGGCCCATAGGATCCAGCAGCATCGCCGGGAGTTTTTTCAGAATTCCCGGCACCGGCACCGGCACGATGGCGCAACGTGCCGCGATTCCTGCGTTACCAAACGAGGCGCCTTCGCCCGGCGGCAGGGCGTCGATAATGGTCACCTCAAAACCCCGGCGCTGCAGGTTCAGAGCGGTGGCGGCGCCAATGATACCGGCGCCAACCACCACCGCGTGACCCGCTCCACCATTTTCGCGAGGTGTCGACTTTGTTTGCATGTTCATCTGCTTAGCTCCGTTTCGCCGCGCGGCGCTTGATGATTTCCGAAACCAGGATAAAAGCTGACATAAACAACAAGAGCAGCGTAGCGACGGCTGCCAACGCGGGGCTGACCCGTAACAGGGCATCGTCCCACATCTGTTTGGGCAGGGTTGTCACCTCGCCACCGGTGACGAAGAGCGCGATGGTCAGCTCGTCAAACGAGATGATGAAGGCGAACATGAAGGCGGCTATCATACCAGAGCGGATCATCGGCAAGGTCACTCGCAAAAACGTCTGTTTGCGGTTTGCGCCCAAAGTAGATGCTGCCATGTCCAGGTTCTGATCGTAGCCTTTCACCACCGCCAGCACGGTGATCACCACATAGGGGATCGCCAGCACCGTGTGGCCAAGGATCAGGCCAATCGTAGTGCCAACCAACCCGATCTTTGCATAGAGAAAGAACAGGCCGACAGCGATAAAGATATTCGGGATGATGATCGGAGACACCAGGAAAGCAAACACCGCGCCTTTGCCGGTAAACGAGCTCCGTGCCAGCATAAATGCGGCAGGGACCCCCAGCAGCATGCCCAGACTGCTGGCTAGTATTGCAACCGTGAAGGAGCGCAGCGCGGCGTTGATCCAGACCGGCGTGTCCGCCAACGCCTGATACCATTTCAGCGAGAATCCCTGCGGTGGCCAGCCTAGGAACCCGCTTTCGGTGAAGGAAACCGGGATGATGAACAGCGCTGGCAGGGCCAGAAATCCCATCATCAGCAGCCCCACCATCCAGATCGCGATGCGTCCGCCATCGGCGCGGCGCTTGTCCGCCCGGCGCGGAAAGAGGCGGCCAATGGCGATGCCGATCCATTCGCAAAGCGTTCCCATCCCGCGTGTGAACAGCCCGCCAACCTTCGCCCCGACATAACCGATCGGGTTCTTGGACAGGCTGGCGGCCCGTGTGGCCTCGCCGCCAGACAGGGTTGAGAGGCCCAAAAGCTTGTCGTATACGAAAAAGATGATCAGCACCGCGACCATCAGCAGGACGCCAATGGCTCCGGCGAATCCCCAGTTCAGGATCTCTTTGATCTGAAAAATAATGGTCTGCACGATCATCGTATCGCGTGCACCGCCAAGCAGCGCCGGGGTGATGAAAAAGCCCAGCGAGGTGATGAAGACCAGCATGCCGCCAGCGGCAATCCCCGGCACCGACAATGGGAAATATATACGCCAGAAGGTTTGACCTCCGCGGGCCCCCATGGTCGAGCCGGCCTTGGACAGATTGGCATCGATTCCCTCCATCACTGACAGCATGGTCAGGACTGCCAGCGGCATCAGCGCGTGGCTCATGCCGATCATCACGCCGGTAAAGTTGAAGATCATTTTGATCGGCTGTTCGATCACGCCGATATCCAGCAGGAAAGTGTTGACCGCTCCTTTGCGGCCCAGCAGGACGATCCAGGCAAAGGTGCGCACCAGAAAGCTGGTCCAGAACGGCATCAGCACCAGAATGGTCAACCGCGCCCGCGTGGTCTTGGCCACCGTAGCCAGCAGATAGGCAATCGGATAACCGCCAAGAATGCAAAGCACCGTGGTCCAGGCCGCGGTTTTCAGGGTAATTCCCAGCACTTTCAAATAGACCGGCTTGTCCCACAGGCGCTGGTAGTGCTCCAGGGTCAGAGCGCCATCGGAATCCAGAAAGCTAAGCCCGAACAGCATGGAGACTGGCATCACAAAGAATAGAGCGAGAAATATCAGGGCTGGGGCGATGCGGCCGTGGCGGGTGACCAGCCGCGACAGGCGTGACGGGGCGCGGGACCCATCTTGTGTGGCGGTATTCATAGTTCGCTCTCCAGCTCGGCGTGTTTGAGCACAACAGCGGCGTGTTGTTCCCAGCCAAGCCTGAGTTCAACCCCGGGGCTGAGGCGCTCAGTGGCTGCGCGTGTCAACTGGGTGACCCGCATGGTCGCCCCGCCTTGCAGCTCCACGAACAGTTTGGTGGCGCCGCCGCCAACGATGACCTCGCGCAGGATGCCGCTGACTTCGTTGGGCCGACTTTCACCAGCGCCGAGCACTTCGATGGCTTCGGGGCGGGTCATCAGCTTGACCCGATCACCGACGCTGAGGTCGGGATTGGGCAGGGCCCGGGTGAGGCCTGCACCGCCGATCTCAACCGAGGCGCCGTTGCCGTTCACTTCCCGGATAACGCCGTCCACAAGATTGGATTCACCCAGGAAATCTGCGGCAAAAACGGTATTGGGGCGGAAATACAAATCTTCTGGTGTGCCAATCTGTTCGACCCGCGCATTGTTCATCAGGCAAATGCGGTCGGACATGACCATCGCTTCTTCCTGATCGTGGGTGACATACATGATGGTCACCCCCAGTTGTTCGTGCAGATGCTTGATTTCAAGTTGCAGATGGTCGCGCAGTTTTTTGTCCAGCGCACCTAGGGGCTCGTCCATCAGGATGATCGACGGCTCGTAGACAAAGGCGCGTGCCAGCGCGATACGCTGTTGCTGGCCACCGGAGAGCTCCTGCGGGTAACGATCAGCGACATGACCAAGTTTGACCATATCCAGGACACGCATCACCGCCTTTTCGCGATCAATTCGGTTCATTTTGCGCATTTCCAGCGGGAATCCGATATTCTGGCCAATGGTCATATGTGGAAACAACGCATAGTTCTGGAACACCATGCCGATTTCGCGCTGAAACGGCGGCAAATGGGTCGCCTCACGCCCGTCAATCCAGATTTGTCCACTGTCAGGATCATTCAGCCCGGCGACAGCCCATAGTAAGGTGCTTTTTCCCGAGCCAGAGGGTCCCAAGAGTGTGAGAAATTCACCGTCACGCAAGTCGATATCGGCCGAGTCCAGCGCGACGACTGACCCGTAAGTTTTTCTCAAGGAACGGATTTTGAGTTTGATATTTTCGCCTGACACGGTGGTCTCCTGAATGTCGTGGTCCAGATAACAGCTGAATGCACTCGCCTGGACATCGCGAGGTAAATCGAACTGAACAGGCGGGGATCCTCCCCCGCCTGCCAGCAATAATGGAGTGATTTTTAGGACAGCAACCAGGCTTCAAACCGTTCTGCGGCGATGTCTTTGTTGGCGCCCCAAAAATCGGTGTCAACCGCAACCATTTTTGGCAGATAGGCCGGGTTGGTCGGCAGCACTTTTGCCCGTTCGGCATCGACATAATCGAAGGCAGTCGGGTTGGTCGGGCCATAGGCGATATGCGGCGTGTAAAGTGCCTGCTGTTTGCCCTGGGCGCAGAATTCGATGAATTCACGCATCAGATCGGCATTCGGCGTACCTTTGAGAATGACCCAGCCTTCATAGGTGTACAACGCACCATCCCAGACCAGCTCGACCGGGGCACCTTCGTCAACCGCGACCTGGGCGCGGCCATTCCATGTTGGCAGCATGTCGACCTCGCCAGAATTCAACAGTTGCGACGTCTGCGCACCGCCAGTCCACCAGATATCAATGGAGTCCTTGATCTTGTCGAGACTGGCAAACGCTCGATCGAAATCAAGCGGGTAAAGGTCAGCTGGGGCAACACCATCCGCCAGCAGCGCTTGCTCCATGGTGTCAAACGGGTGTTTGCGAAGGGCACGCGCGCCCGGGAAATTATCAACATCCCAGAAGTCGGCCCAGCTTTTAGGCATTTTGTCACCCAGCACGTCGGTGCGGCCAGCAATCAACGTCGCGTAAACATCGTTGCCAAGAATGAACTCGCCGCGCAGCGACTCGGGCACTTCGCTCAGATGTTTGCCCGGACCGCCTGCAGGGGCGATCGGCTCAAGATAGCCGAGATTGACCAGCGACTGATGCGAAGATTTCGACAGCAGCGCGCCGTCCCAGGTGAAGCTTTGCGCTTCGATCATCGCTTTGATCATGCCGGTGGGTTCGTGCTCGCCCTGAATACCAACAACTTCGATACCGGTCTCGGCTTTGAACGGTTCATAGAAGGCCTCGCTGAAGCCAGCGCTGAACGGCCCTCCTGGATCACGGACAGTGATCTTGCGTTCGTTGGCCCAGGAGGGCCTGACGAAGGGGGTGGAAAGCATGGCCACACCGGCAACTGTTGTGCCCAGAAAAGCCCGGCGCGATACGCTGCCAAGCCGGGTATTGTGTGATTTTGAGTTTGTCATTTTTGATCCCCGTCAAACTTCGTGCTACTTTATTCTTTTGTTCCGCGAAGATAGGGTGGACAAGACATAGGCGCAAATTGTAAAAAGCATTAGATCGATAGGTTTTTTGAATACGGTAGCGACATGACACCAAATCTTTCCATCCGCCAGTTGCAGACATTCCGCGAGATCATGCGCTCAGGCACGGTCAGCGCGGCATCCCGTGTGTTAGGGCGAACTCAACCTTCTGTGAGTGCCATGCTGGCCAATCTTGAAACCGAACTGGGGTTTGATCTGTTTGAGCGGCGCAAGGGCCGCCTGATCCCCAGGCCAGAGGCGCATTTCTTTTTTGAGGAAACCCAAGAAATCCTCGATCGCATCGACCGCGCAGCGCAAACCATGCGCGAAATCGGTGATCTTGACCGGGGTCAGTTGAAAATCGCGGCGTATCCGGGGGCCTCGTTGTTTCTGTTACCTAGGATTGTGGCAGATTTTGTTAAAGACCGGCCCCAGGTTAATGTACTGCTGATGACCCGGACCTCGATCAAAGTGTGTGATTGGATCGCTTCGCAGCAGTACGATGTGGGGATCTCCGAAATGCCAGACCAGCATGGGACTATCAAGATTCAACCGATCGGGCTTGAATGCGTTTGTGCCTTGCGCAAAGACGATCCGCTTGCAGCAAAACCCGTGTTGACACCTGATGACCTTGATAACGCGCCAATGGCGGCATTGTTTAAGGAACACTTGACCACTCAGAACGCGCAGCGGGTTTTTGCCGACGCGGGCAAGCGTTTTCGGGTGCGGTTTGAAACCAGTGTTTTTGTCACCGCGCTGTCCTTTGTTGAACAGGGGGCCACCTATGCCCTCATTGATCAGATCAGCGCAGCAAGTTACCGGCTCAACCGAGGCCAGGCAGGCGTCCTTACCTTCCGCCCGTTCCGGCCGCGCCTTCCCTACGACATCGCCGTCGTGACTCCGGCACATCGCCCGCCGTCACGTCTCGCTGCGGCCTTTTGTGACACGATTGAACGAGACGTGAAGCGCTTCATTGAGGTGATCTGAATACGATATACCCGCGGTTAGCGAACTGGTCGTACCATTAACCAGAAGTGGGTAGCCGTTCCGGTGGTTCTCCCGCCGACTGAGTGTTCATGCACCCCGGCGCCACACGGTTGGTCAATCTACAACACCATCTATTGGTCGGCGGAAAAACCAGCATGTCGACCAGAAGCCGGTGATCCGCTGTCTCTACAAAATGGCGCTTTCAGCACAGAGATTTTTGTTATCGTGTTCCGGGTCACAATTAAATACCTCTCCGTAGGTGCAGAGTGCAATCCAAACCCAACCTTCGGCATCTCGCCGGGACATTGGAAAAAGCTTGTTCCGAAAGCCGAATAGCTGGCTGGTTCACGCGTTGAGGATCGAAACTAACTCCCAAAGCCGACCATGGCGCGAATAGCGCTATGTCGCACAGCAGTCGTTCGAGCAGATCGCAGCGAACGGCTCCTTCCCGCCCATAGTGACGAAATGTGCAGGGTGCAGAAATCAGGCCACTTCCCTCTCCCCTCAAGGTCACGAACGGCCCACTACTGCCGTTCGTGACAAGCACGTCTAACGGCAGCTCACAGCCCAAACCAACCAGGTGCGGCTATTGGATCTGAAAGAAAGCTGACGTTCACTTCAACGTTTTTCAATGACTACAATGCGGACAAACATGCCGATCAGGTCGTACTCCAAAAACAATGCCTTGGGCCCATGGTGTCAGGATTGCGCAACCGTCATTGAGGCCTGAGACGCCGGGCCCTTGCAACCCGTCCCGTCCTGGCCGGACTGCCGGGCGGCTTGGTTGGGCCGAAACAAACGTGCCAGAATTAAGCGCCTTGGCAAATGTCAAAACCGGGTGTCGATTGACAAAATCCTCGGAATATAGCCCATTTACGGCGTTTACGCTTTTTGCATTCCCCCGAAAATGATTGGACATCTCCATGAAACGACTTCTTACCGGCCTGGCCCTCGCGGTATTTCTGGGGCCAACGCCCTCAATGGCTGTCGATCCAGCCCATGTGGCGCAATTTCATTCTACGGGATCATGTGCAAATTGTGACCTGTCCAAAGCGGCTCTGAAGCGGGTCAGTCTGAACAACGCGAACCTGTCAGGCACGAACCTGTCTGGTGCGAACCTGAACAACGCGAGCCTACAAGGCGCGAACCTGCGAGGTGCAAACCTACAAAGCGCGGATCTGAGATCTGTAAACCTAACAGGCGCAAACCTAAAAGGTGCGAACCTACAGGGTGCGAACCTACAAGGCGCAAACCTGACAGGCGCAAACTTGACCGGCACAAACCTAAAAGGCGTGCACATGTATAGTGCAAACCTGAGCTTCCTGGACCTGAGAGGTATCGTTGGCATGAGAAATTATGCGGACCCGAATGGCATTGCGCGCCTAGACGGCATGAATGCCTTGCCCAACGGCGCGCGTCTGGAAAACGCATCCTTGGAGGGCGCAAACCTGAGCGGCGTGGACATGATCGGCGCGAATCTTAAAAGAGCAAATCTGCGGGGGGCGATCTTGAAAGGCACAGATCTAAGAGGTGCGGACCTAAAAGGCGCGGACCTAAGCGGCGCGGACCTAACAGGCGCGATGCTGAATTTTGCAGTTTTAATGTCTGTGAACCTGTCGGGCGTGCAATTGAGCGGGGCAACTTTTCAACTTGAGGATGAAATCTGGGTCTGTCCAGCAGGGTCGACGGCTAAGTCCTGCCTTTCTAACAGGTGAAGAGACTACCCGTAGGCTGGCCCCCGTGCTGGCCTACCGGGAATTACCTGCGAGAGAAGCTACCCGATCGCTGCGCAGCACACCAAGGCCCGCATTGGAGAGAGACAGAATTTTTGCAAAGCCCGCAAACTGCGCATTGCCGCCGTTGGAGTCGACCGCAGCGAAGGTCCGGAACCCGCCCTTTGTGTCGAAATGTGCAGGGTGCAGCAATCAGGTCACTTCCGGTGTCCATCACGGTTGCGAACGGCCCATTGCGGCCCTTCGTGACCACTGCGGCGAATGGCTGGTAAGAGCCCATATTGCAAAATTTCTGCGGTGCAGCCAATGTCGGCTGTAAGGCATGCTCAGTTGGTTTGTTTAAAAATAAAGGAAATTTATGATGAGTGATATTCAGCAACTATCTCGCCAAACCGTGTACGAGAACAGGTGGATGAAGGTTCACGAAGACATAGTAAGGTTTTCGGATGGTTCTGATGGAATCTATGGCGTCGTCGACAAAATAGATTTTGTGCTGATAATCCCTATTCATGATAATGGCCGCTATCAGCTTGTACAACAGTTTCGCTATCCGGTTGGAGGTCGGTATTGGGAGTTTCCGCAGGGTTCATGGGAGACCAAACCGGAAGCAGATCCTGAACAGGTCGCCTTTGGAGAGCTTGAGGAGGAGACAGGCTTTCGCGCAAGATCTCTGACTAAACTGGGGCATCTTTTTCAAGCATATGGCGTCACAAATCATGGTTGCCACATCTTTCTGGCACTCGGCTTGGAAAAAGGGAACGTTTTTCGAGACAAAGAAGAACAGGATATGGTTACAGCCGCATTTAGCCGCGATGAAATCAACGAAATGATCAAATCCGGGCAAATCAAGGACGCGTCGACTATCGCTGCACTTGGTCTGCTTGCAATCTCGGAACCTAGATAGCTGGTTTCACGTAACAGCCATTCACGAGAACGCAGCGAATGCCCGTTTTGTCCGCTCAGCTGCCCTTGGTGCAGTTCGCAGCGAAGGTCGGCTCTCTCCGCCCTTAGTGTCGGATGCTGCACTATGCACCAAGGTCGCGAAAGTGCAGTTAGCTGACATTGGCGGAGATGTGTCCAACTAACCCCCGTCAGACGGCGGCTATGCAGCGCCTTGCGGTCATTCACTGTTACTGGCCCAACTGTCACTAACGGCCCAAAGCATGCGTAATTGGGCCACCTCTGTTCTGAGGTCGAGCTCCCGATAGTATCACAAGATGATTTGTGACCAAGGGAGAAGGAAGATGGAATATTTTGCTGGACTAGATGTATCGCTACGATCCTG
>JABSSD010000047.1 GCA_013214575.1 Paracoccaceae bacterium | reverse complement strand
GGGCAGTGGATGCATTGTGTGAAACTTCTAGGTCAGCGCCTCTCCGCAAGGGACTTCGAGCGGCAGGTTGCAGAGATCCAAATTCGCGCCGCAATTCTCAACGAATTCACAGCTCTTGGCATACCTGAAACTGTTACCGTAAGATAAGTCCGTCAGGGGTAAGGGGGAGCCCGACCTCAGGCCGATTTGTGCAACAAAGCCGCGCGGGTCCAACGGCCCAGTCTCTTGCCTTTTCCTGGTTCATTCGTACGCCACGGGTGACCGGATTGGGTGGAAGATCATGGGTTCTTGCAGCATCGTTTATCAACAGTTTCAAAACCCGCATTGCCCCGTTGGCGCCATAGGCTCCGGTTTTGCGGGTAATATTTTCATGCAAGGCTCTGACTGTAGCACGGTCAATTCGGTCCACGGGGAGTTTCTTCAGTGATGAAAGAGGCCCTTCAACCTTTTGTTGATACCAGGCCAACGTCGTAGGGCTTAGTTCTTGGCCGCGCGTTGCAAAGTAACTGTCTGCAACCTCGCTCAGGCTCGGTATGGCGTTCTTTGGCACTCTCGGGTCTTCACCACGTCGCAATGTCAGGCGCAGTTCTTTCGCACGTTCTCGGGCCGATTTCAGCGACACCTCGTTAGTGCGTCCAATGACGAAAGAAATGTATCTGTCAGTCCCGTCATTGATCCGGCCCATAAGTTTGTAGCTGGCGCTTTTCTTGCCAATGACGATGCGCAGGCCGCTGACGCTGGCATCGTAAACCTGAGCACCTGCTTCTTTCTCATGGCGGATCTTGTCCACCACGCTTTGTGTAAGTTTAGTTGTCATCCGGGGTTTCTCCTCTGCAATCCGGTACTAAGCCCTAAGCCGGGCCCGGTTCTGATTTGGTCGCCTCAGGTCGTCTTGAGGCTGCATAGGAGAATTATGTCGCGTTTATATGGGTTTGCGGACCACTATAAGACGCATCAGGTCAAAAAAGGTGCTGTGTTTTGTTACTTAAAATCCCTCGCCAGATAATGGCTTACGGGTTCGATTCCCGTCGTCCGTACCAATCGTCTTTAGGTAATGCCGCTGATGTCAGTGACGGTGTTGCGTGCCTATCGACGGAAAGCTCCATTTTATAATATACATTGATGCCTGCGACTCTACGTGGCTGTACTTTTAGGCGGTTCCCGATGTCGCGCCGGTCGATCTCTCCGGCGGCAGGTGGAATGGACCGCCGCCCTGCTGCTGTTGCTGCCTGAAAACACCACCCTGCCGTCTGGCGAGAGACAGCCGTAGCCTGAGGCCCGTTCCGCAGGGTTGAACTCTGCCGCAGAAACCGGGGTGGCAGTCGCCACAATGACGGCGGCTCATAGAGCTCTTTCTTTGTAATGGGTGCCAGGCTGGTCATGCCTACGGGAACATAGTGCTTAACCGTTCAGTCAATCATGCGGGCTCAGCTTCGAGGCGACGATTTGATCCGCGTCCGCGTCTGTGACCCAGATCAAGGTGACACTCTGAGACATCCGTTAAGGATGCCGTATCGAAGTGCTCAATACACCGGAGACCCCAATGCTACGCCTTGCCTCTATGCTTTATTCACTGATTGCCACCAGCCTGGCTGGAGTCGGCATCATTGCCGTCTTGGTGGCCGGTTTTGGCTCAGTCCCGGCGATACTTACTGCGGCGGTGGTGGGCGCGGTTGCGGCTGTTCCGGTCTCTTGGCTGGTGGCGCGCCAGATCGTTCAGAACTAGGCTGACGCGGCGCGACTGCGGGCCATTAGGCGTTCAGAAATACCCGCGCGGTGGCTTCGAATTCGCGGGGTTTCTCAGCGTGTAGCCAATGGCCGGCACCGGGGATCTTGGCAAAACGGGCCTGCGGGAACCGGGCGCGGATCTGCGGGCGGTACTTGGCATCAACATAGTCTGATGCGGCGCCGGACAAAAACAGCACCGAGCCCGGCCAGACCGCATCGGTCTGCGGAAAGGACAGGATGTTGGGCATCTGATCCGCCAGCGCATCAAGGTTCAGCCGCCAGCGCCGGTTGGGAATGTCGAGAGACTGGGTGAAAAAGCTCTGCAATTCGGGCTCTACCCCGGCTTCGGCCAATTGCGCCTCGGCCTCGGAGCGCCGTTGCAGGCTGGTCAGGTCAATGCTGCGCATCGCCTCGATGAACTGGATCTGGCTGTGGGAATAGGCAACCGGCGCGATGTCCGCGACCAGCAGGCGGCGCACTGCCTCAGGGTGGTTCAGGGCCAGCATCATCGCTGCCTTGCCGCCCATTGAGTGACCGATTACATCCATCTGCCCGCCATGCGAGGCAATGACCTCGGCCAAATCCTCGGCCAGTGCGGGGTAGCTATGGGTCTTCGCCCAGGGGCTGTGCCCATGGTTGCGCATATCGACCGCCACCACCAGCCGCTCAACCGACAGCCGCTTGGCGATCACCCCCCAATTGCGGGCCGAGCCATAGAGCCCGTGGGCGATCAGAACGGGAGCTTTGTCGGTGGCGGTGCCATGGGTGATCGTGTTCAACATAAGGCTGTGATAACGCCGCAGCTGCAGGGCCGCCAGTTCAATCTGGATGTATTGAGCCCCCGCGTGGCAAAGGCTAAGCTGGCGCTGAGCAAAAACAGGAGAGCCGCGCAGTGGGTCACAGCATCGCAGAAGAAATTGCAGAGATCCGGGATTTGCTGAAAACCCGCGAACAGGTCTCCGGCGCGCTGTCTGTGGCGCTGAAAAAGGCCCGTCGGCGGTTGCCGCGCAGGGTCTATAATCAGGGCATGTTGCTGGCACAGGCGGAACCGCTGATGGATCACCCCAAGCTGCGACTGACATTGGACGAACCGGCCTTGCGCAGATCGGCGGGCGAGGTCTCGGCCTATCTGAAATCGGTGGACCTGACTGAGCGTCGTAAAACCCGGGTGCTGACGATTCTCGGCAGTATGGCGTTTTCTGTGCTGGTTGTGATTGGTCTAGCGATCACAGTGATGCGCTGGCGTGGCTTGATCTGATGGAGGCCAGCCGTTCGGTCGCTCATTCTGGCAGTCAGCCAGCCAGATGTCTGTCCGTAGAACTGTGCGCACCATTTGCGGCAATGGGGGCGCGGGACAGGGCATCGCGCAGCACCAGGGTCACGGTGACAAAACTAACGAACAGCAGAAGATACCAGGATCCCATCTTGGCCAGGCTGACCAAATGATGTTGGCTCTGACCGTTGTATAGCCAGGTCTTGGTGCTGGTGCCGATGTTCTCGGCCAGCCACAGAAATCGGCCAGCCACAGAAAGAAGCTGGAGAACAGGGCAGCCAAAGGCAGCGGCATCCAGTAGTGCTGCGCGCCGATGCGAAACCAGATCCGGGTGCGGGCGAACAAAACAACTGTTGCGGCGAACAGCGCCAGCCGGATGTCGGGCAGGAAGTGATGCGCAAAGAAGTTGCCATAGATCGCCAGCGCCAGCAGCACAGTTGTCCAAAACGGCGGGTAGGGGGCAAAGCGCATGTCAAACAACCGGATCACCCGTGCCATGTAAGACCCAACCGAGGCATACATGAAGCCGGAAAACAGCGGCACCCCCCAGAGTTTCATCAGACCTTCGCCGGGATAGCCCCAGCTGCCCACATGCACCTTGAAGATCTCCATCACGGTGCCGGTGAGGTGGAACAGCAGGATCACCCGTGCCTCGCGCCAACTCTCCATGCCAGTGGCCAGAAACAGCGCCTGCAGGGCCAGCGCATAGAGGAGCAAGGCATCATAGCGGGCCAGCGGCCAGTCCGGTTGCCAAATCCGATTGGTCAGGATCATGCCACCCAGCAACAGCCCGCCGAACAGTGCAGCCCAACCCTGTTTCAGGCTGAACATGACCAATTCTGCCACCAGATGGGGCAGTCTTGCCCGCATCCAGTCCCCCAAGCGACGCTCCAACTGGCGGGTGCGGTTGTTTGTCTGGGGCAATGGAATTTGTTCCGGTGGTAAATGTCAGGTGGTAAAAATGGCCAAGCGCAAAAGACCATCCCGATGCCGCTGAGTCCAGCACTCATAGGGACAGGCGCTGCACTGGGCCGCCGGGGTTTAAGCTGGCAGGCTCAGCCCGCAGGGCTGCCATGCCCAAGGCCTTTGGTCTGCCATCTTTGATGGTGGAACAGGGCGCGGGAGGGATTGGTGCGTGGCGGGGGCGGGCATGAAAAAAACCGCCGCAACCCAGGGCTGCGGCGGTTTCAAGAGTGTCTGATTATAGGTTTACAGGTTCGGGTACAGCGGGAACCTGGCGCAGAGATCGGCGACTTTGGTGCGAACGCCTGCCTCAACCTCGGCGTTGCCCTCTTCGCCATTGGCTGCCAGCCCATCGACCACTTCGACAATTAAGTCGGCGATCAGGCGGAATTCAGCCTCGCCAAAGCCGCGGGTGGTGCCCGCCGGAGTGCCCAGACGCAGACCAGAGGTGACCATCGGCTTTTCCGGGTCAAACGGGATGCCGTTCTTGTTGGTGGTGATCCTGGCGCGGCCCAGAGCCCTGTCGGCGATGTTGCCGGTTACGCCTTTGGGGCGCAGATCGACCAGCATCACATGGGTGTCGGTGCCACCGGTGACAATGTCCAGCCCGCCCTTGATCAGCTGATCAGCCAGCGCCACAGCATTGGCACGGACCTGTTTCTGGTAGCTTTTGAACTCGGGCCGCAGGGCCTCTCCAAAGGCCACTGCCTTGGCGGCGATGACATGCATCAGCGGGCCACCCTGGATACCGGGAAAGATCGCCGAGTTGATTTTCTTGGCGATTGTCTCGTCATTGGTCAGGATCATGCCGCCGCGTGGGCCGCGCAGGGTCTTGTGGGTGGTGGTGGTGGCGACATGGGCGTGTGGGAACGGCGAAGGGTGCTCTCCGGCGGCCACCAGACCGGCAATATGCGCCATGTCGACCATCAGATAGGCGCCGACCATATCGGCAATCTCGCGGAAGCGGGCAAAGTCGATCTGACGCGGAATCGCAGAGCCACCGGCGATGATCATCTTGGGCTGGTGCTCTTTGGCCTGGGCCTCGATCTGATCATAGTCGATCCGGTTGTCCTCGCGCCGAACACCATAATGCACCGCATTGAACCATTTGCCCGACTGGTTGGGGCGGGCGCCGTGGGTCAGGTGACCGCCCGAGGCCAGGTCCATGCCCAGAATGGTGTCACCGGGCTGGATCAGCGCCTGAAACACCCCCTGGTTGGCCTGGCTGCCAGAATTGGGCTGCACATTGACGAAATCACAGCCGAACAGCTGTTTGGCGCGGTCGATGGCCAGTTGCTCGGCAACGTCGACGTGCTGGCAGCCGCCATAATAGCGACGTCCGGGATAGCCCTCGGCGTATTTGTTGGTCAGCACAGTGCCCTGCGCCTCCATCACTGCGGCGGACACGATATTCTCGCTGGCGATCAGCTCGATCTCGTCGCGCTGACGGGTCAGCTCGCTGGTGATGGTGCCGTAAAGCTCGGGGTCGCGCTCAGACAGAGCTTGGGTGAAAAAGCCGGGGTCGCTGGTGATTTCGGTCATGGTGGCTCCGTTGAGTTGGACTGGAATTGGGGATTTCCTATAGGAAACACCGCCAGTCGGAAAGGCTGCATTGCGACGAAATCCCGCGTTAGAACGGCAAGTCTGGCCATCCGAGGGCAGGTGTGGTTGTTTCGGAACCAATTGGGCAGCACCGGAAACTGATTTGATGGATATGAGAATCGCCTTTTTGGCCAGTCAGGCACCGGTGGCCCAAAGCGCGCTTGCAACATTGACCACGCGCCACGGCAACATTGCGCCCGCTGAGGCCGAAGTGATCGTGGCGTTGGGAGGGGACGGTTTTATGCTGCGCACCCTGCATGCCACCATGGATCTACCGGCGCCTGTCTATGGCATGAACCGCGGCACCATCGGCTTTTTGATGAATGTCTATGCTGAAGACGGCTTGATTGAACGGTTGCAGGCCGCCGAGCAGGAGATCATCAATCCACTGTCCATGCGGGCGATGGATCAGCATGGAACGCTGCACCAGGCGCTGGCCATTAACGAGGTTTCCTTGCTGCGGGCCGGCCCGCAGGCCGCCAAGTTGAAGATCTCGATTGATGGGCGAGAGCGTCTTGCGGAGCTGGTCTGTGATGGGGCGCTGGTTGCCACCCCGGCGGGGTCGACGGCTTACAATTACTCTGCGCATGGCCCTATCGTGCCCATTGGCGCCGATGTGCTGACCTTGACCCCCATTGCCGCGTTTCGTCCAAGGCGTTGGCGCGGGGCGCTGTTGCCTAGCGGTGCGACGGTGCGGTTTGACGTGCTCGAGGCAGAAAAACGGCCGGTGAATGCGGATGCGGATTCGATCTCCAAATCGATTGCGGATATTGATTGGGTTGAAATCAGCACCGAAACCAATGTGCAGCACAAGATCCTGTTTGATCCCGGTCATGGTCTGGAAGAGCGGCTGATTTCCGAGCAATTTTCCTGATCCAGACCACTCACGAAGACGTGATAATCTGATTGCAGACAAGCCCCCGGTTTACGCTACTTCAGGCAAGCTGGAAGCAGCGACGGTCGCTCTATCCGTGACCGATCTGTTGTGAACGAGTATGTTTGGTAAGCAAGCGTCGGGCGTGGGGCCCCAACCCCACGCCCACGTTTTGCCTGTTGGTCGCGTCGCCCGGTAGGGAGGACGCAGGCGGGTTATTTTGCCATGCGCTCCCACAGCAAATCACACATGCGACCGATGCGGGATTCAATGGCGACACAGGCATCTACCGCCAGATCCTCGCGCCAGCGCCGCGCCACGATCTGTACATTGATCGGTTGCGGCCCCTGCGGTAGCTCGGCCAGTCGTGACGGTACGCAGCCTGCGGGCAGGCCCATATAGTTGATGGCATAGGAATAGACCGCACAGCCCAGCACCTCGTGGACGCCCTCAGACCCTTCGGTGTCGCGGTCGGGTTTGAAAAACGGTTGCGGCAGGAAGGGGGTCAGGACCAGCGGATATTGTTCCAGAAACAGCGACCATTGCCGGGCGTAATGGGTGCGCTTGGCCATCATTTTCAGCAGTTCTGTGTCCTGAAACGGCGGGAACTCCTGAAAATAGACGTCAAAGATATCGCGCACGGTTTGCGATCCGACCGCATCGATATCTTGTTTCATCAGCGCATGGACCTCGCCCATCAGGGCACGATAGCCGGTGCGGCCAATCTCAAAGACATTGGGTGGCTCGACCTGTTCGACGATATATCCGGCATCAACCAGCGCATCGCGGGCGCTGTCCAGCGCCGCCTCGACCTCAGGGTGCAAGTCGTAGCCAAAGGTGTTCTTGGTAAAGGCGACCTTGATGGGGCCATCCAGAGGCGCGCCGCGCCAGGGCAGGGGAACGTGAAAGGGGTCCCGGGGATCACCGGTTATCATTGTGGGCATCGACAGATGCAGGTCGGCGGCGCTGCGGCTCAGCAATCCTTGCACCGACATCGACTGTGCCAGCATGCCGCGTTCGGCAGTTTGGCTGGGGTTAAAGGCCGGCACCCGGCCCAGACCCGGCTTGACCGTCACCGCCCCATTGGCGGCGGCGGGAAAGCGCAGGCTGCCGCCGATATCATTGCCATGCGCCAGTCCGCCAATGCCCGCCATCACCGCAACCCCGGCCCCACCCGAGGACCCGCCGGGCGAGATATGTTTGCCCCATGGGTTAAAGGTGCGGCCAAACAGCGGGTTATCAGTGTCGGCGCGAAACGAAAACTCAGGCGTGTTGGTGCGGCCAATCACCACTGCGCCGGCCTTTTGCAGGTTCTCGACAATCGGGGCATCTGCCGGCGCAATCAGATCCTTTAGCGCGGTGACGCCGTTGGAGGAGGCATGCCCGGCCTGATCGACGTTGATCTTGATGGTGACGGCCACCCCGTGCAGCGGACCGGGTGTGGCGCCTGCGGCGCGGGCCTTGTCCAGCGCGCGGGCCCGTTCCAGCGCCTCGGTGCTGAGATCCTCGACCACGGCATTCAGTGCCGGGTTTACCGCAGTCATGCGGCTGATCGAAGCGGCAATACTGCTCTCGGCGCTCAGGTCACCGGCATGGGTGCGGGCGACGGTCTCAGTGGCGCTTAGGCGCCAAATATCATTGTTTGTCATGTCACTAATCTCCTGCGGTGCAAGTTAGGCAGCAACAGGGGAGTTGCAAGAGAAACCCAAGGTCACAAGATTGAGCCGAGCCTGATAATCCGGCTCAGAGGCGCCAGCCGGGGAAGCCTTTGGCCGGGGAAGACTTCGGCCGGGGGCCGAGACAGCTAGGGGCTGGACTGCAATCCCGGGCGTGGTTTGCTTTCACCGGCCCCGCTTTGGGGGCAAAGGCCGGTTTTGACGAAACGCGCGGATCAGTCTGCCGCATAGCCAATGGTCTGCAGCGCAACTCTGATCTCATCCAGAACCGCCGGATCGTCGATGGTGGCGGGCGGTTTGTAGGCGGTGCCATCGGCGATATGTACCATGGTGCCGCGCAGGATTTTGCCGGACCGGGTTTTGGGCAGGCGATCGACCACCAGGGCCAGCTTGAACGCCGCCACCGGGCCGATCTTTTCGCGCACCAGCTTGACCACCTCAGACACCACTTCGCGGTGATCGCGGGTGGTATTGGCGTTCAGGCAGACAAAGCCCAGCGGCAGCTGCCCCTTTAGCTGATCGGTGACGCCAATCACCGCGCATTCGGCCACATCCGGATGACCGGAGAGCACCTCTTCCATGCCGCCGGTGGACAGCCGGTGTCCGGCCACGTTGATGACATCATCGGTGCGCGCCATGATATAGAGATAGCCGTCGTCGTCTTTCATGCCGGCGTCGCCGGTCTCATAATAGCCGGGAAAGGCCTTGAGATAGCTGGACTGGAACCGTTTGGGGGCGTTCCACAGGCCGGGCAGGGTGCCCGGAGGCAGCGGCAGCCTGATCGCAATCGCGCCTAGCTCCCCATTGGCAACCGGATGGCCGCCTTCGTCCAGAATATCAATCTCGTAGCCGGGCATGGGCACCGCCGGAGAGCCGAGCTTGGTCGGCAGTTCCTCGACCCCCAGCGGATTGGCGGCAATCGCCCATCCGGTTTCGGTCTGCCACCAGTGGTCAATCACCGGCACGTTAAGGTGTTTTTGCGCCCAGAGGATGGTGTCCGGGTCGGCGCGTTCCCCGGCCAGATAGACCTGACCGAGGTTGGACAGATCGTAATTCTTGATCAGTGCGCCGGTGGGGTCTTCGCGTTTGACGGCGCGGAATGCGGTGGGCGCGGTGAAGAAGCTTTTGACCTTATGTTCGGCGATCACCCGCCAGAAAGTACCGGCGTCCGGGGTGCCAACCGGCTTGCCCTCAAACACAATCGTGGTGTTGCCGGCAATCAGCGGACCGTAGCAGATATAGCTGTGCCCCACCACCCAGCCAACATCCGAGGCCGCCCAGAACACGTCGCCGGGATCGACGTTATAGATGTTCTTCATGCTCCAGTTCAGCGCCACCAGATGGCCTGCAGTGTGGCGGATCACCCCTTTTGGGGCGCCGGTGGTGCCCGAGGTATAGAGAATATAGGCCGGGTGGTTGCCCTCTACCGGTACGCATTCGGCGGGCTCTACCCCAAACTGAAAGCCGTGCCAGTTGACATCTCGGCCTTCAATCAGTTGGGCAACGTCTTGTTCGCGCTGGAAAATAACGCAGAAATCAGGCTTGTGATCGGCCAGTTCAATGGCGCCGTCCAGCAGTGGCTTATAATGCACCACCCGGTTGGGCTCTAGCCCGCAAGACGCGGCAATGATCGCCTTGGGTTTTGCATCGTCAATCCGCACCGCCAGTTCATTGGCCGCAAAGCCGCCAAACACCACCGAATGCACCGCGCCAATGCGGGCGCAGGCCAGCATTGCCTCCAGCGCCTCGGGGATCATTGGCATGTAGATTATGACGCGGTCGCCCTTCTCTATGCCCTTTGCCCGCAGCGCGCCGGCCAGACTGGCGACCCGGTTGCGCAGCTCAACATAAGAGATCTCGCGTTTGGTATGGGTGATCGGGCTGTCGTAAATGATCGCGGTCTGCTCGCCGCGCCCCTGCTCGACGTGGCGGTCAACCGCATTGTAGCAGGTGTTCACCCGGGCATCGGCGTACCATTCGTAATAGGGGGCATCGTCGTTGAACAGCGCCTTGCTGGGCGGCCTGTCCCAGCTGATCGCCTCTGCGGCCTGCATCCAGAACCCTTCGGGATCGGTCTTCCAGCCTTCGTAGAGTTCCTGGTATGACATGGCGTGCTCCTCCTACCTCGCAGGTGAGAGTTAGGCGCAAGATGAGCGCGCCGGCAAGGCGGCAGCGTCACCGCGCGTCAGATTACCGCAGAAAATTTGCAAATTTGGTCTGATGCAGGCTGCAAAATTTTGCAAACTGCTCGGTCTGGAGAAGATTTCTGGAAAAATAATGCGGTTTTGCAAATCTGCTAATTTATCAGTGCAAAAGTCCCGCCTTAGCCACTCTTGCCCGGAAGACACTAACTAGCTTATTCCATTGTAGCCGGACACTTCGAGTTGCAGTGCGGGACACTTCGAGTTGCAGCAACTCGTTTTTTGGGCTTGAGGTAATCTAGCGTGGTATTTGTCGCCTGTCACCCCAGGCTTTCCACGACCTTCATTTTATCCCATTCCTCTTTGCTGAAGACGGCTTGCTGCACAGCATTTACTTCCGGAAAATAGGAACCCTACATCGGAGACTCGCCCATTTTTGCGTCGGGCGGCTCACCTGAAAATCGAAGAGCGCGCGTGCCGCTCGTTCTTGTGCAGGCTTTGGTTTGCGCACCAGGACCATCGTTTTTGGGGAACTGTTGCGATTTTGGGTGCTTTGGGGCTTTGTTGCATAAATCGATTGAGGGGATTCATGTTGTGAATCCAGCGTGATAGCTGGCGGTGATGAGCAACTGGACACCAACGACCTACAAGGCCAAGAACTGGTCGGACTACAATCGGGCCCTGAAGCAGCGTGGTTCGCTGTCGATCTGGTTTGATGCTGAGATGGCGTGGGCGGCAAAACCTTCAGGCCATCGTGGACGTCAGCAAGCCTACAGCGATGTAGCCATACAAACATGCTTGACCGTTGCCTGTCAGGT
>JABSSD010000046.1 GCA_013214575.1 Paracoccaceae bacterium | reverse complement strand
GTCAATCACCGAAATGATCTGCGAGATATGGCGCGAAGACTGTTCGATCTCGCTCATGGCGGCCACTGCATCTTGCACCACCTGACCACTGCGCTTTGCCTCGTCGCCGGCTTCCTCCATTGTGGTTTCCACACTGCGGGCACCATCAGCTGCTGATTTAACCGAGGCGGTCAACTCGTCCAGCGCCGCAGCGGTTTCTTCCAGCGTCGCAGCCTGACTTTCAGTGCGGTGCGACAGATCCTCAGAGGCCTGGCTGATTTCATCAGCGCCGTTGCGAATACTGCTTGAGGTGGCGACCACCTGCTCGACGATCCCGTGCAACGTGGTGACGGTCGCGTTGAAATCCTGCCGCAACTGTTCATATCCCTCTGGGAAGCTCTCGTGAATTTGCACCGACAGATCGCCCTGCGACAGCAATGCTAGGCGGTTGCTGAGTTCCTCAACCATTGCGCTCAGCTCGGCGTCGCGGCCTTCGGCCTTTTGTTGTTCCTGCTCTTGCATTTCGCCCAGCGAATCGCGGAACACCTCAAGCGCGCGGGCCATTTCCCCAATTTCATCGCCACGGCTCTGCCCACGAATATCAACAGCGTTATCACCATCAGCCAATCCACGCATCGACACAGTGATCCGGCGGACGCCATTGGCAATACTTGAACCGATGAACCAGGCCAACGCAGCACCGATCACGATGGAAAAGGCAATGGCGCCGGGGATCATGGTCCTGGTCGTCGCCGAGATCTGGTCATTTGAGGCCTGGCGCGCCCCCATTAACGCCTGCTCGTCAGCCTGGAAATCAGCCATGATCGCACGGAAGCCGTCAAAGAACACCTTGCCGCGCCCCTCGGCGACAAGATCCGCCATGTCATCCATAGTTTCAGCATAGCCAATTTCACGTCTCATCTCAAGAATTGGCTCGGCGAAGCTTGAACGCCATATGGTAATGGCGTCGCCCGCACTGGCTATCCGCTCTAGCTGTTCTGGGTTGTCACTGACTGCGTCAGAAAGCTCAGCCACAAAAAGTTGCAGCATCATAATACCTTCGCGGTATGGTTTCAAAAACGTTATGTCACCGGACAGCAGGTACCCACGCATGCCGTTTTCCATGCCCACCGCTGTTGCCAGCATGTCCTTGGCCGTATTGATCACAACATACGTACCCTCAACCCCGGCTAGCCCCTCGGAAACCGCCACTGCATTTACGAATGGGCTATCGATAATGGTGGAAATTTTCGCCTTTCGTTCCTCCAAGAGAACCTGTTCGCCTTCAATGAATTCGGTAATCTGGAACTTAAACTGATCGAAAAACAACCGACCTTTGGCTTTTCTCACTTCGTCGGCCATGTCGTTCATGGTCAGGGCGTCGCCAATTTCGCGACGCAGCGCAATCACCGTTTCCGCGACTTCGGTTTGCCACCCTTTGAGGGCCTCTTCCGCTTCTTGCAGCCGCACAACCTGTTGGGGGTTATCCCCTACCGTCTCGCGCAAATCTGCTAACGTCTGATAGGCGCTGGTCTGACCGTCGATGTATGGGGCAAGGAACTCTTCCTTGCCGGCCAGTAGATAGCCACGAAGACCGGTCTCCATGTCAACAGCCGAAGCAATGATCGATTGCGCCTCACCCAAAACATTTTGGGTGTGCCCTACCAAACGCGAGGATTCCTCCATTTTGGTGAGATTGATCATCGTAATGACCCCAACACCCACAATCAACAGCAATGGAAATAGCGCAACTGAGATAACCTTAGGTTTGGTCTTCAGGTTGGCAAATGAAAAGCGTCTTGGCACCGACTTAGTTTTATCAGCCACGTCATAAATCCTCTTACGAATATTTCCATATGTAAGACCACTACTTTATTAAGAACCCATTGAACGCCCACGTTTACGACTGTGTCAGGGCTGGTCCTTCCTCTTAGAGCCGCAGGGAGGACGCTTCGTGAGATTGCCAGTGAACTGGATAAGGCGGGGGTCAGGACAGCCAGAGGGGGCGCTTGGTCGGCATCACAAGTGAAACGTGTCATCGAGCAACTGCAGCTTTCCGAAACGTGAGCACTAGTCTCATTGGTTTATAGTTTTGACCAAGCAAGCATCGGCCAGCCAAAGCCTCGTCGATCAGAACTCCAGTAGATACCCTCGATCCTTCAATTGCTTCCAGATCGCGGTCTGAGCCTCTCTGAGCTGGCTTTCTTCCAGTCCGTGGTCGTATACATCTGCGGCGTCTTGCTTACCTTGCCAGCCACCGAGCTCCCGGATGCGATCTTCCGCAACTCCAGCTCTTCGTGCCACTGTCCTCCATGTGTGTCTGAAAGAATGGAACGCCAGTCTGGCATCGCTTTCTGCACCTAGCGCTTCCCGTCGATAGCGCGTGAACCACTGCGACACTGAGTTTGCCTTGCAGCTCCAGCGTCACCGGATCGCCTTAACTGCATTAACTTTTTTTCGTATTTTTTTGCTTTCCTGCGCTTTGGTGCGGATGCTGGTTTGCTGAATGATTGCGGCTGAGAAACCAAAGAGTGGCCCGGCCTGTCGTCCGCTATGTCGGTGTGTATTTCGCCCTCGAGGCCCGGTGCAAATTGACCCGCTTGTCATAGCCGCAATTGCAATTGGGGCAATTCAGCTTGAAGGCGTCCCGCGAGAAACGACGGTGCTTGTCGGTGAAGAGCATTTCCGACAGCCTCTGCTTGTGCAGCGAGCCCAGATTGAAGGTCACGAAGCAGAGTTGCACTGTTCCATCCGGGCCAGCCAAGCACAATACCTCAACCGACTGACGGTGCTGACGGTGCTGACGGTAAAATTTGGGGTATTGCTATGATACAACCATAGCTGACCTGTCTCCAAGTTGCTGTTTGTTGCTGCACAGCGTAGCACGGAAGGGGATAGTGCAAACGCAAACGACCACCCGAAGGTTGCGTTAAATGTTTGTGTTTGTTTATTATTTTTATAGTTGCGAGAGTAGGATTTGAACCTACGACCTTCAGGTTATGGGCCTGATGCGCACTCCAAATACACCCAAACAAGAGTAAATTCGCAAGACCACACCTTAACCGACCGTCTCCAGAAATTCGCCAATATTTTCTGAGCAGGGTTTAACAGGTGCATAGTTGGGGGCCATGGGGGGTCGCAGGGGGGGGGCTAGAAAAGACCTGGGTCGCAACAGAAGCCAAGCTAAGTAAATTCGGGTCATCAACCAAAAACTCACAATTGGTACCTATGCGGTACCTTCTAATTTCCGGAGGAACTAGATGGGTCGCTAAGTCATTGAAATTTTTGGTGGCGGTACAGGGACTCGAACCCCGGACACGCGGATTATGATTCCGCTGCTCTAACCAACTGAGCTATACCGCCACTCTGTGTGCAGGCGATTTAGGAGTTTCACGGGGCGGGGTCAAGAGAGAAATCGTGGGGATTGGATTTTCCGGGCGCTTTTTTTGAGCGCGGCGAAAATCAACCGTGGCGGCTGGGCTGCGGGCGACTGATCCTGACTCAGCGCAGCTGTTCCACGGTGTCTCGGATGAAGGCGTTGCACTGGGTCGGGGCGCAGATTGGCAGCATATGGCCCTGGTCGGCCAGGCTCTGGCAGGGCAGCCCGAAACGCGCCATCGGCAACCCGTGGACCTGCGGCTGCAACACGGCGTCCTGCGCACCAAACAGCACCGCGCCCGGGGTTTTCAGCTCGGCGGCATAGCGGGCGGATTGCAGCGCAATATTGCCAATGGCCAAAGTTGCGTCGGCCGAGGCGGTGACAAAGCTTTGCGGGCGCAGACCCAGCGCCGCCCCGGCCTGAATGGCAAAATCGTCGGGGCAGGGGCTCGGGGCAAATACTTGCTGGAGCAGCTCTGTGGCGCTGCGCTGTGCCGCCGGAATTGCGACCGTCTGTGCCATCAGGCGGCGTATGAAGGGCGAGTGTACGATCAGGCCTTTAAAAACGCCGGCCTGTTCTCTCGGATGGGTCAGCGGGGCCAGTAGGGCCAGGCCGCGTATTTTTGCGGGCGCATCCAGCGCCATGGCCAGCGCGACGGCGCCGCCCAGGGAATGGCCGCAGAGGATCGGTTGCTCTATTTTGAGCAGGTCGAGAAAGCTCTGAATCATCTTCGCCTGCTCGGGCAGCACCGCCAGGAGATCGTGATCACGGGTTGAATAGCCGCAGCCGGGACGGTCCAGAATGATAACGCGGAAATCTGCGGCCAGCAGCTCGACCAGCGCATAGGTGAAATGCTGCAGCTGGCCGGACAGCCCGTGGATCAGCACCAGCGGCGGCGCATCAACCGGGCCCCTTTCAACATAGTGGATCACACCACCCGGAACCGGCTGAAATTTACCGACTGGCGGCACCAGGGTCTCGGCCTGCCGCGCCAGGCGCCGGGTTTTCAGATGTGCCGCTGACAGGAAGGCGGCAGACGCCGCCAGCGATGCAACAGCGAGAGTGCTTATGACTGTCATGTTCAGGCTCCACGCCGTGAGGAAGATTCAAGCCTCCACAGGCTCTCTGAGTTGGCTCAGATTTGGAAGCGGTAATTGGTCCAGCAGTGCAAATACCCGGTCCCGACAGGCCACCCCGGGCCAGGCCGGGGGGTGGAAATCCGCCGGCAGGTCGGGGTGCCGTAACACCACGCGGCGCCAGCGATGGACGATCAGGGTGCGCAACGAGGCGACTTGTGCCGGGGTCAGCCCCGGTGGTGGATCTGACATGGTGTTCACCACTTTGAACAACGCAGTGCAGGATTTGCTGAGCTCGG
This sequence comes from Paracoccaceae bacterium, assembly GCA_013214575.1. GTDB lineage: Bacteria > Pseudomonadota > Alphaproteobacteria > Rhodobacterales > Rhodobacteraceae > Parasedimentitalea. The sequence goes on along the minus strand of JABSSD010000046.1, from coordinate 40,929 downwards.
CGGGGAACAGTCGGGTTTTGAACCAGTTGGGCAATGAATAATTGTCCGACTCCAGGGCCAGCAGATCATGTGAGGTCTTTGGCCGGGATCCGTATCCCAGCGCTGTCGTCCGGTTGACCGCGATATAGCCTGGCAGCAGCAGCATCTCGTCCAGCGCCGCCTGGCCGGTGCCGCCTGCGGCAATCAACACATGCAGCTCCTGTGGCAAGACCGGGTCGCGGGCATAGATCCGAGAGGTGACGGCGGCGCATTGGTCGCGGCCATGTTGCGTCAGATAGTGGGTCGAGGCCCGGCCCGAGCGGGCGCTGTCAATCCAGCCGTCTTTGCGCAGCCGGTGCAAGGCAACCCGGATCGCTTCGGGTTTGATGCCCATTGGAGTGATGATGCGGGTCAGTGCGGCGCCACTGATCTGGTCGTTGGGTCGTTGCGCCATGTCGCCGAACAGCGAAATGATCACCGACCAGACGCGTTGGTTCTGCGGGTCGCTCAGCAGGTTGATACTGGTTTTAAACCATTGATCTTTGGACTTGGTCATTGGGCTAATGTAGGTCTCCCCAATAGGGGAGACCAGCCCAATTGCGTGCACTGGCAGGGTGTTGCTTAACCCCTGAGTGGTGCGGGCCTGCGCGGTTCAGAATGCGTTCATTGTGAGCAATTCATATTCGGCAACTTTGTCGCCATCCTGATTGGAGAGGGTGACGTGCCAGCGCACCTCGCCGTAGTCTTGGTTCCGCGGGGTCTTTTTCATCACCGTCAGGCGGACTTTGATGCTGTCACCGGCGGACACCGGTTTCATGAACCGCAGATTGTCCAGCCCGGTATTGGCCAGCACCGGCCCCTCGTTGGGTTCGACAAACAGCCCGGCGGCAAAGGACAGCAGCAGATATCCATGTGCCACCCGACCGGGGAAGAACGGGTTCCGCTTGGCCGCTTCGTCGTCCATATGGGCATAAAACGTGTCGCCGGTGAAATTGGCAAATGTCTCGATGTCTTCCAAGGTCACGGTGCGGCTGGGGCTGTGCAGGGTCTCGCCAATTGCCAGCTGGTCAAAGGTACGGGTGAACGGATGCGCCGGACCGGTGATCTCACGGCTGCCCGGCACCCATGTCTGGCTGATCGCGGTCAGAATATCCGGGCTGCCCTGAATGGCGGTGCGCTGCATATAGTGCATCACGCCGCGAATGCCGCCCAGCTCCTCGCCGCCGCCAGCCCGACCGGGACCGCCATGCACCATATGGGGCAGCGGCGAGCCATGGCCGGTGCTTTCCTTCATCGAGTCGCGGTTGTTGAAATACAGCCGCCCGTGATAGGCACCGGCCCCCAGTGCCACCTGACGTGCCACAGCAGGGTCATGGGTGATCACCGAGGCCACCAGCGAGCCCTGACCCTTGTTGACCAGCGCAATCGCGTGATCGACGTCACGGTAGCCCATGATGGTAGAGACCGGCCCAAAGGCCTCGGTGTCATGCACCCGCTGGGCATTGTCGGGATCGGCGCAGTGGAACAGCATCGGCGGCACAAAGGCGCCCTTGTCGGCGTCGGCGCCATCGACGGTGAAGTTGTCCGGGTCGCCGTAAACGCGGGTTGCCTCCTGGCCGATGATCGCGGCCTTTGCCAGCACGTCGCGTTTCTGACCATTGCTGACCAGCGCGCCCATGCGGGTGGTCTCGAGACGCGGATCGCCAATGACCACCTTGTCCAGCCGGGCCGACAGCGCCTCTATCACCGCCTCGACCTGCGCTTTGGGCGCGATGATGCGACGAATGGCGGTGCATTTCTGACCCGCCTTGGTGGTCATCTCGCGGCTGACTTCCTTGATGAACAGATCAAACTCAGGCGTCCCCGGCACCGCATCCGGCCCCAGGATAGCGCCGTTCAGGCTGTCCTGCTCGGCCACAAAGCGGATGGAGTTTTCCAAGATCACCGGGTTTGAGCGCAGTTTCAGCGCCGTCTGGGCAGACCCGGTAAAGCTGACCACGTCCATCATGCCCAGATGGTCCAGCATATCGCCGAGCCCGCCTGTCACCAGTTGCAGCGCGCCCGCTGGCAGAATGCCGCTGTCCAGCATCAGCCGCACCGCCAGTTCAGTGACATAACAGCTGTTTGTCGCCGGTTTCACAATCGCCGGAACCCCGGCCAGCAGGCAGGGTGCCAGTTTCTCAAGCATCCCCCAGACCGGAAAGTTGAAGGCGTTGATATGCACCGCCACGCCCTGCAGCGGGGTGCAGATATGCTGCCCCAGAAAACTGCCAGTGCGGCCCAGCTGTTCAATCTCGCCGTCCAGATAGACATGGCCGTCGGGCATCTCGCGGCGACCCTTGGAGGCAAAGACAAACATGGTGCCAATACCTCCATCCACATCGATCATGTGGTCGCTCTGGATGGCGCCCGTGTCAAACGAGGCCGCATATAGCGCCTGTTTGTGCTGGTTCAGGTGCCCTGCCAATGCCTTGAGCATCCGGGCGCGGTCGTGGAAGGTCAGCGCCCGCAGGGCGGGGCCACCGACGCTGCGGCCGTAGTCCAGCATGGCCTGCACATCCAGCGCGTCATTGCCGGCACTGGCGATCACTTCACCGGTGATGGCGCTGGCGATGTTGCGCGCCCCGGCACCGGGGGCGATCCATTGACCTGAGGCAAAGCTGGAAACCTGTTGAATGCTCATGTCGCGCTCCTAGATGTCTTGGTTCGATGGGGGATGTCTTGGTTCGATGGGGGATGTCGTGGTTTGATGGGTTGCGGAATATATTGACCAACCGGTCGGTTTATGCAAGAAATTTATCAAAACGCCGATGAGGCACACGATAATGGCAGGGGATAGGCCTATGACTGAATCAATTCTGACGCTGGATCACGGCACCTGGGTTGAGATCACCCTGAACCGCCCGGATCGGCTGAACGCCTTTAATGATGAGATGCATTATGCTCTGCGCGCCGCGATTGAGACCGCACGCGATGCCGGGGCCCGGGCGATTCTGTTGACCGGGGCTGGACGAGGGTTCTGCGCCGGGCAGGATCTGGGCGACCGGGATCCCTCCAAATTGGATGGGCCACCGGATCTGGGCAATACTGTGCGTACCTTCTACGCGCCGCTGGTGCGGCTGATCCGCTCGCTGAATTTTCCGGTGATCTGTGCCGTCAACGGCGTTGCTGCCGGGGCCGGGGCCAATCTGGCGCTGGCCTGCGATATTGTAATTGCCGGTGACAGCGCCAAGTTCATTCAGTCGTTCTCCAAGGTGGGCCTGATCCCCGACACCGGTGGCAGCTGGCACCTGCCGCATCTGCTGGGCGAGGCCCGTGCCAAGGGTCTGGCGCTGACCGGCGAGCCACTGCCCGCCCAAAAGGCCGCAGACTGGGGGCTGATCTGGAAGGCCTATCCAGACGCGGATCTGATGGGTGAGGCGCGCGCACTGGCGGCCAAACTGGCCAATGGCCCGACTTTGGGGCTGGGGCTGACCAAACAGACCATTCAGGCCTCGGCCACCGCCACCCTTAGTGACCAGCTGGAGCTAGAGGCGGACGCGATGAAAACCTGCGGCGAAAGCGCGGACTATGCCGAGGGGGTCTCGGCCTTCCTGCAAAAACGTGCCCCGGTTTTTCAGGGAAAATGAGCATGACACCAAAACAACGCGCCGAAAAATCTGCCGCAGCCATGTGGGCGCAGGATCACGCCTCGAAATGGGCGGGGATGGAGATCGCCCATATGGATGAGGGCGTGGCCACGCTGCAGCTGACGGTGGCGCAGCACCATTGCAACGGTCATGGCATCTGCCACGGCGGTGTCACCTTCATGCTGGCCGACAGCGCCTTTGCCTTTGCCTGCAACAGCCGCAACCAATCAACCGTGGCGCAGCACAACGTGATCAGCTTTACCGCGCCGGGGCGGCTAGGTGACCAGCTGACCGCCAGCGCCCGCGAGCAGTCGCTGAGTGGCCGCAACGGCATCTATGACGTCACCGTGACCAATCAGCAGGGCCAGAAGATCGCCGAGTTTCGGGGCATGTCCCGGGCGATCAAGGGCCAGCTATTTGACGAATAAAGTGAGGACCAAGCCATGAAAGATCTGACCCCAAACAAGGCTGACCTGGATCCGATTGAAATCGCCTCGGTCGACGAAATTCAGGCGCTGCAGCTGCAACGCATGAAGTGGTCGCTGCGGCACGCCTATGACAACGTGGCGATGTACAAACAGCGGTTCGACGCGGCGGGGGTGCATCCGGATGATCTGCACACGCTGTCGGATCTGGCCAAATTCCCCTTCACCTACAAAAACGATCTGCGCGACAACTACCCCTTTGGCCTGTTTGCAGTGCCGCGTGAACAGATCATCCGCCTGCATGCCTCGTCCGGCACGACAGGCAAGGCCACCGTGGTGGGCTATACCAAGACCGACATCGACAATTGGGCCGACCTGTTGGCGCGCTCCTTGCGGGCCTCGGGGCTGCGCCGCGGCGACATGATCCACAACGCCTATGGCTATGGGCTGTTCACCGGCGGATTGGGCGCTCATTACGGTATTGAGCGACTGGGGGCGACGGTGGTGCCGATGGGCGGTGGCCAGACCGAGAAACAGGTGGGGTTGATCAACGATTTTAAACCCGACGGCATCATGGTGACCCCGTCTTATATGCTGAACATTCTTGAGCAGTTCCACAAACAGGGGCTGGACCCGCGCGAAAGCTCGCTTTCGGTGGGGGTGTTTGGCGCTGAACCCTGGACCAATGCCATGCGGTTAGAGGTCGAGGCGGCGTTCGATATGCACGCGGTGGATATCTACGGGCTGTCGGAAATCATGGGGCCGGGGGTGGCCAATGAATGTGTCGAGACCAAGGACGGGCTGCACATCTGGGAGGATCATTTCTACCCTGAGATCATCAACCCCGAAACCGGCGAAGTCTGCGAGGACGGCGAGATGGGCGAGCTGGTGTTCACCACCCTGACCAAAGAGGGTCTGCCGATGATCCGCTACCGCACCCGTGACCTGACCCGGTTGCTGCCCGGCTCCGCACGCTCCATGCGGCGGATGGAGAAGATCACCGGACGCTCCGACGACATGATCATCCTGCGCGGCGTCAACGTGTTCCCGACCCAGATCGAAGAGCAGGTGATGGCCACCGGCGGGCTAGCCCCCTATTTTCAGATCGAGCTGTATAAATCCGGCCGCATGGACGCGATGCGGGTCTTTGCCGAGGCCGCCCCCGGTGCGACTGATGAATTGTCCAAGACCGCCGCCTCGCGCATGCTGATCAAACGGATCAAGGATATCGTCGGTGTGTCGACCGAAGTTATTGTCGGCGAGCCCGGCTCTGTCGCCCGGTCCCAGGGCAAGGCGGTGCGTGTTATCGACAACCGCTCGAAAGGCTGACGCAATGGCCCGCACCATAGCCAAAGACCACGATCAGAAGCGCAGCCAAATCCTGAAATCCGCAGCCAAAGTGTTTGCGGAACAGGGGTTTGACCGGGCCTCGATGTCGCAACTGGCCCGCGAATGTGGCATCTCAAAGGCCAATATATATCACTATTATGACAGCAAGGATGCCATCCTGTTCGACATTCTGGATTGCTATTTGCGCGACCTGCGCGACCGGGTCTGTGGGCTGGATCTGCAGGATCTGGCGCCGGATCAGCAATTGCACCGGATCGTGGCCGGGATCTTGCAGGCCTATCAGGGGGCGGATCACGAACATCAGGTGCAGATCAGCTCGATGTCGGCGCTGCCCAAGGATCAGCAGAACCTGCTCAGAGGCCATCAGCGCCAGTTGGTTCAGTTCCTGAGCGACACCCTCAGCCGTGCCGCGCCGCAGGTGTTTGTCGATGACGCAGCTAAATTGCGCGCGGCCACCATGTCGGTGTTTGGCATGCTGAACTGGTATTACATGTGGAACTCAGGCGCCGGATCTCAGGCGCGTGAGGCCTATGCCAGTACAGTGGCCAATTTGACGCTAAACGGAATTAAGGGGTTCTGACAGGAGCCAGAGGGCATGGCAGCGCGCCTCCGGCGCGCTGCCATGCCCAACCACTTTGGTGGCCTCTGCGAGGCTGCCCAAGTGGGCGGGAGCCCCGCGTGTCTGTCACGCAAAACGAAAAAAGGCCGCTCTTGGAAAAGAGCGGCCTTGATTATTGTTTGCAGCCAAAGCCGCAAAATCTGCCTTACAGCAGTTTCAGCGAACCAGCAGATTCTTTGCCGTCACGGCCAGTTTCCAGCTCGTAAGAAACTTTCTGGTTGTCGTTGAGGCCGTTCAGGCCCGAACGCTCAACAGCAGAAATGTGTACAAATACGTCTTTTCCGCCAGCTTCGGGCTCAATAAAGCCAAAACCTTTAGTTGCGTTAAACCATTTTACGGTGCCGTTGGCCATCCGATTATCTCCAGTATATCGCCCAAACAACGTGTAAGGGCTTGTTGTCGTTCAGTTATTACAATGTGGTTGGTGCAACCATACCCACAATGTCATATGTCTTGCGCAGAATCGGCGCAGTGATTGCTCGCGCCCGTTCTGCACCACGAGCAAGGATGCGGTCAATCTCTGTTTGATCATTCATCAATCTTGCCATTTCAGCCGCAATCGGCGCCAGCTTGGCAACAGCCAGATCAGCCAGCAGTGGTTTGAACGCGCCAAACTGTTTGCCGCCAACCTCAGCCAGCACCGCGTCGACGCTTTGGTCATTCAGCGCGGCGTAGATATTGATCAGGTTGCGCGCCTCGGGGCGACCCTCCAGACCCTTGGCCTCGCTGGGCAGCGCATCCGGGTCGGTTTTCGCCTTGCGGATCTTTTTGGCCAGGGTGTCGGCATCATCGGTCATGTTGATGCGGCTGGCATCCGAAGCATCCGACTTGGACATTTTCTTGGAGCCGTCCCGCAGGCTCATCACCCGTGTGGCAGCGCCCTCGATCACCGGTTCGGTCATCGGGAAAAAATCAACACCGTAGTCATGGTTGAATTTGGCAGCGATGTCGCGGGTCAGTTCCAGATGCTGTTTCTGATCGTCGCCCACCGGCACATGGGTGGCGTGGTAGATCAGAATGTCGGCTGCCATCAGCGCCGGATAGGCAAACAGCCCCAGCGAGGCGGCCTGCGCATTTTTACCGGCCTTATCCTTGAACTGGGTCATCCGCTGCATCCAGCCCATGCGGGCGACGCAGTTGAAGATCCAGGCCAGCTGGGCGTGTTCGGGCACCTGGCTCTGATTGATCAGGATCGATTGCTCGGGGTCGATGCCACTGGCAATGAACCCGGCGCAGAGCTCGCGGGTGGATCTCATCAGGTCCTGGGGGTTTTGCCAGACGGTGATCGCATGCATGTCCACCATGCAATAAACGGTCTCGAAATCCGAGCCCTGCATATCGACAAAGCGCTTGATTGCGCCCAAGTAGTTGCCCAGGTGCAGGTTGCCGGACGGCTGAATGCCCGAGAACACACGCGGGGTGAAACTGGTTTCGCTCATCTGGCGAGAACTCCCGTCTGGAATTACGATCCCCGGTGGCTTACCCATGGGATCGGCCATCGTCAACAGGTGCTAAGGCCTGAGAGGGTCAAACACAGCCAATAGTGGCTAAGGAGTTATCATATGAGCAGCAATCCCAATCCGCCTCCGGTCAATCCTCTGCCACCGGCGGTGGTGGCGCTGGTTCTGATCATCATGGGGATCGAGGCGGCCTTCTCGCTGGGCACCCGGGGTCTCATTGGTGGTCCCGGTGCGGTGGGCTGGCGGCTTGAGGCGCTGCAGGTCTATGGTTTCTCCAGCGAGATTTTCTGGTGGATGTGGGAGACTGGGCACTGGCCGACCGAACATCTGATCCGCTTCATCTCTTACGCATTTGTGCATGGCGCCTTTACCCAGGCGTTGTTTGTCTGCGTCTTTGTGCTGGCGATGGGCAAGATGGTGGGCGAGGTATTTGGCGATCTGGCGATGGTGGTGATCTTCCTGCTGTCGGGCATCGGCGGCGGGCTGGGATATGCCCTGCTGGTGAACTCGCAATTTCCGCTTTTTGGCGGCTTTCCGGCGGTCTACGGGCTGATCGGTGCCTTCACCTATATCCTGTGGCGGTCGCTGGCGCTGGTTGGGGCCCAGCAAAGCCGCGCCTTTACGCTGATTGCGTTTCTGATGGGCATACAGTTGCTGTTTGGCCTGGTTTTGGGAGGGCAAAAAGACTGGGTCGCGGACCTGGCAGGCTTTGCCACCGGCTTTGGCCTGTCGTTCTTTCTGGCCCCCGGCGGTTGGGCGCGGATGCGCGGCAAGATCCACCGGGATTGACCGAGGCGCCACCAAGGGGTCGGCCGGACCTAAGTAATCTCGGGCCCAAGTGCTCCCGTCCCCTGACGGCTCATCACAGATGAGCCCTCAGGGGTTGGGCGTGGCGCCGCGCTGACGCGCGGCGCGGTGGCGGACCCTAGTGGGGGTGAACAGAACCGGTCCGGGGGGACCGCTAAGAGGGCTCATGTTTGCCCGCCCCGGCGCATGGCGCGTTTGAATTCACCCAGCCGAAAGGCGCCCAGTATCTGGCCGGCGCCAAAGTAACTGACCGCGCCCAGCACGATCAGTGCAAACAGCGCCAGATAGCGCCAGCCGGGCAGGGCAAAGGCCCAGTCAAAAGCCGTAACCGCGGCAAGCAGCACGGCGCCCATCACCACCGAGGCCGCCACGATCCGCCAGGCCCGACGGCGGAACCTGTCATCAAACCGCGCAACCTCGCCCATGCTGCGGGTGCCATACGCCAGCAGCGTCACCATCACCCAGCCGGCCACCGAGGCGGCGATGGCCGGGGCGATCCAGCCGACCAGCGGTTTCAGGCCAAAGGCCAGGCCTGCGTTCACCACCATCGCCACCAGCGCATAGCGGAACGGCGACCGGGTGTCCTCGCGGGCGAAATACAGCGGCTGCAGCAGTTTGTGCAGCACAAACGAGGGCAGGCCAACGCCATAGACCGCCACCGCCAGGGCAATGGCGGCGACATCCTCGGGGCCGGTTGCGCCGCGTTCATACAGCACCGAGACCAGCGGCAATGGCATCACAATGAAGGCCACCGTTGAGGGGATGGTCAGCATCAGCGAAAACTCTCCGGCGCGCGACAGCGCATCCCGTGCGCCAGTTTCGTCGCCGGCCCGCAAGCGGCGCGACAGGTCCGGCAGCAGCACGATGCCGACGGCAATGCCCACAACCCCCAGCGGCAGCTGATACAGCCGGTCGGCGACAAACAGCCAGCTCACCGCGTTCTCAATATCCGAGGCCACCAGTTGGCCAACCACCAGATTGATCTGGGTGACCCCCATGGCCAGCGCCGCAGGCACCGCCACCCGCACCAGATTGCGCATCTCGCGGGTCAGGCGGGGGCGACCGGGACGCAGGCGAATACCGGCGCGACCCGCCGCAGCCCAGACCAGCGCCAACTGGGCCACACCGGCCACCGGAATGGTCCAGATCAGCCAGTTGATCACCTCGCCGCCCACCACGGCCCCCGCCACCATGGCGGCGCAGGCAAAGATATTCAGCAGCACCGGCGCCGCAGCGGCTGCGGCAAAGCGGCCGGTGGCATTCAGCACCCCGGAAAACAGCGCCGCCAGCGACATGAACAGAATATAGGGGAACACGATGTAGCCAAAGCCAACGGTCATGTCGAACCGCGCATCCCCAGCAAAGCCATTGGCGGTGGCCCAGACCAGACCCGGCATGAAAATCATGCCCAGCCCCACCAGCAGCAGAACCGCCACCAGCAGCAGATTGAAGGCTCCTTGGGCAAATCCCTGCGCATCCTCGCCCTGCTCTAGCTTTTTGGCGAACATCGGCACAAAGGCGGCGTTGAACGCGCCTTCGGCAAAGAACCGGCGGAACATGTTGGGCAGACGAAACGCCGCCACAAAGGCATCCATCACCGGGCCGGGGCCGACATAGGCAGTCAGCAGGATCTCGCGGGCAAAGCCCAGCACCCGGCTGGCGAGGGTCCAGAAGCCAACGGTCAGGAAGCCGGATAACAATCTAATGGGTTTCATGATTGGGCCCGCTTGGCGCCTTCGGTGATTGCCGTGCGCAGTTTGTTCTCCAGGAAATCCTGCTTTGACTTGGCGTGATATTTCAGCCCGAACATGTCTTTGACGTAGAATGTATCCACCACCTGTTCGCCATAGGTGGCGATTACCGCATTGGCAACATAGACGTTTGACGCGGCCAGGGTGCGGGCCAGGTCAAACAGCAACCCGGGGCGGTCGCGGGTGTCGACCTCGATGATGGTGTAGATTTCCGAGCCTTCGTTGTCGAAGGTGATATGGGTCGGCACCTTGAAGGCCCGCTCGCGTTTCTTGATCTTGTCGCGCGCTTTCAACGCATCCCGCGCCACCACCTCGCCGTTCAGGGTCTTGCGGATCATCTGGCTCAGGCGCGGCAGGCGGGCCGCCTCAAACGGGCTGCCATCAGCATCCTGGATCCAGAAGGCATCGGTGACATAGCCGTCTTTGGTGGTGTATGAGCGGGCATCGACCACATTGGCGCCCACCAGTGCCAGAGCGCCGGCCACGCGGGAGAAAATGCCGGGGTGGTCGGGCATGACAAAGCAGGCGCGGGTGGCATCGCGGTCTTCATCGGGGAACAGGCGGATGACAATCCCGGTGGGATCTTCGCTAGCCTCAAGCTCTCGCAGCATTTCCGCAAAATCCACATGTCCGGTGACATGGAGCCCCTGCCAATAGGGCGGATAATGGCGGGCGGTCTCTTTCTTGAGCCAGGCCTTGGGCCAGGCCGGCAGGGCGGCACGCAGGTTCTTTTTGGCCCCGGCACCGCGGTGTTCACGGTTCAGCGCCTCCATGCCGTTTTCCAGCGCTTCGCGGGTCTGTTTGTACAGGGCCCGCAACAGGGCGGCTTTCCAGTTGTTCCAGATGTCGGGGCCAACACCGCGAATGTCACAGACGGTCAGCACCGTCAGCAGGTCGAGCCGTTTGACGGTCTGCACCGCCTTGGCAAAATCCCGCACCGTGCGCGGATCGGCAATATCGCGTTTCTGCGCCATATCCGACATCAGCAGGTGATAGCGCACCAGCCATTCCACTGTCTCGCTGTCGGATTTGTTCAGCCCCAGCCGCGGCGCCACCTTGCGGGCGATTTGGGCGCCCAAAATCGAGTGATCGATAGGCTGGCCCTTGCCAATGTCATGCAGCAGCATCGCCACCATCAGCACCTTGCGGTTCAACCCCTTGCGCAGGATTTTGGAGCTGAGCGGCAGCTCGTCCTCCAGTTCCTCGCGCTCGATGGCGGCAAAGTTGGAGATCACCTGAATGGTGTGCTCGTCCACCGTATAGGAATGATACATGTTGAACTGCATCATCGCCACGATGGGGGCAAATTCCGGCAGGAAGGCCGACAGCACTCCCAGTTCGTTCATCCGCCGCAGCGCCCGTTCCGGGTTGCCGTGTTTCAGCAGCAGGTCGAGAAAAATACGCTGCGCTTCGGGGGTGTTGCGAAACCTGTCGTCGATCAGATGCAGGTTGGCGGTCACCAGCCGCATCGCATCGGGGTGGATCAGCATGCCGGTGCGCAGGCCCTCCTCGAACAATCGCAACAGGTTCAGCGGGTCGATGAGAAAGCTGTCGGGATCAACAATGTCGAGCCGGTTGTTGACCACCTTGTAGCCCGGTTTGGTGCGCGGGCGACGACGGAACAGCCGCTCCAGCAGCGGTTCGCTCTTCTGGTGGGTGGCTTCCAGCTTGGTCAGGAAGATGCGGGTCAGATCACCCACCGTGGTGGCCTGACGGAAATAATCCTGCATAAAGATTTCCACCGCCCGGCGCCCGGCGATATCCTGATAGCCCATCCGCTCGGCGACCTCGACCTGCATATCAAACGACAGCACCTCGGTTGGCCGCCCGGTTAGCAGATGCAGATGCGAGCGTACCGCCCAGAGAAAGTTCTCGGCCTTGGCAAACAGATCGTATTCTTCCGGCTCAAACAGGCCCAGCGGCACCAATTCGGCGGTGTCATGCACCTGGTACAGGTATTTGGCGATCCAGTACATCGACTGCAGATCGCGCAAGCCGCCTTTGCCCTCTTTGACGTTCGGCTCGACCATATAGCGCTGGCCCTGCTTGAAATGGCGCGCCTCGCGCTCATTCAGTTTGGCCTCGATGAACTCATAGGCGGTGCCCTGGAACAGATCGGCCTTCAGCCGCTGATCCAGCTCATCACCCAGCAGTTCATCGCCGGCCAGAAACCGATGTTCCAGCATGGCGGTGCGAATGGTGAAATCTTCGCGGCCCAGACGCAGGCAGTCGGCGATGGTGCGGCTGGCATGGCCGACCTTCAGCTTTAAATCCCAGAGCATATAGAGCATCGATTCAATGACGCTCTCGGCCCAGGCGGTGATTTTGTAAGGGGTCAGGAACAACAGATCGACATCCGACGAGGGCGCCATTTCGCCGCGCCCATAGCCGCCCACAGCCAGCACCGCAATGCGCTCACCGCGCGTCGGGTTTGCCACTGGATGCATCAGCTCACTGGCCGCAAACAGGGCTGATGTGACCAGCCCATCGGTGAGAAAGGTGTAAGACCGGGTGGCTGGCCGCGAATCGAACGGCGCCTTGGAGAAGCCCTCGGCAATCACTTTGCGCCCAGCCTTATTGGCGTCCCGCAACAGCGAGACGATTTCGCTCCGCAGCGAGGCATTGTCCTGACCGGTCGCCAGGTCGGTGATCTGCGCGCGGATCCTCAATGTGTCGAAAATCGCCTGTGGATCGCAGACCAAAGGCCCTGAGGCCTGCGGGTAGCGGGTTACGGCATCGGCCGCCGGATCACGATCCGGCGCCGGAGAAGCTGCGTGGTGCTGGGTCAATGACGACCACCTTTTTGTCTTGGATTGTTGCGACCGCCAGACCGCGGTCATTGGTGCCATCGGGGCGCAGGCGGAAGATGCCGTTGACCCCCTGGAAACCGGCGCTCTGGGTCAGGGCGGCTCCGGTCAGGGCGTTTGATTTGCCAGCGCCGACCAGCGCGCCGATGGCCGCGATACCATCATAGGCCAGGCCGCCAACCGGATGTGGCGCGCCGCCGTAAGTGGCCGCATAACGGGCGTTGAACTGTTGGGTTTTTGCAGGATCAGGCAGCGCAAACCAGCCGCCCTGAACCCCGGGCATAGCCAGGGTCTGGGCCGGAATATCCCAGCGGGTCAGGCCCATGTATTGGGTGGTCGCCGGGTTTAGCCCGGCTTCGGGAAGCAGCTGCGTCAACAGCGGCAATGCGCCGGCTGTGGTGGCGGTGAAAAACACCGATGTGGCCCCGTTACTGGCGGCTGAATCACGGATTGTCCCGATCGAATTGATCACCCCCTGTTGCGACAGCTCATAACTGACACTGCCGACAATCGTGGCGCCGGTGATCGCGGCGGCGCTCTGGATCGCTGTGCGGCCGGCCTGACCGCTGGCATCATCGCCACTGACAATCAGAATGTTTCCGTTGCCCTGACGGGCGGCGTAGCCCGAGAGCCTGCGGGCGGTATTGCCAAAGGTGGCCCCCAGAATGAACACATTGCCGCCGGCAATTGCCGTGTTGTTGGAAAAGGCCAGTACGTTCACATTGCGTTTGGCCGCAGCCACACCAGCGGCATTTGCTGCCTCGGCGTAGAGCGGCCCCAAAATAATGCGGGCGCCGTCATTCACCGCCTGGGTTGCGGCCGCCGCGGCGGTCTGCGCATTGCCAGCAGTGCTGTAAACCTTCAGATCAATCTGAATGCCCTGCAGATCGGCCATCGCCATTCGGGCGGCGTTTTCCAGGCTCTGGGCCAGCACCTCATCACCGGGCTGACCGGAGCCACGCGGCACCAGCAGGGCCACCGGAACCGGCTTTGAGGTATTGATGGTCGGACCTCCGCCACCACCAATGGGGTCGCAGGCAATCAAAGCAAAAGAGGACACGGCGACAATCGCTGCGAGTGCGACCTTGCGGGCAGGCTTGAAAACAGCAAACATAATAGACCTAAAACTCCCTGATCCGGCGGTGATGCGCCGTGTTGGTGTTGGGATGAATAATAAACGACGATAAAGGCGGGTCCAGCGTTGAATCACCAGAATGTCAGATTGTCTCCGGGGCTGTACTTTGTTGCCACGCCCATCGGCACCGCCCGCGATATTACCCTTAGGGCGCTGGATGTGTTGGCCTCCGCCGAGGTGATCGCCGCCGAAGACACCCGCTCTCTGCGCCGCCTGATGGAGATCCACGGGGTGCCGCTGGGTGGCCGCCGGGTGATCGCCTATCACGATCACAGCGGTGCCGGCGCCCGTGCGGGCTTGCTTGCGGCGCTGTCTGAGGGCAAATCTGTTGCCTATGCCTCCGAGGCGGGAATGCCGCTGATTGCCGACCCCGGCTATGATCTCAGTCGCGCCGCATCTGAGGCTGGTCATATGGTTACCGTGGCACCGGGGGCCTCTGCCGGGCTGGCGGCGCTGACCCTGGGTGGGCTGCCAACCGATGCGTTCTTTTTTGCAGGCTTCCTGCCCAATGCCACCGGTGCCCGCCGCAAACGCTTGGAAGAGGTCAGCCGGATACCCGGCACCCTGATCTTTTACGAATCACCCAAGCGGATAGCTGCCTCGCTGGCGGATATGGCCGAGGTGCTGGGTGATCGCCCCGCCGCCCTGTGCCGCGAGATCACCAAAAAGTTCGAAGAGGTCCGCCGCGCCCCGCTGAGCGAGCTGGCGGCGCAACTGGCCGAAAAAGGCGTAAAGGGTGAAATCGTGGTGCTGGTGGACCGCTCCCGCAGCAAAGACGTGAACCCCGAGGATCTGGAACGAGATCTGCGCGCCGCGCTGCTGGATAATTCGATCAAGGATGCGGCGGATATCGTGTCGAAACTACACGAACTGCCGCGGCGTGAGGTCTATCAAATGGCGCTGAAACTGCCCAAAGACGAAGGCTAGGACATGGCGGCGCCGCGGAACCGTCAGGACCGGGGGCAGCGGGCCTATCTGGCGGGCACCGCGGCCGAAGATCAGGTGGCCAAACACTATGAGCAACGCGGCTATAGCATCGCCGAGCGCCGCTGGCGC
Organism: Paracoccaceae bacterium; assembly: GCA_013214575.1. Lineage (GTDB taxonomy): Bacteria > Pseudomonadota > Alphaproteobacteria > Rhodobacterales > Rhodobacteraceae > Parasedimentitalea. The sequence continues at coordinate 25,911 of JABSSD010000046.1, read as the reverse complement.
GGTGCGGGCGGCGAGATCGACCTGATCTTTCGTTTGGGCGCGGCTCTGGTCTTTGTCGAGGTCAAGCACAGCAAGACCCGCGCCCAGGCCGCTGCGCGTATCACCCAGGCGCAGATGCAACGGATCTATGCCAGCGCCGGGCAATACCTGGAAACTGAACCGGCAGGCCAGCTGACCGAATCCCGCTTTGACGTGGCTTTGGTTGATGGGGCTGGCATGATTGAAATCATCGAAAACGCCTTTGGCCAGGGTTGACCCATTGAACATGTCCCGGCGCTGGGCCATGTATTTGGCCGACAGATAAGGGATAGACGCATGAAGATCGCCTTTCAGATGGACCCAATCGGGGACGTGGACATCAATGGAGACAGCAGTTTCCGGCTGGCCGAAGAGGCGCAGGCGCGCGGCCATACGCTGTTTTACTACAGCCCCGATCAGCTGGCCTATCAAGAGGGGCGTATCACCGCCCGTGGTCAGGATATGACGGTGCAGCGGGTGGCCGGAGATCCGGCCATACTGGGGCCGCAGCGCGAAGTGGATCTGGCCGATTTTGACGTGATCTGGCTGCGCCAGGATCCGCCGTTCGACATGCATTACATCACCGCCACCCATCTGCTGGACCGGCTCAAGGGGCAGGTGCTGGTGGTGAACGATCCCTTCTGGGTGCGCAACTACCCCGAAAAACTACTGGTGCTGGATTTCCCTGAGCTGACCCCACCGACAACAATTGCCCACGATCTGGACACCATCAAGGCGTTCAAGGCCAAGCATGGCGATGTGATCCTGAAGCCGCTGTATGGCAATGGCGGCGCCGGGGTGTTCCGTCTGGATGTCCATGACCGCAACCTGACCTCGCTGCATGAATTGTTCATGAGTTTTAGTCGGGAACCGCTGATTGTGCAGAAATTCCTGCCCGACGTCAGCAACGGCGACAAGCGGATTATTCTGGTCGATGGCAAGCCCGTCGGGGCCATCAACCGGGTGCCGGCCAAAGGCGAGACCCGTTCAAACATGCATGTCGGTGGTCGCCCCGAGAAGATCGGCCTGACCGATCGTGATCTGGAAATCTGCGCCGCCATCGGGCCGCTGTTGAAAGAGAGAGGTCAGGTCTTTGTCGGCATTGATGTGATTGGCGATTACCTGACCGAGATCAATGTGACCTCGCCCACCGGCATCCAGGAACTGGAGCGGTTTGACGGGGTGAACATCGCCGAGAAGATTTGGCAGGCCATTGAGGCCAAGCTGTAACAGCGGAGTTGACCCTCTTACTTTTACTTTGCCCGGCCGATAGGCCGGGCCGCGCTTGACGCCTTCCCGGGGGGAAGGCGTCAAGCGCTACGCTCATTTGCACGCGTAGCGTTGCAATTTCGTCGGGCCCTAATGTGTCGGGCCCTAATGTGATGTGACCAGACGAAAACTCAGCGCCTCAGCCACGTCCCGACGCCGAATATCGGGAACCCCGTCGATATCGGCAATTGTTCGGGCCACCCGCAGCACCCGGTGATAGCCCCGCGCGGTCAGGCCGAACCGCTCGGCGGCGCGCTTCAGCAGATCACGGCTCTCGCGGTCTGGCCGCGCCATCTGTTCCAGCAATTCACCTTCGATATCGGCGTTCTGTCGCAGCTCAGGGTGGCCCTCAAAACGGCTGCATTGGCGGTCCCTTGCGGCGGCGACGCGGGCGGCTACCTGGTTGGTGCTGTCGCCACTTGCCGGCAGATCCAGATCCCTGAACGCCACCGGCGGCACCTCGACCCGCAAATCAAACCGGTCCATCAGCGGGCCGGAAATCCGCCCCATATAATCCTCACCACAGATTGGCGCGCGCGAGCAGGCGCGGGCCGGATCGGTCAGATAACCGCATTTGCAGGGATTGGCCGCCGCCACCAGCAGGAACCGGCTGGGGTATTTTACATGCGCATTGGCACGGGCAATCATCACCTCGCCGGTTTCTATTGGCTGGCGCAGAGTTTCCAGCACCGCGCGGTTGAACTCGGGGAATTCATCAAGAAACAAGACACCATTATGCGCCAGGCTAATCTCGCCCGGTTTTGCCTGCCGCCCGCCGCCGACAATCGCCGCCATCGACGCCGTGTGATGTGGTTCGCGAAACGGCCGGGTGCGATTTATGCCGCCTTCTTCGATCATTCCGCACAGGGACTGGATCATCGAGGTCTGCAAGGCCTCATTCGGGGTCAGCGGCGGCAACAGGCCCGGCAGCCGCGCCGCCAGCATTGATTTCCCCGATCCCGGGGTGCCCACCATCAACAGATGATGGCGGCCGGCAGCGGCAATCTCCAGCGCCCGTTTGGCCCGCTCCTGCCCCTTGACGTCGCGCAGATCCTTGGTCGGGGCCGGGCTGCTGACCTCGCCGGGCCGCGCCGGGGCAATCAGCATCTGGCCGGTGAAATGGCGCACCACCTCGGCCAGGCTGGCGGCGCCGATCACTGTTGCCGCCTCGACCCAGGCCGCCTCGGCCCCCGAGGCCTGCGGGCACAGCAGGGTGCGGTGCTTTTCGGCGGCGGTGATGGCGGCTGGCAGCGCCCCAACCACCGGCACCAGAGTGCCGTCCAGCGACAGTTCTCCCAGGGCTATGGTTTCGGCGGCGGCATCGGCGGGGATGATGTCGATAGCGGCCAGCAGCGCCAGCGCGATGGGAAGATCAAAATGGCTGCCCTCCTTGGGCAGGTTGGCGGGGGACAGATTGACGGTGATCCGTTTTGACGGCAATGCGATCGACATGGTCGAGAAGGCCGAGCGCACCCGGTCACGGGCCTCGGACACCGCTTTGTCTGGCAGCCCGACCACCGAAAACGCAGGCAGGCCCGGTGCCACAGCGCATTGCACCTCGACCTCGCGGGCCTCGACCCCATGGAAGGCAACGGTATAGGCGCGTGCGGTCATCTCTCCCTGCTCCCTAATCGCTCAGAGAGAGATGGTTGAGGATTTTGCGCTCCAAGGGGTTAACCCGGGCGTCAATTCGCCATGAAATCGGGCTTGCTCGGGCTTACTCGGCCAGACTCCAGGGGCGGTTGGGCAGATCCAGGTCATAGGGCATCGGATCATATTGCACTTCCTGCGCCTGCTGTTGCCATTGCAAGACGGCAGGGTCTGATAGCAGCGCTTTGCAATAGTCGCGCGAGGGTTTTGATGCCGGCAGATCATAGCCGATAATGCGCGCCGCTGCAGGGGTGTAAAAGACATCTGCCAGCGAATAGGCGCCAAACAGAAAGCCATCTGCACTGCCAGAAACGGCTCGGGCATGCGCCCATAGGGTCTCAACGCGCGCCAGATCCGTTTTGACGGCATCAGACGGGGTGAACCCCTGCCAGATATGGCGAAACTGCATGGCGCAGTCGCCGCGGAGCGCGCCAAAGCCGCCGACCATCTCGGCGCAGAGCCAGCGTGCCGTTGCCCGTTGCGCCGGGTCCTTGGGCCAGAGACCGGCCTTTGGGTGCTGTTCGGCCAGGGTTTCCCCCATCGCCAGGCTCTCCCCGACAATAGTGCCGTTCGGCGTGCGCAGGGTTGGAACCAGCCGCGCCGGTGCCAGTTTCTCCATGTCTTTGGCCATGGTGCCGGAATACAACCCAATCATATGGGTGTTATGCGGGATTGCGAATTTTTCGAACATGAGCCAGCCGCGTAAAGACCAACTGGAAAACATGCGGTCGCCAATATAGAGATCATAAGTCATGGCCGCAGGATAAGGCGGCAAAAGCCATCCTGTAAAATGATGATTATTGGCAAGGGTCATCAAGGACAGTGATTGATTTTTCCAATGCTCCAGCCGTCCGGCCCCTTGCGGATTTCGCTGACCGACAAGTTGTCTATTCGATGCGCAAAGGCCTGGTCAGCGGTGAGCTTGTCGGCCCGCTGCACCTGAGTCAATATCTGGCCAAAATGTCCGACGACAATTAAATTCCGGCCCATGTGGGTCTGAACCAACTGATCAATCACTGCGTCCACCCTTGCGCAGACCTCATTCCAGCTTTCACCCCCTGGTGGGCGCACGTCGCCGGGGTATTCCCAATAGGCACTGATCCGCTCGGGGTCCTCGGCTTCAATCTCTGTCCAGGTGCGCAGCTCCCAATCGCCAAAGTGTATTTCCCGCAAATCAGAATTGTGGGGCAGGCGGGTCCGGCTGCCCTGAATGGCGCTGGCGGTCGCGACAGAGCGCGTCAGGTCCGATGATATGACCAGCGCATCCTGTGGCAGGTAACCATCCAGTCGCGACAGGGCGGCAGTATCGGAGAGATCTGCGGGCAAATCCGACCAGCCCACCATGCATTTGGCATGGGTTGGGCCATGGCGAACCAGAAACAGTTGCGTGGTCATACTGCGCCCTTCAAGACCAATGGCAAGCCGGCCGTGACCAGCACGGCGCAATCCGCCTGCGCTGCCAGCGCGATATTCAGCCGCCCCTGGGCTTCTCGAAATTTCCGGGACAGCGCATTGTCAGGCACAATTCCCATCCCGACCTCATTCGACACAATTACCAGATCTGCTTTGCAACGGGAAATAGCAGCCAGCAATTCCTGCTGCACAACTTGCAGGTCACTTCCGGCCAATAGGTGATTTGACAGCCACATTGTAACGCAGTCCAACAGGCAAATCGTGTGTTGATCCAATGAGTCGATAATTGGCGAAAGCTCCAAATGTTCCTCATAGGTTGTCCAGCCGTCACCCCTTTGCACGACATGTTTGTCTACTTTAACGCGCATTTCACGATCAAGTATTTGTGATGTCGCTAAGTAAACTCTTCTTTTTTCAGAGTTAAAACATGTTTGTTCGGCATAAGCACTCTTTCCAGAGGCCGCGCCGCCCAAAATCAGTGTGACTCGCGTAGACAAATTGAATACCCTTTTAATTATAGAAGCCGTGCCTGTGGGTAACTGCAGGGCCCGCTTAAAACAAGCTGAGACAGAGGCAGTTCTTCGTGTCACCTATATGACCGGAGAGGCCAGCAACAGGACAGGTTTTTGCGCCCGTCCGTACACAGCACTTGTTGCTAGGTGGCAGAATGCCATTGAGCCGACTTAACTGCCCGCCAATATGTTGGGCCCATTTTGAATATCGCGTTACTCCAGGACGTAGGCGGCTTTGCTGTTTTCGGGGGAAAATGCATGGCACGAGACGTACACATTGACAACCCATTGCCAAAGAAGGCGATGAAGGCCGAATTACTGGATGCGGAAACTGAATTGCGACTGGCCTATGCTTGGCGCGATCAAAAAGATGAGGCGGCTCTGCACCGCCTGATCAACGCCTACCTAAGACTGGCCATTTCAATGGCTGCCAAGTTCAAGCGCTACGGTGCGCCGATGAACGATCTGATCCAGGAAGCGGGGCTGGGGCTGATGAAGGCCGCCGACAAGTTTGACCCGGATCGTGGTGTCCGATTCTCGACCTATGCGGTCTGGTGGATCAAAGCCTCAATTCAGGACTACGTGATGCGCAACTGGTCGATGGTCCGGACCGGCTCGACCTCGTCACAGAAGTCGCTGTTTTTCAATATGCGACGGGTGCAGGCGCAGTTAGAGCGCGCACAATCAGCGCGGGGATATAAGCTGGACCGCCATCAGCTGCATCAAAAAATCGCCACCGAAATCGGCGTGCCGATCCGCGATGTGGAAATGATGGAAGGGCGGTTGTCCGGGTCAGACTTTTCTCTGAACGCGGTGCAATCAGCGGATGAGGATGGCCGCGAATGGATTGATGCGCTGGAAGACGACAGCGCCCAGGCCGATGAGCTGGTGGAAAAACGTCACGACAGACGGCAGTTGCGGATCTGGCTGGTGGCGGCGATGCAGGCCTTGAATGGCCGCGAGCGGTTCATTGTAAAAGAGCGCAAGCTGCGGGATCGCCCACGCACCCTCGAGAGCCTGGGCACCGAGTTGGGTCTGTCCAAGGAACGGGTTCGCCAGCTAGAGGCCGCTGCCTTTCTGAAAATGCGGAAAAATCTTGAAAATCAATCGCGAGAGGTTCATAGCCTGCTCATATGAAGATCCTTATTGATTTTGTAAGAAATAGCGCTGCCTTTTGGGGCGGCGCTATTGTCATTTGTGTCACCCCTGTCTCATCTGCGGCTGCGGCGCCGGACCCTGATGTGGTTCAGCTGTTGGCGACTGCGGATGTGGTGATCCTGGGCGAGGTCCATGACAATCCTGCGCATCATCAGATGCAGGCGGATATCCTGACGGCGCTGGCCCCCAAAGCGGTGGTTTGGGAGATGATCACCCAGGCCCAAGCAGATGGGCTGGCCGCCATTCCCTTGTCCGAGGCCAGCCGGGTGTCGGCCTATCTTGACTGGGCAGGTTCCGGCTGGCCAGAATTTGGGCTTTATGCCCCGGTCTTTGCGGCGGCAAAAGGCGCCCAGCAATTTGGTGGATTGGTGTCCCGGTCAGCGGCCAGAGCGGTGATGGAACAGGGTGCGGCGGAGTTTTTTGGTCCGGAGGCGGCGGTGTTTGGGCTGGATAAGCCGCTGCCCGAAGCCGAGCATCAGGCCCGGGAGGCGGACCAAATGGCCAATCACTGCGACGCATTGCCGGTCGAGATGCTGCCGCTGATGGTCGAAGTCCAGAGGCTGCGGGATACGGTGCTGGCAGATGCGGTTGTTCAGGCCCTGCAGGCCACCGGCGGGCCGGTTGTCGTGATCACCGGCAATGGTCATGCCCGCAAGGATCGCGGGGTGCCGGTCTATCTGGCAGTCGCAGATCCGGAAATCCTGGTGTTGTCCCTGGGCCAGGCCGAGGCCGGTCAGCTGTCGGGGATCTTTGATCTGGTTCTGGACGCCAAAGCTGTCGCGCGCCCGGATCCCTGTCTGGCGTTTCAATAAATCTGATCCTGAAACCGGGCCAGTTGCCGGGCAGGGTTGGAAATCGTTTCACACTTTCGCTGCGGCGCAGTAGTGTCGGTTGGATTGCTGCGCAAGGACGGGTAAAATGCTGGCTGACAAACGTATTCTTCTGATCATTGGTGGCGGCATTGCGGCCTATAAGGCGCTGGATCTGATCCGGCGGCTGCAGGATCGCGGCGCCCATGTGATCCCGGTTCTGACCCGGGCTGGGGAACAATTCGTGACACCACTGTCGGTGTCGGCACTGGCCGGCACTGCGGTGCACCGGGATCTGTTTGACCTGACCTCTGAGGCCGAGATGGGCCATATCCAACTGTCCCGCAGTGCCGACCTGGTGGTGGTGGTGCCCGCCACCGCGGATCTGATGGGTAAGATGGCGCAGGGATTGGCCAATGACCTGGCCTCAACCCTGCTTTTGGCGACGGACACGCCGGTGCTGGTTGCACCGGCCATGAACGTCCGCATGTGGCAGCACCCGGCCACTCGGCGCAATGTTGAGACGTTGACAGCGGATGGCGTCAGTTTTGTGGGCCCCACCGAGGGCCGCATGGCCTGTGGTGAATTTGGTCCCGGCCGCCTGGCCGAGGTCGAGGACATTGTGGCGGCGATCTCGGCGAAACTGTCGGAGGGGCCACTTTTGGGCAAACGGATCCTGGTCACCTCGGGGCCGACCCATGAACCGATTGATCCGGTGCGCTATATTGCCAACCGCTCATCCGGGGCGCAGGGGGCGGCGATGGCCCGTGCTCTGCGCGATCTGGGCGCGGAGGTGGTGTTCATCACGGGCCCGGCATCGGTGCGCCCGCCTGAGGGGGTGCAGGTGGTGATGGTCGAAACCGCAGCGCAGATGTCGCAGGCGGTCGAGGCTGCACTGCCGGTGGTGGCAGGGGTATTTGCCGCTGCGGTGTCCGATTGGCGGGTGGTGAATGCCTCGGACCGTAAGTTGAAGAAATCGAAAGATGGCCTGCCAGTGATGCAGTTTGCTGAAAATCCGGACATTCTGAAGCGGGTGTCGCAGATGGGCAAAGGGCGGCCGCAACTGGTGGTGGGCTTTGCCGCTGAAACCAACGATGTCATCGAGAATGCCACTGCCAAACGCCTGCGCAAGGGCTGTGACTGGATTGTCGCCAATGATGTCTCGCCGGCCACCGGCATTATGGGCGGCAGCGAAAATGCTGTGGTGCTGATCTCGGATCAGGGCGCTGAGGTCTGGCCGCGCATGAGCAAAGATAGTGTGGCACGGCAATTGGCCGAGCGGATGGCGGCGGCGCTAGCACAGTGAGATGTGCTGTGAGATATGCCGTGAGATGTCTTGCCTCCGGCGGGAGTATTTTGAGCAAAAAGAAAAGGATATCCGCATGATCTCAATCCGGGTGATGTATGATGCAGGCGCGGATCACTCTGTGCCGCTGCCTGCTTATGAAACACCGGGGGCTGCGGGGGCGGATCTGCGGGCCAATCTGCCGGATCGTGGCACCGTTGTGCTGGCGCCGGGGGCGCGTGCGCTGGTGCCGACCGGTCTTAAGGTCGAGATACCGCAGGGCTATGAGGTGCAGATTCGGCCCCGCTCTGGACTGGCGCTGAAGCATGGTATTACCTTGCCAAATGCGCCGGGAACCATCGACAGTGACTATCGCGGCCCGCTGGGGGTGATTGTGTTGAATGCGGGCGCTGAGCCGTTTGAAATTGCACATGGAGATCGCATTGCGCAGCTGGTGGTAGCACCGGTGGTGCAGGCCCGTTTTGAGCTGGCAGATGAATTGAGCGATACGGCGCGGGGTGGTGGCGGCTTTGGCTCGACCGGGCAAAGCTGATGTTAAGTATTCTGGCTCTGGCAGCCTTTTTCTGGTGGGGCGGGCGGATTTTGGGGATGCCCAAGGCGGTATGCGGCACCCTTGTTCTGTTGCTGTTTGCAGCGGTCCTGATACTTCAGCTGACGCTGCCGGATGGCCATGACCTGCGTGTCGCCACCGGCGGCTCGGTGACGCCCTGGTTGATGCTGGGTGGCTTTGGCCTTTTGGCCTTGGGTTATGGGCGCATTGTTGCGGCCTTAAAGGCACGGGCGCAGCCCAAGGAGACCACCATGTCGCAGCAAACCGGCACTTTTTCCGAGACCGAGTTGGATCGATACGCGCGTCATATTGTGCTGCGTGAATTGGGTGGTCCGGGGCAGAAAAAGTTGAAGAATGCGCGTGTGCTGGTGATTGGCGCGGGCGGGCTGGGCGCCCCTGCGTTGCTGTATCTGGCGGCGGCGGGTGTTGGCACCATCGGTGTGATCGACGATGACGAGGTCGAAAATGCCAATCTTCAACGTCAGGTGATCCATCGCGACAAAGACATCGGCATGCCCAAGGTGTTTTCCGCCGAACAGGCGATGAAAGCGCAGAACCCCTATGTCACGGTGCGTCCCTATCACCGGCGTCTGCAGGCCGACATGGCCGAAGCCCTGTTTGCCGACTATGATCTGATCCTGGACGGCACCGATAATTTCACCACCCGCTATCTGATCAATCGCGTGGCGGTGGCGCTGGGCAAGCCGTTGATATCAGGGGCGCTGTCGCAGTGGGAGGGTCAGCTGAGCCTGTTCCATCCCAGCGCCGGTGGTCCCTGCTATCAATGCATCTTTCCGGAAGCACCCGCCGCCGGCCTGGCACCCTCCTGTTCTGAGGCCGGGGTGGTTGGGCCGTTGCCCGGGGTGGTAGGGGCGATGATGGCGCTGGAGGCGATCAAGCAGATTACCGGTGCCGGCGCATGCCTGCGCGGGGCGATGCTGATTTATGACGGGCTCTATTGCGAGACGCGACGTATTCAGCTGAAATCAACGCCAGATTGCCCGGTTTGCGGTCCTAAACGTGACTGATGGCTTGCGCTGAGCGGCCGCTCACGGCAAGTCTGTTGCAATTAAAGTTCTTGAGAGGGGATAAGATGAAAACGATTTTCACTGTGGCCGCAGCAGCGGTGTTTGGGCTGGCCAGCGGCGCACTCGCGGCGGAGCTGCCTGATCTGGGCGGACAGGAAGTGGTGGTTGCCACTGAAAACGCCTATCCGCCGTTGCAATTCATGGACCCGAAAACCGGCAATGCCATTGGCTGGGAATACGACGCCATGGCGGAAATCGCCAAGCGTATCAACATCACCGTGGTCTATGAAAACAGCAGCTGGGATGCGATGATCCCGGCGATCAGCGAAGGCCAGTATGATCTGGGCATGACCGGCATCACCATCCGCGAAGACCGCAGGGAAATGGTAGACTTTTCTGACAAATACCTGACCTCGCAGATGCGCATGATTGTGGCCGGGGATGAGAGCCGCTTTGACGACGCGGCTGGTTTTGCCGCCAACAGCGACTTTCTGGCTGCCGCACAGCCGGGCACCACACCGTTCTATGTGACGGTCTATGATATCCTGGACGGTGACGAGGCCAATTCGCGCATCAAGCTGTTTGAAAACTTTGGCGCGGCGATTCAGGCGTTGCGGGTTGGCGACGTTGATCTGGCGCTGTCGGACAGCACCGCCGCCAATGGCTATGTGACCGCATCGAATGGTGGTTTGAAAATTGTTGGTGAACCGCTGGGCACCGAAGATTTTGGCTTTATCTTCCCCAAAGGCAGCGAGCTTGTCGTCTCGATCAACGCCGCCATTGCCTCCATGGAGGCCGACGGCACCCTGGACGCGCTGAACACAAAATGGTTCGTTGACTATAAATTAGGTCAGTAAAGCCTACCGGCTTTGCAACTAATAATCCCCGGTCCATTGGGCCGGGGTTTTTCTTGAAAGATGACGATGGCTGCTTCCTCGAACGACAAAGAAGACTTTCCCTGGTGGTTGGCGGCCGTTGTGCTGATCGGGCTGTATCTGGGATGGCAGGTGGTGGCGAGTGAGCTGTATCTGCAGATCTTGTCAACCCTGATGAAAGGGGTGAAGACCACCATCTTTGTCACCCTCGTCAGCTTTACGCTGGCCTCGTTGCTTGGCCTGTTGCTGGCGCTGGGGGCGGGCTCCAAATGGCTGGTGGTGCGCCAGGTCACCCGGTTCTATGTCGAGGTGGTGCGGGGTGTTCCCATCATTGTGCTGCTGCTTTATGTGGCCTTTGCCTTGGCGCCGGCGCTGGTGGAATTGCGCAATTATCTGGGCGATATGATCGGCCTGGAGCCGATCCGCACCCGCCAGTTCCCGCTGATCTGGCGGGCGATCATTGCGCTGATGGTGGCCTATTCGGCGTTTATCTCCGAAGTGTTCCGCGCTGGTCTGCAAGCGGTCGAGGAGGGCCAGATTGAGGCCGCCAAGGCGCTGGGTCTGAATGGCTGGCAGCAGTTCCGGCTGGTGATCTTTCCACAGGCCATTCGCACCATTATGCCGCCGCTGGGCAATGATTTTGTGGCATTGGTCAAGGACAGCTCGCTGGTGTCGGTGCTGGGGGTGCTGGATGTCACCCAGCTGGGCAAGGTGATTGCGGCCGGCAACTTCCGCTATTTTGAGACCTATAATGTGGTTGCGCTGATCTATCTGACCATGACCATCAGCCTGTCGCTGGCGCTGCGCCGGTTTGAACGCCACCTGCGGGACAAAGAAAAGGTCGAGTGAGCAATTCTATTGCCTAGCGGCGTGCTTTGTTGGGCCTAAGGTATTGAAGTCGGGTTGGACCAAGCACTAGCTTGCTGGCAAAGGAGACTTTGCCATGACCAACCCGCTTCTACCCCACTGGGACACTCCATTCCAAATTGCCCCGTTTGCGGATATTTCTGATGAGGATTTCGCGCCCGCACTGGATCAGGCGCTGATCGCTCACAACGCCCAGATCGCAGCCATTGCCGGTAACACTGAGCCGCCAACATTTGCCAATGTGATTGAGGCGCTTGAGCGCCCGTGCCGCGAGCTGGACCAGGTTCTGTCGGTGTTCTTCACCGTTGTCGGCGCCGACAGCAATCCCAAGCGGGAGGCGCTGCAGCGGGACTTCTCACCCAAGCTGGCGGCGCATTCTGCGGCGATCACCGCCAACAAGGCGCTGTTTGCCCGTATTGCCGCCGTCTGGAACGCCCGTGACAGCCTGGATCTGACTAGCGAACAACAACGGGTGCTGATGCTGACCCACCGTGGTTTTGTGCGCGGTGGGGCGGCGCTGACCGGCGCTGATGATACCCGGATGCAAGCGATCAAGGGCCGGCTGGCAACGCTGGGCACCTCGTTTACCCAGAACCTGCTGGCGGATGAACGCGACTGGTTCATGCCGCTGGACGAAGACGATCTGCAGGGTCTGCCAGATTTTGCCATCGGTGCAGCCCGTGCGGCTGGTGTTGAAAAAGGCGCTGCTGGCCCGGTGGTGACCCTGTCGCGCTCGATCATCACCCCGTTCTTGCAGTTCTCAAAGCGCCGTGACCTGCGCGAGGTGGCCTTCAACGCCTGGGTTGCCCGTGGGGCCAATGGCGGCGAAACCGACAACCGTGAAATCGCCGCCGAGATCCTAGCCCTGCGCCATGAGCGGGCACAGCTTTTAGGCTATGACAGCTTTGCCGATTACAAGCTGGAAACCGAGATGGCCAAGACTCCGGGTGCAGTGCGCGGCTTGTTGATGGAGGTCTGGGCCCCCGCCAAGTCTCAGGCTGAGGCCGACGCCGAGGTGCTGACCCAAATGATGCGAGCGGATGGCATCAATGGTGATCTGCAGCCCTGGGACTGGCGCTACTATGCTGAAAAACGCCGCAAGGTCGAACATGATCTGGATGAGGCCGAGTTGAAGCCCTATTTGCAGCTGGACCGGATGATCGAGGCCTCGTTTGCCTGTGCCAGCCGCTTGTTCGGGTTGCAGTTCGCACCGCTGGACGCGGACCTGTACCACCCCGACTGTCGCGCCTGGGAGGTCACCCGGGGTGGCAAACATGTGGCTGTGTTCATCGGTGACTACTTTGCCCGCGGCTCTAAACGCTCCGGCGCCTGGTGTTCTGCCATGCGCGGTCAGGCCAAGTTCCCGCAGGTGCAGGCGCCTGTGGTGATCAATGTCTGCAACTTTGCCAAGGCAGAGCCAGCGCTGCTGTCCTGGGACGATGCCCGCACCCTGTTCCACGAGTTTGGACATGCGCTGCACCAGATGCTGTCGAATGTGAGTTATGAGAGCATCTCTGGCACCTCAGTGGCGCGGGATTTTGTCGAACTGCCCAGCCAATTGTACGAACACTGGCTTGAGGTCCCCGAGGTGCTGGCAGAATTTGCCACCCATGCCGAAACCGGCGCCGCGATGCCGCAAGAGTTGCTGAACAAGGTGCTGGGCGCCGCCAATTTTGATATGGGGTTCCAGACGGTGGAATATGTCGCCTCGGCGCTGGTTGATCTGGCCTTTCATGAGGGCGCGGCGCCGACAGATGTGATGGCCAGGCAGGCTGAGGTGTTGCGGCAGATTGGCCTGCCACCGGCGATCACCATGCGCCACGCCAGCCCGCATTTCGCGCATGTCTTTGCAGGCGACGGCTACAGTTCGGGTTATTACAGCTACATGTGGTCCGAGGTGATGGACGCCGATGCTTTTGCCGCCTTTGAGGAGGCCGGAGGTGCCTTTGATGCCGAGCGCGCCAAGGCGTTGGAGGACACCATTCTGTCGACCGGAGGATCGCAGGATCCGGGCGAATTATATGTGGCGTTCCGGGGCCGGTTGCCGGGGGTGGAGGCCCTGCTCAAGGGGCGGGGACTGGACGCCAGCTAAAGCGCCCGTTCCGGGCGCGGCCTCCGGCGGAGGTATTTGAAACAAGAAGAAGGCGCGCGCTGGCGCCTTCTTTTGCGGTCAGTACCCCAGATCTCGATCCACCAGATGCAAATATGGCTCTGCAGCTTCGCCGCGCCGGATGTTCTCGGCAATCACCTGTGCGGAGGTGATGGTGCGGGTTTCGGCGGCGATATGTGGGGTGACGGTGACCTTGGGATGCGCCCAATAGGGGTGATCGCTGGGCAGCGGCTCGATGCGGAAGACATCCAGTGTGGCATGCGCAATATGACCGCTGTCCAATGCATCCAGTAGCGCGGCATCGTCGATCAAAGGGCCTCGGCCCGGGTTGATGATCCGCGCGCCTTTGGGAAGCTGTGCCAGTGTTTGCGCGTTCAATGTGTTCTCGGTTGCCGGTGTGTCGGGCAGCAGGAGCACCACAATTTCAGCGCGGGTCAATGCCCGCACCAGCCCCTCAGCCCCATGTCGACAGGTGATGCCCTCGATCAGCTTGGGCGCGCGAGACCATCCTGTCACCGGAAACCCCAATTGCGCCAATGCGCTGGCGCAGGCCTGCCCCAGCGCGCCTTGCCCCAGAATGGTGACCGGGCGCTCCATCGCCAAGGGGGGCACCTTTGGCTCCCATTGATCCTGCTGTAAGATGGCACGGTCAATATCCAGGTGGTAGCGCAGGACATGGCCGGTCACCCATTCCACCATTCCGGCCGTCAGCCCTGGATCCACCATCCGGCACAGAGGCATCGTCAGGCTGGCGTTACCGATGATCTTTTCCACTCCTGCCCAGAGGCTATGCACCGATTTGCATCGGCTGTAGGGGGTGAAATCCGACAGCGGGCCGTTGGGCGCATAGATGATGTAATCCACGCTGTCCGGCGCGTGGTCGACCCGCAAATCAACATCCAGCCCGGCTTTGCTAAAGGCAGCCCTGAGCGGTGTGGCATAGATGTCCCAACGCTCGGGGCGGGCGGCGAACTGGACGTTGATCATCGGGCAAAAACTCCGGCCATATCAGTGAAGCCCTTGATTTCGATCGGGTTGCCTGCTGGATCATGGAAGAACATGGTGCTTTGCTCCCCCGGCTCTCCTGCAAAACGGGTGGTTGGGGATATGGTAAAACCCACATCTTTGGCCACCAGACGATCTGCCAAGGCCTGCCACTCGTCCTGTGGCAGGATCATCCCCAAATGTGGCATTGGCACCATATGCTCTCCGACCTGACCGGAATTGGTTGTCGCAAAAACCGGCCCCAGATGCAGCGAGATCTGGTGGCCAAAGAAGTTAAAATCAACCCAGGTCTTGGTGCTGCGGCCCTCGGTGCAGCCCAAAACCCCGCTATAAAAGGCGCGGGCGCGCTGCAGGTCATCGACGTGATAGGCGAGGTGAAAGATGCTCATGACGGTGCCTCCCAAAGGTGCGTTTTTGTGACCCTGAGTGGGAAAATGACGGTGTGCAACCCCCAAATGACTATTCTGCAACCGGTGACAGCTGCTCACCAGATCCACCCGTGCTTCATCTGGCCGTAGATATCCCAGGGGTGAATTGGCCGTCAGGCCAAGAGGGGGTTGGCCCCCTTTGATGCCCTTAACGCGGCCTATGAACATGGGCGCTTTGCACAAGGCCAAAGGCCGCCAGCAGCACCAGCATCACGGAGCCTCCGTAGGACACCATTGGCAATGGCACCCCAACCACCGGAGCAAGCCCCATGACCATCGACATATTGACCGCAAAATACAGGAAAAAGGTGAGCGATACCCCCATGATCACCAGCGCGGAAAACCGGTCTTTGGTGGCCAGCGCCGCGGCGATACAAAACACCACGATCAGCATGTAGATGCCCAGCAATGAAACGGCGCCAACAAAGCCAAATTCCTCGGCCAGGGTAGTGAAAATGAAATCCGTGTGTTTCTCGGGCAGGAAATTCAGCCGCGATTGGGTGCCCTGCATGAAGCCCCGTCCGGACCAACCGCCAGACCCCAAGGCGATCTTCGATTGGGTGATGTGATAGCCGGCCCCCAGCGGGTCGGTTGAGGGGTCCAAAAACGTATCAATACGCCGATATTGATAGTCCTTGAGCAATTGCCAGGAGCTGCCGCGACCTTGGAACACCGCGGTGATCAGGCCAACCCCGGCCGCGATCACCGCGGCAAAATAGGCCCAGTGCACTCCGGCCAGGAACATCACGCCGCCGCCCGCTGCCAGCAGCAGGATCGCGGTGCCAAGATCGGGCTGGCGCAGCACCATAAACGTCGGCACCATAATCGCCACCACCGGGATCGCGATCCACAGCGGCCGCGAGGTTTGCTCACGCGGAAGCCAGTCGTAGTAGGCGGCCAGCAGCATCACCAGGGTGATCTTGGTCAGCTCAGAGGGCTGCAACCGCATAAAGCCCAGGTCAATCCAGCGCTGCGCCCCCATGCCAATGGTGCCAAAAAACTCCACCGCCAGCAGCAGGGCTATGGAGCTCAGATAGGCCACAACTGCCATGTTGCGCCAAAACCAGATCGGCACCATGGCGATGAAGAACATCACTGCCAGCCCCATGCCAAAGCGTTTCACCTGTGGCTCCATCCAGGGGCTGACGGATCCTCCGGCCACCGAATAGAGCATGAGAAAGCCAATGCAGGCCACCGAGATCAGCAATAGCACCAGCGGCCAGTTCAGAAACAAGATCTTGCGCAGCCCGGTTGGGGTGGTCTTGGCATTATACTCCAGATAACTCATGCGCGGTCGCTCGCGTCCTGCAGCCGTGCCGGGCGTTCTCGCTCCAGCCGCTCCTGCTGCGCTTTGATCCGATTGCGGTCTTTCTTCGGGTATGCCGCCAGCGGCGGGGTGCCACCATATAGCGCCTGTAGCATGACATCGCGGACAATGGGGGCGGCGGCTGTGGAACCACCACCACCGTGCTCTACAATAACCGCGATCGCAAATTTCGGTTTGTCAAAAGGGGCAAAACTGACAAACAGCGCGTGGTCGCGCCGTTCCCAGGGCAGATCCTTGTTGCGGATCACCCCGGCGGCGCGTTCGGCTGCGGTGATATTGCGGACCTGGCTGGTGCCGGACTTGCCCGCCATCCGCATTGTTTCTTCAATGATCCGAGACTTATACCCGGTGCCGCGTCGGTCATTTGAGACTGAAAACATGCCTTTGCGAACGGTGCGCAGGTTGTTTTCGTTTAACCCCAAAGAGGTGCCTGCACCGTCGGGCTGTTCAACCCCATCAATCGATTTGATCAGCCGCGGGGTGATGCTGCGTCCGGTGGCCAGTCGCGCGGTCATCACCGCCAGTTGCATCGGTGACGCCAGCATAAAGCCCTGCCCGATAGAGCTATTGGCGGTGTCGCCAATCAGCCAGTCTTCCCCGCGGTTGCGGCTTTTCCACTCTTTGGTCGGCGTCAGCCCGGCGGCAACGGCGGACATCGGCAGGTCATGCCGGATACCCAGCCCCATGCGTTGCGCCATGGCGGTAATTTTATCAATGCCGACCTTCAGCGCCAGATCATAGTAATAGACATCACAGGACCGTTTCAGCGAGGTGTTCAGATCCACATTGCCATGGCCGCCGCGTTTCCAGCAGTGGAACCGGCGGCCTGCGACCTCAAGATAGCCGGGGCACCAGACGGTTTCCTCGGTGCCAATGATCCCTTCTTCCAGCGCGGCCAGGGCAACAATCATCTTGAAGGTTGATCCTGGCGGATAGGTGCCCTGTACCGATTTATTGGCCAAGGGCCGATATGTGTTTTCGGTCAGCTCCCGGTAGTCGGCAATCGAAATGCCGCGCACAAACAGGTTGGGGTCAAAACTGGGGGCCGAAGAAATGGCCCGCAGATCACCGTTTTCGCAGTCGATCACCACGGCGCTGGCGCTCTCATTGCCCAATCGGGCCTGCACATAGCCCTGCAAATCAGCATCGACGGTGAGCTGCATATCGGCACCGGCGACGCCATCGCGGCGGTCCAGCTCGCGCATCACCCGACCGGTGGCATTGACCTCTACCCGCTTGGCGCCGGCCTTGCCCCGCAGCATGCTTTCGCGCTTGGCCTCAAACCCGACCTTGCCGATCTGAAAGCGGGGGATGCGCAGGATGGGTTCCGGGTCGGTAATCTGGTCCAGATCATAATCGGAAACCGGGCCGACATAGCCAACCACGTGGGCAAAATCCGCCCGCCGGGGATAGATCCGGGCCAGACCAACCTCGGGGGTGATGCCGGGCAGGGCCGGGGCATTCACCGCTACCTTTGAAATCTCCTGCCAGTTGATCTGATCTGCCAGGGTCACTGGCAAAAACGGCGGCGAGCGGCGCATCTCGGCAATGGCGCGTTCCAGATCCTTGGGATCAATCTCGATCAGCCGCGACAGATCTTTGATCACCTTGTCGACGTCGCCGGCATCTTCGGGGACAATGATGATGCGGTAAGAGGGGGAATTGCGGGCCAGCGCAATGCCATTGCGGTCAAAGATCTCCCCCCGGGCCGGGGCCAGCAGCCGGATGTTGATGCGGTTCTCTTCCGCCAGCAGCCGGAACTGGTCGGCCTGATCGACCTGCAGGTGATGCATCCGCATCGCCAGACCTCCGGCAAAGACCAGCTGAAAGCCGCCCAGCAAAAGAGCCCGGCGGCTGAGGCTGCGATGGGTGATTTCCAGTTCCTTTGGGTTGCGTTTCATGGGCGTATTCCCAGGGTCTCAAGCTCCGTCGAGCTCATCCGGCGCACTCCCAGTATGGACTGGCTGACAAGCACCACCAGCGGATAGGCGGCAATGGTCAGTAACATCTGTATCAGGATCAATCCAAACGGCGCTTGCTGCACGCCCACCAGCGCCAGCGCCATGCGGTTGAGCACGGTTATTGCGGTCAGAACCAGGCCGACTGACAGCCACTCGGCGGCAAAACCGGTATCGTGGTGGCTCAGGGCGCGGGGCTTCAGGTACTCGCAGCCCAACAGCACCAGCAGTGCCAGCAACCCGGGGGGTCTTTGAAACATCAGATCCGCCAGCAACAGTGTCACCGCCAGCAACAGGGTCGGCACATAGTCCGGGCGGCGCAGCGACCAGGCCAAAGCCGAGGCCACCAGCAGATCAGGCGGCGCCCATTTGCGCGGAACCGTATCCAGCGGCAACAGGTGGAAAAACATGATCAGCAGGGCCAGCGCCGGGAACGCAGCCCGCATGATCCAGACATGCGCAGACGAGGTGTTAGCCATTGTCGGCCCCCAGGCTCTTGGGGCGGGGCCGCGGCAGCAGCGCTCCGGGTGGCGGCGTCACCAGCCCGCCGGGGGTATTGATGCCTTCGGTGCCATGGTGGCGCAGCACGCGCAGAAACTCCAGCCGCTCATAATCGGCCGACAGACGCACCCGCAAACGGCCGGACGGATCGCTGGCCACCTGGCCAATCAACAGCCCGGCCGGGAATACATCGCCATCTCCCGAGGTGATCACCCGGTCACCGGGGCGGAGTTTGTCCGGGTTTTCCAGAAAGTCGATCAGCGGAGCGGCGCTGTTGTCGCCGGCAATCAGCGCATTCTGGCCCGAGGGCTGGATCGTCGCGGGCACCGAACTGGCGGCATCGGTCAACAGGATCACCCGCGCCGTAGTGCGCCCGGTCCCCGAGATCCGCCCCACCAGGCCAATCCCATCCATCGCTGCCCAACCATCGCGCACCCCGTCACGCGACCCGACATTCAGCAGCACAGACTGGCGAAATGGAGAGCCACTGTCGGCCATCACCACGCCGGTGATATAGGTCAGCCGCGGATCCAGCCGTACATTGTTGAGATCCAGCAGTCGGGCATTTTCCTGCTCCAGTTGCAGTGCCGCCTCTTTCCAGGCCTGCATCCGCCGCAACTCGGACCGCAACTCGCGGTTTTGTTTGGACAATCGCTGATAAGACTGAAAGTCGCGCACCAGATTGATTGTGCCGACCACCGGCACCATTGCCCATTCCATGTTGGGCACCACGGCGTCAACGACCTGAGCCCGGAATCGCTCGACCCTGGGGCTATCGATGCGCCAGACAATGAAGATCAGCGCCAGACAGAGACAGCTTACCACAACCAGCAAACGCTTCAGCGGGGTGCCGTAGTCTTCGCGCTGGGATCGATCTTTGGCCAAGGGGCTCCTCCCGGGTACTTAGATGGCACCGCATAGATGGCGAAAGGTAAGACCCTTAGCTGTCGTAATCAATTGCGTGGCGCAGTTGCTTCTCAAATTCCAGCGCCTTGCCGGTGCCCAGAGCCACGCAATTCAGGCTTTCATCGGCAATCGACACCGCCAATCCGGTCTGTTCACGCAATGTCAGGTCCAGATCGCCGAGCAGGGCGCCGCCGCCGGTCAGCATGACGCCACGGTCGACAATATCCGCCGCCAGATCCGGCGGAGTGGCCTCAAGGGCTGTCATCACCGCTTCGCAGATTTGCTGAACCGGTTCAGCCAGCGCCTCGGCGATTTGCGCCTGACTGATCTCGATCTCCTTGGGCACGCCGTTCAACAGGTCACGACCGCGAATCTGCATCGACTGGCCGCGGCCATCGTCGGGCATCCGGGCGGTGCCGATTGAGGTCTTGATACGTTCAGCGGTGGCTTCCCCCACCAACAGGTTCTGCTGGCGCCGCAGATAAGAAATAATCGCTTCGTCCATCCGGTCTCCGCCAACCCGCACCGAGCGCGCATAGACGATGTCACCCAGCGACAGGACCGCCACTTCGGTGGTGCCGCCGCCAATATCTACCACCATATTGCCGGTGGGGTCGGTGATCGGCATTCCAGCCCCAATAGCCGCCGCAATCGGTTCAGCGATCAGCCCGGCCTTGCGGGCCCCGGCTGACAGCACCGATTGTCGGATAGCCCGCTTTTCAACCGGCGTGGCACCATATGGCACACAGACGATAATCTTGGGTTTTGAGAAGGTTGACCGTTTGTGGACCTTACGGATGAAGTATTTGATCATCTCTTCGGCGGTGTCAAAATCGGCAATGACACCTTCGCGCATCGGCCGGATCGCCTCGATCGAGCCGGGGGTGCGGCCCAGCATCAGCTTGGCCTCTTCGCCGACAGCCAGCACGGTCTTGACGCCATCCTTGACGTGATAAGCCACCACCGAAGGCTCGGACAGGATCACACCTCGGCCTTTGACGTAGACCAGCGTGTTTGCTGTGCCAAGGTCAATAGCCATATCCGACGTGAACAGGCCGGACAAAAATCCAAAGATCGACATATTAAAGGGATCCTGTAATTGCTGTACCAGTGGCCCGCGACTCCGCGTAAATCTCAGGCATCAGATCTTATAAGCGGCACAGCGGCGTCGCGAAAGAGTGTATTCTGTCCAACTAGCGCCTTTTCGCCGGGCGCGCCCGCTTTTCGCCGCTCAGGTCTTGGGTATTGGCGACCGGTCTGCAGCCACCACACTCCGGGCACGGGCAACGGACGTCGCGCCACCCTGACACCAAGCTCCGCGTCTGCGCCCACGCGCTGTGGCCCTGCCGCGATGTCGCGGCGAGCCGGGCCGAGGGTTAAGACACGACAGATAGGCGGCAGCCCAGCTTTAGTGCCCCGCTTATTGATCTAGGCGGGGCACTCCCGCGGCTTTGCCTCCCATCACAGATGAGAGGCAAAGCCTTGGGCGTGGCGCCGCTGCGCGGCGCAGGTCACCTGTTTTGGCGGGGTTATCGCTTCCTGGTGCAAGACGGAGTGCGCACTTTATGGTCTGATGGCGCCCGGGTGTTTTATCAGACATATCTGCAGGTCGCCTTGGCTCACAAATGAGCCTGCAAATGCAGCCGACCTATGGGGCACAGTCCCTCAGCGATGCCCTATGCCACCCATCCGGGGTCAAGGGGCGCATTGCGCCCCTGCGCAGCACGGCTTGCCCCTGAGGCGGATCTTTTTCATCGATAATCAACAGGGCGCTTTCAGGGCAGACCTGCAGCTGAAACGCCTGCCCCAGCAAAACTATACACCGCGCAGCGGTGCCGGGCCCAAGGCCCTAATCTGGTTCGGCGCAGCCGAAACTGCTTGGGGCGCGGGAGTTCCCCGTCTCAGGGCAATGGGGCCTAACAGAATAGGCCACCCTCGCGGGTGGCCTATGTGTCATTACTCAAATGTCGATCAGGTGACATCCTTATACGAGATCTCGCGGGTGTCAGCACCTTCACCAACTTTGCCACGGCGTATGATCAGCCGGTTCAGCGCATTCACATAGGCCTTGGCCGAGGCCACAACCGTGTCGGTATTGGCGCTCTCACCGGTGGCAATCATGCCGTCCTCTTCCAGCCGCACCGAAACCGTGGCCTGGGCATCGGTGCCCTCGGTCACGGCCTGCACCTGATACAGCTGCAGGCGGGCGGTGTTGGGATGAAGCTCCCGGATCGCCTTGAAGGTGGCATCCACCGGGCCGTCGCCGCTGGCGGTGGCGCTGACATCCTGACCGTCGATCTCCATCTCAATGGTGGCTTCCGCCGGGCCGCCGGTGCCGCAGACCACCTTCATCGACACGATCTGCAGATGATCGTTCTCAGCATCCTCGCCGGACCGCATCAGGGCGATGATATCGTCGTCAAACACCTCTTTCTTGCGGTCGGCCAGCTCCTTGAAGCGCACAAAGACGTCCCTGAGCTGGTTGTCTCCTACCTCAAAGCCAAACTGCTGCAGCTTGTCGCGCAGCGCGGCGCGGCCCGAGTGTTTGCCCAGCGGCAATGAAGTCCCGGACAGGCCCACATCCGAGGGCCGCATGATCTCGAACGTCTCAGCGTTTTTCAGCATGCCATCCTGATGGATGCCAGATTCATGGGCAAAGGCGTTCTTGCCGACGATCGCCTTGTTGAACTGCACCGCAAAGCCGGACACCGCCGCCACCCGGCGTGAGATATGCATGATCTTCCGGGTGTCGATGCCGGTGCTCCAGGGCATGATGTCATTGCGCACCTTCAGCGCCATCACCACCTCTTCCAGCGCGGTGTTGCCGGCCCGTTCGCCCAAACCGTTGATGGTGCATTCGATCTGCCGGGCGCCGCCAGCCACAGCCGCCAGCGAGTTGGCGGTCGCCATGCCAAGGTCATTGTGACAATGGGTGGCAAAGATCACCTCATCGGCGCCGGGCACCGTTTCGATCAGACGCTTGATCAGATCGGCGCTTTCCACCGGGGCGGTGTAACCAACCGTATCGGGGATGTTGATGGTGCTGGCGCCGGCCTTGATGGCAATCTCGATCACCCGGCACAGATAGTCCCACTCGGTGCGGGTGGCATCCATTGGCGACCATTGCACATTGTCGCACAGGTTGCGGGCATGGGTGACCGATTGATGGATCACATCGGCCATCTCGTCCATCGTCAGGTTTGGAATAGTCCGGTGCAGCGCCGAGGTGCCGATGAAGGTGTGGATGCGGTTCTTGCGCGCGTGTTTCACCGCCTCCCAGCAGCGGTCGATATCGCCGGTCTTGGCGCGCGCCAAGCCGCAGATGCGGCTGTTGGTGGCGTTCTTTGCAATCTCGGAGACGGCGTTGAAATCGCCCTCAGATGCAATCGGGAACCCGGCCTCGATGATATCGACACCCATGTCATCCAGCAGCCCGGCAATCTCGAGCTTTTCATTGTGGGTCATGGTTGCGCCGGGGCTTTGCTCACCGTCGCGCAGGGTGGTGTCAAAGATCACCACGCGGTCTTTGTCAGATGTCATAGTCATATTGGGTATCTTTCGTGTCTGTCCTAAGCCAAATGGCGCGCTGGCGATCCCCTCTGAGCGGACGCGCCGAATGGCACGCTCAGAGGCGAGTTAGGATCAGTAGGCCACGCAGCGAGGCGCTGCAAACAGCAGCGGCAGGGGAAAGGATATGTGCGCGGTTGATCATGGCAGCGATTTATACATCCCCTTTGGTAAATGAAAAGCCTCAATCGGCAGAATTTTTGCAGCCCTGAAGAACCGCGCGCAGGGCGTCATATTGACCGGCAATGTCCTCTGGTTGCGATTGACAGAACCCGATGAGCAAGCCCTGTGCCCGCCCAGATGCCCGCCCAGATGCCCGCCCGGATGCCCGCCCGGACGGATCGCAACCCGACAGCCCGCGAATGGCAAAGCCGGCTGCATTGGCTGCGCGGACGAGGGTTTGCTCATCCTGCGCTTGACCCAAATGCAGGGCGATTTGCATCCCGGCCTCGTGCCGTTGGAACTGTCCCAGTTCAGCAGGCCAGCTCTCCAGCGCCAGTGCGGCCGCGCCGTAGCGCTGGGCATAAAGCCGTCGGGCACGGCGGATATGGCGGTCGTATTGCCCCGAGGCCATGAACTCGGCCAGGGGGCGTTGGGCGGTGACGGCGGCACTGCTGGTGGGGTGTCTCAGGGCGGCGCGAAACCGGTCAACCAGCCCCGGCGGCAGGATCAGATAGCCCAGGCGCAGCGCATGGGAAAAGGTTTTTGAGAAGGTGCCGACATAGATGCATCGACCTGCGTGATCCAGCGCCGCCATAGCGGCAAGCGGCTGACCTGCATAGCGAAACTCGCTGTCAAAATCATCCTCAACGATCCAGCCGCCACAGGTGGCAGCGGCTTTTAGGAACGCCTGACGCATCGCGATTGGCAGGCTGCCCCCCAGGGGAAACTGGTGCGAGGGGGTCAGCACTGTCACCGGGGAGGGCTGCGGTGGCAGTTGCACGCCTGCTGTGGTGACCGGCATCCAGTTGACCTGCCACCCCCGCGCTGCGGCAAAGGCTTGGGTGGGACCATAGCCCGGAGCCTCCAGCGCCAGTTGTCCATCACTGACCAGCAGCGCCAAGGCCAGCTCCAGGCCGGCACTGGCACCGCTGGTCACCAGCACCTGATCCGCCGTCGCGGTGATGCCACGCCACCTGCCGGCATAAGCTGCGATCTGCCGCCGCAGCTCAGGGTCTCCAAAAGGATCGTCAAGATGCACCAGCGCCTTGGGCGCCATGCGCGCGACCCGGGCGATGGTTTTGGCCCAGGGCTGCAGTGGAAAAACCTCTGGGTCCGGGGTGCCCGGCGCCAATAGTCCTGAGGTGGCAGGGACGACAGCCGTGGCCGCAGTGGAGGCCGCCATGGGAGTGGTCAGTGGAGCAATGTCGCAGACATAGATCCCCGATCCCCGGCGCCCTTCCAGATAACCTTCGGCGACCAGCTGGTCATAGGCCGAGACAACCGTGGACCGGGCCACCCCTAGGTCCTGTGCCAGCGCGCGCGAGGCGGGCAGGCGGCGGCCTGCGCTCAGGCTTCCCTCGATCATCTGCGCCCGCAATCCGGTACTGATTTGCAAATAACGCGGCGTCGCAGCACTCGGGGACAGCAGGCGGGCAAGGTCAGGCATAATTGGACTGCTCATTATGTCGAAAAGTGGAGCTTAATAGAAGTCCACACTGCGCCTATCAGTCAAGCCAACTGATGATTTTGTAAAGGGCCCAGAAGATGCGCCAGACCTCCCCCGACACAGTCAAGCCAGACACAGTCAAGGCCGACACACTCAAGACAGATCGCAGCCGGTTGCGCCGCGCCCATGAAAAGGGATCTTATGACCGCGACAGCCTGCATGCGGTGCTCGATGCCATGCCGCTGTGCCACATTGGTTATCAGATCGGCGGCAAGCCCTCGGTGCTGCCAACCCTGCAATGGCGCGAGGGTGATCATATCTATTGGCACGGCTCCTCGGCCAGCCGCGCCATTCGCGCAATGGAGGCGGCGGATGTCTGCGTGACTGTCACCGTGCTGGACGGCTATGTGCTGGCGCGGTCGGCCTTTCACCACTCGGTCAATCACCGGTCCGCGATGGTCTTTGGACGTCCGCAAAAGGTGACAGACAGCGCCGCCAAACAGGCACATCTGAAAACCATGGTCGAGATGATCTTTCCCGGTCGCTGGGAGACCCTGCGGCCGATGACGGATCAAGAGGTCAAGGCGACAACGGTGCTGCGGATGCCAATCAGCGAAGGCGCTGCCAAGCTGCGCAGCGGGCCGCCGGTGGATGATGACGAAGATTACGCCCTGCCAATCTGGGCAGGGGTGGTGCCGATGTCACTGCAGTTGCACCCGCCTGAGCCGGACCCGGCGAACCTGCAGGGTCTGGCGATGCCCGACCACCTCAGCCGTATTCGGATCGGTTGAGGTTACTGTAGGGTGCGTGCTTGCACGCACCGCCTGCCACGACTGACATGGTGTGTTTGCGGTCATCGTTCTCCTCGGGCGAACGAGGTTCAATATACTGGCCTCATAAATCACAAACCGTACAGGAGGACGACGATCATGTCATATTATGTGGGGCTCGATGTATCCGTCAAATCAGTCGCGATCTGTGTTGTTGAAGGCGATGGTGCTGTCATAGTGCATGGCGAGGTCTCGTCTGATCCGGATCAAATAGC
>JABSSD010000045.1 GCA_013214575.1 Paracoccaceae bacterium | reverse complement strand
TTACCCGCCAAAGGCGCTGATACGATTGAGGCGGTTGAAGTGCTGGAGACAGCCTTGACCAAGCTGGGCGGAGCCTGGGACCATCCCGGGCTGCTGCATATGTATATCCACCTGATGGAAATGTCGCCGCGCCCGGAAAGTGCATTGCGCCAAGGTGACAGGCTGCACCATCTGGTTCCGGACGCGGGTCATCTGTTGCATATGGCGACCCATATTGATGTGCTGTGCGGGGATTATCAGAACGTTGTCGACCGCAACGAGACCGCAATCCAGGCCGATCAGAAATTTCTGGCGCGGGCGGGCGCCGAAAACTTTTACTCGGTCTACCGCTGCCACAACTACCATTTCAAAATCTACGGCGCGATGTTCCTTGGCCAGCCGGAACCGGCGATTGAGGCGGCAGAAGCGCTTTCCGCAAGCCTGCCCAAGGCGCTGCTGGCGCCAATAGCCGATTGGTTCGAGGCTTTTGTACCGATGAAGCAGCATGTTCTGATCCGGTTTGGGCGCTGGCAGGAGATCCTGGCGCAAGAGTTGCCCCAGGACGCGGATCTATACTGTGTGACCACGGCGCTGATGCGCTATGCGCGCACGGTGGCGCTGGCCAACAGCAATGACATTGCTGGGGCTGAAGCCGAGTCTGGCCTGTTTTTCGAGGCGCTGGACAATGTGCCGGTCAGCCGGATGCTGTTCAACAACACCTGCCGCGACATTCTGCAAGTGGCGGAACAGATGATGCTGGGCGAGCTGGAGTACCACAAGGGCAACCATGACGCGGCGTTTGACCATCTGCGCCAAGCGGTCCGGATTGACGACGCCTTGCCCTATGACGAACCCTGGGGATGGATGCAGCCAGCCCGTCATGCGCTGGGGGCGCTGCTGCTGGACTGCGACAACTATGCCGAGGCTGAAGCGGTATACCGGGCGGATCTGGGGCTGGATACAACCCTCAGCCGTGCCTGTCAGCACCCGAACAATGTCTGGAGCCTGCATGGGCTGTATGAATGCCTGATGCGGCGTGAAGCTGGGGCGGAGCTGCTGTTTGTGAAGCTGCAGCTGGACAAGGCGTTGGCGCGGGCTAGCGTCCCGATCCGTGCTTCTTGTTATTGCCGCAAATCAGCGGCGGCCTAGTAGAGGGTCACCGCCGATAAAAAACGGAGCCTCGCCGAACCCCGTTTTTTATCGGCGGTGATCGCTCGACTGAATTTCTGTAGTCAATCTATGCTAGAAGACTATGCCGAATATTCAGCGATTATGTCGGGCGTCGACCCGTTGAAACCGCCCCGCATTGCAGACCTTGGTGCTGGCCGCAGCCAACGGCTCCTTCCCGCCCTTAGTGCCGAAATGTGCAGGGTGCAGCAATCAGGCCACGTCCCTCTCCCCTCACGGTCACTAACGGCCCTTTGCGGACCTTCGTGGACGGCGCAGCTAATGACCGGTCAGAGCCCAGAGTTACTTATCTCCATCATGTGGACAGGTTTGCGACTAGCTCTTTCCGATTGGTAGTTCGAAGCTTTTATCCCGCGTCCAATTCATCAAGGATGGGTCTCGGATAGGCCTGCCTTTTGCGGTCCTAATGTAGGGCTTAACCCAGTACTCAATGACCGAAACAGGGACGCTATTCATCGTAGGGCCTGTGGCGCAGCATTGTGTATTGGGTGGATCGCCATAGTGTAGTGCACGATCCGAAATTATGTCAGAAAGGAACGCCAACCTCTTTCTTTGGCTGTCGTCCCAGAGCTTATGTTTCAGATTCAATTCAGAAAAAGCGACAAAAAATTCAGTTTTACATGCTTGGCATTTAATCAAGACCAACGCAGCTTCCGCTGCATAGACGTAAGCAATATTATCCGGGTGAAAGTCGCAATATCGTGGCACACCGTTTTCATCGTGCCACTTCGGAGGGGCTTCAGTTAGACTAGTTATATCGGAATAATTGTGGTGCATCGTTGTTTGGTTCCAAAACATCTCACTTTGCTATTTGACACTACTGAAAACTTGAGGGCAACGAAGAAAGTTACTGACAAATGAATTTTCTAAACAGCAGCTTTGTCCCGCTCAGCAGTCGTTCGCGCAGAGTGCAGCGAATGACCGGAGTCCGCCCATAGTGACGAAATGTGCTTGGTGCAGAAACTGAACTGTTTCCCCGGCACATTACAGTCACAAAGGGGGACAGATCTTTTCGTGACCACTCCACCGATAGCCCAGCCACCCTGCCTTTACCGACCATCTGATGGGCTGGCCCATGGGCTGGACCGATCCGCTGCAGCCGGTAACGGGGTGGTCCCGATGGCTGCAGCACGCGCGTTTGAGGCGCTGAAATTAAAGGAGCTTTTGAACGGGGTTTAAAAACCCTTCAAAGACCCTTCAAAGAGGTCTTCAAAGTGACAATTTGAAGGGTTTGAGCCGCTGCCCGTCAGGTTACTGCAATTATCTGTGTCCCAAAACGCCGACGCGGTACCGT
>JABSSD010000044.1 GCA_013214575.1 Paracoccaceae bacterium | reverse complement strand
GTCGCACCCGGCTCATAAAGTCGTTCAACTGCCGCAGCCTTATAATCGTCCGTATATTTCCGTCGCTGTTGACCCATTTGGTGCCCCTTTCATGGACAGGGGTAAAGTACCCCAGTGTCCGGGATCAGGGACGAACTTCAGAAGGGCGATCATGCCACCTCTCCGAGATCGGAAAGGCAGAGGTCTTTGCGCGGACGCTGGTCGCCGTGGAGATCTTCCCGGAACGCTTCCTTTTCCTCCAGGTGGGGAATGACGTCGCTCTCTGGCGCCCGAATTTTGAACCCAAGCGTGAAGAGCACCAGGCGCATTGTTTTTAAGCTGGGATTGGGCAGACCGCCTTCATCTTCAAAAGAGAGAAACAACCGCACCATGCGGCGATTGAGGCCGCATGATCGGGCAAGTTCACCAATAGATAGAGAGGAAAGCCCATTGTTATGCCGGGTAAATTCACGCTGTACGACCTGCGCAAACTCGCGTCCTGTAAGCTGCCCAACGGTCACTCTGTCTGCCATTCGTTATCCTCCGGTTCGCCATTAATCTAGTAGTATAATAACCGTTACGCAAACTAAAATGACAGAATCCTCCTATTTAATGATTGGCAACAACCTTGATCAGCGTTGGTTGAGCGCTAAAATATCCATACCTGTGTAGTTAATTGCCATTGGCCGAGATTATATTAACGGGTAAGGTGCAGTCATGAATGAAGATGCAGAAAACCGCGCTGAGGAGACGACCGACTCGAATGAGTTGTGGCGTGAGCGTCTACGGCTGGCGATTAAGGTGCGGGGCTTGGACTTTGAAGATTTGTCCTTAGCATCAGGTAGTAGCCAGCAGTATTTGAGCAAGGTGTTGAAGGGCCGGTTCAATCCAACCGTTCAAAGGTTGCAGAAAATCTGTGATACTGCTGGAATTGACATTGCTTACTTGTTTTCTGGCGGTGACGACCGGACCAGCACAGCGGACTTATTAAGTAAGGCGGCTGATCTGTCTGAGGCAGAAGGCGAGCTTGTCCGACGTCTGCTCGAAAGCGCCAAGCCCTCTCGCTGACCGTACTGCGTTGACGGCCTCGTCAAGCGCCCGTTCTCCTGCGCCTGTCTGTAGCTTATTCAATTGTTTTACCTGAGCCGCGATGCTTTGCAGGGTCGTGGCGGAAATCGGTTCGTCAGTCATAATTTTGTGCCCAAATTTTTTGAAATGTTCCTCTCGCGATGTATGTCGAGGGGGGCATACACGCATGGCGGCATTGCTGGCGCAAGTTGCAACATTAAGGCTTTGATACTAATTGTTTTTTGAAGTGTTATCCTGCCCGCCGGATCGTTCTGCTGCTACAGATGACGCATTACAGCCATTCACTGCGATAATCACGAGCAACCAGGTTGCCGGATAATATAGGCCGCTGTTGTTGGCCCAGTTGCTGCTTTCGGCCCACTGCGGACCTTCGTAGACGGCGCAGCGAATGGTTGATCAGAGACCAATGGGACAAATGCTGACTGAGTTTTGATGAACGCTCGAAACCGCGCCACAGCATTTGATCCCCTGCTGGTGCCAACTCCGGGTTGATAAAACACTTGCTGGGTTATACCGTCCGCTACGGAAGGACGCACAGCCTGCGCCAGTTTGACCACATTGGACACCGTTCCATTGCTGGCTTTGTTCCAGGTTCCGTCGCAAAAAATTGCAATGCGCTTCATTATATCTGCTCCACTAAAATACCTTTGGATCTGGCATCCAATCGGTAGGGCCGCATATCGTCGATCGGTGTCAAAATTGGCAGGTCGCGCTAAATCAATGAAATCATCAGGGGCCACTCCAGAAGAAATTGCAAGAGCTATGAATCAGGCCAGAAATGAAATTAGAGCACGTTTCCAACGCTTTACACCACGTGCCAAAAGAGCGGAGATTGCGAGGAGAAATGTTGAGCTATATAGTAACCCTGTTGGGCCTACAATTGGCCACTTGAGAGCAAGAAAGTCTTGGGATGAAATAACATCCGATGCTGTCAGAACTGGAGGAAAGGATTTGGGTTTTTGATGCAATATGAAATAATGCTTAGATGTCAGCAACTTTATCCGATATCCCCCAAGTAGAGTGCCAGAAGGCAATGTCACGGGCTGGGTGTTGCTTTTTTCAACCTGGCTCATGCAATTGTTGATGGCGAGACAGTTAAGCCCTCGGCGGTTGGCATTTTCCGTGCTACCTCGTGCTCATATGGGGAATGAACCACGTTTTGGACATACATATTGAGCCGCTTTCCCTTAGATTTTGCTGCTGCTGCTGTTGTTCTCATTCGGGCACCGGAGGTGCACGTAACCGCTGGATGGCCGCAAGGATGCGGTTGAACAGATTGCCACTGACAGAAACCTCAGCGAGTTGGAAAGTAATGGCGCAGGCATGTCGAACGACCCTCGCACCAATCTTTATAAGTCGGGTTTGCAGGCTGGTCAGCGACCAGTCGGCCATCTCCTCGGGCAACTCGAGGCCTTGCCAGAAGACACCCAGATTGTAAGCCAGTGCGTGAAGTTGAAGCCGCACCTTGTTGTCACAGAAGCGCTTGCAGGACAGCCTCGTCCAGGTGATGGCCTGCTTGCCTTATGTACGATATTGGTGAGGGAGTTCTTGCGGACGCCACGGAAGCGGTGCGGTGGTTCCGGCTTGCTGCCGACCAGGGCAACGCTTCCGCCCAGTTTAACCTCGGCCTTATGTACGGCAACGGTGAGGGTGTTCTTGCGGACCATATCAGTGCCCATATGTGGTTCAACATCGCAGGGGGAAATGGGGACGAGGAGGCACGAAAGAGCCGCGAGAGGGTTGAAGCAAAAATGGCCCTTGCGGAAATTTCCGAAGCCGTAAATTCCGCCCGTGCCTGCATCTCCTCAGATTGTCAAAACTGTAGATAGGGCACGAGCGTTTTCGACCAACCTGACCTATTCGTTGCCTAGGCCGGTGACGTGCAACTTTGTAATGGGTTCGAAGCAATGACGGCGCTCGGCAATGTTAAGGGCGACGTATTGCCCCAAGGTCTGGAAGTCCGCTGAGCTGAGCTTGGGGCATCCCGCAGCGAAGGTCCGAATTCCGCCCTTTGTGTCGAAATGTGCAGGGTGCAGCAATCAGGCCACTTCCCTTTCCCCTCACGGTCACTAACGGCCCAAAGCATGCGTAATTGGGCCACCTCTGTTCTGAGGTCGAGCTCCCGATAGTATCACAAGATGATTTGTGACCAAGGGAGAAGGAAGATGGAATATTTTGCTGGACTAGATGTATCGCTACGATCCTG
>JABSSD010000043.1 GCA_013214575.1 Paracoccaceae bacterium | reverse complement strand
CAAACCTTGGGCAGACCATTCGAGCCGCTTTCGCTCAATTATTGCCATGATGTCCTCATACGGGAACCGGCGGTGCGCGCAGCCGATGGATTGCTGCAAGGATGCGAGTAAATAGATTGCCACTGACAGAAACCTCAGCGAGTTAGAAGGTAATGGCGCGGGCATGTCGACGACCCTTGCACCAATTTTAATCAGCCGGGTTTGTAGGCTCGTTAGTGACCAGTCGGTCATCTCCTCGGGCAGGTCGGCCCCTTGCAGGAAGACACCGAGATTGTAGGCCGGTGCATGAAGTTGCAGCCACACCTCGTTCTGGACCTGTCGCGGTTTGATGCCGCTCCTTTGATAGCATTTACTGCAACAAAGGAGATGAACTATGGGACTGAAACGGACAGATGAATTTCGCACAGATGCGGTGCGTATCGCACTGACCAGTGGGCTGACGCGCAAGCAGGTGGCGGATGACCCTACGCCTACGAGGCAATGCACTGGATCAATGGACGTAGCGAACCTGTTGACCGTCACTAACACCCTCTCCTGCTTCGCTGTCGTATGTGCCAATCAGAGGAATATTTATAATCGAGGGCACGATTGATGACCGATAAACAGTTGACGATGGATCCAAGCCTAAATGTCTTGGGCGAAAAACTTAAACCCTGCTCTACTTACTTGCGGCACAAAAACTTTAACCCAGTTCTCGATAGAATTCCCTAAGTTGTCAAAACAACAACTTAGATACATCATTGTTATATATTTTGTCTGCCAGTATGTCCTTTATGGACTGCGTAATTTCGAACATTGGAGGTGCAATGGCACCCTTAAAATTTGTCTTCATTTCACCGGCGATTTTAGCTTTGCTTTCCTCCTGCTCAACTCCGCTGGAACAATGCCTCACCACAGCAAATTCTGAATACTACGCGATTTCGTCAGGAATCGCAGAGTCGGAGCGCAATGTAACGAGAGGATACGCCGTGCACAGTCAGACGGTTCCTTATACTTACACTGGGTCATGCTACGACTACTACATTGGGAGCTATTCTTGCCCCCAAACAGGCTATCGGACTCAGGAAACACCCGTGGCCATCGACGTTAATGAAGAGAGGCGGAAATTAAGTTCTCTCCGTAAAATGCTACCGGCTGCAAGCACAAGGGCAAACGCAGCGGCAGAACAGTGCCGAGCAACGTATCCGGCTTCATAAAGCTAGAAAACGCAAAATGGTATAAAGTGAGCCGAGGATGTGCTCCGGCAGGGGCGTGGTTATCTACAGTTGTGGTAACTTGAGGACATACATGTGCGGGCAGAATTCACGGCCTCTGAAATATCCGCTGGCGTCATTTTTATTTCAAGTTTCTCGCGGTCCTTCCGCGCCGCCTCATTCCCATTGGCACTCGCGATGTTGAACCACATATGGGCGCTGATATTGTCCGCCAGAACACCCCTGCCGACCTCGTATATGTCCCCGAGGAAATACTGAGATTCGGCGAGGCCCTGGTCGGCGGCAAGCCGGAACCACCGCACCGCTTCCGTGCTGTCCTCGAGAACACCCCAGCCGTGCAGATACATGAACCCAAGGTTATGCTGGGCTTTGGCGCTGCCCTGGTCGGCAGCTGCTAAAAATTACTTCAGGGCAGCTTGATAGTCACCAAGTCTACCGGCAGCTATGCCCTTTTTCGATATCCTGGGCACCTGAAATATCGCCTGTGAAACTAACGGCAACGGCCAATACCACTGCACGAAAATGGCTGCAGAATTTCCCAGCCCAACTTGCCCCCCCGTGCCTGAAATCCACGATATCCACCAATCTCATTCATGCTAAAATTCTGATGCTACAACTTGTAGATGCATCTAAGGTTAGATTTACAGACGCCTGCCAAACCGCGCCAGAAACACAGGCGGCAACATCCTCAATAGCCCAGGTTAAGGTTCACGATTGCTCCCATATCGGTAGGCAAGCACCGTTGAAAGGGAACACGCCAATCTCCAAAGGCGCCCTTGGAATTTCGTCGCGGACAATCGTTCCCGGTCTCGACAGAATGCGAATCTGAACTCCGTCGCCTACGTAAAAAAAAATAAACTAACGGCAGGTTCCAGTCCAAGGCAGATGTACCCCCGAAGCCTTGGGGACATAAGCTGTGCTCTTTAAGGTGAACGAGACGTGGATCAGCAATCGATTAGGACTACCGCAACTTAAGCAAAATGGGCCTTGATCACTCAAAGACTTCAACATCCATCCCAAGAAATCGCATAGCTTTCACCGTTCGGCTGTTACAAATGGGGATTTCCTCGGAATTCAACCATCCAAACAATTCCTGAACCGCACTCTTCCCGAACTCCCTGATCTTGTACTTGGGATCGTAGATACAATCAGCCATGCGTTCGACAAAGTCCTCTTGGCCGAAAAGAAGATGGGTAACTAGCGCTTTGACATGTGCGTCTTCGTTCTTTTTCACAAATTCCTTCTTGAATGTTGTCAGGCCTCCCTTGAAAAAGCGTTGTCGGCTACGCACAGAATGGCAAACTGTCAGCGCGTCAAAGATATCTTCAACCAACGCGGACCGGATAGTCTCCGGGCTTTCAAATGCCTGCCTGATACTCGCAAGCCCCTGAGGGATTTCGACATACAGGTAAGGCCAATCCGTTTTATGCCACAGGTCCAAATAGTAACGCACTCTTAAACGAAGGGCCTCACCGGTTAGCAGTTCCTCTTGGAAATAGGAAACGCCTGGAGCATGCTTTTCCCTGACGAAGGACAGGAACTGATCAATTTCAATTCGAAGAGGCACCTCCTCCTCTGCGACTTTTCGGCGACTATCCTCTTTGTAGATTGACCTGAGATCCTTATATTTCGACAGAAAGTGCTGATATGTCTTTGAATACTCGTGAATGAACAACTTATCCTTGGATGCCTTCTCATTTCTAACCTGGATGCCCGAAGGGACGACGTCGCCGAACGCGGCAAAGAGGGCCTCTTCTAGGTTTTGGGTCGATGGGTTTGGATTTTGAGAACGCGCCTTTCGAAAGGCTGCCAATCCTCTCTCCGTCAGTACGTGGGCTTCATCCCAATAACTCTGAAAAACTGACAAGAGGGAATCGAACGCATCGGTTCCCCCTGGGACTTCGACACAAATTTCCTGATTGCTCTTGAGGCCGCTCTCAGTGAGGTTAGCCGAACCCACCAGCGCAGCAGCTGAACCAAAAATGTATAGTTTTGAGTGAAATGATCTAGAGGTGAAGAAGCGAACTTGAACGCGCGGATGCTTCATGATCTTCTTCAGCGCGTCCGGTGACGTTATTTCGCACAGACGAACGACCAATTGAACATCGCACCCCTTTTCCACTAACTCGTCGATTATAGGAGCATAGGTAAAGAAGGGCGCAGCGAGCCTTACCTGTTTTGGCGGTACGCTATGCACCCCAAAGGCGCTGAGAACGAAATCAGGCTTCTTATTCGAATAAACTTTGCACACGGAATCCATTGGTTTTTCTCCACGTTCGTTACATGAGTACTTTTGGGCATAGCAAGCGCAAGTTGCCATAGATTCTAGGAAGACATTGAAAAGACGATGAATTCATCAAATCTCAGCGTTTGAAATAAGGGGCTGCGGAGACTCAGGGGTACATTAGATCGGTCGACGCGTACCTAACAGCTCAAATTGAAGGGAAATTCCTTATCTCAAGGACAGTTTCTTGGTTTTCTTTTTTGCCGCGTGGACTTAGAAACGTTTCCCTTTTTTGTTTCAGGCCGGTTCAGAGACTTCTTTCCTTTGCAACTTGGATACTTCACACAGCTCAGAAACGGGCCATACCTGCCCTTTCTCTCGACTAGCCATCCATCACTGCAATCGGGGCATACCGCGAACTCTGCCCCACATCTGCATCCCAGCTTTCCTGGATCGGCTTTGTCAGGTCTGGGCAGATCACTGTTGCAAACATTGCAAGCTCGATGCGTTTCTCCACAAAGTGCCCGATGCTCGCATGCAAAGAACGTGGCGCCCTTCTTAGATTTTCTTTCAAGCATTCGTCCACCGCATGCGCCACAACGTTGCTCTGCAACACCGGAGCTACCAAGTTCGATTACTTCGTATTCTTCGTTTTCGACAAGCTCACGTGCAAATACTGACGGCTTTTCTCGGCTTGCAGACACAGTGACCGTCTTGCGGGCTCGGGTCATCGCAACATAAAAGAGTCGGCGTTCCTCAGCGTGATCAAAATCTTCAGGCTCGGGCAGCACCAAATCAAGTAACGGATCATCCACGATTTCGGAAGGGAACCCAAATTTGCTGGTGGTAGCGCCCAAGATTACAACGTGATCTGCTTCGAGGCCCTTGGCGGCGTGCACAGTCATAAAGCGGATCGATAGTCGTGGGTAGCAAGATTTGAGTTGGGTAAATTTGTCAGGTCTCAAAAAATGGTAGCGACCAAGCAACAAAACACTGGAGCTTTTTCCACTTGCGACGTCGACTTCAAAATCCTCCAAAATTGACGCAAGTGAAGCTCGCTCTTTGCCGCCAGAGAAATATGTAACTCTAATCGCCGGAGTGTCCGTGGTGCTGACTGTTACAACTCGTTTTTGGATCTGAGATGGATTTTGTAAAATGAAGCTACGTGCTGGTAGAGCGATCTTGTCTACGCTCCGGAACGTTCGCCCAAGATCCACTGTTTGGTGCACTCCAGTTTTTCCGGTGAATGTTCCGCCGAATAGATTCCCAAAATTTCGCATGAGGTGAATGTCCGCCCCTGCAAAGCGATATATAGACTGCCAATCATCACCAACGGCAAAGATACGAGCATCGTTATGCTGGGCTTTCAGAGCTAGAAGGAGCTGAGCTCGTCCATCTGAGATGTCTTGGAACTCATCAACCAAAAAATGGCGATACGGGCTTTTATACCGACCAGTTCGCACGTGTTCTGTCGCACGCACAATCATGTCCTCGAAATCAATCCGCTCTCCAAGACGCGTCTGGTAGGCCTTCAGTAGTGGTTCAAAAATCTTCATAAAGGCAAGGCTGCGAAACTTATCTTCAGAGCTCGAAGCGCGCTCTTCACACTGCTCCAAGGTAGTTCCAGAACTTTTAAAATGTCGCAAAAAAGTACATAGAACCATCGTGAAGGAGTCCACCTGCCCCCTATCTGCCAGCGTGTCGAAGATTTGATCCGCTGGCACAGGTTTTGGCGTGGCATACGGAGCTAACTTCTCTTCTAGCGCCCCTGTCAGGCGTCCCTCGACACGCTCGTAGCTGAAGGTCTCAACAAGCGTCGTCTCGTGATCATTGTGGACCTTGCGCTTCCATTCCATCCCTTCGAGATATTCTTTTCGGTCGACATAGGGTGCAGTTGTAAAAACGGTTGAGCCATTGATTCCCCGTGATTTTCGCACACCAAAATGCTCAATGTAGACACCGCTTTCCGTCAGTTTGAAATCTGGGGTGTATGCAGTGCGAATATTTTCAGGGAGTGCGTGCTCGTAGTCAGGCTCGTATTCGTAGGCAATACTATTGAGATACAGCCAATTCGCTATTTCCCATTCTTCAAAACTCTTGACCAGCTCTCCTTGGAATGTTCGGAGCTCATGGGCCTCCACATATTGAAAATACTCGTCCTTGGTTTTGAAATCCCACTCACTTTTATAGGGCCAAAAAAAACCCGAGAACCATTTAAGAAGGAGTAATCTTAATGCCGGCTGCTTCGCTATGTCGTTGAACAGGATGTCCCGAAGCAAAACTCGGAACTGTGCGTCATCGCTTGCGTGCGCCGCAAGTGCCGGTGCTCCACCTTCAACTTCTCGAATAATCGCATACCCTAAGGCATGGAAAGTCAACGCATCGACCGATGCACCACTTCGCTCTTCGATTCTGGTCGCCATTTCTTCAGCAGCTTTTGCTCCGAAAGCCATGAGAAGGATTTCCTCGGGCTGTCGAACATCTCGCTCGATCAGATAAGCCGCTTTGGCGACGATAACGCTGGTCTTCCCAGACCCGGCACCGGCTAGAACCAGAGTGGCATCTTCATCGGTAACAACAGAAAGTCGTTGCTCAGGCGTGAGAGGGTTTGTCTCGATTCCGTCGAAGAACTCCTGCATTTCAGTCAGCTCGGAATTGACGAACGTATTGATTGCAATGTCGCGAACTTGCCCCGGAGTCTTTTGAAACCTTGAGACTAGTTCAAGGACTCGGTGTTTTTCGCTATCGATGCTCCCCTCTGGAAACGATGCTGGAAGGTTCCCAATGAGCATGTTGGCCCGCTTAACGAACGGTTCCAACAAGCAGGCGGAAGGATATCGCCGTGGCCGTTCAAGGCGTTTAATTACTTCTGAAAGGACCGCAAGCTCGCTGCCATATTCGTCGATCTTTGTTGCAAACTCGCGTCTCCAGGCTGTGTTCACATTTGCCGCAAAGGATGCGGCATCGCCTCGCTTGAGACCTGCAACCCGAACGACGGCTCCGCTATTCAGTGACAGCTCGAGCGAGTGAGACCACAAGAACCTGGCGACCTTGGCGGGAGTTGCAACTTGCAACAGTGAGATGCTGCCCGTCGTTCCTCCAAACACTTCAAGCTCAGTATCGCCAAGGCGAGCCCCGTATGTCCCCTGCCCGAGTAAACGCAGAAACAGCCCGGCAATACGACCACGCCTAATTTCCAGAGCTGCAGTGGTCATCTTTCTTGGGCACCTTTTGGTTCGCTTGTGCAGGTTATACGCTACACCCCAAGCAAGTGAGCGAGCTCGACAATTTCGGTCGCATCTCCACCTGTCGAAACTCTGTTCCCGAACATCTTGCCGATAACGAAACGCAGTTGATTGATGTTGCCGACCTTGGCAGCTTCCACACCCTCTGCAACATGCTGGTCGTGCAGATCGTTATCAACAGCAAGGAACTTTTCTTCCGCCAAATTTTTAAACACTTCGATCAAGAAATCCGGGCTCTCAGCCAGAACTTTGAAGCGGATACTTTGCATTTCACCCAATGAACGTCGCGCTGAATCATAGTTTCCATCACGAATTGATCTACGTGTTGTTACGAGTAACTTATCGTGCCGCTCAGCGTCCACTGGCTGTGCGATATCGCGAACCTCATCAAACCCCGTCTCGGCGTTGTCCACCTCGTTGTTCAGCACCCGTTCTTCATTTTCTGGAGATATGCGAAGTAGTGCAACCTCTTGACGAATCTTTCGAGATTCCTCCGCCACGGACTTGTGAGTTTCTGCGTCGACAGACATTGAGAGTGAAGCGTGTTGGCGCTCTATGCGCTTTCGAAGGTTGCCGCTAGGGTCTGCATTACCATCAACTGTTGCGTCCAATTCTTCGAGGTCACTCTCTGCACGTGACAGCAACGTTGTGGCAACCTCCGCCCCCTGTTGGCCATCAAAATTAATGTGTCCGTCTTTGGCCAAGTATAAGTTTTTTACATCAATCATGCGGCCCATCTTCGGCAATTCGACTGAAAAGTTGAGGGTGCCATTGTCACTCATCTTCCAATCAATGATCAAATCGTCACCTCTGTTGATACGTTCACCCCGCTCGAGCTCTTCTAAGCTATTGAGACGGAAATTTCCGATGTGCAAATTGTGTTCTGGGTTATCGACACTTTCAGCCATTTCGTAAAATTCGAAGGTAATAAAGTCGTCCTCACCCCCTACTAGGGTTTTCCCTGCACGAAACCTCTGCTGTCCTTGTGCTGGTAGCGGCGTTCCCTTTTTTAGGATCGCAACAAGTTGGTTGCGTTCGTACCCCACCATTCCCGTTTGCGTCTTTACGGCAAGCGTGTAGGTCATCGGTATACTGGCGGCACTTGCTTCAGACCGCACAATAGATATTTCACGAGAGGATTCTTCGACCGTTTTTCCCTCTGGATCGAAAACGGTCACCTTAAACCTGTTCTGACCATTTTTTCGCACATTCACGCTAAGGCTGAGTGGTCCGTTGATTGCAATCCTACCCGTAGAACCACCTTCCTCATCCAGGATTTCAACTTCATAACCCTGAGGCGTATTTGGGGCTGGCTTTATGCGTACTTTGGCCGACTTGTCAGATACCCTGGACTTGTAGTCGAGGGAAAGCGACACAGCACCTGTGAGCTTCTCCCTGCTTTGCGCTGATTTGCGCGTCGATTTCTCTCCGTCCCATTCGCGGCTTTCAGCGAAAATTGCAGCACCAGTTGCAACAGCGGTCATCGGATCGAGACCGCTTTCAACTTCTATCGCCAGTTCTGATTGAAGCATCTCTCGAATGATCGGCATCTTGGATGGGCCGCCGATTGGAACAATTCGCGAAATTTCCTCATTGGTGTACCCATTCTCGGAAATAATTTTGCGGCACAGTTCAATCGAGTCTTCGATGCGATCTTTAATCAAAGCGACCATGTCGCTACGAGACAGATCAATCGAGATGTAAATCTCTTCTCCATCTAGGTCAGTCGCACGGATCTCATCTTCAGAGGCAAAGATCGAGGCTGATGTAGACGCTGACAATTGAATTTTGGCATTTTCAACAACGTGACGACATACGGTGGAAAGGTGGCTGAATTTGTCATCCTTTTGAAAGTCTATTGGCAGATTGAAGTTCTCAGACAACCATGGGCGTACCACGTTGTCGAAGATGATGCGGTCAAAATCCCGACCGCCAAGCATGTTGATACCTTCGTGGGCGACAACATTGACTGCACCACCTGTGCTAAGCACCAAGGCTAGATCGAAGGTGCCCCCGCCAAGATCATATACGAGAAACACCCCGTCTTTATTTTTGCTGTGTGCTATGGAGGCCAATGCAGCTGCAACTGGCTCTTGAAGAAGGCTTACTCGCTCCAGACCTGCCTGACGTGCGGAATTGATTGTCGCTTCGCTCTGCATTTGATTAAAAGCTGCAGGGATAGTGATGACAACTCCCTGAATATCTTTGATACCTGACTCCGTGACTGCCTGACCCACCAAAGATTTTATGATCTCGGCGCTGCACTCAACCGGCGTCCACTCCTGATCGCCGAGCCGAACGGGGCTACTGGTTCCCATTAACCGTTTAAACCCAGCAGCTACATTGGCGGGAGCCGTCAAAATTCGATCCTGAGCAGCTTTGCCAACAAAACGATGCCCTCGCCTATCCAGGTAGATTGCACTTGGCAGTACATCTGACCCATCTGACGCCTTAAACAGTCGAAGGCTACCCTCCACGTTACCAACAACAGCTGAGTTTGACGTTCCGAGATCGATACCAAGATACATTGATCTATTCCTTCAAGCTATTGGCAGGTTCAACGAGCACACGCCCTGTACGAATGACTTTCATGTCTTCCATGATTGTAGGTTCCAGCGTCTTGGCCACTACGAGCCCCACGCCATCAGCAAAATCTTCGGCGTTATCCGCAGAAGCAGACAAGCCTGCATGGAACTCTTCGCCGTCAAACTCGATCAACTTCAATCCAAGCTGATCAAGAAGTGTTACTAACTGGCGCTGGGAGTACTTCAGTTGCCCCTCCAGTCGACGACCATCCCCGTTAGGTAAGCGTTCAATCGCTTTTTTGGTCGCCTGGGTCAACTTCCAAAACTCGACACACAGAAGCGCTACCGCATCGGTATTGAAACGACTATTGTCAGAAGTTACCATGATGAGACCATCCTTCTTGCATCAGCACGAAGAATGCTCGTTCTGGCTGCGGCTTCACTTTGGATAGTGGTCAAAACCCCCGCACGGTATCGAAAGTTTGAGCACCTCAGATTGTAGTCGCCAATCAGCTGGTTGAAGCGGTTGATTTGGCTGTTTGTCATGGACAGTGATCGCATGAAATCCAAGCGTTCACCTTGGAAAGTGCAGTATCGAACTTCTGATCGTGTAAGTGTCTTACCGTTCCCAATGGAGGGTTTGTCCTCTTCAAAACGATTCAACCTTGTAGTTGTCGTCTGAACGGTTGGAGAGGATGAAGTAGTTCTGTTAGTCGTCGGTTGGTAATTGGAGCGGCTTGAGGGCCGGTTGAATTCACCCGCCAGTACGAAAAAACCTATAACGGCCGCTATAGCTGCGTAGATCCCCCGCTTAATCCACTTTTGGCGCCTTTTACTGTCAATCTTTTCTTTCAGCTGAAGTATTTCAATACGATCAGGGCCTCGCGCATATTCTAACATCTCATCGACCGTTTGCGACATGGCGGAAAGATTGCCCGCATTCTCGTCGAGTTCCCTCATCTTCCAGTTCCGGTGAATAATGGCTCGATCTTCTTCCATTTTTTCGCAAACCTTGTCGGAAGGAACCGCACCGTTATGGGACATCAAACCGTCAACTAGCCGAAAAGCGGTTTCTGGATCATCTAGGTCGTTGTTGATGTAAAGCGCTAGGTCTCGCACTAAAAAAAATGCATACGATGTATCAGTCATATTAGATACCGCGTGCTCGAACGATTTGACCAACCGAGAAAGAACCCCACCTCTTCGATTGGCTGCGAAACCTCTCCTGGCTAGGCTGTTATTCAGTTTTCTGTCTTTTTTGGCGGCCTCACATGCTTCTGCCAAAGGTGCCAGGAATTCCGTCTGGCGCTGTTGTTCGTCCAAAGTACCAAGCTGCGCCACATCGTTTTTGAGTACTTCTGCAACCGACTCAAGCTCAGGGAAAGTTCGCAACAATGCTTCTGATAAACGCCGAGCTTCCCGATACTCCTCGTGGTTATTTGCGAGATCCAAACATAGAGCGCGAACATTTTCATAGACTCTTTTGGATCGACCCTCTTCATGCCCTTGATGTTGTTCAAAGACTTGAACTGGTTGATTTATTTCATCCCATGCATCCAGCAAATCAGAGATAGCGCCTACGTGTTCTCCAAGGTCCGCACCGTTGGGTTTAGCCAGTTCAATATGGTCATTAATGTTACCATTGATACGCACCAAATCCGTCTCGCTACGACTGTCGTAACTGCGAACCAAAAGTCCCAAAAACACCCCTGATGGATTATTGGCAAGCTCGGCCACCACGATCTTGTCCATCAAAATTCCAGGAGTGGCGTTTTTCCATATACTTGCGGCGGCAACGTTAGAGTGCTTGCCTTCCACTTCTCTTAAAGCCTGACGCAACTGTTGCTCGTCAACTCTGGGGAACCCTGATTCTACTCTGGTGTCATTAATGAAACCAAGCAGATGTGGCGGGTCGATTTCCGCCCAAGACGTAGCCAATGATTGGATCAAAGCTTGGTCAGCTCGTTGTACTCCGCATAGATGCGCCAATATGTTGGCCTTTGCCAATTCAGGAAAAGGCGCAATGACCTTAACTATGGATTTTAAATCCGTGGGCTTGAATTGGGTAGGTTCTAACTGTGCAACTACCTCGATTAGCGAAATCACTTCAGCAACCTGGACATCACTCAATTCGGGCAACCACGAGAGCTCTTCCATAAGCCTCATTTTTGGCGTCACCAAACTCTGCTGCGCACGATGCACTTCTTCGACTTCAAAAAATTCGTCGAACTCAGCGTCATCAACAAGGTCAGAAATGCCTGCCCGGCTGGATTCGTAGTTCGCCTTCAAAATGTGAAATGAGCTTTCATTGAGGCG
Source organism: Paracoccaceae bacterium (assembly GCA_013214575.1). GTDB lineage: Bacteria > Pseudomonadota > Alphaproteobacteria > Rhodobacterales > Rhodobacteraceae > Parasedimentitalea. The sequence continues at coordinate 3,124 of JABSSD010000043.1, read as the reverse complement.
AAAAAATTCGTTATTCATATCATCAAACAACTCAAGCGACAGCGACGGGGTTTATAGTGCTTCTAGAATAGAGTGCGATCATCACAATGCCAAGACTACCATTCCCGAAAGCGCATAGCATTTCTCTGGGAGGTGCAGACTGCTCAAGTACTCGACGCGCTTCCGCGGGTGTTTTCCTCTCCAGCGGCCCACAGAATATTGACGCCGGGTGGCGATCTCCAACAGTCGCCTGGTCAGCGCGGACGCCGAGACGGTCGTCTTCCGCTGGAAGAATTACCGGATCAAGACCGGCGACCGCCAGAAGACAATGCGCCTGGCCACGGGCGAGTTCATCCGCCGTTTCCTGATCCATACGCTGCCTGACGGCTTCCACCGCATCCGGCAGCTGGCCAGCGCGACCCGCAAGGCCAATCTCGCGAAGATCCGCACCTTGATCGGGGCGGAAGTCGCGAAGCCCGACGATCCGCCAGGCGTCGAGATCATCCCGCTCACGTTACGAGAGCCTTGCCCGGACTGCGGCGGGCCAATGCGCATCATTGAGACCTTCCGCCGTGGCCAGAAACCCCGATGCCGTGCCCCACCAAAGGAGCAGGCCGCATGATGAGATGCCCGTCAAATTGGTCAACACCGGCCCCGATCTGCGCAGCATTCCGGGCAAGCATCCTCTTGTGCCAAACTCGGAGAAACACAACAAACCTGCCGAGGCAGGTCGTAAACGGCCCCGATACTACCGCGCCGCAAGGCTTGCAGCGCCACCGCGGATCTCCGCTGTATCCACGAAAGCCCGGTTCCATCAGCAGCCGATCTGCGCTTTCCCCATAGGTCCCACCAAGACCCCCGCAGCTTCCTCCTTCCGAGGTTTGTCAACGCGGGCCGACACCGGCCCAGCGGCAAAAATCACGCAGAGGTCCGCATCGAAAAACCTTCAGGGAAGGAGTCGTTCGCTGTACATGCTAATGTTTAAGTCGACTTTCACAAAGCGGACATTCGTCATGTTCTATTTCAATAGTAGAATACCAGATCTTCCATCTGTAATAGTAGATCACTACCTGAAAACATTTAGGTAACTTGGCTCGACATAGCTTCCATGCTTTGTTGTAGTCGTTTGGAAAAACCAAATATAAACATTAAGGAACCCATATGGATATCCATAAAGCTAACAGCCGCCCAACCACCTTTGCTGGTTCTGAATATTTTACAGGCAAAGTCATGATGGATCCCATCGTTACAGCACCTGAACCGGCCAGAGTGCGTGCATTGCGTGTTAGCTTTTCACCTGGTGCCCGCACTAATTGGCATACTCATCCACTGGGACAAACGCTCTATGTTATTTCTGGTGTTGGTCGGATTCAAAAGCAGGGCGAAACTATTCAGGAAATCTTGCCCGGCGACACAATCTGGATCGAACCGGGGGAAAAACACTGGCATGGAGCCGCACCCGATCATGCGATGAGCCATATTGCTATTCAGGAAGAGTTGGAAGGCAAGCATGCTGACTGGTTAGAACAGGTGACCGACGACGAATACCAAAAGTAGATTGGGCGGGTTCCAGACCTTCGCTGCGGTCGGCTCCAACGGCGGCAATGCGCAGATAGCGGTTCAGCACAGCCTTAAAGAAAGGCGTGGCGTCGTCTTCCTTCTCAAATCTTCGCGTCGCCAACTCGACGGGTTTCGATTGAGCAGCCCCACTTGCGTGGTCCAAGTTGAACGTTAGTCAATTGTGATAGCATCCACGGTTAACCGACCCGGACATTGACGCACAACCATTGAGTGACGCCTGAGCTGGTCCCAGCCGGAAGCTAGTGCGTACCGATTCTAATGTAACACTGAAAAAGGAGAACCCCAGTGGTTGTGGAAAAACTTAGTTCGCCACCTGACCACGCTCTGCAATACTTGGAGGAAAGAAGCGGTCTAGGCTGGCTCCGCGAGCGTGATATCGATTTGCTTATTTGTTCAGAATTACATGCCAGGGAAGCACTCAACGAACATTTCGCCCAATTTGTGACTTCGACCTCAAGCCATTTCTTTGGCGCGTGGGTATCACATTCAGAATTCGACGGTGAAAGCGACCTTGTCGTGGCGTTCAGTGGTACCAATTCACTCTTCAAAATTCTGTTGATAGAAAACAAAATTGCTGCGGCTTTCCAACCAGATCAAGGGCGTCGATACGCAGAGCGGGCAACCCGTTGGAAGGTTAAAGAAAACGTTGAACAAGTTATCACCGTTCTGATGGCACCGTCAGGGTATGCTGAAAGAGCGGGGTCGGAAGAGTTTGAACGGTTCATTTCTTACGAGGACATTTGCGATCTTCTACGCGGAGCCACTGATGCGAGATCGGAATTCCTCTCAAAATGCTTGGCGCAAGCAGTTGAAGATCACAAAAGTGGATATGTTGCCGTTCCTCACGAAGGATCCACAAAGACATGGCAAAAAATCCAAGAACTTAGTTGTACCGTTGCACCTAAGCTTGCAATGAAGCCGTCCGGATCAAGGCCCTCCGGATCAAGTTTCATCTACTTTCGGGATGCTCTGGGGCTGGAAGAGTACAGGCAATTAGTTAACGTTGTTTACAAGGCGGAACGCGGGCAAGTTGATCTTCAATTCAAAGCCACCTCGGTTGCCGAGCTTGCCAAGTTAGCAGGGCCTTTGATTTCTGACCATTGGAAGGTGGCCAAAGCCAGTAAGTCTGCAAGCATCCGGATTGGTGTCCCTAAAATTGACTTTGCCAACGGAATGCCTAATGAGGCAGATGTAATAGAAGGGTTATCTGCTTGCGAAAAACTAAGAGGCTTCTTCTGTGATAATGAGGATGTGCTTGAGACCTTGTTTCGGGAACGCAAGAAATACCAGTAGCAAGGCCCCCGCTCAGCCGCCTACAAACACCATTTGCATTCGTCAGCCTCGGCGGCCTGTTGTTCGGAAACTCAGGATGCACGCCGGACTTCTAGAACTGCTTAACCAGAGTCATTCGGTGCCAAAACCTTGTCCGTCGTCAGGGTTTTTGGGACCAATGGCGGCTTAAATTAGGAGAGAGCTCGGCTCATCTGGTTGGTTGCATTATGCGGCACGCATGCTGTGTTGCAAGCGTCGCGCTTGGAGCGTCTTTCGTTTGATCCTTTCCCGT
>JABSSD010000042.1 GCA_013214575.1 Paracoccaceae bacterium | reverse complement strand
CGCCGGTCAGCTTCGCGCCGGTCAGGTTCGCGCCGGTCAGGCCCGCATGGCTCAGGGTCGCGCCGCTCAGGTCAGCGTTGGTCAGGTTCGCGTTGGTCAGGTTCGCGTCTGTCAGGCTCAAGCTGGTCAGGTCCGCGCCGCTCAGGTCACAGTGGGTTCCGCACGATCCGGTAGAGTTGAGCGTTGCCAAATCGGCTGCATCGGCAGCCATTGAGGGCGTTGGTCCAAGAAATACCGCGAGAGCCAGGCCGGTAAGAAGTCGTTTCATGAAGATGTCCAATATCTGTTCAATGAATGCAAAACGCGTAAGAGTAATAAATAGTTAGTAATTTATGGGTTCTGTCAATAGCTGCTCGATCAGCTTCCAATGAGGTGCATTTGCGAGGCTGTCTGCCAGCGCGACCCGTTCATCTGTAATTGCTTCCGCCCTTGGCAATTGCTTTCTCAGTTGTGGGTGCAGCCATCGGCATGTGGCTGGAGTGGCTAGCCGCATCAGGTCCGGAGATCCTGATGGCCCCCTCTCAGCCAGAAGGCATGATCGCTTTGTGTGAGAGATACCTGAACTCGACCGATCTTCATGTTAGATTCCATCAATCGCGGAGCGAGGTGCCCAGTGCTGGCTTAGCAGCGGCGACCGCTTATGCAGGATGTGATCTTCTGCTTATCGCGCGATGTCGGGTTGTAGAACTGAGTACTCGAACAATCCGACGAACTGAGAAGGTATTTTCCCTTTGATTTTTGCAAGAATGCCAAAACTTCGGTACCCGGGAATACATGGCCGCCGCTCATATCCAGCATTGGGTCCGGTTTATCCAGGGTCACATCGACAGAGGTGTCGAGTTGAGTGTGATAGCCTTGCCTGTCGGCCAATTTGCCGGTGAACCGATAGCGCCTGACCACGGCGTGGCTGGTCTCGCGCAGCTTGACCGGGTTGGCGGCGAACTGACCGACCACGACCACATAGCTCTCGGGCGCCTCGTTGAAGAAGTCATAGGCCTGGGCTAAGGTTGCAGGCATACAGCTGAGCGCCGCGGCGGGGCCAGCGGCAGCCAGAAACAAAAATACAAAAATGGATCGGATCACAATATCTGTCCTCAATTTTGGCCAGCGCACCGACACATTCTGTAATTAACGGGTGACTGTTATTTTAAGCCGGAAAAACCTGCCCGCCGGTCGTGTTGACGCTTCTTTGAAGCGTCAACCGCTTTTGCATAACAGGCAATTAATTTGATATGGTTAATCCGCAATTCATGAGTGGTGGCATCATTGTTAGGTCCTGGGCACGGGGATAACCGGTACAAAAGGGCGAATATCTAGCCTGGGCGAAAGTGCAGTTAGCGAGGTTTTCAGCGTTTGTATAGATGGACGTTACTTCCTTGCCACCCTCGGATATTTTTATCAACATACCGCCATAAGAGTCCTTAAACTGGAAAGACTCCGATTCACCAGGGGCGAGAGAAATGCGCTGAACTTCCGTATAATTACCACCGCCATCATCTTTGAGTATCTGGAATGAATACGCCTTATTCATCATATTGCCTATTTGGGCTCTGCAATCCGCCTGCGCCGCCGAAGATGTGGCCACAAGGAATATTGTTGCTGAAAACAGCGCCCCAATAACGCCTGCTTTTTTAGTCTGTCCTGAAAATTTAAATATCATGAAATGCCTCGTAGGATTTAGTCCGGCATTCCCCAAGTGGATGCCTTCTCTTGCATGTTGTTGTTTTTTCACCCCCAATCAAGTCATTTGTGCCAGTCGTCCTGTGGTTGCGGCAACTGTCGCGCCCATGGCGCAAGGGGGGGCATCCGGTTGGGAAAGATCACCCGTCATGGAAACACGGGATGCGTTCGCGCGACTGGATCACCAAACGACGGATGATCAATGATCTGCTGCGCGAGGTTCGTGACATTGACGAGTGGATGGCTGAGAAATCCTGAAACGACAGGATCACGGGGCGTCTGTACATCTAACCTTGGATCCCTATGCTACGATTGAGTATCGAAATTTAAGCATAAATGGGATTGGTGAATGTAATGGATTTAAGGCGCATAGGGTCAAGTTCGATTGGGAAATTAGATAGCTATTTTCGAGCTGGGGTATTGGCCATTGCTCTAAGCTTCACAGCCAATATTTCTATTGCTCAAGACTATGCTAAGCAGAACTATGATAAGGGCTTCGCTGCCTATCAACGCGGTGACTATCGGGCAGCCTATAAGATATTCTTGCCGTTGGCCGAACAGGGTTACTCCAGCGCCCAGTTTAACCTTGGGGTAATGTACGACTACGGCAAAGGTGTTCTTGCGGACGACCGGGAAGCGGTGAAGTGGTACGTGCAAGCTGCCCTTCAGGGTTTCGCCAATGCCCAGTTTAATCTTGGGCACATGCTTGACGACGGTAAGGGTGTTCTCAGGGATAACAGGGAAGCGGTGAAGTATTTCCGGCTTGCCGCTAACCAGGGCCACACCAAAGCCCAGTTTGTTCTCGGGGACAAATACGACAAGGGCAACGGTGTTCTAACAGACCGTATCAGCGCCCATATGTGGTTTAGCCTCGCTGACTATACTGGGAATGGGGCGGCGCGAGCACGCCGAGATGCGGTCGAAAAAAAAATGTCGGCAGCGGATATTTCCAACGCTGCGAAGTCTGCCCGCGACTGCCTGAACTCAGATTATAAAAACTGTAGATAGGGATCGGGTAGCTCAGGCTCAAGGTCTCACCCAGGGGCATGTAATACCAACAAGCGCGGCCGATGACCGATGGGCCATGCCTCGCACCCCAATCGAACTGAGACGCGAGGCATGGCCCATCCAGGCCTCGCAGCACCGGGCGACGATATCGTCATAACTGGCGAAAACCCGGTTTGAGAGCCAGTTGTCTCGGATGAACTGCCAGATGTTTTCAACGGGGGGCAGCTCATGGCGCGCGAGGCGGCAGTGGCATGAGCGCTTTCGTCGAATTTCAGTGTTACGAACAGGTCCGATAAGGTGCAGGTTTCTCGGGCGCCTCTCGGGCCGTTTGAGTAAGGCGGGGCGTTGCCTGGCGCCGGAGACGCGCTCTTCCTTCATCTCTGTCAGACGAGCTTCTAGGTCTGCGACACGATTTTCTAGGTGCCTGTTGTTCTGTTCAACCAATCGCAGACGAACGCGCAGCGCTGGCAGACGGCCTCGCAAATGCGCCTCATTAGAAGGTAATCGAGTAGTTACTGACAGAACCCATAAATTACTAACTACTTGTTGCTCTTACGCGTTTTGCATTCTTTGGACCGATATTGGACATCTTCATGAAACGACTTCTTACCGGCCTGGCTCTTGCGGTATTTCTGGGACCAACGCCCTCAATGGCGGCCGACGCAGCCGATGTGGCAATGCTCTGGAAAACCAGATCGTGTGTATCCTGTGACCTGAGCGGGCTGGACCTGCGTAAAGTGGAGCTGAACGGCGCGAACCTGTCCAAGGCGAACCTGAGCGGCGCGAACCTGGATTCGCGTTCCTGAGCAGAACAACCCGGACAGATGGCAGGGTCTGCGCTGAGGGGGCGCGGGGATCCTGTAAGTGAGTATCAGAATTTAAGCATGAATGGGATTGGTGGACGTAATGGATTTAACGCACATAGGGTCAAGTTTGACTGGAAAATTAGATAGCTACTTTCGAGCTGGGGTATTGGCCATTGCCGTAAGTTTCACAGCCGATATTTCTATTGCTCAAGACTATGATAAGGGCATGGCTGCCTATCAACGCGGTGACTATCGGGCAGCCTACAAGGAATTCTTGCCGTTGGCCGAACAGGGCGACGTCGGCCTCCAGCTTAACCTTGGGCTCATGTACGAGTTTGGAAATGGTGTTCCAGCGAATGCCAGGGAGGCGGCGCGGTGGTACCGGCTTGCTGCCGACCAGGGCTACGCCGCAGCCCAGAAAAACCTTGGGGTCATGTACGAGTTTGGAAAAGGTGTTCCAGCGGATGCCAGGGAAGCGGTGCGGTGGTATCGGCTTGCTGCCAATCAGGGTTTCGCCATGGGCCAGAATAATCTGGGGCACATGCTTAACGCCGGCAAGGGGGTTCTCAAGGATACCAAGGAAGCGATGCGCTGGCTCCGACTTGCCGCCAATCAGGGCGTAACCAGCGCCCAGTATACACTCGGCCACAAGTACGCCAACGGTACCGGTGTTCTAACAGACCATATCAGCGCCCATATGTGGTTTAACATCGCTAATGCAAATGGACTTGAGAGGGCGCGAGAACGCCGAGATGCGGTCGAAAAAACAATGACGGCGGCGGATATTTCAAAGGCCGCGAAGTCTGCCCGCGACTGCATGTCCTCTGATTATCAAAACTGTAGATAGGGATCGGGTAGCTCAGGCCCAAGGCCTCAACAAGGGGCATGCAATACCAACAAGCGCGGCCTATGACTGATGGGCCAGGCCTCGCAGCACCGGGCGACGATATCGTCATAACTGTCGAAAACCCGGTTTGAGAGCCAGTTGTCTCGGATGAACTGCCAGATGTTTTCAATTGGGTTCAGTTCATGGCTCCCCTGTTACAACAGATTGCCAATATCCTTGCACGGCTGAATGATACGACAGCCCAAGTGCGAGACGGGAGCGCCAAAATTCTGACTCGGATTGAACAAAACCACGCGAACGAACAAGATCCTGCTACGAGACAACAAGACGCTGCAACGGCAACTGGCCAAGGTCAAACTGCTGATCATTCCCTCTCAGGCATGCAAACATGCCCAGCTGAACTGCTATTCGAGCTGATCTCGCAGCGCTACGAGTGTGGCTCAACCCTCATCACTGGCAATCTGCCGTTCGAGGAATGGACGGAAACATTTGGCTCTGAGCACCTGACTGGAGCGCTGCTGGACCGGCTGACCCATCAGGTCAATATTCTTAAGAGGAACGGCGAAAGTTGCCGACTGAACCAAAGCCGATCACGGCACGGCAAGGCCAACAAGTAACCTCGACATAATTGGCCTGACGGCCAATGCGCCTAGAATGCGCTTGCTATATGAGAGCCTCATGAGAGCCACTCGTTCCGAGTCGAGCGCCCAAACAAGACCCTCAATCCATCAGAAAACGCCTGAGCTGCCATTCCGCAAAGTGCCCAGCTTTTGCTCCGCCGCACTGGCTGGGCATCACTCCTTCGTTGACAAAAACAGGTGCAAAGGTGCCGGTTATGTGCCCGGCGTCCCGCTGAATTCACCCGAAGGAGTCGTTTCGTCGCAATCGTAAACCTCTGCGGTGAAGTAGTCGCTGTCTTGAGCGATTGTAAACCACATCGTACCCCAAGAATATGCAGCCTTTCCGTCCGGGTCGAGCTTTTTTGTGCCACAATCGTTGTCGGTATAGTTGTACCAATACGCCGCGTATGTTCCGGGCGTGACCCCCGTGTGGTATTGCGGACCTAATTCATTGATATAGAAGGCAACGTCTTCCTTGAGGTTGTTGTTAGCATCTAGAAAGTAAAACACGCCGTAGTTGCCGCTGGCGTCGTCAAAATATAATGGTCCTTCGCTCGTATTCCATGAAAAATCCGCCGAAGCAGGGGTGGAGAATAATGTGGCCAGGGCCACACTCGCCGCGGTCAGATACCCCGAAGTTAAAATTCTCATATGGTAATCCCTAATATAATGCCTTTTTTGGGAGCTTAGCGGCCCGTTTCTAGGGAGCCAAGACTTATTGTCGAAAGGCGTCATGGCGGGACATCTATATTCTACCTCCATTCCCCACGTGGCTTGTCGCGGCGGTCCACTTGAGGAATGTCGGCTAATTGCAGGTTCCTATCGAACCCTCAGCGCACGTACTGCTGCCGCGCTTCCCGACTGCGCCGGACAGGATCGCGCCTTCCCACCTCACGCTGAGCAGACCGGTGGCGCCGGTCAGGTTCGCTTTGGTCAGGTTCGCGCCGGACAGGCTCGCATTGGGCAGATTTCATTGCTTCAGAAACGCTTTGGTCAGGTCACATTTTGCCCATGATCCCGTAGATTTAAGATGCGCCAAATGGGCTGCAGCGGCAGCCATTGAGGGCGTTGGCCCAGAAATACCGCGAGAGCCAGGCCTGTAAGAAGTCGTTTCATGGAGATGTCCAATATCTGTCCAAAGAATGCAAAACGAGTAAGAGCAACAAGTAGTTAGAAATTTATGGGTTCTGTCAATCGGTACAAAACCGCGGGCGATGAATGGCAGGACGAAAGCCAGACCTGTTCAAAATACAGCCGTACTACCGTCCGGGATGTGACAACTAAACAACCGCACAACTCGCAAAAATGGCTTGATCGGAGCGAAAAACTCCCACAACATGCAGGTGATCGCATTTCACTTGGGGAATGTCGGTTTAGAATTTTGTTTAGTGGATTTTTTGCATGACCAATAAATTTAAGACAATTGCCTCGGCACTAGGCCTTGCGATGGTTTACGCCTCGATTGGCAATGCGGATGGGATTGACCCTATCTACGGCCCTGGCGAAGTTTTCATCGACGATATCGAAATTATCGGCGACGTAACGATGCCATCGGGCCAAACGTTTGCCGTTCTTGAGATGACTTCGGAGCATATCCGGTTCTATGTCGATCCTGATGCAATCTATGTGATGATGGACGACAGCAACCCAATTATTTTGCAGCAGACACCCTTTCGCGGCTTTTGGCTCAGCACGCAAACAATCGATAATACGAATTGGCCTGCATGTAGCAGTGAGGCTTTTGATGAGTATGGCACGCCATACCAAGCGCATGGCAATCTGATTTGGACCAACACGGGTATTGCCGACAATGGCGGACTCGAGTTTTTCATTGATCTGGGAACATGCAACAGCCGCCCCCAAGATTGGGGCCATAGTCGCGGGGCTGCGCATGGCTGAGATGCAGCGTTGGTGCTTACGTCTCAATGAGGAATCGCAAAGGATAGATTTATGATTAGCGTAAAATCGACACGAGGTACTGTCCTGATGGCGGCAGTAAGCATTTTTGCAGCGTTCTCTATTTCGGCGCAGGCGCAAACGACGAAACTGACCGGTTCAATGTCCATCAGTGGCCTCACCACATTCGATGCGCCGTCGGACGAGCCAAAGAATACGCATGCCGGATTCGTCATCGAAGGCGCTGCTGCGCTGCGCATGTTCAAGGCAATGAAGGCGCGCGCAGAACCAGATGAATGCTCGGGCGAGGGCTGGGTCAGTAAATTTGCCGGCCCGACGTTCTGCGCGTTGGCACCCGGCGGCAGGAAGGCAATCTGCTATGTCCGGATTTCATTGATCAACGGGACAACAGCAGGATCTCGTCAGGGCTGCTGAATGTGATCGATTTCTACCGATTACGTGCACTCATATTAAGGGTGAGTGGTGAATATTGGCATAAATCTGTCGTAGATTTTCTCTAAATCAATGCCCACATCGGGCTCAGAGCATGCGTAATTGGGCCACCTCTGTTCTGAGGTCGAGCTCCCGATAGTATCACAAGATGATTTGTGACCAAGGGAGAAGGAAGATGGAATATTTTGCTGGACTAGATGTATCGCTACGATCCTGTGCGCTTTGCATT
>JABSSD010000041.1 GCA_013214575.1 Paracoccaceae bacterium | reverse complement strand
TCTGCGCTGCGACCGAAGCAATGGATGATGAACTGAGAACGATTGCGCGTCAGAGCAATCTCGCCGGTCGCCTCATGACTGTGCCGGGCGTAGGTCCCATCGTCGCTCTGGCGTATATTGCCACGCTTGACGACGCCGCACGGTTCAAAAAGCCGAAGGATGTCAGCGCATTTCTCGGTCTCACACCGCGAAGGTATCAGTCTGGCGACATGGATTGGTCCGGGCGCATCTCGAAGTGCGGGGATCGTGATCTGAGGCGTTTGTTGTACGCTGCGGCATCTACATTGCTCACGCAGGTCAAAAAACCGTCGTCCTTGCTGGTGTGGGCCACCCGCCTTTATGACCGTAAGGGCTTTAAGAAGGCAGCTGTTGCGGCCTCACGCAAGATCGCGGTGATCCTGCATTGTATCTGGCGTGACAGAACCACCTTTGACCCAAAAATGGAGGGCACAGCCTAACGCCTAAACCGAATACCTGCCCGAGAGACCAAGGTGGGGTCAGCGTCCTTCGGGACGGCGGCGGATCAAACCAGTTAAAGCGGCAGAGGTGGCATACGCCAACCTCGTGAATGACAGTCTGATGATCAGCCTCCGGACGCCATCATGAAGCGGCAAGACAGACTTCGGAGAGAACCACGATCCCCGAAAGACAACGAAGCCAGATCCTTGACTCCTCTGCAAACAGAGAACCGCTTTCAGTTCCGGCTGTCAGAGTGGTTGTCCCAATCTAGGGCTGATCTTAAGCTGGTTTGGTCGATACAGCGCGTAGGGAAAATATGGGCGGTACGGCTAGCATTGTTAAGATTGCGACAGTGTAAATCGCGGTTTCAATTCCGAACTTGTCAGCAACTATGCCTATTCCCAGGGGCCCAACGGCGGACGCAAACGTGCCAGACGAATATAGGAGCGCGTAACCCCGTGCCATTCTACGGTGATCAATTAGGTCTGCAGCAAAGCCGTATGTTATGGATGAAGTCCCCTGCATCACTGCACCAAGTGGCACGAGCAACGCGAAGGCAAGCCAGGTCGGGGCAACAACAACAGCAATCAATCCTACAGCGGTTAAGGTCTGGATCAAAGCGAAGGCAGTGCGCACGCCTATTCGGTCAGCAAGGTACCCGCATCCTGCTTTGCCGAAAATTCCACCTGCGAGAAGGAGCACCGTTGCTCCAGTTGCAACAGGCAAAGACAACCCCTTAGCGAGCATCAGAAAGGCTACAAAAACCAATCCTGACGTCTGAACCAAGGTGTCGATGCTGGTAACAATCAGCAAAGCGCCATAGGAGCGCCAGTTGAGAATGCCCCACCCGGTTATTTCAGGTTGGGGCATTTCGTTAAGCTTCTCAAGCGTTTCTGTACGCTGCCGCAGAAGGGACGCGCGTACGGCAATGGCAATTCCGACAGCGGTTAATATGGCGACCATCCCGTACAAGAGGCTGATCTGTTGCCAAGCAAGCCCGGCCCCTATCGCAAGGCTGAAACAGCCCGTGAAGACGAGTTTGCCGACATCCCCAGAAGCATTGTAAAGGCCGAGCGCACTGCTGCGTGTAGCGGATGGGTAACTGTTGGCAATTAAAGCCGAAGAGGGCGCATGGTGAAGCGCCGTACCAGCCCCAACAACCAGCAAACAAATTGCCACCAAAAAAGTACTCGGAGCGATTGAGAGGAGGAGATAACCTGCGCCCGACAACGTCAACCCTACGACGATCAACCGACGTTCACCGATCCGTTCGCTCATCCAACCCGAGCAAATCTCAAGCGCTGCCTGCGACAAGCTCTTGAGACCTTTGAGCACGCCGACCTGCGCATAGCTGAATCCGAATGCCTGAGCCAGAATTGGCAATAAGACATATATGGTCGACGACATACCATCCTGAACGATGTGAGTCGTGCAAGTAGTTGATATAGCGGTTTTGGGCTTTGACGTGATGGCGCTCATCTCAAGTCGATAGCATGCAGGAACACTTAAGCTCAATTGGCCTCACCAAATTTTCGTGGTGTCCTAAAACTGTCATTTTTTGACCATTTCGACAATGCCGACATTGGCTACGTCGCGGAAATTCCGCAATGTGGGCACGAACCGGAAATTAGCTGCGCAGACCACCAAGGTCGGCTCAGGGCCGTTCGCTACATTTCTGAGCGAGTGAAGAGGCTCAATTTCTGCACCTTGCACATTTCGACACAAAGGGCGGGTTCCGGACCTTCGCTGCGGTCGTCTCCAACGGCGGCAATGCGCAGTTAGTGTACTTTGCAAAGTCGCGCGAACAGCCCAAATCCGACCTTCGTGACGATCTCAGATGCTGCGATGCAGCCCGTCATTGTCGACATTGGAACGTTGCCGCAGCATTATAGAGCCCCCGCGGCCTTCTCCGCGGGATGGCTTCAACAGATCGACGCAACACTTTAGTGTTTTAAGAAATATGGAGTGTAAGCTATGGCCTATCATCGCCGGATATTTTCACGGCCAAACAAAAGTCAGAGATGTGGAATCTCTGGCAGCGCGGTGAATCGATACGTTCGATTGGGCGCGTGTTGGGGATACGTCTGCTCAATGTCCGTCGTCAGGGTTTTTGGGACCAATGGCGGCTTAAATTAGGAGAGAGCTCGGCTCATCTGGTTGGTTGCATTATGCGGCACGCATGCTGTGTTGCAAGCGTCGCGCTTGGAGCGTCTTTCGTTTGATCCTTTCCCGT
>JABSSD010000040.1 GCA_013214575.1 Paracoccaceae bacterium | reverse complement strand
GTCGAGACGTTCTTCAAATCCCTCAAAGCAGAGCTGATCTGGCGCACCCGTTGGGAAACCAGACGCCAAGCGGAAGGGGCGATATTCCAGTATATCAATGGGTTCTATAATCCACGACGGCGGCACTCATCGCTGGGTGGTGAAAGCCCCTTGGCTTTCGAACGAAAGGTCGCCTAAATGAGTTGAGAGACCGGAACGCAAGCGTGACAGGACCAGTTCAAAACGTCACCTGAAATCATCCGCTTGGCGGTGATGCACTGCGTTCGTTTTCCGCTTTCACTTCGAAACACCGAAGATCTACTGCATGAGCACTGCATCGATGTCAGCCACGAAACTGTGAGTTTCTGTTGGAAACGGTTTGGCCCACTTTTTGCGTCGGAGATCCGCCGAAGGCAGGTCCAATAACTGACCACCTGTGTTAGCTGTCATTCAGCATAACGCAGAAGTTGGTAAAGCAGGGCTCTGACCAGCCATTCGCTGCTGTGGTCACGAAGATCCGATAGATGGACTCATCTCTGCAATGTCGGCTAACTGCACTTTCGCGACCTTGGTGCGTAGTCCAGCATCCGTCACAAAGGGCGGTGAGCCGCCATTCGCTGCGATTTGCACCAATGCCTGCTGTGCGGACTTTCCAGACCCACATAATCTAGAAACGGCCGACGGCCGGAATGCAGCCTCTCAAAATCATTGGACTGTACGCCTTAGAAAAGCCAGTTCTTTGCGGGCTAGTACAGCCTGCTCACCCGGCTTGAAACAGCTGTTTGGGTTCAATCCTGGCCGCCGCGAAGTGTATCTTTTCCGGTGCCGCCCATTAGACTATCGTCGCCACGAAATCCAAAAAGTTCATGCCCTGAATGTGAACACGGCAGACAGCATCGCCATGGGTGATATAGGCCGCTTCTGGCGCGCCCACTTGCACGTTACTATTTGGCTTTCTGGCAGCTCCAGAGAACCATTCGCCACCCGCCCGCCGTTGATACTTATTGGTAATTTAATCCGAGCCGACGTTCAGCCTGAAGGGCCGCAAGCGTGTCAATCAGATGAGCCTTGTTGATGGGTTTGGACAGGAAATGATCCATCCCGGCTGCCAAGCAGGCCTCGCGGTCGCTTTCAAAGGCATTGGCCGTCAATGCCACTATTGTCGGCTGCACGATATCCAGCGCCCGGATCTCTCGTGTTGCGGCGATGCCATCCAGTTCTGGCATCGACATATCCATCAACACGATATCCGGGGCGTGTATCTGGCACAGGGTCACTGCTTCGCGGCCATTCACAGCCTCAACCAGTTCAAGAGGTTGATCACTCAGGTACTTATTGATCAGAAGACGGTTCACCCGGTTGTCTTCGGCCAGCAGAACAAGGCTTTTGGTCAACACGATAGGAGAGGCAACGGCTGACGATCTAGCTTCTTTTTCAGATACGTCAGCTGGCGACATTTGCACACAGAGGCTAAAACAGCACCCCGCCCCCAGCTCTGAGCGCAACGTGATGCCACCGCCCATTCGCTTTGCCAAAACGCTGGAAATGGCTAGGCCAAGGCCCGTTCCACCAAAGGCCCGTGTAATGGCAGAATCCGCTTGCGAAAACCGATCAAAGATATACTGCGCCTGTTCCGGCGAAATACCGATCCCGGAATCCTCGATCTCGATCAGCAGCCGATATGGGTCGGCGTTTTCGGAACCAACAGTGATCGTCACCCCGCCCTGGGCGGTGAATTTCACCGCATTGCCGATGAGGTTCACCAGGATCTGCCGCAACCGCCCGTCGTCGCCAAGCACCCGTTCAACCAGACCGGCAGCATAGGTGACCGTCATCGATATCCCCTTTTCATGGGCCTTGGGGCTCAACAGATCAACCGCACTCGCGACACAGTGGCGCAGATCGAAATTGGTCGAGGCAATTTCAAGATTTCCAGCCTCCAGCCGGGACAGGTCCAGAATATCATTGATGATTTTCAGCAAGGCGCCAGAGGAGTCCTGAATGGTGGCCACATATTGTTTTTCATCTGGTGCCAGATCAGATTCAGCCAGTAGATCGGCCATTCCGATAATACCGTTCATTGGCGTTCGGATTTCATGGCTCATATTCGCCAGGAATTCGGACTTGGCCCGGTCAGCCAGTTCGGCGGTGATTTTGGCGTCTGCCAATTCCCGCTGACGGGTTTTAGAGCCGGTAACGTCCCGCTCTATGCCCATAACCAGTTCAACTTGACCGGCCTCGTTTAGGATCGGCACCAGGTTGGTACTGATCCAGATCTCTTCGCCCGATTTTGTGTAGTTCAGAATTTCGGTATGGTACCGTTCGCCACGGGCAAGGTGGGCGGCAATCTCGCGGATCGTCGCAGGGTCGGTTTTTGGGCCGTTGAGCAATGCGCCCGGGGTCGCTCCTATGGCCTCAGCAGGTGAATATCCGGTGACCCGGGTAAACCCATCGTTGACCCAGACGATCCGGTTGTCCGCGTCGGTCAACAGAATGCTGTCCGATGCATGTTTGGCTACCAGCGAAAGCCGGTGCAACTCAGCCTGTTGTTCCTGTAGCTCAGCATGTGCCAGTTCTAGCGCCAACTGACCCTCGTACAGCTCGCCATTGCGTTGTTGCAAGGCCTGATTGGTGCTTATCAGCTCGTCTCGCAACTGTACGTCCTGCGACACATCCCAGTTCACCCCGATCACTCGGTTTCTCCCGGCAGCATCTTTAAATGAAACGCCAAGTTCGCGAATATGATGCTCTGCTCCGTCTGGTAAAACAATGCGAAATTCCGCCGAAAAATCCCCCCCGTGCTTCACGGCATCGTCAAGGATCTGTCTTGTGGCCTTCTGATCCTCGGGGTGCAAACGCTGTTTCCAGAAATCCGCACGAAGAGTGGCGGGATCACCGGAGTAACCAAAGAGGTCGCACATTCGCTGGTCCCAGATCAGGCGGGTGCTATCGGGCTCGTACTCCCAAATGCCGATCTGTGATGTTTCAACCGCAACTTTCAACCGCCGGGACAGCGTTTCCAAGTCCCGCTCACGCCGTTTTAGTGAAAAAATCGCCGATCGGCGTGCGGCAGAAAGCCGCCCAGCCAGGAACGTCGGGAACAGGATCAACGCGCCCGCAACTAGGAGCGCCAACCGCAGTGACCACAGGTTTTCCGGTTGGGCGGACCAGCCCTCAGATGGCCGCGCAACCATTTGCCAATTGCCAACTGGAAAGGAAATATCAACCCGCACTGGATCGTCATCGACAATGCCGGCGTCACCATAGAACTGCTCTCCCTCGGCGCCCATACCGTCGCGGCCGATCAGTGCCAGTTCAATGCCAATCTCTGGGTCCGTCACACCGGTGCCCGCAAACAGTGCGTCAACATCAATGACGGCTGACAATATACCAAAAAACTGCCGGTACGGGTCCGTTCCTACAAAAATGGGAAAGCGACAGATAAAACCACGACCGCCCTGAACCAAGTTGACCGGGCCCGCTAGTACCATTTCGCCACTGTCGCGAACACGAAACGCAGCTTCGCGCTGTGCCTCGTTCTTGTTGTAGTCTAGCCCCATTACGGTCTCGGCACCCTTCATCGGGTAGATCAATGTGACAACCAGATCCGGGGCTGCGGCCACAATGCGGATCTCTTCATGGTCACCAAGCACCTGTTCGGCCAATTGGGTAAACCGCACCTGGCTCATGTCTGGTTCAGTTGAAAGCACCGCCACCAAACCTTGCACCAACTGAATGTCAGCGCTTAGCTCCCCCTTCAATCGAGACGCGATCAATCCAGCCTCGTGCTGAACATCCGCACGAAGTCTTTGGGTATAGATTGTGGCGTTTTGCTTTTCGACGAAAGCAGAAGCCATAAGAACAGCAACAAAAGTCACCAATGTAGGTAGATAAGTTCGCGTTTGAATAAGGCCAAGCCAAGAACTGGACCGAAGGCTATGGGCCATATGAAAACTCTCTGTCGTAAGTTTCGGTATCAGAATATTCCTCTTGCATAGTTCACAAGAGTTCAGCTTCGCTTAATAGAGAGTATTTTGTTAAACTGACATTCCCCAAGTGGAATGCCTTCTCCTGCATGTTGTTGCTATTTTCGGCCCCGATCACGTCTCTTGTGCAAGTTGTACCGTGGTTCGGGCACCTGTCGCTTGAATTGAGCACAATTTTTTGTCTCAGTGGTGGGCTTGACCCGGCTTTGGTCTGATCGACACCGGTTTTGACAGACCCGTCGAGGCGCTTTTCTTCAGGTTTTGCGGCGGTCGTCCTCATCCGGGCACCGGAGGTGCACGCAACCGATGGATGGCCGCAAGGATGCGGTTGAATAGATCACCGCTGACTGCGACCTCGGCTAATTGGAAGATAATGGCACGGGCGTGGCGGACGACCCTTGCCCCAATCTTGATCAGCCGGGTTTGCAAGCTGGTCAGCGACCAGTTGGCCATCTCTTCGGGTAAAGAGTGGCAACCAATGTGGACCGGATGCAAAGGATTTGTTTGCCTAAATCTGAAGGCTCTTTGTTTCATATTTGGTTGGTTCGTCGACGCGGGTCCAGCTTCGTCAAGTTGCTTTTTCCTGCATCTTACGGACGAAATTCAACTTCATGCGACGCGGCAGAAACGGCATGATCCAATTGAGCTGGAAGGCGAGTTTGCGGTCGTTGATGACGGTTAACTTGCCATCCATCATCGCGTCGTAGCCGCATTTGGCGACACTGGCGGGACTGGCGGCTTTGCCGCTGACCAAGTCGGTGCCTTCAAGATCGGCGACTGCCGCGAATTCTGTAGCGACGTATCCGGGTTCGAGTGCGGTGACGGTTACACCCTTGTCCCGCAATTCTCCATCAATGGCCTGGCTGAAACTTGAAACAAATGCTTTTGTAGCAAAGTACGTTGCTTGTAGCGGGCCCGCCAAATGCGCAGCAGTGGAGCTGACGTTCAGGATTCTGCCGCTGCCGTTGGCAACCATGTCGCTGCCGATCATATGACAAAGGGCCACTAGCGCACAGACGTTCAGATTGATCATCGCGAGATCGGCGGAAAGTTCACGTTCTGTGAATATGCCGTGGCCACCAAAGGCAGCGTTATTGATCAATATATCAACAGATTGTCCGGTGGCATTCACCGCTGCATAAAGTTTGGCTGCCCCGTCTGTTGTTCCAAGATCAAGCGGTATCGTGGTGACTGTGATGCCATGATTGCTTTCCAGTTCAGACTTGAGCGCATCAAGTTCTGTTGCCCGGCGGGCAGTGATGATCAGGTCCCCGCCTTTGGAGGCATGGTAGCGAGCAAGTTCGCGGCCGATTCCTGAAGAGGCGCCGGTGATTAGGGCTGTATTGGCCATGTGGTACTCCAATTTGTCAGCAAATATTGAATACGTTGGGGCTTAGTTTGTGTTGCGTTTTTTTCCCCAACTTCAGCCACTCGCGGTATGTCCCGTGTACTCAGGCGTCGACCCGCTCACGTGGTGCTCATATTTCGGGGTCTTTTCTATGTTCTGATTGCTACCGGCTATATACCTTACGTAGCGGCCAGGTTACCAGCTATGCCCCGTACTGCAGTTTCGCTTGTGTAGCGGAGGCCCGCTCACCGCCGTCTGTGTTGTGACCTGAACGAAAACATAGGCCGTTGTGCAGTTGCAGCGAATTGGCGCTTTATTGCGCGTTGCTGACATTGGTGAAAATCGCAGCGAACGACCGCAATCCGCCCTTAGTACCTATATGTGCAAGGTGCAGCAATTGGGCCACTTCACTCGCTTATAAATGTCGAGAACGGCCCAAAGCCGACCTTGGTGCCCTTTGAAGCCAATGGCTGCTTCTCTATCGCGGCCTATGTCAAGAGTGGGTCGATCATGTCATGTTATGTTCCTTTAAGCTATTGATCTGCCTTGCCGATGTGCCGTCACGGAGCTCGTGCTTCTCTTCGAGGTCGGCGTGTGGCCGCCTCATGATGGG
>JABSSD010000004.1 GCA_013214575.1 Paracoccaceae bacterium | reverse complement strand
GCCACGCCCCGTTGTGTCCTGCGGTCCCAGAGCCTTTCCTTTGGCGACCTTGTCTGCGAAGCTCTGCTTGAATTTATCGATTTAGGTCGCTCGGGGGGATGTAAATTGCATTTACATACCTATCTAATGGGCAAGGATTTACGGGGAAGGAAAAGGGATTATGGCGTTTTCGAATTTTGAGAGCATGGTGGATGAGACCCAGAGCAAAGTAAAAGAGTCGCAAGCCAAGATCGCGAATTTGACCTCGCGGATTGAGGCGGCGCGCGACAAGATCTCGGCGGGGGAAGATGCCACCATCGACATTGAAAACGCCACTCTGGACGATGTGCATGCCCATACCGAGGTGATGAACTCAAATATTGCCGAGTTGATCATGGGGCTGGATGACGTGACCTCGGGGTTCTCGCAGGATTTTGACGAGATGCGCAACAAGACCGGCTGGGAGAGTTTTGTTGGACTCTTTGCCGCTGGCAAGTCGGACTCGATGCGCCAGGAACGCATGCGCACCGCCAGTATTGACGACAAGCTACAGGATCTGATCGCCAAATCCGATACCATCGTTCAGCTGCTGCAGGGCCAGTTGGCAGTGCTGGACGAGCAGAAGGACAAGGTGCAGGTCAACCTGACCGAAACCCTGGACGAGCGCGAGGCCACCGTGCAGGAGCTGGAGAATGTGCGGGCAGAAATTCTGGCGCTGGACCCCAAGATCATCGCGCTGGAGGGTCAGATCTCGGTTGAGCAGGACGCCGCCGCGCGCACCAAGCTGGAAACCGAACTGGCGGATCTGAACGCCGGTTACAATGCGATGATCCAGGACGAGCAGGTCAAGCTGGCCAAGTCGCAGACGCTGGAGCGCTATATCGAGAAGGGCAAGACCTGGGTTGATTCACTGCAGAACCAGGCGGCGACGCAGATGGTGCTGATCAACAAGCTGCAGACCGACACCCAGCAGCGGGTGGTGCTGTATGATGCGCTGAGTAAATCGTTGAAAACCGCGCAGCAGCAGGATGTGGCGCACAGGATCAACGAGATTGGGGTGAAAACCGATCAAGAGGCACAGACGGCGATGGCGGCGATTGGGGCTGCTACCAACCAGAAGATGGCCGATATGTTAGAGGCGCACGGCGATCACATGGTGTTTGCCCGCGACGTGCTGGAGAAGAAGGCCAAGGCCGATGAACGCTTTGCCCGCCGGTTTGCCAAGATTGTCGAGAAACACGACAAGAACCTGTATGGTGGGTAAATGCGTTTTGGAACTCAGCAAGTAATTACTCTTGCCGTAGGATTGGGGCCGCAATTCTTGCCTGAATTGGCCAATATCGTTGGCCTGATTGGCGAGGTCCCCTCATACCCGGAGGCAGTTCAGATTGTACTGGGTACTCTTGTTAATTCGGCCATCATACGGATGATTTGTTGGCTTGGCTGGAGGCACCCCAGAGGAGAGCGGTTTTTCAAATTGGTAGGGATTAGTCCGGACGCGGTTTTGCATAGCCGGATGTCGTCAGTCTATAGATGGTGGTTTCATATCGACAGTGCAGGAGCTGATTTGGATGAAAAAGTATGACTGACCAGGCAAAAGACCACACCGGCCTCAGTGATACCTTCGCCTCGCGCCGGTATTTCAAGAAATTCGAGATCATCACCGAACACCTGACCCGCGTGGCTGGCACGATGCAGGCCGAGGGGGCGCTGGACAAACATGACGTCAAGGCGCTGACCACCTATCTGATGCGGCTGAATTTCACCTTTCGGGCGCTCTCGATGAAATACCTGCTGGTGGGGCGCGATACCGGTCGGTTCTTTGGCTCTCTGGCGATGGACCGGCGCGACAGTGGCTTTCCGGTGGCCTCGGAACTGTTGACCATGGCCAATGATGCGCAGCAGGCAGAGCGGCATCTGGCCAATATGCCCTCGGAGGAGCAGCTTAAGGATGACATGGTGCGTATGATCATCTCGGACCGCGAGGTGCCCACCAAGCTGCAATTCGCGCTGTCGCAGCGGCTGTATTATCAGGAGTTGCTGAAGGGCGATCTGTTCTGGACCCAGAATGATCCGGTGTGTCAGTGGCTGGGCATGGCGCAGGGGGATCGGCGCCGGTTTCTGATCCACTGGGCGGCCTATGACAGTCAGGTCAATCTGCCGGTGATCTATCTGCTGGAGCTGGAGGACAGCGGCAAGACCGCACTGCCCAAAGATCAGTATCGCTGGCCCGAGGTGCAGGCGCATCTGATGGCGCAGGGGCTGGCGGGGCTGAAATTGCTGACCATCGCCAAGGGCTTTGACGAGGATTTTGACCAGCTGCACCCCAAACACCTGCGGCGGTATCATGTGGGGCCGATGTATTCCTCGGCCTATACCGAGCAGTCGGGGCCATTGCGGCGGGTGCTGGAGGAGGCCGGATCGCCGCCCGGTCAGGACTGGGCGCTGGCCTGGACACTGGAGGAGCTGAGCAGCGAGGATGTGCGCCAGGAACGGTCCGGCTGGTTTGGCAAGGTGCAGCGCGAGGTGTTTGCGCTGGATCCCTTTGGTGGCCGTGGCGCTGATACCGGGGCAACCCGCACCCAGCGCTCGATCATCCTGCCTCAGCATCCGTTTCAGGTGCTGGCCGAGCAGGATCCGCCGGGGTTTGGGGATGTGGATAAATATGTGGTCAGCGATGCCGGGCAGGTGTTGCGCTATTAGATTTTGAGCCTCCGGCGGAGATATTTTTAGCCAGATGAAGCTGGCTCGGGATTTGAGGCGCCAGGGCTTGGTTTAGAGGGAGTTGGTTGATGAAGGGACGTCATTTGCTCGCCGTCGTGCTGTTGGGGCTGGCTGCTGCATGTACGCCAGTGGTTCGCCCCTCTGCTGAGGTGGTGTCACAACGACTGACCGAACCCGACTTGGATGTCCAAGCGTATCAGCAATGGCTGTTGCGCCGCGGCTATCGGCGTTTGGATCGTGAGGACGAAGCAGGGCCCTGGCCCAAAACAGGTCCGTGTTTTGAAAAGACTAGGGGAAACATGCTTGCCGGGGCCGTTCTTGTGCGGGTGTGTTTTGCGGATGATGAGCATCCTATTGTGCTGTCGGGTGTTTCTCTGGGGTTTCGGTGGACCGAGGTCTACCCGGTCGACATGAGAACATCAGCTGGCCAGGAAGGCCGCGATTTTAGAGTTTCAAGTGAGACATTGGAGACCATGACAAAATGAGCCTAACAAGCGATCAGATGGAACTGCGTGAGGAGGATATCCGCAAGCATTACGGTGCGGCGGCTTTGATGTTGGAGGGGTTTGACCATACGCCGCGCATTGCTCAGGCGCAGGCTGTGGCGGCGCCGGAACGCTCGGCCGGGTTGGGCACGCGGCGGCGGTTTCGCTCTACCACGCCGGGGCTGGTGACGCGCTCCACTGCGCGGCCCGAGGGGGTGCATCTGGTGGCGCGGATTGCGGCGGCGGATGCGGATGATCCGCTGACCTCGCCACTGCAGGCCACCGCGCAGCATGTATTGCGCCGTGCGCTGGCGGTGGCTTTGGCGGTGGGCGAGGCCTACTCAGAGGTTTCCGGGCTGGCGGAGTTGAAGCGGGCCAATCTGGCCGGATCGCTGGACGGCGGTCGCAAGCGGGAGTTTGGTGAGTTGCTGGCGGCGGAGGCGCTGGCGGTGCTGCATGTGTTTGCCAATGCCACCGCCTATCTTCTGGCGCCGCATGCCAGCGAGGTGCAGGTGGAGGTGGGCGATGTTGAGGAGCTGCTGAGTGACAATGCGCAGTTGGCGCTGCACGGGGCGCTGTGGGAGCTGGACCAGAAGCTGGCGCAATATGCAGCTGAGGATGCGGCGCTGATTGCCACGGTGGCGGCGTTTGCCGAGCAGTTGATGGAAAAGGTCAGTTTGCGGGCACAGAACGCGCCGCGACTGGCGCCGTTCACCGATGCCGCCTGGCATGTGGCGGCGGATGATCTGACCCTGCGCGGCTTTGAGCCCGCCGCCAAGGGTAAGTCGACTACGCTGACCATGAGTTTCAAAAAGCCACATGAGGTGGTGGGCAACCATATCGCCAAGTATCAGGCTTTGAGGCTGTCCAAGATGCTGATGGCCTATGATTTTGAGCGCCGGTTGAACCCCTTTGCTGAGCTGGGCGGATTTATCTTTACCTTCATGGGCGACGGCAAGCCGGGCACCGGCAAGACCACGCTGATCCAGATGATGGCCGGGCTGGTGCATGATTACTGTCAGGTGGCGGGCTATCCGTTCCGTTATCAGAACCTGAGCACCGATAATATCGACAGCTATCAGGGTAAATCGGGGCAGAATGCCAAGGCCTTTATCAATTCGATCCTCGACCCCACCGCAATTGGCTTTGGCACTATTGACGACATTGATCAGCTGGCGGGCAAGCGCGGCGACCGGCAGTCGTCAGCCGGGCAGCTGGAGATCACCGCGGTGCTGATGGAGAGCTTTGGTGGCGCCAATACGGTGGTGCGCGGCAATTGCACCTTTGGCATGTTCTCCAACTACCCGGAAAACGTCGATGATGCGCTGCGCCAGCGGGCGGGGGCGCGGTTCCTGGTCGATGGGCCGCAATCGCGTGAGGATTATATCGATATCCTGAGCCTGCTGATGGGCAAGAACCACAGCATTCCGCTGGGCGAGCATGAGCCGTTCGCGGCGCAGGAGATCAAAGCGGCGGTGGCGCGCTCATTTGAGGCGCATGCAAAGCCGCAGGAACCCGGATTGCTGGAGGTGTTCGATCGCGCCGCGAGCCAGATTGGGGGCCTCGATACCATCGCCAAGCTGGGCAGCTATCTGAAGATGATCCAAGCGGCGGACGCGCGGTTCACTGGTCGCGCCATCAAGAACATCACCGATGCCGTGAAGGTGCGGGCGATGGATTTTGAGCTGCCGGACGACTGGATGGAGAACCCCGAGCTGTTCCTGTTCCGCGATTACGACACCAAGAAAGCAATGATCGAGGAGCTGCGGGTGCCGATCACCGTCGACATGGTGATCCAGGAGATCAACCGCTACGCTGATTCTGAGTTCCGATATGCAGACAAATCGGACGAGGTGGCGATTGACACTATGGTGCGCGATTTTGGGCGGCAAGAAGAGGCCAAGCGGCGGTATTTGGAGGGGAAAGAGTGAGTTTCATTTCCAACATTAGGGCTGTGCCCGACCGCAGGCGGAAGCGAAGCGCCCGCCCATGGGGGCGGACGGGCGCTGCCCGGCGACAAGCACCGTGCAAAGTGGCGTTCTCATTATGACCTTACCCGCATCACGATATGACCTGCCAAGAGGCACCCAAACCGCCTCCCCATGCGGGGCGAGAGGTCTTTGGAAGTGCTCCGGGGGAGCGTTTCGCTTCAAACGGAGGGGGCTGCGCGGCAAAGCCGCGCTGACCTGTGGGATTGAGTGTTTTGAAGGTGCAAAAATCGGAAAATTAGTTTGGCTAAGAGAGGCTAGTTACCGATATCAGGGAGGGGTGAAATGGTAGAAATTTCTGCAGCAATATCAGCATTGGCGAACATTTTAATAGCGTGTGCTACTATCACTGCGGCCATTGTCGCGGCTACCGGCCTCAATACATGGAAAAATAGATATGTATGGGAAGCTGATACCGATCTCGCAAAAAGAAGCTTGTTGGCCATTTATAGGTTTCGGGACTCTCTCTATAGTGTTCGTCACCCAGCAATGTTCCATCATGAAATGGAAGTTTCGACTGCAGAAGCTGAGGGAATTAATGCCTCAAATGAGAGAAGCGCGGGTGTTATCAATGCCTATGCTAATCGATGGGAAAAACACTCAAAAAGCAGGGTAGAGTTAGATGCCCTTATTACGGAAGCAGATGTTCTTTGGAGTTCTGAGTTGAGGCAACTAGTAGAGCCTTTAAGGGTCTTGGAAAACGAATTGTTCGGCCATATTCGACTGTATTTAGATGCATGGCATCGAGGGAAAACTGATTTAGCTAAAGAGTATCAAACGATTCTCAGCGAACGGCGCGACATACTTTATGATCGATTAGATGATGAAAAAGACTGTTTTCGAGCCGACTGCATTAGTGAGCTATTGAAAGTTGAGGATTATCTGAGAAGCAAGCTTGGGCGGAAATTATGAAACGTCTCATCCAACACGGCCTTATGTTCGGCAACCTCTTCCACGTCTCCTCGCCTGCCTTGGTGGAGCGCTATAACCGGGCGCTGATGCATCTGATCGGCAAGACCACCGCGCTGGTGGATTTTCATGTGGATATCTCGGGCTACAGCCCTGAGATCGGCGATGAATTGGGCGATGATCTATATCTGAACCACAAGGGCGTCAACCGGCAGTTTATTCTGCTGAGCACCGAGCAGAAAGGCGCGCCGCTGTTGAACGCGCAATTCTCGGTCAACCGCGATATTCTGCGGCGGTTTATTGTCGACAATGAACGCCAGCTGTTTGCCCTGACTGCCACAGATGCAGTGGCCGGCGAGCTGGTGAACTCGGTGTTTGAAATCGACAGTCCGGCGCGGTTGTTTGATATTCATAAAATCCAGATCGAGGCGGATACCACCAAGGGCACTGTGCGTCATGCGGCGCATCTGGGGGCGCTGGTGGACCGCTTTAAGGGCGAGGATGACGGCTGGTTTGACGATGTGCTGATTGCTGAGATGATCACCACGGCGAAGCAGACCGGCGATATCACCCGCAACCCGGTGACGTTGAAACATGAGGCGTTCCGGCAGGACAATTTCTGGACCGCGCATTTTGGCGGACTGTATCTGTTTCAGAGCCTGGCGCATCCGGCACTGATTGCCAGCGGCACCAAACCCACCGATGAGCTGCCGATCAAATATGTGTTTGATCTGTCTGAGCGGACCCGCATTGCCAAGTTTCTCGACTACAACGATTTGGTCGAACCGGTGGTCAAGGCGCGCGGCGTCGATGGGGCGGCAATCCTGCGGCAAAAGATGGATTTCATTGCAGCGGATGCGCTGGCCGGTAAGGGCCATGATCTGACCGGGCTGCACCGCTCTAAGCTGCGGCGGCTGACGGCGCAACATGCCAGCGATCTGCCGCCGGAATACGAAGGGCTGGCGGCGATGCTGCGCTGGGCGGATTCTGGCGGTAAATGGCCAAGGATCAGCTCAGACCATCCGGCCTATTTCTATTCTCTGCGGGCGGCCGATACGCCAGAGCGCGATCTGGTCAATATGCTGCTGGCGGAGCTGACCCGGCTGGATTTCCGCCAGCTGTTCATCTGCCACAAGGCGCTGTTCTATCAGCTGTACAGAGATTGGCCCGAGGCGAAAAAGGCTTATGTGGTGCAGTTCCTGGCCAATGAATACGCGGTGGACAAGGCCGGCGCGCGCGACGCGCTTTTTGGTCACGAGCCTGATATGACTGGGGACGACGCGCCGGTGAGCCGCCCCGGCATGCCCAAGGTGCGCGCCCGTGACAGATTGATCGAGAGGGTTGGCCCCTGGGGTGCCGTGACCCGCGAAAGGAGACGCTAGATGTTTCCGTTGATACGCCTGTTGTTCATCCTGCTGATCGTGTTGACGGTTGTCTATGTACTGGTGTCGCTGTACTCGCGGGCTGTGCGCCGCTCCAAGCTCAGGCAGCACTGGAAGCAGAAAGGCCTGAGTGTTGATCGCGACACCTTTGTGCGGCGCGGGCTGAAAAAATACGATGGCTCGATCCGGCGCAAGCTGATCCTGCTGGTCTATATCATTCCGCTGGGGGCGATTGCGCTGCTGGTTTATGTCATGAATTTCATGTGAGGAGGGCCACAGATGGTCTATGTCAAATGGGTGATCCTGGTCACCTTCTGGGTGCTGTTCGGGTCCGTCCTCCACTATACGCTGCCGCAGCACGATGTGGTTCGGGTTGTCAGCACCGATGTGCGCCGGGTTGATTTTGGCGCCAACTCAATATTCTGGGCGCAACAGGATACCGCGCAGGAAACCGCGACAACGGTGAACCGCGATGTGCGGTTTATCGAGGCCTTCTATGAAAACGGCAAGCCGATGGTGTTTCGCAACGAAGACACCGGCTGGGGCTGGCCGCCGTATTTCAAGCTCGACAGCTCCAACTTGCAGGCCGAGCTGACGGATCTGGTGTCCACCAAGGCCGAGCCACAATGGGTGGTGTTGCGCCACTACGGCTGGCGGAATGAGTTCTACTCGATCTATCCCAATGCGATTTCGGTCAAACCGGTTGACGGGCCGGATTACGCGGCCACCAACTGGTTCAATATCGTCTTCCTGACCCTGCTGGCGGCACTGTTCTGGGCGATCTACGTGCGCTGGCGGCGGTTCCGCCGGGCGCGGATTGATCCGGTGCTGGCGGATGTGGAGGACAGTCTCTATGCGGCGGGGGATGCCCTGTCCGAGAAGCGCAGTGGCCTGCGCCGTTGGCTGGGCAGCTGGAAGAAAAAGTGATCAGGCGCGGCCAGTTGCGCGGCCCAAATTGCGTTCAGGGGACGCTCTTGGGCAGCCGCCGCCCAGATGTTTAGTCCTCAAACAGGTGGCGCGTCTGCGCCAGCTGCAGTGCCTTGTCCTGCGACACGCCAAAGAACGCCATCAGTTCAGCGGAGTTGATCTCGCTGCTATTGGACTGGCGGATGCGAAAATAGCGGCTGAAACCGGCGTCACGAATGCGATCTGCCTCGTGGCTGATGTCATTGCGTATGGTCGGCAGCAGCCGGTCCAAGGTCGCAGGCGAGGTCCGCTCACCCGCTAGGCCAACCCGTCGCGCATGTCCACTCAGGTAGTCGTCGGAAAAGTCACAGTCGATCTGCAACAGCCGGGTCAGCGAGCGGTCGGAAAAGAAGTCATGCATCAGCTCCAGATTGGACGGATCCATGCAGACAACCAGCTGGTCGCTGTCATGATGCTCGAACAGCATCCGCATCAAGGCGCGGCGATGGCGGGTGCGTTTGCCAAGGGAGGATTGAATGCCGCCCAGATCGGGCAGGGCGGTGCTGTCTTCGTCAAACAGGTATTGGATGGTTGGTATTTCGGTCACCTGGCTGACCTGTTCGACCAGCCGTTTGGCCACATGCCATTTCTTGCAAACCACAATCATCAGCTGGCGCTCCCGCCCCAGCGAGCTTTCGGTCTCCCAGAAGCGCATGCCAAACCGCCGACCAACCCGGCCCTGATCGGTGAGAAATTTAAACAGGCTGCGGCCCTCGTTGGATATCTGGAAATCTATGTTGCGAGAGGCATATAGCTTGCCCAACCGGGATTTCAGCCGTTTTGCACCGGGGCTGATTTTGCGCGCAAACAGGAAATCCTGACTAAGCAACAGGTCATAGTGGTCGTTGTGAAAACTCACCGGCATGCCGTAATCGGTGAACATCAAAAACGTCAGCGTGCGGGGGTCGATCTCGCTTTCCTTGACCAGATGGCGCACCAGCGTCTGGAAAAAGGTCTCATCCGGGATCCAGCTGGTGCGGAAAAACCGCATCACGTCCTTGCGGGCGCGGGTGAAGTCCAAAATCCACTCAATGGTGCGCCGCCGTAGGCACCACCACTGGCTGCCGATCTGGACCTGAATGTCGCTGGGGATGTCGCGTTTGAGCCCGAGGCGTTTTTGCAGCTCCAGGGCCGCGTAGAACAGGGTCTTGTGGCTGCGCTCGTTGAACAGGTGGCGATAAATCAGCCGCTCTTCCTTCATCCCGGTTTTGATCCAGTCGCTGTCAAAAAAGTCAAAACTCTCGATGAAATCCCGGTCGTTCTGATCCAGGAAATTATGGGTGAACTCGGCGGTCTTGATCGCCATGCAATCGCCGGACAGCATGTAGAAATGGGTGGCACGGGGGAAATCCGCTGCGGCGGCCTCAACCGCCAGCAGGGTGGCCTGAACCAGCGACCATTCGCCCCAGCCGCATTTGATGCGCTTGCGCACAAAGGTGACATTGGGGTTATGGTCCAGTGCCGCGCGGATCAGTGCATAAGAGGCAGGGTCGGCGCTGGCATCAAAGTGGATCGCCATGCAATCGCCGACTGCCGTCAGCTGTTCCGCCTGCTGAATGATAGCCTCAGGATCCTTATGGCAGAGCAGAATATATGCGATTTTTGCCATTTTGAGGACAATACACCTGAATTCTTTACATTGTATCCCTTGATAGGGGCGAAGTCCGATTGAATAAACCAGTTAGTTCTGGTTTTTGCATATAGATGTCTGCAATCGTCAGGAACCGCAAAAATTGCAGCACGGGTGGAGGTTAGAGTATATGGGATTTCCGGGCACTTGGATGACGAATAGCGAAAGCGTGGTGTACCGTGTGGTGCCCAAATGCGCCTGCTCGACCATTGGTCAGATCATGTATTACTCCGATCACGGCGAATTCTTTGACGGCGATATCCATGATGCCAAGTCCGGCCTGCACAAATGGGCGCTGGACGACAGCCAGGGGCCAATTTCGCGCAATGTGCAGGGCCATCAGTCTTATGCGTTCACCTGTGTGCGCAATCCCTACACAAGGGTTCTAAGCTCGTTCTTCGACAAGATCTGCGGCATCCAGCGCAATGGGCGGCGCTATCGCGGTAATCTGGTGCCAAAGCTCACCTATGAATATGGCATCGAGGTTGGCGGCGACGACGGCAAACAAGAGTTTGACCAGATCCGCAGTTTCCGCCGCTTCCTGCTGTTTGTGCGCGATACCATCCGCTATCGCCGTCCGATGGATCCTGACATTCACTGGTCCGCCATGTCGGGCCATGTATCCACCTTCATCTGGAACGGCGGCAAATACGACAAGATCATCTGGACCGAGCGTTTTAACGACGGCATGGCGGATGTTCTCGGTGCGATCGAGACGCCGCAGGCGGTCGATCTGAGCGCAATCCCGCGGTTCAACGAAAGCGAAGGCCACGGGCCCAAGCGGGCGCATCCGGTGGAGGACTATTTTGACGATCTGTCGATGCATCTGATCTATGAAATCTACAAACGCGATTTTGATCTGTTCAAATATGATTTTGAGGATCCATCCAACAAGATGCCAATCGGCGAGATTGATCTGGATGAGGTCCACGCTAAACTCGGCGACTAGCGCTTATCTGCCCTGATGCGGGATTCGCGCATTAGGGCGGGCTTTGCGCGTGATCTCCCGCATATTTTCATCTGCACGTCCCCAGTTTGCGCATTGTGCGCATGGGTTTTCCGCTATCAGGGATGGAAACGTGACAGGAGAAAATACCGATGAGTAGCAAGATGCATGTCTATCAAACACTGGCCGAAGCGGTCAGCGACCACGGCGTCGATACGATGTTTGGGCTGATGGGCGACGCCAACCTATTCATGGTGGACAGCTTTGTGCGCGACTGCAATGGGCGGTTTGTTCCGGCTGCGCATGAGGGCAGCTCGGTGCTGATGGCGCTGGCCTATGCCCAGGTCTCAGGCCGGGTCGGGGTGGCGACGGTGACCCACGGCCCCGCCCTGACCAATTGCATCACCGCCCTGACCGAAGGCGCGCGCGGTCATATTCCCATGGTTCTGCTGGCTGGCGACACCCCGGTGGCCAACCCGCGTCACCTGCAGGGAATTGACCAGCGCGAGTTGGTCAAGGCCTCGGGCGCCGGGTTTGTTCAGCTGCGCGCCCCCGAGACGGTTGGCATGGATGTCGCCCGCGCCTTCTACCGGGCGCAGGTCGAACGCCGCCCCATCGTGCTCAACATGCCGGCTGACTTCATGTGGGAAGAGGCCAACCACAAGACCCAGGTGCTCGACGTGTTCACCGCGCCGGGTGGGGTGGCCCAGGGCGACATTCTGGACGAGGCCATCGGCATGATCGCCTCGGCGCGCCGTCCACTGATCCTGGCCGGCGGCGGTGCAGTGGCGGCGCGGGATCAGTTGATCCGGCTGGCCGACCGGCTCGAGGCGCCGCTGGCCACAACGCTCAAGGCCAAGGGCCTGTTCAAGGACCATCCCTATAACATTGATATCTTTGGCACCCTGTCGACCCCCGCCGCCTATGACCTGATCGCCCAGTCCGATTGCATCGTCTGTTTCGGCACCGCGCTGCATGATTTCACCACCGACCGTGGCAAGTTGATGAAGGACAAGCGGATCGTGCAGGTGGATATCGAACCCACCGCCATCGGTGGTGGCTTGCACCCTGACGCGGCGCTGGTGGCCGATGCGGGGCTGACCGCCGAGACTATTCTGTATTGGCTGGACGAGGCCGAGATCCCCGCCAGCGGCTTTACCCGCGAGCTGAACATCGAAACGCTGACCACCCATCCCACCGGCTCGGACAAAACGGCCGCGGGCTGTGTGAACTATGTCCAGGCGCTGGAACGGCTGGAACAGGCGCTGCCAAAGGACCGGGTGCTGGTCACCGACGGTGGCCGCTTCATGACCGAAGTCTGGTGCCGCATCTCGGCCCCCGATCCACAGAGCTTTGTGGTGACCGCGAATTTCGGCTCCATCGGGCTTGGCCTGCAAGAGGCCATCGGCGCCGGACTGGCGGCGCCGGACCGGCCGGTGGTGCTGTTCAGCGGCGACGGAGGCTTCATGATGGGCGGCATCAACGAGTTCAACACAGCGGTGCGCCTTGGGCTGGACCTGATTGTTATCGTCGCCAATGATTCCGCTTACGGCGCCGAACATATCCAGTTTCTCGATCGCAAGATGGATCCCAGCCTGACCGAATTCCACTGGCCCTCATTCGCCGGAATTGCCACCGCGCTTGGCGGTCAGGGGTTTGAGGTCCGCAGCAGTGAGGAGCTGGAGGCCGCCCTTGCGGCGCTGGGAACCCGCAAAGGCCCGGTGCTGATCGAGCTGCGGCTTGATCCACACGACGTGCCGCGCATGCGCATCTGACGCGCGCCGATTGAAACACCACCGCGCAAGCGCCCAAAGCGGCGCTTGCCGCCGCTCCGTTCAGGCGCTGCTATGCGCTGTGCACCGCATCCGGCTGCGCCGCAGCAAAGGCCGGATGTCGCGCGCAAGCCGCCTCAACCGCCACCAGCCGGGGCAGATCGGCAAAATCAACCCTCCAGCGCCGGGCGTTATACAGCTGTGGCATCAGGCAGATGTCAGCCAGCCCCGGTGCCGCGCCGGTGCAATAGGGTTGCGGCTCAAACGCACCAAGCAGGCTCTCAAAGGCCTCAAGCCCGGGCCGGATGAACCGCGCCATCCAGGCCTCACGCGCCGCCGACGGATCAGCAGCGATAGAGGCCGCATAGGCAACCACCTGCAGGTTGCACACCGGATGCAGATCCACCGCGATGCACTGCGCCAGCGCCTGCGCCTGCACCCGCAACGCGGGGTCTTTGGGCAGCAACCCCAACTGGCGGGTTTGATCCAGATAGTCGAGGATCGCCAGGGATTGTGTCAGCTGCAAGCCGTCGATTTCCAGCACCGGCACCAGTCCTTGCGGATTGCGCGCCAGATGGGCGCCAGATCGCTGCTCACCCTTGACCAGATCAACCGAGACCGCCCGATAGGGGATGCCGGCCAGGTTCAGCGCAATGCGCAGCCTATAGCTGGCGGAGGACCGCCAATAATCATACAGAACTGTCTCACTCATGCCTTATCCTCCACCCGGTGTGCTCTTTAGTCAGTGTAGGGTGCGTGCTTGCACGCACCACTGTCCAGCCTATATGTCACTGAGCTCTTTTGAGTGCATCCACTCGGCGTGTTTGGGTGCCTTTTTGGTCTTCGACCATTCCTCCAGCATATCCCACTTGACCGCGTCCAGCTTGGCCAGCATCGCCTCTTCCTTTGGATCGGCACAGGCCAGCTCAACCCGGTGACCATTGGGATCAAAGAAATAGATCGAGTGGAAGATCGAGTGGTCGGTGACGCCCAGAACCTCGACACCATTGCTCACAAGATGGTCCCTGAACTCCAGCAGCGTGTCGCGGTCTTTGACCTTGAAGGCGATATGCTGCACCCAGATCGGAGTGTTTGGGTCACGGCCCATTTCCGGCTTGGTTGGCAGCTCAAAGAACGCCAGCACGTTGCCGTTACCCGCATCCATAAAGACATGCATGTAGGGGTCCGGCTCGTGGGTTGAGGGCACATGATCCTCGGCAATGGCCAGCACAAAATCCATCTTCAGCATGGTATTGTACCATTCCACGGTCTGCTTGGCGTCCTTACAGCGATAGGCAACGTGGTGGATCTGTTCGATTTTCATGTCGTTATTCCTCCGGGGTTTGGGTCAAAGCGGCGGCAGCCAGCGCCTGGGTCAAAATTGCGCGGTTGCCGACATGGTTGGCCAGCACCAGCACCAGCCGGGCGTTCAGCGCATCGCTTTGTGGCTTGCTGAGACCCTCGTGGGTGGCCAGCAACTCGGCGTAAAAGTCATCACCACCGTTGATGTTCGGGGTCAGGATCAGTTGGTCGGACATTGGGCTACTCCTGGCCTGTGGCGCGGCGGATGGCGGCGCGGAACTGGTTTTCATCAAAACTGGGGCGTCGGGCGGCGACATGCTGATCCGGACGGATCAAATAGACGCCAGTTTCGCAATCCCCCAAATAGCGCTGTTTCAAGGCCAGGGACTTGTCGTCCTTGACCGACAGCGCCAGTCGGGTGACGGTGATACCAGCCTCCTCGATCACCTCGGGGGCCTCCGCGTCAATGGTCAGCAGGGTGAACCTGCCCGCCAGTTTCGGCAGCAGATAGCCATCTCCCAGCAGCACATCCGGGCAGGCCGATCCGGGCCTTGTGCGGTCCGGGCCACTCAGCGCATCGGCCGAGTTCAGAGTTGAGCCGTCATAGGTGCAGGGCACCGACAGCCGCCCCGAGTTGACCAGTGGGCGGGCAAATTCATGATGCTCGGACAGATCCAGCACCGCATCGCGCAACAGGCGCGACATGTCCGACTTCGGGGTGATGAAATCGGTGGAGCGGCTAGAGTTCAGGATGTTCTCATCAGCCCCGTAAACCCGCTCAGTATCATAGCTGTCCAGCAGGCTTTCGGGGGCCTTGCCATCAATCACCAGCTTCAGCTTCCAGCCCAGGTTGTCGGTATCCTGCAGGCCTGAATTGGCCCCACGGGCGCCAAAGGGGCTGACCTGATGCGCCGCATCGCCGGCAAACAACACCCGGTCATGACGGAACTGCTCCATGCGGCGACACTGGAAGGTATAGATAGAGACCCACTCCAGCTCAAACTCCACATCATCGCCGAGCATTGCTTTTAGGCGCGGAATGACGTTCTCGGGACGCTTTTCGCGCTCCTTGTCAATATCCCAGCCCAGTTGCAGGTCAATGCGCCAGACGTTATCGGGCTGCTTGTGCAGCAGGGCAGACTGGCCCTTGTTGAAGGGCGGATCAAACCAGAACCAGCGCTCGGTGGGGAAATCGGCTTCCATCACCACATCGGCGATCAGGAAGTTGTCCTCAAACACCCGGCCGACAAAATCCTTGCCTAGCATGGTCCGCGCCGGAGATCCGGCGCCATCACAGGCAATCAGCCAGTCGGCCTCAAGATTATACGAGCCTTCGGGGGTGTCGATCTCAAGAGTGACATGGTCCGGGTGGGTGCCAATGGCTGAGACCTTGTTGCGGCCGCGGATCTCGATCGGCATGCCTTCGGCCTGCATTTCGCGGACTCGGTTCACCATGTATTCCTCAAAATAATATTGCTGAAGATTGATGAAGGCGGGGAACTGGTGGCCGTCTTCCGACAGCAGATTAAAGTCATAGACCGGGCGCTCATCAAAGAACACCTTGCCGACATTCCACTGCACACCTTTGTCGACCATCGGGGTGCCACATCCCAGCCGGTCAAGGATTTCCAGCGGCCGTTTGGCAAAACAAATGGCCCGCGAGCCAAAGCTCACCTTGTCATTGTCATCCAGCACCACAACCTCAACGCCCTGTTGGGCCAGGTCAATGGCAGCGCCCAGACCAACCGGGCCGGCGCCTATCACAATGACCTTATGGCGCACAGGTGCGGCGGCATCCTGATCCGCATGGCGGGCGTAGGGGTACATAGGGACTTCAAAAATCTTCTTCATCTGGTCTCCTCCCAAGATGAGTGTGCGCAGGGCACAGTTTCACCGGTTCCCGGCGACAGGTCGCCGGGAGTATTTGCTTATTTTCACATTATTCAGGCTAGGACGACACGATCTGGATCAACGCCCACTGCCTGTTGCATTGGTTTTTTCGGGGCTTTGCTGCGGCCGACCCCCGCAAAGGTCCAGCCGCAGCCAGGCGTTGAAAAAGCGCCCTTTGTTTTAGCCCTGCAAGGCGTCCCACATTTCGATGTCACGCTGGGCGGTCCAGATGCGGGGGTTGTCGATGCCGCGGGCCTCGTCAAAGGCGCGGGCGACGTTGAAGGGCAGGCAGTGCTCGTAGATGGCGTAATCCTTGAATTTGGGATCACATTCCGCGCGCACCGCGTCCCAGGCTTCTTTCAGGGTGCCATTGCGCGCTGCAACTTTGGCGGCGGGGCGATAGGTGGACTCGACAAAATCACGGGTGTTTTCAATCGCGGCAGAGACCATGTCCTTGCCGATCAGCGCATCGCCGCGACCCGGCGCAATGGCGTCGACGTCAAAGGATGAGATCGCGTCCAGGGTATCACCCCAATCGCTGAAATGTCCGTCGCCGCAATAGCAGGCCGAGTGGTATTCGACGATATCGCCGGTGAACATGACGTTTTCATCCGGCACATGGATAACGATATCCCCTGCCGTATGGGCGCGGCCCAGATGCATCAAGTCGATGCGGCGGTTGCCCAGATAGACGGTCATGTCTTCGCTGAAGGTGGTGGTGGGATAGGTCAGGCCGGGAATGCTCTCATGGCCCTCAAACAGCCGCGGGAAGCGCTGGAATTCGCTGTCCCAGTCTTCTTGTCCACGTTCCACCACCATGGCGCGGGCCTTGTCACCCATGATGATCTGTTCGGCACCAAAGGCCGAAGCGCCCAGCACCCGCACCGCGTGATAATGGGTCAGCACCACGTGGCTGATCGGCTTGTCGGTGACCGAGCGCACACAGTCGATGACCTTGTTGGCCAGCCGTGGGGTGGCCTGCGCCTCGATGATCATCACGCTCTCGTCGCCGATGATAACGCCCGAGTTTGGGTCGCCCTCGGCGGTGAAGGCATAGATGTCCTTGCCGATTTCATCAAAGGTGATTTTCTTTTCCGACATGTCCCCTTGGGACGCGAATGCTTTGGCCATGGTATTAGTCCTTATGTGTCAGCGCCAGTGGAGGGTTTGGGAGCCTCCGGCGGGAGTATTTTCTCAAAGAAGAAGCCGGTTAGTTTTCTTGCAGGAATTCCAATCGGTTGCCGAACGGATCTTTGGTAAAGAACCGTTCTCGCCCCTTAATTGCGGTGTCCCAGGTCAGCGCGTGACCTGCGGTTTCAAGCCGCGCAGCAAGCGCGGTTATGTCGGTGGTGCAAAAGCCAGGATGGGCTTTCAGTGCTGCAGTAAATGGCTGTTCGACGCCAAGGTGCAACTCGGCTCCAGCCAGCGCATACCAAAGTCCGCCACGCGCTTGCAGGGCTTTTGGTTTGGCGATCTCGCACAGGCCAACCAACTCTCCCCAAAAGGCGCGGCATTGATCCTCGCCTCCTTTGGGGATCGCAATCTGGATATGGTCAAGCGCGAGCGTCATGATTTAGCCCCAGGTTTTCGCGGGCAGGATTTTGCCGCTGCAGTCGCCAAAACCGATGGTGAAGCCTTTGCCACGGGCATTGCCACGCAGGGTCAGGGTATCACCGTTCTCGATGAAGCCACGGGTCTCGCCGGTGTCCAGGGTGAAGGGCTCGCGGCCGGCCCAGCTCAGCTCCATCAGCGAGCCGAATTCAGAGCGGTCAGGTCCAGAGATGGTGCCCGAGCCCAGCAGATCGCCCACGTTCATCTCGCAGCCGCCACTGGCGTGGTGGCACAGCTGTTCGGCGGCTGAATAATACATGCGGCTATAGTTGGTCTTGGACAGCGAGGTGGCTTTGTCGGCGCCCTCGGGCTGCATCAGCACTTCAAGCTCGATATCAAACAACCCGTCCTTGGAGCCGTGCAGATAGGGCAGCAGTTCTTTCTCACGCGGCGGGGTTGGGGTGCGGAACTGGTCCAGCGCCGCCGAGGTGACGATCCACGGCGAGATCGAGGTGCCAAAGGCCTTGCCCTGGAACGGGCCCAGCGGCTGGTATTCCCAGCCCTGAATGTCGCGCGCCGACCAGTCGTTGAGCAGCACATAGCCAAAGATCATCGCATCGGCCTGGTCGACGGTGATTGGCTGGCCCAGCTCATTGCCGGTGCCAACAATCGCGCCCATCTCCAGCTCGATATCCAGTCGCTTGCTGGGCCCGAACGAGGGCATCTCGGCATCGGGGGCCTTGGTCTGGCCATTGGGGCGGTGAATCTCGGTGCCCGAGACCACTACGGACGAGGCGCGGCCGTTGTAGCCGATGGGGATGTGCAGCCAGTTGGCGGGCAGATCGGGTGATCCGCGCAGGATGGCGCCCATGTTCTTGGCGTGCTGCATGCCGGCGTAGAAATCGGTGTATTCGCTGACCGCAAGCGGCAGGTGCAGATCGGCATCGGCCATTGGCACCAGCAGCACTTCCACGGCGGCTTGCTCGGCAGATCCCTTGCCCAGCAGCGCCACCAGCCGTTCTCGCAGGGCGGCCCAGACCGCGGGGCCTTCCTCCATCAGGGCGTTCCAGAACGGCACATCAAACAGCGGATCGTCGGTCAGCACGATCAGGCCCGTTTCCTCGGCGGCCTGCATGTCCAGGATCATGTCGCCAATGGCAACACCACAGCGTGGTTCGCCGTCGGCAGTGGAAAATACGCCGTAGGGCAGGTTGTTCAGCGGAAACGGATGGGCGGCGTCATTGGCCGAAGCGACCCAGCTTTTCATCAAAGACATGTGGGGGATTCCTTTTGGTCGAGGGAAATGGTCAGCCCGTCGGTTCCGATAAACAGCGGGCCCGACCATTCGCGGCAGGTTTCGGTCTGCCAGTCTGTTTCAGTGAAATCGGGGTCGTCACAGGGGACGAGGTGGTTCAGGGCGAGACGTTTCACGCCGGCCTGGCTGGCAATGCGGCCCACCTGGTCGGCGGGGCTGTGCGAGCGCAGCAGGTGGTGGCGCAAGCGGTCATCGCCATTGCCAACCCGGGCACAGAGCGCGTCGATGCCAGCCGACAACATGGCCTCATGCACCAGCAGGTCAGCGCCTTTGGCGAAATCAGCCATTTCAGCGATCGGCGCGGTGTCCCCGGACAGAACGACGCTGTGCTGCTTGCCGGTCAGGCGCAGGGCAAAGCTGTCGGTGATCGGCGGATGGGCGTTGCGGATCACCTGCATAGTCAGCGGTCCCAGCGGCCTCTGCCCCGGTTCTATCACCTGAATATCGGCCAGAGGCGCAAAGTCAGGGCGACCCTCATCACGCAGACGCAGGGAGATGTCGAACGCCATCGATTGTTGGAAGCCGGTCCAATAGGCATCCAACCCCTTGGGACCGATGACCGGCACCGGGCGGGCCAATCCTGCGGTCCAGGCGGTGTGCAGCAGCGGCCCCAGCTCCAGGTAGTGGTCGGAATGCAGATGGGTGATCACGATGGCATCCAGATCGGTCAGCGCAACACCGGCGTCGCAGAGCCCGCGCGACACCCCAAGACCGGCATCCACCAGAATTGTCTGCCCATCCATCTGGACCAGAATTGCAGTGGGCATCCGGGTGCCGGGTCGGATGGCCGGCCCACCTTTGGTGCCCAGTAACACAACTTGGTTCTTGCTCATGGGCATTCCTTTCCTTCGGATCCCGCCTCTGACTGCGCCGCAAACCGTCCGGGTCTGGCACAGTCAATGTAGGGCAATTACTTCTTGCCGGGGGTGCCGTCGAACTTCTTTTCGAGATCTGTCCAGCAATCAATATAGTCATCCTGCAACGGCGCCTCATTGGCTGCAAAGGCCGTCAGGTGCTGCGGGAAGCGGGTTTCGATCATGAACGACATAGTATTGTCCAGCTTCGTAGGGCCGAGGTTGGCATTGGAGGCGCCCTCAAAGGCATTTTTGTCCGGCCCGTGCGGGATCATCATGTTGTGCAGGCTCATGCCGCCGGGGATGAACCCCTTGGGTTTGGCATCGTACTGGCCGTAGATATTGCCCATCAGCTCCGACATGATGTTCTTATGGTACCACGGCGGGCGAAAGGTGTCTTCGGATACCATCCAGCGCTCGCGGAACAGCACAAAGTCGATATTGGCGGTGCCTGCCTGCCCGGAGGGAGCCGTCAGCACGGTAAAGATCGAGGGATCCGGGTGGTCAAACAGGATGGCGCCCACCGGGCAATAGGTGCGCAGGTCGTATTTCACCGGCGCGTAATTGCCATGCCAGGCCACCACATCCAGCGGTGACTGGCCGATCTGGGTCTGATGGAACTGGCCGCACCATTTGATGGTCACGGTTGAGGGTACCTCGCGGTCCTCAAAGGCGGCAACCGGCGCCTTGAAGTCGCGCGGGTTGGCCATGCAGTTGGCGCCAATCGGGCCACGACCGGGCAGCTCGAATTTCTGGCCGTAGTTCTCGCAGACAAAGCCGCGTGCCGGGCCTTCCAGCACCTCAACCCGGTACAGCAGACCGCGCGGCAGAATGGCGATCTCTTGCGGTTCCACGTCGATGATCCCCAGCTCGGTGCAGAACCGCAACCGGCCCTCCTGCGGGATCACCAGCATCTCGGAATCGGCTGAATAGAAATAGCTGTCGACCATGCTTTCAGTCACCAGGTAGATATGCGTCGCCATGCCGACCTGGGTGTTCACATCCCCCGCCGTGGTCATGGTGCGCATGCCGGTTAGCCAGGTCAGCGGGGTGTCGCTGTGCGGCATCGGGTCCCAGCGGTACTGGCCCAGGCTGATCACATCCGGGTCCACATTGGGCGCAGATTTCCACTGTGGCAGGTCAATCTTGCTGTAGCGGTGGCTGTGCTTGACGCTGGGGCGGATGCGATAGCACCAGGTGCGTTCGTTCTGATGGCTGGGCGCGGTGAAGGCGGTGCCCGAGAGCTGCTCGCCATACAGACCGTACTCGCATTTCTGCGGCGAGTTCATGCCTTGGGGCAGGGCACCGGGCAGCGCCTCGGTTTCATAGTCGTTGCCAAAGCCGGACATATAGCCTTGGTGCGGGCCCGCCAGCGAGGGGGCCTGGATCATCTCATGGGGATCAACAGGTCGGGTCATTGCGCGTTCCTTTTCGTCTTCTTGCTTCGATAATAGTTGATTATGTAACTAACAAGGGATAGGAGGCCCGGATGATAGAAAAAGATGACTTTACGCTGCAGGATTTCCTGCCTTTCCTGCTGAACCGCGCCGCCGAGGAGTGTTCCCTTGAGTTTCAGGGCGAGTATAAGAACCGGTATGGCATGCTACGGACCGAGTGGCGGGTGCTGTTCCATCTTGGCATCCATGGCAGCCTGACCGCCAAAGACATTAGTTTGCGGGCGAAAATCCATAAGACCAAAATCAGCCGGGCAGTTGCCAAGCTGGCGGCGCGCCGGTTTGTGACCCGTGACCGGGACGAAAATGATCGCCGTGCGGAGCATTTGGCGCTGACAGCAGCGGGGGAAATGGCCTACCGTGATCTGCGTTCGGTTGCAAAAGCCTATGACGCAAAACTGACGTCCCAATTCAGCGCCGACGAGGCCGTCCTGCTGCGGCGTTTGCTGAAGAAAATATCCGGGATAGACCCGTAGTAATTTGGTATCGGCATGCCCACATCACGGGCTAACCTAAAGAGGCCTGAATGACTGAGACTGATAACATCGCGGCGCCACTGATTGCTTGGATCGTTGAGCAGGGCTTACACGGTGTCAGCCGTGAGGACATTCTGAAGGGCTACTGCGAACGCCTGGTTCAGGCCGGTATTCCACTGTTGCGGTTTCACGTGGCGCAGCGGGCTTTTCATCCCAAGTTCGGCGGCATCGGCTTTAGCTGGACCGGTGCCGAGGGCCTGTCTCACCAGTATTTTCAACGACAGGAAACGCCAGTCGATGCCTGGCTGACAAGCCCGTTCTACCGGATGCTGCAACAGGGAGACGAAGAATTTCGCTCGTCGCTGGGGGCCAAGGATATGGCCGATTTTCCTTTGATGCGCGACTTGTCGAAAACCGGCGCGACAGATTATTTTGCAACCCGATTGATGTTTGGCGCGCCGGACGGTGGGCCAAGTGATCCCAATAACCCCGCCGAAGGGATGATGGTATCCTGGACCTCGGACCAGAAGGGCGGATTTTCCGACACGGATCTGGCTCTGTTCCGAACCTTATTGCCCTATCTGGGGCTGGCGCTGAAATCATCATCGCATCGGCAGATGGCCAGTGACCTGCTGCAGGTCTATTTGGGTCGGGATGCGGGCCGGCGGGTGCTCTCCGGCGAAATCCAGCGTGGCTCGTCGCAGAAAATCGACGCGGTGATCTGTTACTTCGACCTCAAAGGCTTCACCCGCCTGGCCGAGCAGCTGCCCGGACCGGATCTGATCGACATGCTGAACGACTATTTCGGGCTGGCTGTGGCCACCATTCAGGGCTTCGGCGGCAATATCCTCAAATTCATGGGCGATGGCATCCTGACCATGTTTGATCTTGGCAGCGTTCAAGAGGATGCCACGGCGGCGCTGGATGCGGCCAGCGAATTGCGGACAAAAATCGCGGAGCGCAATATCGAACGCAGCGCCGCAGGGCTGCCAGTGGCGGATTTCACCCTGGCATTGCATGCGGGTGAAATCTTATACGGCAATATCGGCGCCGAGAACCGGCTGGATTTCACCGTCATTGGACCCACCGTCAACCTGACCTCGCGGATCTCGGGACTGCACCGCGAGGTGGGGCAAAGCATTATCGTGTCCGAGGTGGTGCAACGGGCAGCGCAGCCGTCGCCCCATGATCTGGTGTCGCTGGGGCGCTATATGCTGCGCGGCGTTGCCGAGCCGATTGAGCTCTATACGATTTTTGACGGCGCCAAGTGAGCGCCGCCGCCAAAGCAGCGGCCGCTTGGGTCAGATATTGACGTCGACGCCGGGCAGGTTGACCGCCTTCATCATGTCGCGCAGCTCTTGCCGGGCGGCGATGTTGGAAATGTTCAGCTGCTTGACGCCGATGTCTTTCAGATCCAGCAGCGTCAGCCCGCGCGGGAACAGCTCACGGAAAATCACCCGCTCGGAGAACCCCGGGGCAACCCGAAAGCCGATGCGCTTGGAGAGCATGATGATAGCGCGCTCCATCTTTTCCTTGTTGAGCATCCGCTGGGTGCCAACCCGGTTGCGGACCACCACCCAGTCAATCGGCTTTAGCCCGGCCTGGGCGCGCAGTTGCCGGGCGTTCCAGACCATCTCGGAATAGACCGACGGACCCAGGATTTTTTCGCCCTTCTGGTCGATATGCGCCAATAGGTCGAAATCGACAAAACTGTCGTTCAGCGGCGTCACCAGCGTGTCAGCCAGCGAATGCGCCACCTGACTGAGCCGGGTGTGCGAGCCGGGGCAGTCGATCAGGATAAAATCGTTGTCCGGCTCCAGTGCCGCCACTGCTGCGGACAGCCGGTGGTCATAGATGTTTTCGCCGGGTTGCAGCGAGGCCGGGTCGATCTCGGGCAGGTCGTGACACTCAACCGTTGGCAGCTCCAGCCCGGAGAGGGCCATGAACTCGCGACGGTTTTCCAGGTACCGCGCCATTGAACGCTGACGCAGATCCAGGTCCAGCGCCGCCACCTTGTGGCCAAGCCGCGCCAGCGCGGTGGCCAGATGCATCGACACGGTGGATTTGCCTGCGCCACCCTTTTCGTTCCCGACGACAATGATATGCGCCATCTGATGTCCCTTCGTTGCCGCGCCATGCTGCGCGTTTGTTGGCGCGACTATAGAAGCGGTTGGATTCGATGAAAAGCGCACAAAGCCCTTTATTAGGGCCTGTTTTTACCGATTTTGACGGAACTGTTGCCCATAAAAAACGCCGCCCCAGTGGAGCGGCGCTTTGCGAAACTGAAAAGGCGGGATGCTTAGAAGCCCAGACCTTCGTATTTCTTTTTGAATTTGGATACGCGGCCACCGGCGTCCATCAGACGGGTGTTGCCACCGGTCCAGGCCGGGTGAACCGTGGGATCGATATCCAGCGCCATCTGGTCGCCTTCTTTGCCCCAGGTCGAGCGCATTTCCAGAATGGTGCCATCGGTCATTTTGACTTTGATGCCGTGGTACTCGGGATGGATGTCTTTTTTCATGATACCACTCCTTACGCGTTTTTGGTTTTGTAGTTCGTGTCTTCTGCGATCCGTGCCGACTTACCGCGACGGGCGCGCAGGTAGTACAGTTTGGCGCGACGAACGCGGCCACGACGGATCACTGTGATGGCATCGATGTTGGTCGAGTGCAGCGGGAATACGCGCTCAACGCCTTCACCGAAGGAGATCTTGCGAACGGTGAACGAACCGGCAATGCCCTTGCCGTTCTTGCGCGAGATGCAAACGCCTTCGTAGTTCTGAACACGGGTGCGCGACCCTTCGGTCACTCGAAAGCCAACGCGGATGGTGTCACCGGCTTTGAAATCGGGGATATCATTCCCCAGGGCGGCAACTTGTTCCGCCTCCAGCTGTGCGATCAGGTTCATCGCAAACTCCTAATTTTTAGATCGTGGTTTCCCACGAAGAT
Organism: Paracoccaceae bacterium; assembly: GCA_013214575.1. GTDB lineage: Bacteria > Pseudomonadota > Alphaproteobacteria > Rhodobacterales > Rhodobacteraceae > Parasedimentitalea. Next base: position 70,744 of record JABSSD010000004.1, on the reverse strand, counting down.
TTATGCAGTCCGAGAGCTCTTGGTCTTCACCGGGTCCGCAAGCTGCGCCCGCCAGAGATCGATCTGTCCATTCCTGTGTGCCGGTCTTGATCCGCTGCCCGAGACCGAAGAAGGCTGGGGCAGAATTTATGGATCAAAAACCAAACGGCCCGGAGCCACCAAAGTGATTCCAGACCTGCGGAGCATTAGGCCGTCGCGGCGGCCAGATCAAGCCAAATATGTGCTTTCCTGGGGCCTGTAAGCGGTTCTTGCCAGGTTTGCAAAAAACAGCGTCAGCGCCGTCACTCGGCAGGTCTCTTTCCGGGGCGTCAGCTGCCAGGAAGGTGCCTCAGCCCGTTGCTGGGCCGAGGGCGCCGCCCATCCGAGTGGCCAGGGCTCAGAGCGCCTTGGTCTATTTTGGCTTGGCGTAGGCATCCCACAGGTCCGGGCGCCGCGCTTTGGTGATCTGTTCGCTCATCTCATGGCGCCACTTGGCGACATTGCCATGGTGGCCTGACATCAGAACATCCGGGATCCTGCGCCCCTGCCACTCAGCCGGGCGGGTGTATTGTGGATGTTCCAGCAGACCGGAGGAAAAGCTCTCTTCCTCGGTCGAGGCGGAATTGCCCAGCACATTGGGGATCAGTCGCACGGTGGCGTCAATCAGCGCCTGCGCGGCGATCTCGCCACCGGTCATCACAAAATCACCAAGGCTGACCTCCTGGATGCCATAGTGCTGCAGCACCCGCTCGTCGACGCCTTCAAAGCGGCCACAGAGCAGGGTCACACCGTCAGCGCGGGCCAGATCCTGCATCATCTGCTGGTTCATCGGCCTGCCGCGCGGCGACAGGTAGATTAGCGGGTGATTGCCGGTCACGCCTTCCCTGGCATGGTCGATCGCCGCGCCCAGCACGTCCGCCCGCAATACCATGCCAGCGCCGCCGCCAGCCGGGGTGTCGTCAACATTGCGATGTTTGCCGATGCCAAACCGTCGCAGGTCGATGGTCTCCAACTGCCACAGGCCCTCTTGCAGCGCCTTGCCGGTCAGGCTTTCGCCCAGCACACCGGGGAAGGCGGTTGGGAACAGCGTCAGAATCTTGGCCTTCCAGACGCCGACCAGATCCGGGGTGTCGGTGATCAGGGCGCGCGGTTTCAGCGTCGGGCGAATGGCCTTGCGGCCGTGGGATTTATTTGGGCGTTCGGTCATGGCGCTTTCATAGGCGAGGGGCGGCCGGAAGGAAAGGCAGCGCAACTGCGAGGCTCTGCCTCGCGCTCCGGGAGATTTTTAGCCAGATGAAGAGGCGGATCCGCTTTTCATTTGGCCCTAAATATCCTGGGGGTGAGCGCCTGTGGCGCGAGGGGGCAAAGCCCCCTGCAGGTATTGCTCAGAACAATCCGTCAGGCGGATCAGCTATGATACGGCGCTGATCCATGTCGACTGTCGGCACCGCGGCCTGGGTGAACGGCAGTAACACAGTGTCCTTCAGTCCCGGCGCCTGGATTTCCAGCAGGTCGCCGGCGCCGTGGTTCATCACCGATTTCACCTGACCCAACAGGGTGCCGCCGGTGTCAAACACCTGCAGTCCGGTCAGGTCGGCATAATAATATTCATCATCGGGCAGATTGGGCAGCGCATCGCGCGGTGCAAACAGTCGCAGGCCCTTGATGGCATCCGCCTGTTCCTTGGTGTCAATGCCGCTCAGAATGGCGACAAAACCGTTATTGATCACCCGGGTCAGCGACACCGTATAGCTTTGGCTGCCATCCTCGCTTTGCAGCGGCGAGTAGCTCTCGATGTCCTCGGGCACCGCGCAAAAGCTTTTCAGGCGGATCTCGCCACGGACTCCAAAAGAGCCTGCGACTGCGCCGATACAGATTAGATCAGTCATTGTTTTCTCCTGTGCATAGTCCGGCCTCTACCGAGCCGCCGGCAATATGACACCGCTCACTGTGTTTTATACGGTCAAAGCCTATCCCGGTGGCAAAGGCCAGCGCCATCATCATTACGGTTCGGATGGGACGCAGAAGCAGGCTCATCGGCGCTCGATGAAAAGCGCCTGTTGGCGGGTCTCCCAGCCTTTTTGTTCCAGCTCTGGCGTTTCGGTGATCTGTTCCGGGTGGCCCAGGCAGAAATAGCCGATCAGCTGCCAACCCGCGGGTGCATTCAGATCCCGGTTCAACTGGTCTGGGTCCAGCACCGAGACCCAGCCCAATCCCAATCCTTCGGCGCGCAGGGTCAGCCAGAACAGGGTGATGGCGGTGACCACCGAATAGCGGCGCATTTCCGGCATGGTGGCGGCGCCCAGCCCGTGGCCCTGAGTTGTAGAGTCATCGCAGTAGATCGCCAGTTGCACCGGGGCGTCCTGCATGCCGGTCAGTTTCAGCTGTGAATAGGTCTTGGCACGGTCGCCGGAATAGCCGGCCAGTGCCTGCGCATTGGCGGCCTGAAAATTGGTCAAAGCGGCGGCGCGGGCCGTCTCGCTCTCAACGCGCAGGATGCGCCAGGGTTGGCTGAGCCCCACCGAAGGGGCCAGCCGGATGGCGTCGAGGCAGCGCGTCAGCACCGCCTCGTCCACCGGTGTGTTGCGGAACCGGCGCACGTCACGCCGGAGCCGCATCAGCAGGTCAAACTGGCTGCGGAAATCCTCGGAAAACTCAGAGTCCCGCCGCGTCATGATGTTATTCCGCGTCGGCAGAATCGGCTGCCTTGGCGGCTTTTTCTTCAGCGCGCGCAACGGCTTTCTTGCCTGGAACACCCTTTTTAGGGTTGCTGCGGGAGGTCTTTGGAATAACGCCAGCGGCTTCCAGCATACGGGCGATACGGTCGGTTGGCTGTGCGCCCTGGCCAATCCAGTACTGGATGCGCTCGACGTTCATTTTAACGCGCTCTTCGCTGTCTTTTGGCAGCAGCGGGTTATAGGTGCCCAGCTTTTCGATGAAGCGGCCATCGCGGGGCATGCGGCTGTCAGCGGCAACGATACGATAGAAGGGGCGCTTTTTGGAACCACCGCGGGCGAGACGAATTTTCATAGCCATGAGAGTTTCTCCTTAGTTTAAGTCGCTGTGTCGGTGGTCTGTCCACCGGCATCTTTGGTTGTTGTGGTGCGGTGCGTGCAAGCACACACCCTACGTTGGTTATGCCTGATGCTTCTTGTGGTGATGGATCACCTCGGTGATGATGAAGTTCAGGAATTTCTTGGCAAAGTCGGGGTCGAGATCGGCCTGTTTGGCCAGATCTTCGAGACGGGAAATCTGATTGGCTTCGCGGGTGGGATCCGAAGGCGGTAGGTCATGTTCGGCCTTGAGCCTGCCAACGGCCTGGGTGTGCTTGAACCGCTCGCCCAGGGTATAGACCAGGATCGCGTCGAGCCGGTCGATGCTTTCGCGGTGACCTTTCAGGATGTCCGCGGCGCGTGTGGTGTGATCAGTCAAGGGCCCATCCTTTTGGTTTGAACAGCGGGTCGGCGTAGTGGCTGATTTCCATCTCGATGCCATGCGCGATCTGGCTGCCCTTCAGCGCATCGGGGGAGGGATGGCGATAGACCGCGTCATTGCCGTCAATGGTATCGGCGTCCTTGTCCTTGCGGGCGCCCAGACGTTCCGCCAGGCGGATCGAGTCGAGGTTCTTGGGGTCGATATAGCTGACCGCTCCGTCCCAGCCCTGCTGGTTGTAGAAATGGTTGCGTGCGGCATGGGTTGCCTCAAGCGCATAGCCCTGACCACCCGCATCGGGCCAGATGATCCAGGCGATTTCCTTTTCCGGCCAGCCTGCGGGCATCCAGCCACCGGCCATGCCGTAGGTCGCGTCTGTCACACGATCGTGGATCATCCACATGCCAAATCCGTGGATCTGCCAATGGCCGATTTCCGCCGCATAGAGCATCCAGGCCTCATAGGTGTTCAGCGGGCCGCCCATGAAACGGGCGCGATAAGAGCTGAAGGTGGCCTTGAAATTCGGGTAATCCTCGGGCTCGGGGCCGCGCAGGACCAGCCGGTTGGTTTCGATGGTGGGGATGCTCTGCAGACTCATGCGTAGGCCTCCATTCCACCGGCCGACAGATCTTCGGGCGCGGGGTGGCGCCAGATTTCCAAAGTGCCGTGGCGCTCGTGGTCGAACAGGCCTTCATAGGTGGCGCCCAGACGTTTGGCGAGCTGGCGCGAGCCATCGTTGGCAGCGGCCACAAGGCTGATCACGGTGCTCCAGCCGAGAGTATCATAGGCGTATTCACGCGCCGCCAGTGCGGCTTCGGTGGCATAGCCCTTGCCCTCAAAGCCGTTCATCAGATCCCAGCCCAGTTCGGCCTCGGGCCAACCTTCAGGGTTCCACAACCCAATGATTCCGGCCAGTTTGCCGGTTGCGGTTTCTTCAACCGCCCAGCGGCCATAGCCACGCAGGCTCCAGTGGCCCAGCTCAACGGCCAGCATGCGCCAGCTTTGTTCACGGCTTGCAGGACCGCCCACAAATTTCGACCGCTCAGACGCAAAGAAGGCGGCGAAGTCAGGGAAATCCTGTGCTTGCGGCGCCCGCAGCGTCAGACGTGGGGTCAATATGGTGGGGATCTTGGTCATTACTTTTTCTTGCCAAAGCCGCTGAGGCCCGCAGGCAGGCCCATGCCGCCGCCCATGCCGGGCAGCTTGCCGCCCATCTGCCGGGCCGCCGCTTCCAGAGCTGCCTGATCCATGCCACCCATATCGCCAGCGCCGGGCATGCCGCCGCCTTTGCCCATCATGCCCTTCATGGCTTGCTTGAGCATGCCACCTTTGCCCATCTTGCCCATCTTCTTCATCATGTCGCCCATCTGGCGGTGCATTTTGAGAAGCTTGTTGAGATCAGCGACCTCCATGCCGGCACCGCGCGCGATGCGCTTTTTGCGGTTGGCCTGCAGCAGCTTGGGGTTGGCGCGTTCTTTCTTGGTCATCGACTGGATCAGCGCGATCTGGCGTTTCAGGGCCTTGTCGTCAAAGCCGGATTCCTGCACCTGCTTGGCCATTTTGCCCATGCCGGGCATCATCGACATCATGCCTTCCATGCCGCCCATCTGCTGCATCTGTTCCAGCTGGGTGCGCAGGTCGTTCATATTGAACTGACCCTTCATCATGCGCTTCATCATCTTTTCGGCCTGTTCGGCCTCGATGGTGTCCTGGGCCTTTTCGACCAGCGCTACGATGTCACCCATGCCAAGGATACGGCCGGCGATGCGCTCGGGCTCGAAGGTCTCAAGCGCGTCCAGTTTTTCGCCGACGCCGACAAAGCGGATCGGCTTGCCGGTGACCGCACGCATCGACAGGGCGGCGCCGCCGCGACCATCGCCGTCCATCCGGGTCAGTACCACGCCGGTGACGCCAATCTTGTCGTCGAATTCCTGCGCCACTTCGACCGCGACCTGACCGGTCAACCCGTCAACCACCAGCAGCGTTTCGCGCGGGGTGACGGCGTTGCGGACGTCTTCGACCTCTTGCATCAGAAGTTCGTCGATATGAAGGCGGCCGGCGGTGTCGAGGATGTAGACGTCATAGCCGCCAAGGCTGGCCTGCTGTTTGGCGCGCTTGGCAATATCGACGGGTTTCTGACCGGCCACGATCGGCAGGGTGTCGACACCCAGCTGCTTGCCCAGAATCGCCAGCTGCTCCATCGCTGCCGGGCGATAGATATCCAGCGAGGCCATCAGCACCCGCTTGCCCTCACGCTCTTTCAGCCGTTTGGCCAGCTTACCGGTGGTGGTGGTCTTGCCCGAGCCCTGCAGACCAACCATCAGGATCGGTGCGGGCGGGTTGTCGATCTTCAGCTGACCGGGATCGCCGTCGCCCCGCAGGGTCGAGATCAGCGCGTCATGCACGATCTTGACGACCTGCTGGCCGGGAGTGACCGATTTGGTCACCGCCTGGCCAGTGGCCTGATCCTGTACCTTCTTGATGAACTCACGGGCCACCGGCAGCGAGACATCGGCCTCAAGCAGCGCAACCCGGACTTCACGCAGCGCGGTCTTGACGTCTTCGTCGCTGAGCGCGCCCTGTTTGGTCAGCCGGTCAAAGACACCGGATAGGCGTTCGGATAGATTTTCAAACATGCCTTTCGGGCTCCTTTGCCGTTGCAGTCTTGGCGCCCCTTTAGACAGGGGCAAATTCTCCATACACAATTGCCCCCACGGGCGTAACACGCTGGTGGGGGGCGATCCCTGACGCAAGGTCCGGGACCGGAAGATTAGAGTTCTCCCGGATGGTGAGGCTGGCGTTACGCCTGATCGGTGGCGGAGTCAAGCGATGGCGGCCAGGGTGGAGCGTAAGGCTGTGGCCAGTCCCGAGGGTATGACTGTGGCTAAGAGAGTGGGTCGAAAACTGTGGTCTGACCCTTGACGGCAGCGCGGCCTTGGCAAAGACTTGGCGCTGTACCGTCATGGCCCGACTCCCGAACCGGGGTGTTGCCTTGTGACCTGACGGGCTGAGGCAGAGCTCATATTCAGACAGTCAACGCGGCTGAGATACGCCGCGCTTTTCCTTCGTGCAGCCTATTTGGACGCCGAGGAGGGATATGAGCATGAGAGTATTTACGATTTTGGGGCCGTCGCAGTCGGGTAAATCGACACTTGCGGCGGCTTTGGCCGCGCTGGAAGGCCCGGCAGGCAAGCGTCAGGACGTGGCGCAGGTGGCGGCGTTGCAGCCGTTCCAGTTCATGGGCGAAGACTGGGCGGCGATTGATATTGCCGGCGGGCCGGAAAATCTGGCGCAGGCGGGGCCGGCCCTGGCGGCCAGTGATGCGGCGGTGCTGGTGGTCCCGGCGGATGCCGAGGCGGCGGTGCTCAGCGCACCGTATCTCAGGCTGGTTGAGGAGGCGGGCATCCCCGCCTTTCTTTTTGTCAACCGAATGGATGTGGCGCTGCACCGGGTGGCGCGGATTGTCGAATCGCTGCAAACCTACTGCGGCCATAATCTGGTGTTGCGGCAGGTGCCGATGCGTCAGGGCGGCGAGGTGGTGGGGGCGGTTGACCTGATCTCGGAACGGGCCTGGAAATATAACGAGGGCAGGCCCTCGGCGCTGGTCAAGCTGCCCGGCGACATGATGGGTCGCGAGCAGGAGGCGCGCGGCGAGATGCTGGAGGCGCTGGCAGATTTTGATGATCATCTGATGGAAGAATTGATCGAGGATCATAAGATCCTGACCGCTGAGGTCTACGAAGTCGCCACCAGGGTGCTGCAGCACAACGACCTGCTGCCAGTGCTGCTGGGATCGGCCAGTCATTGCAATGGGGTGATGCGGCTGATGAAATCGCTGCGTCACGAGGCACCTGATGTCGGGGTGACGCTGGAGCGGCTGTCACGTGCCTCGAAACCGGGTGGCGAGCTGGTTGCGGTTGGCTGTCTGGCGGATCTGGTTAAACATCTGGGCAAGACGGTGACGCTGCGGGCGATGGATGGCGAGATGGCCAACGGAATGCCGGTGGGCGGCGCCACGCTGGGATCGCTGACCGGGCTGGCCAAGGGTGCCAATGGGCGCGGCCTGGCCCTGGGCGATCTGGGGCAGGCGGTGAAGTCCGATCACCTGAATATGGGCTATGCCTATCTGCGCGATGGCAGTGCGGCCCTGCCGGATTGGGCGCAGCCGCATCCCTCGACCTTTCGGCGGCTGGTGACGCCGGTGCGGGACCGCGATGATGCCCGGCTGTCGGTGGCGCTGGAGAAGATGGCGGAAATTGACCCGGCGCTGCGGGTCGAACACCATGAGCAGACCGGCCATGTGGTGTTGTATGCGCAGGGCCCGCTGCATATGCGGCGCATGCTGCAGATATTGAAGCAGGGATTCGGGCTTGATGTTGACGAGGCCAGAGTGCCGCCCGCCCTGCGCGAAACGATCACCCGCTCGGTTGAGCTCCAGTATCGCCATCGCAAGCAATCCGGCGGTGCCGGGCAATTCGCCGATATCAAGATCGAGCTGCGCCCCGAGCCGCGCGGCAGTGGCTTTCGCTTTGAAGAGCAGATCAAGGGCGGCGCGGTGCCCAAAAACTATATCCCCTCGGTCGAGGCGGGCGCCCGGGAGGCGCTGATGGAGGGGCTGAACGGTCATCCGGTGGATGATCTCTGTGTGATCCTGAAGGACGGAAAACATCACGCGGTGGACAGCTCGGACTTTGCCTTTCGCACCGCCGCCAAGAACGCGGTGCGCGAGGCGTTGAGAGAGGCCGGGTCGGTGTTGCTACAGCCGATCATGCGGGTGCATATCCATGTGCCTTCGGTGTTTACCGGTGGGCTGGTGCCGGTGGTCAGCGGCATGAAGGGGCAGATCCTGGGGTTTCAGAACAACCCGGATGCCTCCGGTTGGGATGTGTTTGAAACCCTGTTGCCGATGGCGGCTCAGGACGAGCTGTGCAGCTCACTGGCCAGTGTGTCGCGCGGCACTGGTTGGTTCAGCACTGATTTCGACCACTACCAAGAGGCCAAACGGGCGGATTTCGCCGAGGCTTGATGGATGCAAGGCAAACGTCCGGTGATGCTGCTGGGCGCTTTCCATATTGCAATTGCCTGTCATTCCGCGTGATCTGCGCTGATTGCTTAATCAGGCGTGGACGGATGACATGGACATAATACCTCAGGATCCGGATCAAATGCCCGTCTCGTCAGATGCGCTGCTGGCGCGGTTGGACGATTGGGGGCTGGGCTATGTGCTGCATGACCATGCGCCACTGCATTCGGTTGGCGAGGCCAAAGAGGTTGAGGCGGCGATGGTGGTGCCGGGAGAGCAGGCGCTGCGGCTCAAGAACCTGTACTTGCGCGACCGCAAAAAGCGCAATTATCTGGTGACGCTAGAGCAGGACCGCAAGATCGACCTCAAGCAGCTGGGGGCTGAGCTGGGGGTGGGCAAGCTGTCGTTTGGCTCACCTGATCGGCTGCTGCAGCATCTGGGCATCTTTCCCGGCGCGGTGACGCCTTTGGCGATGATCACCGGGGTGCAGACTGACGTGATGTTCTTTATGGACGCCGCCGCGCAACAGGCGGATGTGATCTATATGCATCCGCTGGTGAACACCCGCACCATTGGGATGACGAGGGCGGATCTGCTGGCGTTCTTTGAGCGCATAGATTGTGCGGTCAACTGGCTTTGACATCGCGCAGGCCTGTGAGCCGCCAAGGCGGCGGCCCGGACGGGGGTTTTATCCCCCATGCGCAACGCTCCAGTTGATCGTTCAGAGTGTTGGGCGGCGGTGTGTCATGAGTATTGGGAGCAAAAAGAAACATGGCGGTTCCGCGCCTCCAATTGTTTCTTTTTGCTAAAAATACTCACCTGCGAAGGTCAGGCCGCAAGCGCCTCGATCGCGTTATTCGCCCGGATCATTGCGGCGTCGGCATCCGCCATCAATGCATCGGCAGCGATAAACTGCACATCGGTAATGCCGATAAAGCCAAGTATGTGGCGCAGGTATCCGGTGGCAAAGTCGATGTCCGAGCCAACTCGGGTGCCGCCGGAGGCCAGGGCGATGATGGCGCGTTTGCCTTTCATCAGGCCTTTGGGGCCGGTTTCGGTGTAGTGGAAGGTCAGGCCAATGCGGGCTATCAGGTCAATCCAGGCCTTAAGGCTGGCGGGAATTGCGAAGTTGTAGATCGGCACACCGATCACCAGGATATCTGCAGCTTTGACTTCCTCGACCAGTTGGTCGGAGAGGGCCAACTGATCGCGCTGCACGGCGTCGCGGTCATCGGCTGGGGTGAAATTGGCATTGATCCAGTCTTCGGTGAGCTGCGGCAGCGGGCTGGTCAGATCGCGGCGGATCACCTGATCGGCGTTCAGACGCTTGATGATTTGCGCGGTCAGATCGCGCGAGGTGGAGCCTTGACTGCGGGCGGAGGCGTCGATGTGGAGGATGGTCTGGGTCATGGTTATGGATCCTGTTTTTGGGGTGCTGGCCTGATACTTGACTCCTTGCAATTTTGAACGCAATCGCCGACAACTCACATGTACTGTGCAAAAATGCGCATATGGGCGCGAAAACCGGAGAGCAGAGAATGGAAAACTGGGACGAGGTTCGCACCGCATATCAAGTGGCCCGTATGGGCACCGTCAGCGGCGCAGCCGAGGTGCTGGGCGTACACCATGCCACGGTGATCCGTCATATTGATGCCATCGAGGCGCGACTGGGGGTGAAACTGTTTCAGCGTCATGCGCGGGGCTATACCGCGACCGAGGCTGGCGCTGACCTGCTGCGGGTGGCGCAGGCGACCGATGATCAGTTCAGCCAGTTGGTTGGCCGCCTCAAGGGGCTGGGGGACGATGTCTCGGGCGAGCTGGTGGTGACGTCACTGGCAACCCTGGCGCCGATGATGGTGCCGGTGCTGGCCGAGTTTCAGGCGCTGCATCCGGGGCTGATCATACGATATCTGACCGGTGACCGGCTGTTCCGGCTGGAATATGGCGAGGCCCATGTGGCGGTGCGGGCCGGGGCGGCGCCGGACCAGCCCGACAATGTGGTGCAGCCCTTCGTCAAACAGCGGATCGGCCTGTATGCGTCACAGGGCTATGTGGCCCGTCACGGGCTGTTGAAGGGGGTCGAGGATTTCGCCAATCACCGCTTCATTGGCACCGATGATGACAATAGCCGGGCGCCGTTCAGCAAGTGGCTGCGGGACCATGCGCCAGCCGAGGCGATCACCTTTCGCTGCACCAATGGCTTTACCATGCAAGAGGCGGTGTTGTGTGGTGCCGGGATTGGCTTCATGTCGGTCTGGGAGGCGGCGCGACACGCTGATCTGGTGCAGATGATGGAGCCGCAGCCGGAATGGGAGGGCGCCTTGTGGCTGGTCACCCATGTGGATCTGCACCGCACCACCAAGGTGCAGGCCTTTCTGACCTTCCTGAAGGACCAGGCCAAGGGCTGGTGTAAATGAACACTGCACTGCGCGGCCATCTGGCGATGCTGGTGTTTTCGGCGCTGGTGGCCGGATCGTTCTCGCTGGGCTCGATGATTGCCAACGACATTGCGCCGGCTGCACTGAACGCGGCGCGCTTTGTGATTGCGGCAGTGGTGATTGGCACGGTGGCCATGGCCACCCACGGGTTGCGGCGGCAGCAGTTTCGGGCGCCTTGGCGGTTTGTGCTGCTTGGTGGCCTGTTCGCCGGCTATTTTGTGTTGATGTTCTACGGGCTGAAGACCGCCGCGCCCGTCAGTGCTGCGGCAGTGTTCACCCTGACCCCGGTGCTCAGCGCTATTGCAGGCTGGTTTCTGCTGCGCCAGATCGCCACGGCGCGCATGGCGCTGGCGCTGGCCATCGGCGGGGCTGGCGCCCTGTGGGTGATCTTTCAGGCCGATTGGGCCGCCTTTCGCGCGTTCCAGTTTGGTCAGGGTGAGGCGATCTATTTCTGGGGCTGCATGGCGCATGCGCTCTATACCCCGCTGGTGCGCAAACTGAACCGGGGCGAGCCACCGGTGGTCTTTACCTTTGGCATGCTGGTCGCCGGAGCGCTGATCCTGCTGCTGTTCGGCTGGTCCGACATCCGCGCCACCAACTGGCTGCAACTGCCGATGATGGTCTGGATCGGACTTGGATATCTGGCGATCTGCGCCAGTTCGATAACCTTTGTCCTGCTGCAGTTCGCTACGCTGCATCTACCCTCGGCCAAGGTCATGGCCTATACCTATCTGACGCCCAGCTGGGTGATCCTCTGGGAGATCGCCCTGGGTCGGCCGGCCCCTGTTGGCATGATCTTGGTGGGTATTGTGATGACGGTGATCGCGCTGGGGATACTGCTGGAAGAGGATGTCAAACCCGCGTCGGCCCGGGTGTGACGAAAATGGGGCGTGACAATTACAGGGCGTTGCTGTCACCCAGTTCGGCGGCCAGAAACCGCTCAAAGGCGTCCAGGTTGACCGGCTCAAACTGACCAAACCCCTGCATCCAGGTGCTGGTGCCGCGCATGGCGTCGGGCTGCAGTTTGCACCATTTCACCCGGCCACGCTTTTCCTGCGCGATCAGCCCGGCCCGGCTGAGGATCATCAGGTGCTTGGAGATCGCCGCCAGCGAAATCTCAAACGGTTCAGCCACATCACTCACCGCCATGTCATCCTCTAACAACATGGTCAGGATCGCCCTGCGGGTTGGATCGGCCAAAGCGGCAAACACGGTATCAAGCGGATCATTCATGCGATCACCTCTAAACCGCAAGTTCCGGATCGACAATGCCGATGGCGCGCGGTCATAACACCGAAAACAGCAGGAGTTGCGCGACATGGCATTAAAATACTGGGCAGTGATCTTTGTGCTGGGCATCGGCTGGGGCATGTCATTCATGTTCAACGCCATTCTTCTGCGCGAGCTGGGGCCGCTGTCGGTGTCGATGGGGCGGGTCGGATTGGGCGCGCTGGGCTGCTGGATCTATGTGCTGGCCGCCCGCAAGCCGGTCAGGATAACCCTGCGCCGCGCTGCGGCCTTGCTTGGCTTCGGGGTGCTAAGCTATGCGGCGCCTTTTGCCTTCTATGCGCTGGGCCAACAGCATATCGCCAGCGGTGTGGCGGGCATTGTCAATGCCATCACCCCGGCCTTTGCCGTTATAGTCTCGCATTTCTGGCCCGGCGGAGAGCGCGCCACCCTGCTCAAAACTCTCGGCGTACTCTGCGGTATTGGCGGCATTGTGGTGCTGTCGCTGCCGGTGCTGCAAGCGGGGCAGACGTCAGCGCTCTGGGCGGTGCTGCTGACCCTCTGCGCGCCGCTTTGCTACGCGTTCTCGGTCAATCTGGCGCGCGCCTTTCGCGATATGGAACCGGTGGTGCTGGTTGCCCTGGCGCTGACCGGGGCGACGCTTGCCATCACCCCACTGGCGCTGTGGAGCGAGGGCCTGCCGGTGATCACGAAGGCAGAGACCTGGGCCTCTTTGGCGGTGATCGGCTTTATACTGACCTCGGCAGCCTTCATTGTGTTCTATTGGGTGCTGCCCAAAGTCGGGCCAACCAATATCACCATGGTCACTTTTATCGCGCCGATTTCAGCGCTGATCCTTGGCGCTTGGGTTTTGGACGAACAGTTGCTGCCTGAGCAGCTGTTTGGCATGGCGGCGATCCTGGCTGGATTACTGCTGATCGACGGCAGGATTATACGCGTCCTGCGACCAAACTCCGCGCCAAACCAAAATCAACCCAACGGTTGAATATGGGTTTTTCCGGCTGAGCCTGCCAATATCGGCGGTCCCAGCCCCGGCCTCGGATTTCTTTTTGCTGAAAATACTCAATATAACAATGACTTACAAAAAGCGCGCCGGGTTGAACTGAACAATTGACTCTACAGCCGCCGCGCCTTAGCACCACAGACAGATTTCGCGTGAGGATGGCGCCGTGACAGATGACGATCAAAAGCAGCGCATGGCGCAGCTCGAGAATCGGCTCTCGGCGGCGCGTAAGGCACAAGCGCCCAAGCCGCGCGCGGATGAACATTATTCCATGGCCAATATGGCCTGGCGGATGGTGATAGAGTTAGTAGCCGGTCTGGGGATCGGTTTTGGCATCGGATATGGGCTGGATCGCCTGTTCGGGACACTCCCGATCTTCATGGTGCTGTTTATAATGCTGGGTCTTGCGGCCGGGGTGAAGACAATGCTTCGCAGCGCGCAGGAAATCCAGGAAAAGACACTGGCCGATGAGGCCGCAAAAAATGCGAAAGACCGGGATAAACCCCCGGCGACAGGAGACACAGACTGATGGGCAAGATATTCTTTTTCGCAATGGTGGGACTGGCCCTTATTTCTGGTGTATTTTTTGCACCTGAGACCGCCGAGCTTGCCATTCATCCAATGGATCAGTTCATCGTGCAGCCGCTGTTCGGCCATGGTGAAATTTCCTGGTACACCCCAACAAACATGACCCTGTGGCTGCTGCTGGCCGTCGCCGCGGTGTTTGCCCTGATGGTGCTGGGCTCGTCGCGCCGCGCCATTGTGCCATCGCGTGGCCAGTCGATCGCCGAACTGGCCTATGGCTTTGTCTACAAGATGGTCGAAGACGTGGCCGGCAAAGACGGCGTCAAGTTCTTCCCCTATATCATGACCCTGTTCATGTTCATCGTGATGTCCAACGCCCTGGGCCTGCTGCCGATGAGCTTCGCAACCACCTCGCATATCGCCGTAACCGCGGTGCTGGCGCTGCTGGTGTTCCTGACCGTGACCATTCTGGGCTTTGTCAAGAACGGCACCGCTTTCCTGGGTCTGTTCTGGGTCTCCAGTGCGCCGCTGGCGCTGCGTCCGGTGCTGGCCATCATCGAGCTGATCTCGTATTTTGTGCGCCCGGTAAGCCACTCCATTCGTTTGGGCGGCAATATCATGGCGGGCCACGCGGTACTGAAAGTGTTCGCCGGATTTGCTGGCGCGCTGGGACTGTTCAGCTTCCTGCCGATCTTTGCGATCACCGCAGTTTACGCCCTGGAGGTCCTGGTGGCCTTTATCCAGGCCTATGTCTTCACCATCCTGACCTGTGTGTATCTGAAGGATGCATTGCACCCGAGCCACTAAGGCAGGATTTGAAAGTTTACCGGGTGAGCATCCTGTTCATCTGAACCTCATCACTCATTCCATCGTAAGGAGAATACACTATGGAAGGCAATATCGCAGAAATGGGACAGTTCATCGGCGCAGGCCTGGCAGCAATCGGTTCCGGCGCAGCCGCAATCGGTGTTGGCCACGTTGCTGGCAACTTCCTGGCAGGCGCATTGCGCAACCCGTCGGCAGCCGCCGGCCAAACCGCCACTCTGTTCATCGGCATCGCCTTTGCAGAAGCCCTGGGCATCTTCTCGTTCCTGGTCGCTCTGCTGCTGATGTTTGCGGTCTAAGACTCTACGGAACCTAATTCCTTACGGTCGGGCAGTGTGACAATTGCACTGCCCGATGTAACGGCAAGTTCCCTAGGAGGACGACATGTCAACTGAGACAAACGCAGCTGAGGTGGCACAGGCTGCAACCGATGCCGCACATGAGTCCGCTCCGGGCATGCCGCAGCTGGACTTTTCTACTTTTTCGAACCAGATTTTCTGGCTCGCGGTTGCGCTGGTCGCAATCTATCTTATCCTGTCGCGCGTGGCGCTGCCACGTATTGCGGCCGTTCTGGCCGAGCGTCAGGGCACCATCACCAATGACATCGCAGCGGCTGAGGCTCTCAAGGCCAAAGCGGTTGAGGCTGAGAATATTTACAACAAGGCGCTGGCGGATGCCCGTGCCGAGGCACAACGCATTGCGGCGGAAACCCGGGCTGAAATTCAGGTCGGGCTGGACGAAGCGATTGCCAGGGCGGATGTCGAAATCTCTGCCAAGGCAGCTGAGTCCGAGAAAGCCATTGCCGAGATCAAGGCCGGCGCGCTGGATAGCATCAAGATTGTTGCCACTGACACTGCGGCCGAAGTTGTGGCTGTGCTGGGCGGCAAGAGTGATGCCAAGGCCATTGCGGCTGCGGTTGCTGACCGGATGAAAGGATAAGACTATGCGTAACGTAATTGCTCTTGCCCTGACATTTGGCGCCGCCAGCCCGGCGCTGGCTGCATCGGGTCCGTTCTTGTCGATGAGCAACACCAACTTTGTTGTGTTGCTTGGCTTCCTGCTGTTTGTCGGCATCCTGCTGTACGCCAAGGTCCCCAGCATGCTGGGTGGCCAGTTGGACAGCCGCGCTGCTGGTATTCAGTCGGATCTGGACGACGCCCGGGCGCTGCGTGAAGAGGCCCAGACCCTTCTGGCGTCTTACGAGCGTAAGCACAAAGAGGTTCAGGAGCAGGCAGACCGCATTGTTGCGGCAGCCCGCGTCGATGCCTCTGCGGCGGCGGATCAGGCCAAGGCCGATCTGGAAACCTCGATTGCGCGCCGTCTGGCCTCAGCCGAAGACCAGATCATCTCGGCCAGGGATGCTGCGGTCAAGGACGTTCGCGACCAGGCCATCTCGATTGCCATCGCGGCAGCGGATCTGGTTATCGCCAAACAAATGACGGCGACCGAAGCCAACAAGCTGATCGATGCGGCCATTTCGGATGTGGAGACAAAGCTGCACTAAGCTTTGTCTGTATCTGTTGAGATTAAAAAGACCCGGGCTTTGGCTCGGGTCTTTTGCTGTTGGAGTGGTGCGTGCAAGCACACACCCTACGCTGGTTTTACTGTCTGGTTCGGTATTTGAGGGGCCAATGAGATTTGAAAATTTTGAGCAGTGATTTTGGCGAACGGTGAAATTTGGATTTCAAAAATTCTGATTGGGGGTTGTTGACGTTCAGGTTTCTCAAATCACCTGACTTCTGATTCAAAGCTGCAAACGAAGGAGAGCAGCCTTGACCCGAAGAGTGCGAACCAACGCGCAGTGGCAATCATTGAACCGTATTGCCTTGGAAATCCCACCGATCCCGGGCAAACCGGGCGTGAACCGCGACTATTCGTGGAGGCAGTCCTTTGGACCGTACGCACCGGAGCACAGTGGCGCGAGTTGCCAAGTGAATTCGGAAAAATGGAACAGCCTGTTCAAACGGTTCCGCAGGTGGGTGAAAACAGATACTTTCTATCATATGTTCAAGGCATTAGCCTCGGATGCGGAGCTTAAATACGCCATGACCCCCTTTCATTGATTGCTTTGCAATCAACTGCCAGGCAATGGATAGAACAATCGTCAAGGTCCACCGCTCGGGTCAGGGCGCAAAAGGCGGACACTTTGTCAGGCCATTCACTGCCCCGCCGTGCATGTTTACATGCATGAGAGGGGGCGCTCTCGCGGGGGCGCGACGACGAAGATACTGGCCTTGATGGATGCTCTCGGCAACCTCGTCGATTTCTGCCTGATGCCAGGGCAAGCCCATGATCTGGGTGAGACCAACACATTGATCCGCGATCTGTCCGCCGATCAACTGCTGGCGGACAGGGCTTTTAACGCGGACAGGGCTTTCGACACGGACTGGCTGCGCAATGACCTGCTGAATTGCAACGTCAACCCGATCATACCACCGAAATCCAGCCGGAAATTCCCGGCAGAGTTCGACAAGGAGGCCTACAAATGGCGGCGCTTGATTAAAAGCTGCTTCTGAAAACTGAAGGAAGACAGGAGGATAGCGATGCGCTCATGCAAAACAGACCAAAGTTTCAAAGCCTTCATCTCTATCGCGGCAACAGTCATTCAATTGAGGTGAACGTCAACAGCCCCTATCTCGAGCCTCGAGATAGGGGCAGATATTGACCGAGATGAGCCTGCCTGGCAAGCTATCGGTAAGGGTGAAAAGCCAGCCAGAGCGGACTTGCCGATCCGTATCTATGCCGTGTACAAGGAACAGGCCTTTTCTATAAAGTTCCCAGAGCTGTTCGAGGGAGGTGGAGGGACAAAGATTTCGCCACGGCTGGAAGCAATTTTCCGGAAATTCAACCTCAGTTCTTCGTGGATTTGTCCGGCAAAGCTGTTTCTATATGACCGAATGACGCCAGTTGACCACATATTTTCAATTTTTGCTTTTCAAGAGAAACGACAATTTCTTGTCCCCGAAGAAAGCCGTGGCCTTCAAGGTGGAGTGGTCACTCGTAGTCGCCCCAATCCGCCACCGCCCGCAGTCTGGGGTATGCCTTGGGAGGTGAAGGATGGGGATCTTGCCGTTGCGCCGAGAGGTCTTGGTCGTCTCGATTTGTGGTAGGATTTGAAACTGCCTGGGGCTTTGTTCTTTAGTGACCCGTTGAAGCAGTCACTGTGTGACGGCGTGTATTGCCGATTGTTCAAATTCTACAAGTGCAAGGTCATCGCGGTTCACTGACATCTGGTCATCTGATTGCGGCGAGCCTGCGTAGGGTGCGTGCTGGCACGCACCGCGGATCACTGCTTCTCGGCCTCGTGCTGTAGCCGTAATTGCGCCACGGCGGCGTTGCGTTCGGCCTTTTGATGATCGGTCAGCGCCTGTTTTACATAGTCCATATGGGCCTCGACGGCGCTGCGGGCGGCGGCAGGGTCGCGGGCCTGTAGCGCCGCATTGATAGCGCGGTGTTGGTCCAGCAGCACTCCGCGCGAGGTGTGCTGGTGGAACATGATCTTGCGGTTGTAGAACACGCCCTGGCGCAGCAGGTCGAACATCGAGCGCATCATGTGCAGCATCACCACGTTGTGGCTGGCGTCGATGATGGCGGAATGGAACTGCGCGTCCAGGTCGGAATCCGCTTCGGACATGGACGAAGCAGGCGAGGGAGACTGCTCCGCCTCCATCTTGTCAAAACAGGTCTGTATGACCTGAAGATCATAGTCCGATCCCAGTCGCGCGGCGCGTTCTGCGGCCAGGCCCTCCATGTCGCGGCGAAACGACAGATAGTCGAACACCGCCTCGTGGTGGCTGGCGAACAGCTGGATCAGGGCGGGCGAAAACGCCGAGCCAAGCACATCGGCGATGAACACCCCGGAGCCGGCCCGGGCGCAGAGCAAGCCGCGGTTCTGCAGCTCAGAGATGGCGTCGCGCAGCGAGGGGCGGGAGACGCCCAGCCGGTCTGCCAGTTCGCGCTCGGCTGGCAGCCTTTCACCTGGGGACAGAATTCCACGCAGGATCAACTGTTCAATCTGGCGCACAACCGAGGTCGAGAGTTTTTCAGGTTGGATTTTTTGAAAGGGCATTTGGGTACTCGGGTTGAATTGGTCAAATCATTTGACCACGCTTAGGGCGAACTCGCAAGTGGATGGAAAAGCGGTTTGGATCACGATGCTTGAAACATTAGGTCAGCATTGTTGACTCTATTTGCAAGATCCTTAGCTTGGTAGCGAAGCCAACCCAAAGGAGCCAGCATGACCTTGACACAAATCTTTGCCAGCCGTGCGTCGCGGATGACGGCCTCGGAAATTCGCGAGTTGCTGAAACTGCTGGACAGACCGGGACTGATTTCCTTTGCTGGTGGCATTCCTGATCCAGGCCTGTTCCCGGCACAAGAGTTCGCGGCGGCCTTTGCCAGGGGGTTGGCGCCGGACCAGCAGGCGCAATCGCTGCAGTACTCGGTCAGCGAAGGGTATTTGCCGCTGCGCGAATGGATCGCGGGTGAGATGGCCAAGATTGGCGTTCCGTGTTGCGTGGACAACATTCTGATCACCTCGGGGTCACAACAGGCGCTGGATTACCTGGGCAAGCTGTTCCTATCGCCCGGCGATACCGCACTGGTGGGCTGGCCGACGTATCTGGGCGCACTGGCAGCGTTCAATGCTTATGAGCCGCGATATGACCAGTTGAGTGTTGCCGGCAATCGCACCGCAGCCAGCTATGCCACCGGCGCCGAGACTGCAGGCGGGCAAGTGAAGCTGGCTTATTTGTCGGCGGATTTTGCCAATCCGACAGGGGAGACGCTGGATCAGCAGGGGCGCGATGCCTTGCTGGACCTGACCGAGGATCTGGGTTGTGCAGTTATTGAAGACGCCGCCTATCAGTCCCTGCGCTATGATGGCGAAGCCGTGCCGCCCATTTTGGCCACGGAAATCGCCCGGAAAGGATCCATCGAGCACTGCCGGACGATCTTTTGTGGCTCGTTCTCAAAAACACTGTCGCCGGGGCTGCGGCTGGGATGGGTTGTAGCGGCCAGGCCGGTGATCTCGCAACTGGTGTTGATGAAGCAGGCCGCAGACCTGCATACGCCGAGTTTGAACCAGATGGCGGCGCACGACGTGGCCTCGCGCATATTCGACAGCCATGTGGAAACCCTGCGGGGCGCCTACCGGCATCGGCGGGATGTGATGTTGGAGGCCTTGCAAATACACATGCCCGAAGGTGTGATCTGGACGCGCCCAGAGGGCGGCATGTTTATCTGGCTGACCCTGCCTGTCAGTCTCAATGGTGCGCAATTGCTGGCGCGGTCCCTTGACAGTGTCGGGGTTGCCTTTGTTCCGGGCGCTGCGTTCTTTGCCGATAAATCCGGTGAAAACACCATACGGCTCAGCTTCTCTTGCTCGGATGAGGCGCAGATCAAACAGGGGATCAGGTTGCTGGGACAGGTGATCCGCACCGCATAGCCGCAGCGGGTCAGCAGGGATTTATTAACCAAGTTGCGAGATCCTGGGACAGAGGGATTCTGTTATGCGCCTGCCTGTCGTTATGAGCCTTTGCCTATTGGCCAGTTGTGCCACCGAGACCCGGCATTTTCGCGGGGTTGATCCGCTGCGGCTGACGGTGGACGGCAGTACCTTTGACATCAGGCTGCGCGGCAATCTGGCCGAGGCAATCCGCATCAATCCGCAATACGCGCCCCGGCTGGGGCCGTTGCGGGCGCGGGCGGGCTTTGCCATGGCGCAGGTGAGCGGCTGTCAGGTGACCGGGGTGCTGGGCGATCAGGCGGTTCTGACCGGGGTTCTGCAATGTCGCGATGCTCCGCTGATTGCGATGCGGCCCGACTATGGCTGTGAGGATGTTGTGCAGTGGCTTGAAACCCGGCAGGGGGATGGGTTTACGGTCTACGCCTGTTCGCCTTTGCCCTGAAACTATCCCAGATGCGCAACATACGGTGGTGGATCTGGCCGGGATTGCCGGATTATGGGGCAATATCATTGACACAATTGACTTGAATTGCTCAGCTTTCCGGCAGACGGAATCAAAAAGGGGCGGTTTTGCGCTTTTCCAAACTCAGGCTGACCGGTTTCAAGAGCTTTGTGGATCCCACCGATCTGATCATCTCGGACGGGTTGACCGGCGTGGTCGGGCCCAATGGCTGTGGCAAGTCGAACCTACTAGAGGCGCTGCGCTGGGTGATGGGCGAGAACCGCCCCAAATCGATGCGCGGCGGCGGTATGGAAGACGTGATCTTTGCCGGTGCCGCCTCGCGCGGGGCGCGCAACTTTGCCGAGGTCAGCCTGCAGATCGACAATACCGACCGGCTGGCGCCCTCGGGGTTTAACGACAGTGACACTCTGGAGATCGTGCGCCGGATCACCCGCGACGTGGGCAGCGCCTATAAGGCCAACTCCAGGGATGTGCGGGCCCGCGACGTGCAGATGCTGTTTGCCGATGCCTCGACCGGGGCCCATAGCCCGGCGCTGGTCGGGCAGGGCCAGATCGCCATGCTGATCAACGCCAAGCCCAAGGCGCGGCGGCGCATTTTGGAGGAGGCGGCGGGGATTTCAGGCCTGTATCAGCGGCGCCACGAGGCCGAGTTGAAGCTGAAGGGGACCGAGACCAATCTGCTGCGGGTCGATGATGTGATCGAGCAGCTGGCGGCGCAGCTGTCGCAGCTGGCGCGGCAGGCCCGGCAGGCGCAGCGGTATCGTGACATTGGCACGCAATTGCGCCGCGCCGAGGGCATGTTGCTGTATCGCCGCTGGCGCGAGGCCGATGAGGCGCGGCTGGCGGCCGAGCAGCTGGACCGGGCGCGTGTCACCCAGGCGGCCAAGGCGGCGGCGATGGCGCGACTGGCGGCAGAGCAACGCATCGAGGCCGAAGGTAAACTGCCGCCGCTGCGCGATGAAGACGCTATTGCCGCCGCCATTGCGCAACGGCTGGTGGTGCAGCGCGACACGCTTGGCGCCCAAGAGGCGCAGGCGCGGCAAGCGATTGAGACGCTGACCAACCGGGTGCTGCAGCTGGGCCGCGATATCGACCGCGAAAGCGGCCTGAACAGGGATGCTGGCGAAACCATTGAGCAGCTGGACTGGGAAGCGCGCGAATTGTCCAAGGCCAGTGAGGGCCATGAGGATCGTCTGGGCGAGGCGGTGGCGTTGTCCCGCGATGCCACCGGTGTTTTGCAGGGCCACGAGGACCGTCTGGCGCAGCTGACCGAAGATGTGGCGCGGCTGGCAGCGCGGCATCAGTCGGCGCAGCGATTGGTGGAAGATCACAACCGGGCCCTGATGCGGGCGGTCGGCGATGGCGACCGGGCGCGGGCCGCCGTGGACGAGGCAAAACAGTCTCTGATCCAGGCAGAGTGCGCGTTCGAAGCCTCGATCGAGGCCGAGGAAGAGACCCGCGAGGCTGCGGAGCTGGCCGAAGAGGCGCTGGCGGCGGCGGATGATTTGCGCAGTGAAACGCAAGCGCGGGAATCGGATGCGCGGGCGCAGCGCTCCGAGGCTGAGGGCGAGTTGGGGGCCCTGCGGGCCGAGGTGACGGCGCTGGCCAAACTGCTGGAACGCGACACTGCCGAAGGCGGTCAGGTGCTGGACCAGTTTCAGGTCGAGCCGGGCTATGAGAAGGCGCTGGGGGCGGCGCTGGCGGATGATCTGCGGATGCCGTTGGTGGCGGCGGATGGCGCCTCGGGCTGGGTGATTCTGCCGGCCTACTCACGCGACCTGCCGATGCCCGCAGGATCACAGCCGCTGGCGCGGCATGTGTCTGGCCCCGATGTACTGGGGCGGCGGATCGCCCAGATTGCTCTGGTTGACGGCGATATCGGGCCCTGCCTGCAGGCGCAGTTGCAGCCCGGTCAGCGTCTGGTCTCGCTCGAAGGCGATCTGTGGCGCTGGGACGGATACCGGGCCTGGGCTGAAGACGCGCCAAGTGCGGCGGCGCTGCGCCTGGAGCAGCTGAACCGGCTGGAAACGCTGAAACAAGACATGGAGCGGGTTGGGGCGCGAACCGAGGGGGCGCGCGCCGCGCATCAGCTGTTGGTGGGCAGGTTGCAGCAGGTTGCCCAGGCCGATCAGGATGCCCGTCAGGCCCGCCGCACCGCCGATCAGCGGCTGGCAGACAGTGCCCGGGCGCTGAGCCGGGCAGAGGCCAACCGCAACCTGGCCGAGGGCAAGCTGGAGACTCTCGGCATCGCGGTGGCGCGCCATGACGAGGATGCCGAGGCGGCGCAGGCGCAATTGTCCGAGGCGAAAGAGGCGCTGGAGGATCTTGGCGACCTGACCTCGGCCCGGGTCAGTGTCGAGGACATCAAGCAGCGGGTTGAAGCCGCCCGCATCACCATGCTGTCGCACCGCTCTGCCCAGGATGAGCTGCGCCGCGAGGGCGAGGCGCGCACCAGGCGGGCGCAGCAGGTGACCAAGGAGGTCAGTGGCTGGAAGCTCCGGCTGGACAGTGCCGACCGCCGCATCACCGAACTGGCCGAGCGCCGGGAGGGCTCGCAGGAGGACCTGGAGGAGGCCAATGCGGTGCCGTTTGAGATCGCCGAGAAACGCGAAGAGCTGACTGAGGCCATCGAGGAGGCCGAGGCCCGCAAGGCACTGGCCTGCGACGCGCTGATCGGGGCGGAAACGCTGCTGCGCGACAAGGTACAGACCGAACGGGAGGCCGAGCGGCTGGCGTCAGACGCCCGCGAGATCCGCGCCCGCGCCGAGGCGCTGAGCGAAGCGGCGCGTGAAACCGTGGCCCATGCGGCTGAGCGCATTGCCGAGGATCAGCAGGTGACGCCGCAGCACTTGCTGGAGCAGTTGGACGCCAATCCCGACGAGATGCCCGCCGCCGAGGTGCTGGAGACCGAAGTGAACCGCCACAAACGTCAGCGCGATGCTTTGGGGGCGGTCAACCTGCGGGCCGAGGAAGACGCCCGCGAGATCCAGGACGAACATGATACGCTGGTCACTGAGAAATCGGATCTGGAAGAGGCGGTAAAGACTCTGCGCAACGGGATTGCCAGTCTGAACCGCGAAGGCCGCCAGCGGCTTTTGACCGCGTTTGAGCAGGTCAACCGCAGCTTTTCGTCACTGTTCCGGCATCTGTTTGGCGGCGGCGAGGCCAGCCTTGTGATGGTTGAAAGCGACGACCCGCTGGATGCCGGGCTAGAGATCATGTGTCAGCCGCCGGGCAAGAAGCT
The DNA here is from genome assembly GCA_013214575.1 of Paracoccaceae bacterium. Lineage (GTDB taxonomy): Bacteria > Pseudomonadota > Alphaproteobacteria > Rhodobacterales > Rhodobacteraceae > Parasedimentitalea. The sequence continues at coordinate 47,097 of JABSSD010000004.1, read as the reverse complement.
GTCGACCCTATCGCTGCTGTCGGGGGGCGAGCAGACGCTGACCGCACTGGCGCTGATCTTTGCGGTGTTCCTGGCCAACCCGGCGCCGATCTGTGTGCTGGACGAGGTCGACGCGCCGCTGGATGATGCCAATGTCACCCGGTTCTGTGACCTGCTGGACGAAATGTGCCGCCAAACCGAGACCCGGTTCTTGATCATCACTCACCACGCGGTAACAATGGCCCGGATGGATCGGTTGTTTGGTGTTACCATGCAGGAACAAGGGGTCAGCCAGTTGGTGTCGGTGGATTTGAAAAAAGCCGAGGCGATGGTGGCCTGATCTTCTTTGGCTCTTGCGGGACTGGGACTGTCTTAACGAGCGTGATTTTGTAAGCAAAAGGAAATACACATGAAAAACATTGCGAAGCTGGCCGTTGTGGCCGCTCTTTCCCTGCCATCTTTGGCCTCGGCCGAGATGCTGGTGGCGACGGACCCCGATACGCTGCTGGAGTTCTTTGTCGAAGAAGGTGGCGATGTGGAGCGCACCGTGGACAATGCCGGTGATCCGAAGCTGAAGATCGAATACTACGGTTCGGACTTTGTGTTGTATTTCTATGATTGCACCAACAATACCGATTGCAAATCCATCCAGTTCTTCTCGGGGTATAAGACCGAAGGCAGCGTGCGCAAATCCAAGGTCAACAGCTGGAACGCCGACAACCGTTTTTCCCGCGCCTATATCTCTGACAGCGGATCTGCCCGGATCGAGCATGATCTGTATCTTGGCAATGCGGGCATCGACGCCGATGATTTTGCCGTGCTGGTCAGCAAATGGACCAAAGCCGAAGCCGAGTTCGAAGCCTTCATCGACTGGTGAGCCTGGCCGGGCGGGGGATCGCTCCCCCGCCTTGGCGCTGATCAGAGCCTGTTCAGCAGGGCGGGTGTTGGCCAGGCATCGGCCGGCAGGCCAAGGCGTTGCTGCTCTAACTGCACCGCAATGCGGGTTTTAGAGCCTAAAATCCCGTCGACCTTACCCACATCATGGCCCCGCGCCTGCAGCTTCTTTTGCAGCTGCTTCATTTGGCCACCGCTAAGACCCTGATCAGGGTTGCCGGCGCTGTAGACACTGGCGCCTTCCAGTCGGGTGGCGAAATAGGCAGCGGTCAGCACATAGGTAAAGCTCTGGTTCCACTCAAAATAGACGTCAAAATTCGGGTAGGCGAGAAAGGCCGGCCCCTTGTGGCCCTGTGGCAGCAGCAGCGACGCCTGCAGGCTGCCATTGGCCAGGGATCCTGAGCGGGGCTGAACGCCCATTCTGGCCCAGTTAGAGACTGAATTCTTTTGCGAAGGGCCTGTTTTTGAGAGATCCAGTCCGCGCGGGATCGTCACTTCTTGCAGCCAGGGCTGGCCGGGGGTCCAGCCCAGGTTCGACAGCATCTTGCCGCCTGACATCAGCGCATCCGGGGCCGAGGTTTTCAGACTGACCTTACCGTCACCATCGCCATCCATCCCGTTTTGCAGAATGTCGCGGGGCAGCATCTGCACCATGCCGACTTCACCGGCCCAGGCGCCCGTGGTTTTGCGCGGATCAAAACCGCCCTGCTCATAGAGCTCCAGCGCGGCAAAGATCTGCGGCCGGAACAGTTCGGGGCGGCGGCAATCATGCGACAGAGTCACCAGCGCGTTCAGGGTGTTGAAATCGCCCTGAAAGGCGCCATAGTCGGTTTCAAAAGCCCAGAACGCCAGCAGCACCCCCCGGTTGATTCCATAGCTGGCCTCAATCCGATCAAAGGTGGCGTTGTGTTTCCTGGACATTGAGCGGCCACGATCCACCCGACCCTGTGAAATCAGATGGCGGCTGAACTCGATAAAGGGTTTCTGGAACACCCCCTGGGCGCGATCCGCGCGCAGCACCTTGGGGTCCTGTTTGACGGATTTAAAGAAGGCCTTGGTGGTGGCGGCGTTGTGACCGCTGCGGATGGCCTCTCGTTTCAGGTCTTTGACAAACGCCGGGAAACTGCCGCCGCATTGGGCAAAAGCAGCGGCGGGCAACAGGCAGGCAGCAAGGGCAAGGGGCAAAAGGCGCATGAAATGGCAATCCAAAATGAAAAGACTGCCCCTTGTTAGCTAGAACAACAGGGCCAAGGCAACCGTCATGGCCAGCACAAGCCCCCAAACCTGCCAAAGCCGGGCGCTGCAGGCGTCGATATCATGGGCACCGATGGCTTTGTTTGCCGAGCCATTGACCCAGGGAAAATCCCGCATCTGCCCGTCATAGGAGCGTGGCCCGGACAGTGCCAGGTCCAAGGCGCGCGCCATCGCCGCCTCGGGCCAGCCTGCATTGGGCGACCGGTGGCCTTGGGCGTCGCGAATGATGGCGCGGCACTGGCGCAACTGGCCGCTGATGACGGCAATCAGCAGGCCGGTCAGCCGGGCAGGGATCAGGTTCAGCAGGTCATCAACACGGGCAGAGACCTTACCAAATTCCTCGTAGCGGTCATTGCGATAGCCAATCATGCTGTCGGCGGTGTTGATCATCTTATAGACCAGCAGCCCCGGCAGCCCTGCAACCAGAAACCAAAAGGCCGGGGCGATGACCCCGTCGCAAAAGTTCTCGGCGCCGCTTTCGATGGCCGAGCGGGCGACCTGTGGACCGGTCATTGTTCCAGTGTCCCGACTGACGATCATCGCCACCGCGCTTTGACCTTGGGGTAGCGCGCGGCGCAGGCCCGAGGCCACGGCGCTGACGTGATCAACCAGCGAGCGTTGGGCGATCAGAATGGCGGCGCAAATGATCTCAATCACCGGACCCAGAAGCGACAGCAACCCGCCAAGGATCAGCGCGATCACGATCAGGATGGCGGCGGTAAACCCGCCTCTGAGGCGGCGAAAATCGCCCCGGTTCAGGCTCTGATCAAGGGCATTCACCAGCCTTCCCATCAGCACCGCCGGATGGGGCAGGCGCGACCACAGCCATTTCGGTTCCCCCAGAGTGGCATCCAGTAGCAGGGCTGCAACCAGCAGGGTGGCGGTGCTCATAGGGCGGCCTCGATCCGGTCCCAGCCATCGGCGGGCGGCAGGCCCAGTCGCAGGTAGGTTTTGGAATAGGGGAAAATCCGGCTGAGGATATGGGCGCGGGCTAGACGGTCATGCCAGGCGGCGGCGTCATCGACGTGGTACAGGCGGAACAGCGAAGTGCCGCCTTCCAGACGGCCGCCACGCGCCAGCACCAGCGCATCTAGACGGGCGGCGTCGCGGGTCAGCCGGCTGCGTGTGGCGGCGGCCCAGCGGTGATCCTGCAGGGCCTGCGCACCAATCTGCAACGCGGGACCAGAGACCGCCCAGGGCCCCTGCCATGTGGCAAGTCGTGAAATCAGATCCGGGTGGCCGATGGCAAATCCCAGCCGCAGGCCGGCCAGCCCCCAAAACTTGCCAAAGCTTTTCAGCACCACAACGCCGGGGCGCTCTGCCAGTGAAATCAGGCTCTGATCCGGGCAGATGTCGCAGAAGCTCTCGTCGATCACCGTCAGCGGTGCGGTGACATCCTGGGCCGTCCACAGGCGCCCATCGGGGTTGTTGGGGTGGACCAGCACCCGCGCCTGGGCCGGGCCATGATCGCTGACGGTCCAGCCGTGGGCGCGAAATCCGGCGGCGTGTTCATTGTATGTGGGCGCGGTGATCTGCACGGTTTGCGGCGGCGCCAGGGCGGGCAGCGTGGCGATCAGCGCCGAGGCCCCGGGGGCCGCCAGCACCGCTGCCTGTGCCGGTATCTGCCAAAAGGATCGGGCTGATTCGATCAGGTTCTGGTGGGCGTTGTGGTCCGGCAGGGCGGTCCATGCTTGTGGTTGCATTTCAGGTACGGGGAAAGGTAACGGATTGATCCCCGTTGACAGGTCCAGCCAATCGGATCGGCTGCCGCCATATCGCGTCACCCCCGCATCAAGGCCGCCGCCATGATCTCGTTGAGTTTGCGGAATTTTATTGGATAAGCTGGGCATGGCAAGGCCTGATGAACACTGTTGAAAGTCCAGCCACGTGACTGTGGCTAAGCGCATATTGCGCAAGACTGAGCATGAGGCAACCGTGCTTGGTGGTCAGCGTAAAATTTGCTAATATGGATTTAACGGTTACCGAGCTGGAGAGAGGCACCGTGTTCTATAAGGGTGCCGGGTTATTGTATGAATGTTTTGATTGTCGAGAGCAGTTTAGAACTCGGGGTGCTTTGGAAAAGGCACCTTGAACGGCAACACGTGATGGTCACTCGGGTGGAGACCCAAGAGGCAGCGATACTTGCGTTATCTGCCGGGGCCTATGACATTCTCGTTCTGGATCTGGTGCTCCATGAGGGCAGTGCGCTGGCGGTGGCCGATTTTGCCAGCTATCGCCGACCAGAGGCGCGGGTGATTTTTGTCACCAACACCAGCTTCTTCTCGGACGGATCGATATTTGCCCATAGTCCCAACGCCTGTGCCTTTATACAGAGCGGCACGCCGCCAGAAGATCTGGCGGCGATGGTCGAACATTATGCAGGCGCCCGTTAGGCCACAGGGCGGGCGCTGATGCGTCCATGGGCTGCGGTCCAGTCCAGCACTGGGTTGGTCGGAATAATCCGGTATGGATTGATGGTGTTGTGGCTGTAGTGATAATGGCGCACGATATGCATCATGCCGACGGTTTCGGCAACGCCGGGCCATTGGTACAGCTCGCGGCAGTAAGCCCAGATGTTGGGGTAGTCGATCAGCCGTTTGCGATTGCATTTGAAATGCAGGTGATAGACGGAATCAAACCGGGCCAGCGTGGTGAACAGCCGCCAGTCGGCCTCGGTTACTTTGTCGCCCAGCAGATAACGGTGCTCGGAGAGCAGATCATCAAGCCAGTCCAAAGTGTCAAATAGCGGCTCTATTGCGGCGTCATAGGCATCTTGCGTGGTGGCAAAGCCGCATTTGTAGACGCCGTTGTTCAGGCTGCTGTAGACACGGGCGTTTATTGTCTCGATGGGTTCGCGCAGCTCTTGCGGGTAGTAATCCTCGCGGTTGCCGGTCAGATCGTCGAAAGCCGCGTTCAGCATCCGGATGATTTCGGAACTTTCGTTCGACACGATGGTGTTGAGCTGTTTGTCCCATAAAATGGGAACGGTGACACGGCCGGTGAAATTCGCATCGGCGCGGGTGTAGATCTGGTGCAGGTGGCTGAGGCCAAACAATGTGTCCCCGGTGGCGCCGTGTTCGTCGGTGTCAAAGCTCCAGCCTTCACCCAGCATGTCCGGGTGCACCACCGAGACGCTGATGTGGTCCTGCAGCGATTTCAGCTGGCGAAAGATCAGGGTGCGATGAGCCCAGGGGCAGGCCAGCGAGACATAAAGATGGTAGCGGCCGCTTTCCGCCTTGAACCCGTCACGGCCCGAGGGCCCGGCCTGTCCATCCTTGGTGATCCAGTTGCGGTACTTGGATTCGGCGCGTTTGAAGGTGCCGCCAGTGGTTTTGGTATCATACCACTGGTCGTGCCATTTGCCGTCGATCAACAGTCCCATGCGGCTGCTCCTCTGTGTTTCCTGTTGTGTTTCCTGTGGCAAAGATACTGTGAAATACGCGCCGGGCCTATCGTCGGTTGCGCGCAACAGCTCTGCGTGGCTGCACAGGTTCGGGGGGGCTCTGCTCTGTGAGGATAAAAACATCTAGGGGACGGTCGATTTCATGAAAAGTTCACTTGATTTTATACATTGGAAAAGCACTCTTAGACTCGGAATAGCAAAGGTCAGCCAGATGTCGACATACCTGCCGAAAGAAGTTCAAGAGGGATTGGACGCCGCCCGTTTAGCCGCGATGAAAAAGTCCAGCCGCCTGCGGGTTCACGTCGGAGATGAGGTGTTCCGGGTGCTGCGCATGTGGAAGGACGGATTTGCCGTCGAAGAGAGTATCACTCCGAAACTACGGGGGCTGGTCAATCTCTATGAGGGGACAAACCACCTGTATCAGTGCCTGATTGTCGGCACCGAGGTCGAGGCCGGTGAGATGCATTATGAATTCAAGCGCGCCACCGCGGTGGCCGATAGGCCGGCGCTGGATTTCTACCGGGCGCCGGATGCACCGGTGGCGCTGCTTGGCCATGACGCGGCCTAGTCTGGCAGACCACAGACCACATGGAAAAGGCCCCGACTGCGGGGCCTTTTTTACGCTCTGAAACCAATCACCTCGCTGGGCTGAGTCGCCGGGCGGTTTTTATTGCAGGTCCGAAAATGCCCGGGTCATCCGCTCGCAGGCCTCGATCACTCGGCTGCGCTGGGTGGCCAGATTGAACCGTTGGAGCATCTCCCCCCCGGCGCCAAAGCTTGGCCCCTGTGACACGGCGATCTTGGCAGTGTCGCGGATGCGGGCGGCGACTTCGTCGTGGCTCATCCCGGTGCCCTCAAAATCGACCCAGGCCAGATAGGTGGATTGCAGCGGCAGCGATTTCAGGCCGGGGATGGCATTGATCGCCTGATCAAAGATGCGGCGGTTTTCATCAAGATGGGCAATCTGGGCGTCCACCCATTTGGCGCCTTCCGGTGAATAGGCGGCGGTGATCATATTGATGGCCAGGCTGCCGGCGCCGTAGTCCAGCGTGTTCAGCCGGTGCTTCATCGCGGCGCGCAGGCTGTCATCGGCAATGATCATGTTGCCGGTGTGCTGACCGGCGATGTTGAAGGTCTTGGAGGCGGCGGTCAGGGTGACCGTCCAGCCACGGGCCTCAGGGGCGGCAATATCCATCGGCACAAAGGTGCTGCCGGGGAAAACCAGATCGTGGTGGATCTCATCGGCGACAAGGATCAGGTCGTTGCGCTTGGCAAAGGCACTGATGTTGCGCAGCTCATCCGGGGTCCAGACCCGGCCTGATGGGTTCTGAGGCGAACACCAGAGCAGCAGTTTCTCATTGCCGGTCAACCGGCTTTGGGCATCGTCCAGATCCAGCACATAGGTGTCGCCGTCGCGTTTCAGCGGGCATTCCGTCAGGCTCCGTCCGGTCTTGGCGATCTTATGGGCAAACTCGTGGTAAACCGGCGAGAAGGTCACAACCCCGTCGCCTGGATCGCTCCAGACATCCAGACACAGGGCAATGGCGTTGCCCAGACCCTGCGAGGTGAGGATCCAGTCCTGCTCGATCGCCCAGTTATGGCGGGTCTGCATCCACCACTGCACCGCCGAGAGATAGTCGGGGTGGTCCCATGAGTAGCCAAACACCCCATGATCGGCAGCCTTGCGGATCGCGTCGATCACGCAGGGGGCGGTGGCGTAGTCGGAATCCGCCGTCCACATGGAAAGCCCGTCCTCAGGCGAGACGCCGTAGAGGGTCTCCATCTTGTCCCATTTTGAGGAATGGGTGCCGCGACGGTCAATGGGGTGGTCAAAATTCATCGTGAAATCTCCTGCTGTTTGGACCTGAAGCTACCGCGAAACACCGCAGGTGCAAGGGGGGCGTTGCAGAGGCTGGGGCAATGGCCTAAATCGGGGGCATGAAACGCAATATTCTGATCCATCCCGACCCTCGCCTGAAAAAGGTTTGTGCCTCCGTCGCTGACATGACGGACGAGCTGCGCAAGCTGGCTGCTGATATGCTGGAAACCATGTATGACGCGCCGGGCATTGGTCTGGCGGCGCCGCAGATTGGTGTCATGGATCGGTTGATCGTGCTGGACTGTGTCAAGGAAGAGGGCGAGACGCCGCGGCCGCTGGTGATGTTCAACCCGGTGGTGCTGTCCGCCTCGGATGAGACCAATGTCTATGAGGAGGGCTGTCTGTCGATCCCCGAGCAATATGGCGACGTGACCCGCCCCGAGGCTGTGGATGTGGTATGGATGGACCGCGACGGCAATCCCCAGCGTGAGACCTTTGACGGGTTGTGGGCGACCTGCGTGCAGCACGAGATTGACCATCTACAGGGCAAGCTGTTCATCGATTACCTGAAACCGCTGCGCCGTCAGATGATCACCCGCAAGATGCAGAAGCTGAAACGTGAAATGGCCCGCGGGTGAGCGTGCTGCCGATCCTGATCTGGCCCGATGCCCGTTTGACCCAGCGCTGTGAGCCGGTGGCGGCCGAGCCGCTGGATGATCTGATCGCGGATATGTTCGACACTATGTACGGCGCGCAGGGCCGTGGGTTGGCGGCACCGCAGGTGGGCGTGATGAAACGGCTGTTTGTGATGGATTGCAGCTGGAAAGAGGGCGACGCGTCGCCGATGGTGATGATCAATCCAACCATCATGGCCGCCGAGCGCTCGCTGGTTGTGGCGGACGAGGGCTGCCTGTCGATCCCTGGTGTACTGGTGCCGGTTGAACGCCCCAGGGCAGTGACCGTGCAATGGACGGCGGCTGAGGGCGACATTCACATGGCGGATTTCGACGGGTTTGAGGCCCGTTGCATTCAGCATGAATTTGATCATTTGAACGGCACGGTGACATTTGATCACCTGTCAGGCGCCGATCGCGCCAGCGCCGAGGCCGCGTTTCTGGAGATACAAATATGACAACCCGTAACTGCCTGCCCTGGCCCGACAAACGTCTGCGCCGCAAGGCCGAAGCGGTGACTGAGATCACCGATGAGATCCGCTCCATCTGGGACGATATGGTGGAGACTATGGAGGCGATGCCTGGCGTCGGGCTGGGCGCGCCGCAGGTCGGGGTGATGCTGCAGCTGGCGGTGGTCGATGGCTCGCGCCAGCGGGGAAAGGCGGTGAGAATGGCCAATCCGGAGGTGCTGCATGCCTCGATTGAGCTGCGCGAACATGACGAGGCCAGCCCCAATCTGCCGGGGGTCTCGGCCAAAATCAAACGACCGCGGGCGGTGACAGTGCGGTTCCTGAACGAGGCCGGGCAGGTTGACCGGCGCGATTTTGTCGGCATTGAAGCCACCAGCGTGCAGCATCAGATCGATCATCTGAACGGCAAGATGTATTTTGACCACCTGAGTAAGGTCAAACGCGACATGCTGTTGCGCAAGGCTAAGAAGCTGAACGGCTAATCACTGGTAAGGCACGGTGCGTGCCAGCACGCACCCTACATAGAAAGCAGAGCGATGCGCGTCATATTCATGGGAACACCCGATTTTTCGGTTCCGGTGCTGGAGGCTCTGGCTGCGGCCGGGCATGAGATTGCCGCGGTCTATTGCCAGCCACCGCGCCCGGCCGGGCGCGGCAAGAAGGACCGGCCGACGCCGGTGCATGCGCGGGCCGTTGAGCTGGGCTTGCAGGTGCGCCACCCGGTGTCGCTGAAAACCCCCGAGGTGCAGGAGGCCTTTGCTGCGCTGGGTGCAGATATCGCGGTGGTGGTGGCCTATGGGCTGATCCTGCCGCAGGGTATTCTGGATGCGCCCAGCCAGGGCTGCCTGAACATTCACGCCAGCCTGCTGCCGCGCTGGCGCGGCGCCGCACCGATCCACCGGGCGATCATGGCCGGGGACGCTGAGACCGGCATTTGCATCATGCAGATGGAGGCTGGGCTGGATACCGGGCCGGTATTGCTGCGTCAGGCGACTGATATTGGCCGTGAGGAGGTCACGGCGCTGCTGCATGACCGGTTGTCCGAGATGGGCGCAAAGCTGATTGTCAGCGCATTGGACCAGCTACCGGATTTGCGGGCCGAGCTACAGCCTGAGCTGGGCGTTACTTATGCCAGTAAGATCGACAAGGCTGAGGCGCGCATTGACTGGTCCCGCCCCGCGACTGAGGTGGATCGGCAAATCCGGGGGTTGTCGCCGTTCCCCGGAGCCTGGAGTGAGATGGGGGGGCAGCGGGTCAAACTGCTGGCGTCAAAGCTGGCCGAGGGCCAGGGACGCCCCGGCGAAGTGTTGGATGAAAACCTCACCATTGCCTGTGGTTCGGGTGCGGTGGAGCTGCTGCGCTTGCAACGGGCGGGCAAGGGAGCGCAGGATCGTGACATCTTCTTGCGCGGTTTCCCGATGACGCCGGGCGATTGTTTCTAACCGGAGCGCCTGCATGTTTTTGACCTTGATGGGCACCGTGGTGATTGCCGGCATCGTTGGCTATGGCGCGGAGCGCTCCGGCTTCACCGCAAATGGCTACCTGGCCTCGATCATCATCTGTGTCGGTGGCGCCTTCTTATTCTATTTCGTGCGGCTGATGTTTGGCATCGGCTTTCATGCAGCGGGCTGGAATGCCATTGTGTCGTCAATCGGGGCGCTGATCATCGTGCCCTTTCACTGGAAAAGGTGAGCGCAATGCCAATTATCGCCCTGATTATCATCGGAGCCGCCGCTGGATTTCTGGCCACGCGGCTGATGCGAATTGACGCGAATGTGGTGACCACTGTGGTGATCGGCATGGCTGGGGCGCTGATTGGCGGGCTGCTGTTGCGGTTTCTGCTGACGGTGATGGGGATGCTGGCGGGATTTGTCGGCGCTGTGCTGGGGGCATTGCTGCTGATCTGGCTGTGGCAGACCTATGTGCAGAAATAGCCTAGCTCCGCGGCGGGCGGCTTTTGTAGACCGGCAGGTGCCAGCCAAAATGGATTGATCCAGCCCGCAGCGCCCAGCAGGTGATGGCACAGGCGATCAGAGCGCTCTGCTCGGGCAGGCCGAGAGTTTTGGCAAGGCCGAGAGAGTCGAGGCTGACGGCGGTGATGGCGCCGACCATGGCGCAGGTGATGTAAAGCTCGCCCTGTCGAAGCACCAGCGGCACCTCGTTACAGACCACATCGCGCATCAACCCTCCAAGGGAGCCGGTGGCCATGCCCATCAGCACCACAATGACCGGGGATTTGTCCAGCTCCATCGCGGCACCGGTTCCGGCAGAGACCGCAACCGCAAGGGCAAAGCTGTCCAGCCAGATCAGCCATTTTTGCCGGCTTTCCACCCGGTGCGCGTTGAAGAACACCAAGATCGCAGCGCTGGTGGCCAATAGGATATAGGTGGGCTCGCCAATCCAGAACACCGGGTGGCGGTCCAGCAACAGGTCGCGGATGGTGCCGCCACCGACGGCGGTCAGGCAGGCAACAAAGGCAAAGCCGACGATATCCAGCTGGGCGCGACTGGCCACCAGCGCCCCGGTCAGGGCAAAGACCAGAACCGAGGCATAATCCAATAGGGTCAAAAAGCTCATGAGCCGAGCCTATCAGAGCATTGGCGGGGTCACGACTTTGATTTTTTCGACTTGAACGGCGCCATGCCTGCGCGGGCCAATTCGTCCGCCTTTTCGTTTTCGGCGTGGCCGGCGTGGCCCTTGATCCATTTCCAGGTCACCTGATGGCGGGCCTGCGCCTCGTCGATGCGTTGCCACAGGTCGACGTTCTTGACCGGCTTTTTAGCCGAGGTCTTCCAGCCGTTTTTCTTCCAGCTGAACATCCAGGTGGTGACGCCGTTTTTCACATAGGCCGAATCGGTCACTACGGTCAGCGTCGAGGGGCGACTGAGGCTTTCCAGCGCGTTGATCGCCGCCAGCAGCTCCATCCGGTTGTTGGTGGTGTCGGCTTCGCCGCCTTTCAGCTCGCGCTCTTTGGCAATTTTGCCGTCGTCATCAAGGGCGCGCAGCAGCACGCCCCAGCCACCGGGACCGGGATTACCGGAGCATGCTCCGTCGGTATATGCATATAGTTCAGACATGCGCGGTCATTACTACGAAGGCATCGTCACTGCCAGCCAATCCTTTGCCATTTCCAACCCTTGAGCGGGTTACTTTGAAGCCAGCCTCGGTGAGCCGTGCGCGCAGCTCGTCTTCTCGGTAATAGGCATAGAAGCGGCCAAGCCTGTCGCGGTGTTCGCCGGTGCCAAGTTTCATACCGATGGAAAGGCAACCGCCGGGGTGCAAGGCGCGGTTAACGCGTTTCAAGTGGCCGGGAAAATCAGCGCGAGAGGCGTGCAGCAGGCTGAAATTGGCCCATATGCCGTCATAGTGGTCTTCAACGGTCAGCTCCTCGAAAGTGGCAAGTTTTGCATCCAATCCATAGTTGGCTTTGGCGAGCTCTACCATTTCAGGAGAGGCGTCGGTTGCGTCGACGATCAGGCCCCCATCGCGCAGCCGGGCGGCCCATTGGCCGGGGCCGCATCCGAGGTCGAGAACCAAGCCACCTTTGGGAACCCGCGCAAAAAAGGCGTCAAGATCGGCCTCCTGGTTCATATCGATATCTTTGGTGTTGGCGAAGTTTTTCGCGTAGTCGCCGGCTGCTTTGGCGTAGACATCCATTGTTTCGCGGTCGGTCATGTGTGCTCCAATTTAAGAAGGTCTCAGGCGCGCTCTACGGCCAGACGGGCGGCCAGACCCGCAAAGATGGCGGCGAAACCACGATTGAGCCAAGCCAGCACCCGTTCCGACCCCAGCACGTAATCGCGCGCGTTGGCGGCGAACAACCCGTAGAGCACAAAGATCACAAAGGTCAGCGCCATGAAAACCGAGCCAAGCAGGGTCATTTCCAGAGTGGCTGATGCAGGGTTGCCGCTGAGAAATGGCGGCAGCAGGGCCAGAAAGAAGATCGAAAGCTTGGGGTTCAGAATGTTGATCAGGGCACCACGCTGAGCGATTCTCAGGCCGGATTGGGTGGTGCGTTGTGAGGTGATGGCAAGTGCGCCACCAGATTTCAGGGCCTGCCATGCCAAGTACAGCAGATACAGTACGCCTGCAATTTTGACGATCTGGAACATCAGGGCTGAGCTGTGCAGGACGGCTGCGAGACCAAGGGTTGCAGCGGCTAGATGCGGAACAATGCCAAATGTGCATCCCAATGCGGCCCAAAATGCGGCCTGTCGACCCTGACCCAGCCCAAGCGCCAGCGTGTAAATTACCCCAGTTCCGGGGGCCAGGACGACGACAAAGGCGGTCAGCAGGAAATGCAGGGAAATCATCAAAGGGGCTCCGAATATGAGACATCAATCGCCAAGGCCTAACACGGCGTTGACGGTCTGTCACAGGCTTTGACGCGAGGGGTTAGGCCGGTTGGCGCAGCACGCGGGGGACTTTGAACTCGATATTCTCAATGGCGGTTTCCACCACTTCGACGGTGACGTCATAGCGGCTGCGGAAGGCGTCGATCACCTCGTCCACCAGCAGTTCGGGGGCCGAGGCGCCGGCGGTGATGGCGATGCTGCGGATGCCTTCAAGGGCGCGCCAGTCGATATTTTCAGCCCGCTGCACCAGTTGCGTGTATTTGCATCCGGCCTTGGCGCCGACCTCGACCAGGCGGCGCGAATTTGAGGAGTTTGGCGCCCCGACCACCAGCAAAGCGTCGCTTTTGGGGGCCACCGTTTTCACCGCCTCCTGGCGGTTGGTGGTGGCGTAACAGATGTCTTCCTTGTGGGGGCCGATGATGGCGGGAAAGCGGGCGTGCAACGCGGCCACGATGTCTCTGGTGTCATCGACCGACAGGGTGGTCTGGGTGACAAAGGCCAGTTGGTTTGGGTCGCGCACCGCAACAGTGGCCACGTCTCCGACGGTTTCCACCAGCAGGACCTCGCCCTCGGCAAGCTGGCCCATGGTGCCGATTGTTTCCGGGTGGCCCTTGTGACCGATCATAATCATCTGCAATCCGGAAGCCGCGTGGCGCTGCGCCTCGATATGCACCTTGGAGACCAGCGGGCAGGTGGCATCCACATAGATCATCTGGCGCAATGAGGCCGCCGCCGGCACCGATTTGGGAACCCCATGGGCGGAAAAGATCACTGGCCGGTCGTCGGGGCAATCCGCCAGCTCTTCGACAAATACCGCGCCCTTGTCGCGCAGACCGTCCACCACAAACTTGTTATGGACGATCTCATGGCGCACATAGACCGGGGCACCCCATTTCTCGATTGCCATTTCAACGATCTTGATTGCCCGGTCGACGCCGGCGCAAAATCCGCGCGGGGCGGCGAGGTACAGGATAAGGGCGGGCTTGGTCATGGCGGTCTCCTTGGGGTGCAGAGCTACGGCTTTCGCGGCGTCAGGTCCATAGGCAGAGGGGATCGCGGCGATGTGATTGGAGCTTCCAGCGCGGGAAGGCGCCAGCTGGGAGTAAAACTGAGGTGAAAAGGACCGGCAATGAAAATTATTTTGGGTGGCGTCGCGATTGCGCTGGTGGCAGTGACCGCTTTGCTGTGGAGCCAGAGCGCGGGCGCTCAAGCGGCTGGACAGCTGCCGTATCAGGACGCGGCGGCTGTGGCACGCGGAGCGGAGCTGTATCAGGAGAATTGCGCCAGCTGCCACGGGGAACAGTTGCAGGGGCAGGAAAATTGGCGGGACCGCGATGCAGAAGGGTATTTGCCGGCACCGCCGCATGACGTGACCGGTCACAGCTGGCACCATGGCGACGCCCAGCTCTTGGCGATCACCCGGCAGGGGACGGCGGCTCTGGTGGGGTCCGGCTATCGCAGTCGCATGCAGGGGTATCAAGACGTGCTGAGCGAACAGGATATTCTGGCGGTGCTGGCCTTTATCAAAAGCAGCTGGCCGCCTGAGATCATCGAGCGCCACAATGAAATCAATGCGCAGGCCGAAGGCTGACCAGGGGCTGCGGGTCGGCAGGGCCACTCAGGGCGCCGGATTTTCACCCGGCGCCTGTTTGATCGTCACCTCAAGGGACTTGAGACGCGTTACTTGCCAGCAAAGGCAACACTGCGATCTTCGGCAGGTATTTCGCGTGGAGGACGCCCAATAACATCCTTCAGCTCTTCGAGTTCGATGAAATTGTCGGCCTGACGGCGCAGTTCATCTGAAATCATCGGCGGTTGGCTGCGAATGGTAGACACCACCGACACCCGAACACCTTGACGCTGCAAGCTGGCAACCAGCGGCCGGAAATCCCCATCCCCGGAAAACAGCACAATGTGATCAACGCGCGACGCCAGTTCCATAGCGTCCACAGCCAGTTCGATATCCATGTTGCCCTTAACCTTACGGCGGCCCATGCTATCGGTGTATTCCTTGGCGGGTTTGGTCACCATGGTAAAACCATTGTAATGCAACCAGTCTACCAGCGGCCGGATCGGCGAATATTCATCGTTTTCAAGCAGCGCAGTGTAGTAGAACGCCCGCAGCATCTTGCCACGGCGCATGAATTCCTGACGCAATAACTTGTAATCGATATCAAAGCCGAGCGCCTTGGCTGCAGCATAAAGATTCGACCCATCGATGAACAGCGCTAGCCGTTCGTCTTTGTAAAACATAATAATGTCCTTCCGGTATAAATCGCACCTTGCTGAGTGGTCCGTGAGTGAATGCTAAAATTACACGATGCGAGTGGACTTAATGTAAGTTATTTGCCACTTGCTGCAAGAGTAATGCATATATGAAATGGGGTCAAAAATGACCGAATTCCGGTCAAAATCGTTAATAGCGCTCGGCGGCAACCTGCCCTCGGCGGCCGGAGCGCCGCAAAGCACGTTAGTCTCTGCTATTGCAGAGCTTTCCCGTCGCGGATTGTATGTACAGTTACTGTCTCGCTTTTTTCACACGCCGTGTTTCCCCGCTGGGGCGGGGCCCGACTATGTCAATGCGGTAATACAGCTCAGTACGGATATCTCGTCAGCGGATCTGTTGGCGATTTTGCATGATGTGGAGGCGCAGTTTGCCCGGGTTCGGGAGCAGCGTTGGGGAATGCGGACCCTGGATCTGGATCTCATTGCCCGCGAGGATCAGGTGTCGCCTGATCTGGCCACCTATCGGCACTGGCAGGCTCTGCCGCTGGCTGCTCAGGCACGCCGGGCGCCTGAGCAGCTGATATTGCCACACCCGCGCCTGCAGGATCGTGGCTTTGTGCTGGTGCCGCTGTGCGACATCGCCCCGGAGTGGCGGCATCCGGTGCTGGGTCTGTCGGCGCTTGAAATGCTGGCCGCCCTGCCAAAAGCTGCGGTTGCAGAGGTGCAGCCGCTATGACCGGGCAAAACTGTGGTATTCAACGCTTGTCACGGCGCGGAATCGGGCTTACACACCAGCGTTCTGGATCCTTACTCATTTGGAGAGTCGCTGATGGCCCGCGTAACGGTTGAAGACTGCGTTGATAAAGTTCCCAACCGCTTTGAGCTGGTGTTGCTGGCAGCCCACCGCGCCCGTGAGATTGCGGCCGGTGCGCCGATCACCGTTGAGCGTGACAATGACAAGAACCCTGTCGTGTCCCTGCGGGAAATCGCCGACGAAACACAAAGCGCCGATGCGCTGCGTGAACGGCTGATCGAAAGCAACCAGACACAGATCGAAGTCGATGAGCCCGAAGAAGATTCGATGGCTCTGTTGATGGGTGGCGAGGCTGACAAGCCGGCCGATGATGACATGTCCGAAGAAAAGCTTCTTCGGGCGCTGATGGAAGCCCAAGGACAGGGCTGAGCCGCATATATAAATAAGGCTGCGGACCGGAAATGATATCAACTGAAGATCTGATTGCGCTGGTCCGCAACTACAATCCCAAGACCAACGAAGAGCGGCTCGCCGAGGCTTTTGCCTATGGTGAAGAGATGCATTCGGGTCAGTTCCGGCATTCGGGTGAACCCTATTTCACCCATCCGGTTGCGGTTGCTGCCATCCTGACCGAACAGCGGCTGGATGATGCCACCATCATCACCGCGCTGCTGCATGACACCATCGAAGACACCAAGGCCAACTACGAAGAGGTCGCGGAACGGTTCGGCAAAGAGGTCGCCGAACTGGTCGACGGGGTCACCAAGCTGACCAACCTGCAGCTGTCCAGCCGGGAAACCAAACAGGCCGAGAATTTTCGCAAGCTGTTCATGGCGATGTCCAAGGACCTGCGGGTGATTCTGGTCAAGCTGGCCGACCGGTTGCACAATATGCGCACCATCAAGGCGATGCGGCCGGACAAGCAGGCGCAAAAAGCCCATGAGACGATGGATATCTATGCGCCGCTGGCCGGTCGCATGGGGATGCAGTGGATGCGCGAAGAGCTGGAGGATCTTGCCTTTCGGGTGCTCAACCCCGAGGGCCGCCAGTCGATCATTCGCCGCTTTATCACCCTGCAACGCGAAACCGGCGATGTGATCCATCGTATCACCGGAGATATGCGCAGCGAGCTGGAAAAGGCGGGCATCGAAGCCGAAGTGTTTGGCCGCGCCAAGAAACCCTATTCGATCTGGCGCAAGATGCAGGAAAAGGATCAGGGCTTCTCGCGGCTGTCCGACATCTATGGGTTCCGCATCATCACCGCCACCGAGGAAGACAGCTATCGCACTCTGGGCGCCATTCACCAGCGCTGGCGGGCGGTGCCGGGACGGTTCAAGGATTATATCAGCCAGCCGAAATCAAACGGCTACCGGTCGATCCACACCACGGTGTCGGGGCGCGACGGCAAGCGGGTCGAGGTGCAGATTCGCACCCGGCAGATGCATGATGTTGCCGAAACCGGGGTGGCGGCCCATTGGTCGTACCGGGATGGGGTGCGCACTCAGAACCCCTTTGCGGTGGACCCGGCCAAATGGATTGCCTCGCTGACCGAACAGTTCGATGCCGAAGAGGATCACGACGAGTTCCTCGAGGCGGTCAAGCTGGAGATGTATTCGGATCAGGTGTTCTGCTTCACCCCCAAGGGTGATGTGATCAAGCTGCCCAAGGGGGCGACGCCGATCGACTATGCCTATGCGATCCACACCAGGATCGGTCATGCCTGTGTCGGGGCCAAGGTGGATGCCATCCGGGTGCCACTGTGGACCCGGCTGCGCAATGGCCAATCGGTGGAGATCATCACCGCCGAAGGTCAGACGCCTCAGGTCAGCTGGCTGGAGATTGCCACCACCGGCAAGGCAAGGACCGCCATCCGCCGGGCCTTGCGGGACGAGGACCGCGAGCGGTTTGTCAAGCTGGGTCATGAACTTGCGCGGTCGGCGTTTGAGCATGTTGGCCGCAAGGCCACCGATAAAACGCTGGAGACTGCGGCGCGGGCCCTGCGGCTGGGCAACGCCCATGAACTGCTGGCGCGTCTTGGGTCTGCTGAAATCACCGGCCATGATGTGGTGCAGGCGGTTTACCCGGATCTGGTTCCCGACAAGAGCGATGAGATCTCTCCGCGCCGCGCGGTGATCGGCCTGGAGCCGGGGCAAAGCTTTGAACGCGCCGCCTGCTGTCAGCCGCTGCCCGGTGAGCGTATCATCGGGATCACCTATCGCGGTCGCGGTGTGGTGGTTCATGCAGCAGATTGTGACCATCTGAGCAATTACGAAGATCAGCCAGAGCGCTGGGTAGACTTGCATTGGCATAGCGGCAATCACCCTGCGGTTTACGGCGTGACCCTGGGGTTGACCATAGGTAATGATGCCGGGGTACTGGGACGAATTTGCACATTGATTGGCGAGAAAAAGGCCAATATCTCGGACTTGGAATTTATCGACCGGAAACCAGACTTTTACCGTTTGGTGATAAACGTCGAACTGCGTGATGTTGAGCAGTTGCATTCGCTGATTTTGATGCTGGAGGCCGAAAATGACGTGGCCGCGGTTGAACGGCTGCGGGATTATCCCGCGAAACAGAGCGCAAACGAGAAGCCCCAGCGCTAAGTGGGGCCACTAACTGGACCTTAATCGGGGCCACAACTTGGAAGGATGCAATCGTTGGTATTCAGGCGCCGTGACCGACGTTCGCCGCTGCGTGCGACTGCGGATTTTCTCTGGCCGCGTGGCGGTTGGACGCGCGCATTCCATTACGTAAAGCACCGGGTGCGGCGGCTGCCTGATTCGCCGGAACGCATTGCGCGTGGCATCGCGGCGGGGGTGTTCACTGCCTTTACGCCGTTCTACGGGCTGCATTTTGTGGTGGCGGTGATGTTGGCGCGGTTGTTCAACGGCAATATCCTGGCGGCGCTGAGCGGCACCTTTTTTGGCAATCCGCTGACTTATGTGCCGATCGGAGTAGCATCGCTGCAAACCGGCCACTGGTTGCTGGGCACCGAATTTGACACCGAGGTGGATCATTCGCTGATCGGCAAGTTCTTTGGGGTCAGCAAGGATCTGTGGAACAATCTGCTGGCGCTGATCTCGGACCGCGAGGCGGACTGGCATGGGTTGCAGATATTCTACAACGAGGTGTTTCTGCCCTATCTGATCGGCGGGGTGATCCCCGGTCTGGTCGCGGCGACGGTCTGCTATGGTCTCAGTGTGCCGCTGATCCGGGCCTATCAGCACCGCCGCCGCTCTAAGATCAAAGCCAAATTCAAGGCGATCAAAGCGCGGGCGAAGGTGGAAAACGGCCTCCCCGGCACCGCGGTTTCGATCAAAGTGGCCTCGCATAGGATACCGTAGGATTTTGCAGTTTGCTCTTTGCGTCTGGCGGTCTACTGTCAGGCCAAACTGGGCATTTTAGGACGGATATCAATGGCTGAAAATTCTCTGCGGCTGGGGCTTAACATCGATCACGTGGCGACGGTGCGCAACGCGCGCGGCGGCGCTTATCCAGATCCGGTACGGGCTGCAAAAATGGCGGAAGAGGCCGGCGTTGATGGCATCACCGCCCACCTGCGCGAGGATCGCCGTCATATCATGGACGCGGATATCGAAGGCCTTATGCAGGCGCTGACGGTGCCGTTGAATTTTGAAATGGCGGCCACCGATGAAATGCAGGCGATTGCGCTGCGGCACAAGCCCCACGCGGTCTGCATCGTGCCCGAGAAACGCGAAGAGCGCACCACCGAAGGCGGGCTGGAAGTGGCGCGTGAGGAAAACAAACTGGCGCATTTCATCGCGCCGTTACGCGACGCAGGTTGCCGGATTTCGATTTTTGTCGCCGCCGATCAAAAGCAGATCGAGGCGGCGCATCGGATTGGTGCCGATATCGTCGAACTGCATGTGGGGGCCTATTGTGATGCCCATGCGGAGGGTGATTTCCAGCTGCGCGATACGGAGCTGGATAGTCTTCGCAAGATGTCAACCTATGCCCATTCTCTGGGGTTGGAGGTCCATGCGGGCCACGGGCTGACCTATGACTGCGTTGGCCCTATTGCGGCTTTCCCCGAGGTGCAGGAATTGAACATTGGTCATTTCCTGATTGGTGAGGCGATTTTCAGGGGGCTAACCCCTGCGGTTCATGAAATGCGCCGCCTGATGGACGAGGCGCGAGGCTGATGGGGCTCGCCGTTTTCTTGCCAGAAAACGGATCGGAATTTTCAAAAATTCCGGGCAGTTACGGAGGCCGACCATGATCCTTGGCATCGGCACTGATCTCGCCAATATTGAGCGGATACAACGCACGCTGGACCGGTTTGGCGACCGGTTTAAAAATCGGGTTTTCACCTCGACCGAGCAGCGCAAGGCAGAGCGCCGTCTGGATGTGGCGGGTACCTATGCCAAACGCTGGGCCGCCAAAGAAGCCTGCTCCAAGGCTCTGGGCACCGGGCTGCGCATGGGCATCGCCTGGAAGGACATGGCGGTCAGCAACCTGCGCAGTGGCCAACCGGTGATGCATGTCACCGGCTGGGCCGCCACCCGCTTGGGTGAGATGACGCCGCCGGGGCACGAAGCGGTGATCCATGTGACCCTGACCGATGATCACCCCTGGGCGCAGGCCTTTGTGGTGATCGAGGCGCGGGTGATTGCCGGTCTTGCGGCGGAGCAGAGCAGCCAAGCTTGACTTACCCCCATCAGGGCCGCATGTAGCCTCGGACCTATTTTAGAACCGGAGTGCCTGATGGCGACCAAAGTCCAAGCCGGAAATTCGATCGTCGAGACGATCAAAACCATTGTTTATGCGCTGTTGATTGCCGGTGTTTTCCGCACCCTGTTTTTTCAACCGTTCTGGATCCCGTCCGGATCGATGAAGGAAACTCTGTTGATCGGCGATTTCCTGTTCGTCAACAAGATGGCCTATGGCTATTCCTATGCCTCCTGTCCCAGTGTGAAAATTGGCGGCCTTGGCATCGACATAGACGCCGAAGACATCTGTGGTTTTCTGGACGGAGACAATACCCGACTGTTCGGCGGTACGCCGGAACGTGGCGATGTGGCGGTGTTTCGGCACCCGGTGAACAACACCGACTTTATCAAGCGGTTGATTGGTCTGCCGGGCGATAAGATCCAGGTCAAAAACGGTGTTCTGTTCATCAACGACAAGCCGGTTGCCTTGAAAGAGGCGGCTGATTTCGAAGAAGTCATGCAGCGGCAGGGGCCACAGGGGCGGTTCCCGCGCTGCCAGAACGATGCGGCAGTGGGGGACGGTGGAACCTGCAGGAAGACGCGCCAGATCGAGGTCCTGCCGAATGGGGTCGAACATGCTATCCTCAACATCGGCAATCAGTCCACCGATCATACCGGTGTGTATCTGGTGCCGGACGGGCATTATTTCTTTATGGGTGACAACCGGGATAACTCGACCGATAGCCGGGTGCCGCAATCGGCGGGTGGCGTTGGCTTTGTGCCTTATGAAAACCTGATCGGCCGCGCGGACCGTATTATGTTCTCATCTGCGGGCCGTTCGATGCTGTACTTCTGGACCTGGCGTAGCGATCGTTTCTTCAAGGGGATCAAGTGAAGCTGTCAAAAGAAATGCGGGGCTTTCAGGATCGGATCGGGCATCAGTTTGCCCAGCCCGAACTGTTGGTGCGGGCGCTGACCCATGCCTCGATCTCATCTGCGACGCGCAGCGACAATCAGCGGCTGGAGTTTCTGGGCGACCGGGTGCTGGGGCTGGTGATGGCGACGGCGCTGCTTGACGATGATAAATCTGCCTCTGAGGGGCAACTGGCGCCGCGATTTAATGCTATGGTGCGCAAAGAGGCCTGTGCGGATGTGGCGCGCGAGATTAATCTTGGCGAGGTGCTGAAGCTGGGCCGGTCGGAAATGATGTCGGGTGGACGGCGCAAGCTGGCGCTGCTGGGCGACGCCATGGAGGCGGTGATTGCCGCGGTCTATAAGGATGCCGGGTTTGAGGCGGCGCAGGCGATGATCCTGCGGCTTTGGGCCAGTCGGATCAACGCGGTTGAGGATGACGCGCGGGATGCCAAGACCTCGCTGCAAGAACTGGTTCAGGCCAAGGGCGAGACGCCTCCGGCCTATAAGCTGGTGTCGCGCACCGGGCCGGATCATCAGCCGGTGTTTACCATTATGGTGCGGCTGAACGACGGGGCCGAGGCGCAAGCCACGGCTGGATCAAAACGACAGGCCGAACAGGCCGCAGCCACTGCGCTGCTAAGTAAACTGGAGCAAAAATAATGAGTACTCGTGCCGGATTTGTGGCTCTGATTGGTGAACCTAACGCGGGCAAGTCGACGCTGCTGAACCGTATGGTCGGGGCCAAGGTTTCGATCGTCACCCATAAGGTGCAGACCACCCGCGCGCGGATACGTGGCGTGGCGATGGAAGGTCAGAGCCAGATCGTGTTTGTCGATACGCCGGGCCTGTTTGCACCGCGTCGCCGGCTGGACCGCGCCATGGTTGCGGCCGCCTGGGGCGGCGCTGCGGATGCGGATGTGATCGTGCTGATGGTCGAGGCCCACCGGGGCGTCACCGAGGGGGTGGATAAAATCCTGGAAGGCCTGGCCGAGATTGGCAAGGGCCGCACTGTGACGCTGGCCATCAACAAGATCGACAAGGTTCCGACTGAAAAACTGTTGGGTCTGGCGCAGAAGCTGAACGAGAGCTACGATTTTGCCGAGACCTTTATGATTTCGGCGGAAAAGGGACATGGGGTTGAGGATCTGCGCCGCTGGCTGGGCAGCAAACTGCCCGAAGGTCCTTGGCTGTATCCCGAGGATCAGATTGCCGATCTGCCACTGCGGATGATTGCCGCCGAGATGACCCGCGAAAAGCTGACGCTGCGGCTGCATCAGGAATTGCCCTATCAGATGACGGTCGAAACTGAGACCTGGGAAGATCGCAAAGACGGCTCGGTCAAGATTGATCAGGTGGTCTATGTGGTGCGCGACGGCCACAAGGGCATTGTGCTGGGCAAGGGGGGCGAGACCATCAAGGCTATTGGTCAGGCCTCCCGGATCGAGCTGGCAGAGTTCCTCGACCGCAAGGTACACCTGTTCCTGCAGGTCAAGGTGCGGCCGAACTGGCAGGACGAGTCCGAGCGTTATTCGCAGATGGGGCTGAACTTTAAGGACGGCAACTAGGGCCTTGATTAACTCGAGCGCATCAAGATCGGTGGCCGCCGGGGCGAGTGTTGGCTATTTTTGCAACCGATCACGCCCGGCGGCATCGCCGGGCCGTGTCCGGGCCTGTGTTGCGGGAGCTGCACCATGATACAACTGACAGCAGAATTCTGGGTGCAGGCCTATCTGACGCGGCTCAGGCTTCAGGGAATTCCGGCCTTTGTGGTGGCCCATGGCGATGACACGGCCGGCACGGTTCTGGTCAAGCTGAACACGCTGGACGGTCAGGCGATTGCGTTTCAGCGCTCCTATGATTTGATGAGCGGTGAACGCCAATGGATCGAACTGGCCAGCGGCGATGAGCCCGAGGTGGATGTCTCGGTGCGCAAGCAACGGGATTTTGACCGCGATCTATGGGTGATCGAGGTCGAGGACCGCCAAGGTCGTCATCTGTTGGGTGAACCGGGGTTGGAGTAGTTACCAGCCGCTGCTTTTGAACGCGATGTCATGCGGCTTGGCCGATGGTGCGCCACCGGCAAAACCCCGTACCTGGCCGGCGAAGGTTTTGAAATACCCCTGTGCCTGAAGATGGGCGAGGGTTTCGGCCTTGTCCCAGCGGCCCCAGTGAACCCGGGTTTCTTTGTCGTCGGCGATCGCCACCTGATAGGTGAACTTGCCCGCAACTACCGGATCATTGTTGATGGCGGTGATGAAAACGGCCATGGCGCTTTGCCAGGGGGCCTCATCGCCGCTGTATTTGTAACTGATGGTGATGCCGCGCATTGTGGGAGTCCTTTGATTAACGGATGTGTTAATTAGAGGTAGCCAATGGGCTGGGGCAATCAAGGGCCCGCTTGCGGATTGGCGGCGGTTGCGGTCTGGTGCTTGCCACAGACCTAAGGGAGGACGGCCATTGGAGTGGCGTGATCACGGCATCTTGCTCAGCCTGCGCCGCCATGGCGAAAGTTCAGCGATTATTGATGTGTTCACCGAGGGCCACGGGCGCCACGCGGGCGTGGTGCGGGGCGGAACCAGCCGCAGGCTGGCGCCGGTGCTGCAACCCGGGGCGCAGCTGGATCTGATCTGGCGGGCCCGGCTGGAGGAGCATCTGGGGCATTATCAGGCGGAACCGCTGCGCAGTCGGGCGGCGGCGGCGCTGTCGGGGCGGTTGGCTCTGGCCGGGCTGAATGCGGTGACCGCCTTGCTGTCCTTTTGCCTGCCGGAGCGCGCCCCCCATGCCAGTCTCTATGCCAAATCGGAACAGTTGCTGGACCTGCTGGAGTACGAGGCGCTGTGGCCGCTGGCCTATCTGCACTGGGAGATGACATTGCTGGAGGAGATGGGGTTTGGTCTGGACCTGACCCGTTGCGCGGTGACCGGGGCGACCCGGGGGCTGATCTATGTCTCGCCAAAATCGGGCCGGGCGGTGTCGGCTGAGGGGGCCGGTGACTGGGCCAGCCGGCTGCTGCCACTGCCGCCGGTGCTGCTAGGAGAGGGCGAGGCCGGGGATGACGAGATCGAACAGGGCCTGCGCACCACCGGCTTTTTCCTTGCGGCGCGTCTGGCGCCGTCGCTGGGCCGTCACCCATTGCCCGAGGCGCGGGGGCGTTTTGTCGATGCCTTTACCCGGCAGCGGAAATGATTTTCGCGGGCCATGGCGCCGCCACCCTGCCACCAAGTCACGGGCTCTGAATAATCTGTGCGATTCGGGCGCCAATGGCACTGCTGGCCTTGGCCGAGGGGTGGATCATGTCCGCCGCGTGGTAGGAGCGGTCGCCATGCGGAACCAGATCGCGCAGCGACAGGTAATAGATACCGCTGTCAATTGCCGCCAGCCGGGTGATGCGCTGTTCCAGAATATCCCCCTCTTGGCGGCAGTGCTCAATCGCCGAGCCGACACCGGGGCTGCGCAGGTATCCGACATAGATGATCCGTGCTCCGGTTTGGCGAAGCTGCGACAGCATGCCGGGAATGGCGCCTTTGCGGCCGTCGTTCGAGATCAGTTTGTCCAGTTTGCGATCACAGGCGAAACAGCCACAGCCCAGCAACAGATCGTTGCCGCCGCCGTTGACGATGATCCAGTCCCAGTCGCCGGATCGATACTGTTTGCGGATGTTCAGACCGGCGCTGCCTGAAATCGGCAGGTTATAGATCACCCGCGCGGCTGACACCGAGCGATCCTCCACCGGCTCGCCCAGGGTATCGGCAACCATATCCGGGATCGACTGGCCGCTGTTGCGGTTCCAAGCCAGCAGCGAATCGCCCATCGCCAGAATACGGCTGGGCTGATCCCCGGGGATGGGTCCGGAACAGCCGGTTATCAGGGCCGTCACGGCAAGCAGGAGGGCAAGTAAACGCATGTGCTCTTATAGCGAGAATACCGGGCCCGGATACCGCAGCAGGCGGAAACAGTCTCTTTCCTGGCTGTGGGGAATCCCCGGGCAACCGAAGCGGTGGTCAGGCCAGCAGGCGGCGGGCGATGACCTGGGCCTGAATTTCGGCGGCGCCTTCAAAGATGTTGAGAATGCGGGCATCACAGAGCACACGGCTGATTTTATACTCCATGGCAAAGCCATTGCCGCCGTGGATCTGCAACCCGTTGTCCGCCGCCGCCCAGGCAACGCGGGCGCCCAGCAGTTTGGCCATGCCGGCCTCCAGATCGCAGCGATGGCCGTTGTCCTTTTCCCAGGCCGCGAAATAGGTCAGCTGGCGGGCGATCATGATTTCCACCGCAATCATTGCCAGTTTGCCCGACACCCGGGGGAATTCGATCAGTGATTTGCCAAATTGCTTGCGGTCCTGAGCGTATTGGGTGGCGAGATCCAGCGCCGATTGCGCCACGCCAATGGCCCGGGCGGCGGTCTGGATGCGGGCGGATTCAAAGGTCTCCATCAACTGCTTGAAGCCCTTGCCCTCAGCCCCGCCCAGCAGGTTTTCACCTTTGACCTGAAAACCGTCGAAGGCCAGTTCGTATTCCTTCATGCCGCGATAGCCCAGCACCTCGATCTCGCCGCCACTCATGCCCGCGGTGGGGAACGGGGCGTCGACGGTGCCGGGGGTCTTTTCCGCTAGGAACATCGACAGCCCGCGATGGTCGGTGGAATCGGGATCGGTGCGGGCCAGCAGGGTCATCACATGGGTGCGGGCCGCATGGGTGATCCAGGTCTTGTTGCCGGTGATCTGGTAGTCGCCGTTGTCATCCTTGACGGCACGGGTGCGCAAGGCGCCAAGGTCAGAGCCGGTGTTGGGCTCGGTGAAAACGGCGGTCGGCAGGATTTCGGCGCTGGCGATCTTGGGCAGCCAGTGCGCCTTTTGTTCGTCGGTGCCGCCGCAGATGATCAGCTCGGCAGCGATTTCCGAGCGGGTGCCCAGCGAACCAACCCCGATATAGCCGCGCGACAGTTCCTCCGAGACCACCACCATCGAGGCCTTGGACAGGCCAAAGCCGCCGAATTCCTCGGGGATGGTGAGGCCAAAGACCCCCATTTCGGCCAGCGCGTCGATGATCTCCATCGGGATCAACTCGTCCTTAAGGTGCCAGTCATGGGCGTAGGGTTCGATCCGCTCGACCGAGAACCGGCGGAACTGTTCGCGGATCATCTCCAGTTCGTCGTCCAGCCCGGTGGCGCCGGTGGTCAGATTGGCAGATTGCTGCTGCATCAGCTCGACCAGACGGCTGCGCGCGGCCTGAGTATTGCCGGTCTGGGTCAGGGTTAGGACCGCAGGCTGCATCAGCGCGCTCAGCTGGTCGGGGCCAAGCCCCATGTCCTGCAGGCGGACAATCTCGCCCTGGTTCATCTGAATGCCGCCGTGGATCTGGCTGAGGTATTCGCCAAAGCCGATCTGCAGAATCAGTTGCTCCAGCTCGTTGAGCTTGCCATCATGCTGCAGGCGTTCGGCCCATTTCTGCATCTGCACCAGGCTTTGCTGATAGGTGGCCAGCCAGGCCAGCCCATGCGCCGCAGTTTGGTTCTGTTCGATCAACCGCCCCGAGACGCGGCCGTTTTCACTGACCATCGCGGCCACCGCAGTGCGGGCGGCCTGGAACACTTTATCCACCGGCGGCAGTGCGGCATTGGTCAGCGCCAGAAGATCACTAAGAAGGGGCAGGGTCATGAGCAGGTCCAGTTCATCTTGGCGATGGGTCACATCTATACAGTCCCGTCAGGTGGTAGTCACTTTGCAGCTGCAGCGCAACATAAAGACGCTGCATTGCAGCATTGTGGACAATTGTTGCGTCGGCATTTACCGGGTGCAGCCCGGGAGGGATATGGTACAGGGGGTCCATGGATAGCTTATTCTTGATACTTTCGCCTGCGCAACTGGCTGCTGCCGTTGGCGTTGCCATGTTCGCCGGTGTGATCAAGGGGCTGGTTGGCTTTGGCATGCCGATGATCCTTATTTCCGGGCTCAGTGTGTTTCTCAGCCCGGAACTGGCACTGGCCGGGCTGATCCTGGCGACGGTGGCCAGCAATGGCATACAGGCGCTGCGGCAGGGCTGGGCTGCGGCCTGGCAATCGGTGCGCCGGTTCCGGGTGTTCCTGCTGGTTGGGCTGGTGTTTCTGCTGTCCAGTGCGCAGCTGGTGCGGGTGCTGCCAACCCAGGTGCTGCTGCTGGTGCTGGGTGTCCCGATCACCATCTTTGCCTTCCTGCAACTGTTTGGCCTGCGGTTTCACCTGCAGAAACCCTCGGCCCGGATCGAGGCGACGGTGGGGGCCTTTGCGGGCTTTATCGGCGGATTGTCCGGCGTCTGGGGGCCTCCGACGGTGGCCTATCTGACCGCATTGGATACCCCCAAGGGAGAGCATATCCGGGTGCAGGGGGTGATCTACGGCTTGGGGGCTGTGGCGCTGCTGGTGGCCCATACCGGGTCTGGGGTGCTGCGGGCGGAAACCCTGCCGCTGTCGCTGGCGCTGCTGCCGCCGGCCATGCTGGGCATGTGGATCGGGGTGCGCTGGCACGATAATATCGACCAGGCCACCTTCCGCAAGGCGACACTGGCGGTGCTGGCGGTTGCCGGGCTGAACCTGGTGCGACGCGGAGTATTTGGGTGAGGTTTGCTGAGCTGTCTGCCGAGCGCCTGGCGTTAGGCTCTATCGCGGTGTCATTGCTGGTGCTGGGGCTGAAATATCTGGCCTGGTGGATGACCGGATCGGTGGCGCTGTATTCGGACGCACTGGAATCGCTGGTCAATGTCGGAGGCGCGGTGCTGGCCTTGCTTGCGGTGCGCTATGCGCAACGCCCGGCGGATCGCGGCCACCCATTTGGCCATCACAAGGCCGAGTATTTCTCAGCCGTTGCCGAAGGCACCATGATCGTGCTGGCGGCGCTGATGATCGTGCATCAGGCACTGGCAGCACTCACCACTCCGGATCTCAGCGGACTTGGCCCGGTTGGCATGGCGGTGAATGGGCTGGCGATGGTGATCAACCTTGGCTGGGCACGGATCCTGATCACCTGGGCCCGCAAACATCACTCGCCGGCCATGGCCGCCAGTGGCCGCCATCTGATGAGCGATGTCTGGACCTCGGTCGGGGTGCTGGCCGGGCTGCTGCTGGCACTGTTGACCGGCTGGGCGATATTGGATCCGCTGCTGGCCATCATCGTGGCGCTGAATATCCTGCGTGAGGGCGTCATGGTGATCCGTTCCTCGATCGGTGGGCTGATGGATTCGGCGGCTGACCCGGTTGAACAGAGCCAGATCAAAACGATCATTGACGCGGCAGCCATTGGCGCGCTGCAGGTGCATGACATCCGCACCCGCCGGGCCGGGCGGGCGCTGTTCGTCGAATTTCACATGGTGGTGTCCGGCGCCATGACGGTGGCCGCCTCGCATGAGATCTGTGACCGGGTCGAGACGGCGCTACAGGCGCAGATCCCGGGGGTCAACACCACCATCCATGTGGAGCCAGACAGCAAGCTGGAGCCGGTAGGCTTGAACCCGGCCTAGGCCACTCTACGTCTGGAGAAGTGTAGGGTGTGTGCTGGCACGCACCACGCGGGTCTCACAGAACATGTTGCACTTTTGCTTATGCGTTTCGGCCTCCAGTCCCCGGTTCCGGGGGAGGGGAGTTGAGACAGAGATGGAGAGGTGACAGATGACTGAGGTTCACAAAGGTCAGTGTTTTTGCGGCGCCGTGGCAATCGAAGTGAGCGGCACCCCCGAGGCAATGGGCTATTGCCACTGCGCATCCTGCCGGTCGTGGTCGGCGGCACCGGTCAATGCTTTCACCCTGTGGAAGCCGGATGCGGTGACGGTGACCAAAGGGGCCGGCCATCTGACGGTTTTTGAGAAAACGGAAAGCAGTCAGCGCCAGTTCTGTGCTCTTTGCGGCGGCCATGTGATGAGCGGGCACAAGGGGTTCGGCCTGGTTGATGTCTACGCCGCCTCGATCCCAACTCTGACCTTCGAGCCAGCCTTGCATGTGAACTATGCCGAGACGGTGTTGCCCATCAAAGACGGGCTGCCAAAACTGCGCGATTTTCCCGCCGAACTGGGCGGCAGCGGCGATACCCTGCCCGAATAGACCAGGAGGCTGACATGCAAAAGGCCCCGAAATTCCGGGGCCTTTGTGTGTGTTTGGTCTGGCTTAGCCGATCGCTGCGGATTTCACGTCTTCATCAATGAAAGGCAGATACTGCTCAAAGTTCTTGGAGAACATCTGCACCAGCTTGGCCGCCTGGCTGTCATAGGCGGCCTGATCGTCCCAGGTGCGGCGCGGATCCAGTAGCACCTCGGCAACGTTCGCAACAGAGACCGGAACGTCAAAGCCAAAATTGCTGTCCTTGCGGAACTCGGTCTCGGCCAGAGATCCGTCCAGCGCCGCGGTCAGCAGCGCCCGGGTGGCACGGATCGGCATCCGCGAGCCGATGCCATAGGCACCACCGGTCCAGCCGGTATTGACCAGCCAGCAGGTGGCGCCATGTTCGGCGATCTTTTTGCGCAGCAGATTGCCATAGACCTCGGGACGGCGCGGCATGAAGGGGGCGCCAAAACAGGTGGAGAAGGTCGGCTCGGGCTCGGTCACACCCCGTTCGGTTCCGGCCACTTTCGAGGTAAACCCGGACAGGAAGTGATACATCGCCTGCGCCGGGGTCAGCCGGGCAATCGGCGGCAGCACCCCAAAGGCATCACAGGTCAGCATGATGATGTTCTTGGGGTGGCCGCCCCTCGCGGTTTTTGAGGCATTGGCGATATAGTCGAGCGGGTAGGCGCAGCGCATATTGGCGGTCAGGCTGTCATCCTTGAAATCCAGCTCTTTGGTGTCCGCGTCGAACACCATGTTTTCGATCACGGTGGCGAATTTTGAGGTGGTGGCATAGATTTCCGGCTCGGCCTCGGCGTTCAGGTTGATGGTCTTGGCATAGCAGCCGCCCTCAAAGTTGAAGGTGCCGTTGTTGGACCAGCCGTGCTCGTCATCGCCGATCAGGGTGCGCGACGGGTCTGCCGACAGGGTGGTTTTACCGGTGCCGGACAGGCCAAAGAAAATCGCCGAGTCAACCGGGTTGCCGTTGGCATGGTTGGCCGAGCAATGCATCGGCATGATGCCTTTTTCCGGCAGCAGGTAGTTCAGCAGGCTGAACACCGATTTTTTGTTCTCGCCGGCATATTCGGTGCCGCCGATCAGGATCAGCTTGCGCTCAAAGTTCATCGCGATGACGGTTTCAGAGCGGCAGTTGTGGCGCTCTGGGTCGGCCTGAAAGCTGGGGCAGTTGATCACCGTGAAATCGGCCAGAAAATCATCCAGATCCTCGCGGTCGGGGCGGCGCAGCATGTGGCGGATGAACAGGCTATGCCAGGCCATCTCGGTGATCATGCGGACATTGATCGAATGCGCTGGGTCGGCCCCACCGATCAGGTCCTGAACAAAATACTCTTTGCCCTTCATGTGGGCCAGCATGTCGGTATAGAGAGCCTCAAATCCTTCGGGGCTCATCGCGGTGTTGTTTTCCCACCAGATGGTGTCGACAACATTGGCGGTTTTCACCACATGTTTGTCCTTGGGGGAGCGGCCGGTGAACTTGCCGGTGGAGACCAGCAGGGCGCCACCGTTGCCCAAAGTTCCCTCACTACGCTTCAGCGCCGCCTCAATCAGTGCCGGTTCCATATAGTTGTAATAGACATGTCCCAGACCCTCGATGCCCTGATCCTCGAGTCGGAATTGCGGGTTAACCCGTCCTAATGTCATCAGTTTCTCTCCTATGGCGGCGGGTCATCATAATAACTGTGATCTCGCCGTGGGGCTATGGAAACGATCAAGCGACCGATAAAAAGGGTCATAACATGGTGGTTTAGGGTGTGAACAGGAGGCTTCCGTATCGTTAGCGCAACCATCGCCATATTTAGCGCAACCATTTTTTTATCGCTCAAAACTGGGGCACTTGTTCAGGTAATACTAAGGTATTTTTGTCTCTATAAGGACGCAACATTGCCTTGATCCATGAATGGGGATTGATTCGAACCGGTAGAACAGCGATGAATACTGCAAAAAACAGGCAGTTCAGAGCAGATTTGGGGGCACATCAGATGTCAAAGATTGCATTGGTTGACGATGACAGGAATATCCTGACATCCGTCTCGATGACACTCGAAGCCGAGGGTTTTGAGGTCGAAACATATAACGATGGACAGGCGGCATTGGACGCCTTCAACAAGAAGCTGCCGGATATGGCTGTGCTGGACATCAAGATGCCGCGCATGGATGGCATGGATTTGTTGCAGCGGTTGCGGCAGAAATCGCAGATGCCGGTGATCTTTCTCACCTCCAAGGATGACGAGATCGACGAGGTTTTGGGCCTGCGCATGGGGGCGGACGATTACGTCAAGAAACCGTTCTCGCAGCGTTTGCTGGTGGAACGTATTCGCGCCCTGCTGCGCCGCCAGGAGGCGCTCACTGCAGATGCCAATGGCACCACACCCGAGACGGAAACCAAAGTCATGGAGCGCGGCTTGCTTCGGATGGACCCGCTGCGCCATTCGGTGAGCTGGAAAGACAAGGATGTCTCGCTGACGGTGACCGAATTCCTGCTGTTGCAGGCGCTGGCGCAACGCCCCGGGTTTGTCAAAAGCCGGGATCAGTTGATGGATGTGGCCTATGATGACCAAGTCTATGTGGATGACCGTACCATCGACAGCCATATCAAGCGGTTGCGAAAGAAAATGCGCAGTGCCGATCCGGACTTTTCTGCGATTGAGACCCTGTATGGCATCGGCTACCGGTATAACGAAGATTAAGCGACCCTGCTGGGTCCTGGTGGAAGGGCGCCAATGCGCGACACGGGAATGACAGACAGCCAGCACGACGGTGACGTTGTTCTGGGCGACGATTGGGTCGCCCCAGAGCACACTGTTGCGCGCGAAATGCTGGCCAAACGGGCACGCCGCAGGCTGTTCTCTTTCCGGAGATCGCCGCTGACACGCAAAATTATCACCTTCAACCTGATCGCCCTGATCATTCTGGTGGCGGGTGTCCTATATCTGAATGCCTCGCGTCAGAGCCTGGTGTTGCAGCGGGCCGGCGCGGTTGTCGGCGAGGCGCGATTGATTGCGGATGTGTTCGAAGCCCAATTGCCGGATCATGGGGTGGTGAGTCTTGCCACCGGTGATGGTATTGATGTCGGCGCCACCCTCGACGGGTTGAGCCTGCGGACCGGTGTTGAAATTTTTGTTTTTGATGCTTCCGAAACTCTGATTGCCCGAACTGTAGGTCAGTCCGAGAACGAAGCGGTGGATCTGCTGAACGAAGGCCAATCCGGCCGGACGCCGATCAGTGATGGGCTATCGGCAATATGGGCGGCCGCCGAGTGGATGCTGCCCACCGCCCCGGCGCCAGAGCATGAGACGCTTGAAAGCCAATTGCGCCTGATGGTGCCGCATGTGTTGAGCCGTGGTACCAAGATCGAACCGGTGGTTGATACCGCCGGTGGCACTGTTTTTTCCGCGGTGACCCCGATTATACACAATGGTCAGCCCATTGCTGTGGTCGCCGTGGCTTCGCCAACGGGTGAAATTGATGCGCTGGTTCGGGCCGAGCGCGAGCGGGTTTTGCAGATGTTTGTCATTGCGCTGCTGGTCTCTGTCGGATTGTCGCTGGTGCTGGCCTCGACCATTGCCAACCCCTTGGCCGATCTTGCCGAAGCCGCCGAGCTGGGCCGGGATCGCGACTCCGGCAAGGTGCAGCCGGGCCGCATCCGGATTCCGGACCTGTCGGCCCGCCCGGATGAGATTGGCCGCCTGAGCAGGGCGCTGCGCGGCATGGTCAAGGCGCTGTACAGCCGCATCGACAGCAACGAACAATTTGCCGCGGATGTGGCGCATGAAATCAAGAACCCGCTGGCCAGCCTGCAATCGGCGGTGGGGACATTACGCATCATCAAGCGCGAAGATCAGCGCGAAACCCTGTTGTCGGTGATTGAACATGATGTGCGGCGGCTGGACCGGCTGGTCAGCGACATCTCCAACGCCTCGCGGCTGGATGCGGAATTGGTCAAAGAACAAGAAGAAGAATTCGATCTGCTGGAGATGATCGGCAATCTGAATCAGTTTCTGGGGGAAGATGCCCGCGCCAAAGGGATCGACTATATCACCGATCTGACCGAAGGCCCGATCATGATCACCGGGCTAGAGGCGCGACTGGCGCAGGTCTTTGTCAACCTGATCACCAATGCGATTTCCTTCTGTGACGAGGGCGACGCCATCCGCGTCTGGGCCCGCCGTCGGGCCAACCGGGTGCTGGTGGTGGTCGAAGATACCGGCCCCGGCATTCCCGAACAGGCGCTGAGCAAGATTTTCAAGCGGTTCTATTCGCAGCGCCCGGATGAACATTTTGGCAATAACTCCGGTCTTGGGCTGGCGATCTCAAAGCAGATTGTCGAGGCGCATGGCGGTGTGGTCTGGGCTGAGAACATTCGCCCGACCGAAGTTGATATGACCTCGGAACCCCTGGGTGCGCGGTTCGTCGTCGGCCTGCCGGTCTAGCCGGTGGGCGGCACCGGCGATCTGTGCCTGCATGCAAGCTGTGTCTCGCTGGCTGGCAACGGATTGCTGATCCGCGGCGCCTCGGGCAGTGGCAAATCAACTTTGGCGCTGGCGCTGATGGCCCTGGGCGCGCGGTTGGTGGCGGATGACAAGGTGATGCTCAGCCTAGAGCAAGGGCGGCTGGTTGCCCGCGCCCCGGCCCCGATTGGCGGCCTGATCGAGGCGCGCGGGCTGGGTCTTTTGCAGGCGGAACACTGCCGCCAAACCACCGTCAGCACGGTGATCGACATGGACATACCCGAGGTTGAGCGGCTGCCTCCGATCCGTACTGTCACGCTTCTGGGGCAGGTGGTGACAGTGTTACACAGGCCTGATTCTGCGTTGCAAAGGCCTGATGCTGCGTTGCAAAGACCTGATGCTGCCCATCTGGCGCCAGCTCTGCTACAATATCTCAAACGCGGACGACAGGACCCGGACCCGGATGCAGGAACGCAGTGACACTTTGATGCCTTTGGTGTTGGTAACAGGCCCGTCTGGTGCGGGTCGGTCCAGTGCCATCAATGTGCTTGAGGATCTGGGGTTTGAGGCGATTGATAACCTGCCCCTGCGATTGTTGCCGCGGCTGGTGATGACCGACAAAATGGAATCACCGATGGCGCTGGGGCTGGACAGCCGAAACCGGGATTTCACCCCCGAGGCGCTGCTGGATCTGATTGCGGTGTTTGAGGGCTATCAACATGTTGCGCTGACGGTGCTCTATCTGGATGCGCGGCCGGATGTCTTGTTGCGACGCTATTCGGAAACCCGTCGCCGTCATCCGCTGGCACCGGCCGAGACGCCTGAAATCGGCGTCACCCGTGAGCTGGACCTGATGCGCCCGATCCGCGAGCGGGCCGACATGTTGCTGGATACCTCGGACCTGAATGTGCACCAGCTGAAAGCCGAGATCGAGCATTGGTTCGCCCCCGGCGGCCGCTCACTGGCGCTGTCGGTGCAGAGCTTCTCTTACAAGCGGGGCATCCCGCACAGTGTTGATATGGTGTTTGATTGCCGCTTTCTGACCAACCCCTATTGGCAGCCGGCCCTGCGCGGGCTGGACGGGCGCGACCCGGCGGTGCAGGCGCATGTCAGAACCGACCCGCGATACCACGACTTCTTTGACCGGGTGCTGGGGCTGACCCAAATGTTGCTGCCCGCCTATCGCGAAGAGGGGAAATCGCACCTTTCAATCGCCTTTGGTTGCACCGGCGGGCAACATAGATCGGTGACATTGGCAGAAACACTGGCCAAAGCCCTTGCAGAAGATGGTCAGCAGGTGTCAATTAGACATCGCGAGCTGCAAGGCCAGCAGTAGAACAGAGAGGCCGGATTGATCGGGATTGTGATTGTCGCGCATGGTGGACTTGCCAGGGAATACGTGGCCGCTGTGGAGCATGTTGTCGGTGAACTGCCGTCTCTGAGGGCGATATCCATTCGCCCAGAGGATGACCGGGACACCAAGCAGAAAGAGATCTGTACTGCTGCCAACGCGGTGGACAGCGGGTCCGGTGTTGTGGTGGTCACCGATTTGTTTGGCGGCTCGCCGTCGAACCTGAGCCTGCAGGCCTGCGCCCCGTCCAACCGTCGTATTCTTTACGGTGCCAACCTGCCTTTGCTTATTAAGCTGGCAAAAACCCGCCACCTGCCGGTTGCTGACGCTGTCCGTCAGGCGATGGAAGCTGGTAAGAAATATATCAATTCGCAAAACATCAGCCCCGAGGGGGAATAATTGATTTCGATGACGCAAAAAACACTCAAAATTGTGAATCAGAAAGGGCTGCATGCCCGGGCCTCGGCTCGGCTGGTTGAAGTGGTCGAAGGCTTTGACGCCTCAGCCGAGGTTTCACGCGATGGATTGTCGGCCTCGGGCGACAGCATTATGGGGCTTTTGATGTTGGCAGCCTCAATGGGAACGACTATTGACGTCGAAACCTCGGGCCCGGACAGTGACGCATTGGCGCAGGCTCTGGAAACATTGGTGGCGGATAGGTTTGGCGAAGGCTTTTGAGCCGGACCCGCATTTGAGAAGACAGGAAGTGCGCTGTGGCGGATACCACTGAGAACAGGGACGGCAACCGCATCCCGCAGGCGGGAGAGCAGGACGGCGAGATCTATAACCGCCGGGCGCTGACCTATGCCAATTCATTTGATGACCCCTGGACCTCATTTGCGATCCGGGCCATCGAATGGGCCACCGGCAAATTCACAATCCTGCGCATGGTCAACAAGTTTGAAAAACACAATGCCGAGTTCCGGGGCCAGAAATTCTGGAGCGGTGCCTTGGAGATTATGGGGATCGAGTTGAAGACCCCGGCCGAGCAGTTGCAGAACATCCCCACCACAGGGCCCGTTGTGGTTGTCGCAAACCATCCCCACGGCATGGTCGACGGCATGGTGATTGCTGAACTGGTTGGGCGGGTGCGTCAGGATTACCGCATCCTGACCCGTTCAGTGCTGACCGGGCTGGACGAAGCGGCCACCTCGTTCATGATTCCGGTGCCGTTCCCGGACGACCCTGAGGCGCAGCGCAAGATGGTTGAAATGCGGGCCAAGGCGATGGCGCATCTGAAAGAGGGCGGCGTGGTTACCCTGTTCCCTTCGGGGGTGGTGATGTCGTCCGACAGCTGGTTTGGCCCGGCGCAGGAGGCCGAGTGGAATGTGTTCACGGCACAGATGATCCGCCGGTCGGGCGCAAAAGTGGTGCCGCTATATTTTCCCGGTAGCAATTCACGGGCCTATCAGATTGCCAACAAGATCTCAGCGGTGCTGCGCCAGGGGCTGCTGCTGCATGAAATTGTGCGGTCGTGCAATCGCCCACTATCGCCGGTCATCGGCGCAGTTGTGAGCGACGCGCAGATGGAGCAATTGAAAAGTGACCCGCGTGGCTTTATGGCCTGGCTGCGGCAGCACACACTGGCGCTGGGTGACAAAAGCTAAACCCTGTTTTGTAAGAAATGTGCGCCTTTGGCGCGCAGGCGAGTTTGCCTTAGATTTGGCCGCGGCGTCACGTGAAGATATGATGTTTTCACGTGACGCGCTGTTTCAGTTGCGGGTCTTCTGCCACCAGAGAAACAAACTGATGGCAGCGCCAGAGTCAGCGGGTCGGGACCGGGGTTTCGCCGCGATAGTCGTAGAACCCGCGTTGGGTTTTGCGGCCAAGCCAGCCGGCCTCGACATATTTGGTCAGCAGCGGGCAGGGCCGGTATTTGGTGTCGGCGAGCCCATCATGCAGCACATTCATGATCGCCAGACAGGTGTCCAGACCAATGAAATCCGCCAGTTCCAGCGGCCCCATTGGGTGGTTGGCGCCCAGTTTCAGCGACAGGTCAATCGACTTCACCGAGCCAACACCCTCGTAGAGCGTATAGACCGCCTCGTTGATCATCGGCATCAGGATACGGTTGACGATGAAGGCCGGGAAGTCTTCGGCGCTGGCGGCGGTCTTGCCCAGCCGCTCGACCACGCCGTGGCAGGCCGCGTAGGTTTCCTTGTCAGTGGCGATGCCGCGAATCAGTTCGACCAGCTGCATCACCGGCACCGGGTTCATGAAGTGGAACCCCATGAACCGCTCTGGCCTGTCGGTGCGCGACGCCAGTCGGGTGATGGAGATCGACGAGGTGTTGGAGGTGAGGATGGTATGGGGCTGCAAATGGGGCAGCAACGCATCGAAAATGGCCTGTTTTATGGTTTCCCGTTCGGTGGCGGCTTCGATCACCAGATCAGTCGCGCCGACGTCGGCCAGGGTTAGTGTCGGGGTGATCCGGGCCATTGCGGCGGCCATCGACGTGGCCTCAATTTTACCTTTACTCACCTGACGGGCCATATTTTTCTCAATGGCTGCAATGGCATCGTCGAGGGTCTGCTGGTTAACGTCATTCAGAACAACATCATAGTCCGCCAGCGCCATCACATGGGCAATACCGTTGCCCATCTGTCCTGCTCCGATGATGCCGATTTTTTGGATGATCATGACTTGGGCCTTTCGGGTTGCCTGCGGCGCGATATTAACGATCGGGTTGTGGCAGGTTCAAGTGGGATCGCACCGCATTTAAACAATTATTTAAGCGATTTTTAACATTAGCATTTTGGCAAGAGTCTCTCGTCACAGTGGATCTTGGGTGAATAGTTGGTGGGAATTATGAGTTATGAACTGACCGGCGCGTCAGCGCTTTCGGACGAGCCATGCCGATATGGCAAATCAAAACTACTGGTGCGAGGCCCCCGCCGGGACCTCAACGCGCCGTATCTGGCCTTTATGGGCGGCACCGAGGTCTACGGGCGATTTGTGGCGCGCCCCTTTGTCTCCCGGCTCGAAGAGACGCTGGGGCGGCCCTGTGTCAACCTTGGCAGTATTAACGCCGGTCTGGACAGCTTTGTGCGGGACGACGATCTGAAGCAGGTGGCCCGCGGCGCTGATCTGACGGTGCTGCAAGTGCTGGGGGCGCAGAATATCTCGAACAGGCTGTACCGGGTGCATCCCCGGCGCAATGACCGGTTTTTGCAGGCCAGCGACGCCCTGTGTTCGTTGTACAGCGAGGTGGATTTCACCGAGTTCCATTTCAACAAGCATTTGCTGACCGGGCTGGAGGCCTGTTCTACCGATCGTTTTGGGGCCGTGCGGGCTGAGCTGGAGGCCGCTTGGGTGGCGCGGATGAGCCTGATGATCGACGATCTGGACGGGCGGGTTGTGCTGTTGTGGCTGCGCTATGAACTGGACAAAGGCGCCGAGGGCAGCAGCCCTCTGGGGCCGGAGCCGCCGCTGGTGGACTCCACGATGATTGACGCCCTGCGGCCCCGGGTACAGGCGGTGATTGAGCTGCCAGTGCAGACTGCGGCGGTTGCAAATGACGTCGATGGGATGGTGCTGGGCGAGATGGATCTGCCTGCTGCGGGCCATATGATCGGCCCGATGGAGCATATGCGCATCGCCAACGCCGCTGCCGAGGGGCTGCGCAGGGTGCTGGCTGCCGCCTGACAACGGGCCGCGTTACAGACAAAAGGCCCGCCGGTGATCGGCGGGCCTTTTGCTATCTGTGTAGGGTGCGTGCTGGCACGCACCGCGGGGGGGGGGTTAGCCCAGTTTTTCAGTCAGTTCCGGCACCGCCTGGAACAGATCGGCGACCAGACCAAAATCAGCAACCTGGAAAATCGGCGCCTCTTCGTCTTTGTTGATCGCCACGATGATCTTGCTGTCCTTCATGCCGGCCAGGTGCTGGATGGCGCCTGAGATGCCGATGGCAATATACAGATCCGGGGCCACGACCTTACCGGTCTGACCGACCTGCCAGTCGTTCGGAGCATAGCCCGAATCCACCGCAGCACGGGAGGCTCCGACCGCCGCGCCCAGCTTGTCTGCCAGCGCCTCGATCAGTTTGAAGTCCTCTTCGGAGCCGACACCGCGACCGCCGGAGACAACCACACCAGCCGAAGTCAGCTCGGGGCGATCACTGGCGGCAACCTTGTCTTCGATCCAGCACGACAGGCCGGGGTCGGTCACCGCACTGATGGTCTCAACCGAGGCCGAGCCGCCGTCAGCAGCCGCGTCAAAGGTCGAGGTCCGGAAGGAAATAACCTTCGTCGCGTCCCTCGATTTGACGGTCTGGATAGCGTTGCCCGCATAGATCGGACGCTCAAAGGTGTTGCCATCGACAACGCCGGACACATCAGAGATCACCATCACGTCGAGCAGCGCCGCGACGCGCGGCAGCACGTTTTTGGCGTCCGTAGTGGCCGGGGCCACGATGTGCTCGTAGTCACCAGCAAGGCTGACGATCAGCGCCGCAGTGGGTTCCGCCAGGCGGTGACCCAATGATGCATCTTCGGCCACCAGAACGCGGGCAACGCCAGCGATTTTGGCGGCGTCAGCACCGGCAGCAGCGGCAGCAGCACCGGCGCAGAGCACGGTGATATCGCCCAAGGATCCAGCAGCGGTAACCGCTTTGGCAGTGGCATCCAGCGCCAGCGCGCCGTCGGTCACTTCAGCAAGGAGAAGAACAGCCATTACACAGCCCCCGCTTCTTTGAGTTTCTCAATCAGCTCATCCACTGACTTCACCATGATACCAGCAGCGCGGGTATCGGGCTCAATGGTCGACAAAATTTCCAGCCGTGGGGTGACATCAACGCCGTAATCTTCGGCGGTTTTGGCATCCAGCGGCTTGCGCTTGGCCTTCATGATGTTCGGAAGGCTGGCGTAACGCGGCTCGTTCAGGCGCAGGTCAACGGTAATGATGGCGGGCATCGTCACCTTGAGGGTCTGCAAACCGCCGTCCACTTCGCGGGTGACCACGGCGCTATCGCCGTCGATGTCCAGTTCCGAGGCAAAGGTGCCCTGGGACCAGCCCAACAGCGCCGACAGCATCTGGCCGGTGGCATTCATGTCGTTGTCGATGGCTTGCTTGCCACAAAGAACCAGACCGGGCTGCTCTTCTTCGACAATTTTGGCCAGGATCTTGGCAACGGCCAGCGGCTCGATGTCAGTCTGCACGTCTTCAGCGGCGACCACCAGAATGGCGCGATCTGCGCCCATGGCCAGGGCCGTGCGCAGGGTTTCCTGCGCCTGCTTGACGCCGATCGAGACCGCGATGATCTCATCTGCTTTACCGGCCTCCTTCAGCCGGATCGCCTCTTCGACGGCAATCTCGTCAAAGGGGTTCATCGACATTTTGACATTGGCGAGATCGACACCGCTTCCGTCCGCTTTAACACGAACCTTCACGTTGTAATCAATCACGCGTTTGACAGGCACAAGTACCTTCATTTGCGTATCTCCTTAACAAACGACGAGCCGTTCAAGCGACTCCCCCTCTATGCTCTCGCTGCGTTGATATCGACTGGTTCGCGACTGGAACAGGGCAAAATCGTCACATCCTTCGCCACCGACGTCGCGTTTGCCTGTTTTCAGGCGTATCTTTGCAAGAATGTTTCCGATGGAATATTGTCACCTCGC
Organism: Paracoccaceae bacterium; assembly: GCA_013214575.1. Classification (GTDB taxonomy): domain Bacteria; phylum Pseudomonadota; class Alphaproteobacteria; order Rhodobacterales; family Rhodobacteraceae; genus Parasedimentitalea. The sequence goes on along the minus strand of JABSSD010000004.1, from coordinate 6,172 downwards.
CACAAGACCTGATCCCGCCGCAGACGGGAGCGACCGGATGGGGTGGTGAAAAGGGGGAGAGCGGGGTCAGCCAGCTGATTCGATTTCAGCTGGCGGCCCTGAGGAGGATCAGCGGTTGGCGCCCGGCACCCACAGCACATCGTCCGTTCCATTGTTATTGGCCACCCGGGCGGCAACAAAGAACCAGTCGGACAGCCGGTTGAGGTATTTCACCGCCGCCGGATTGACCTCTTCGCTACTGGCCAGATCGGTGGTCAGACGTTCGGCGCGCCGGGCCACGGTGCGGCAGACATGCAGATGGGCGGAAAGGGCGGACCCGCCCGGCAGCACAAAACTGCGCAGCGGCGACAAATCCTTGTTCATCGCGTCGATCTCACCCTCCAGCCGGTCAACCTGGCTCGCTGCCATGCGCAGCGGCGGATAGTCGGCCTTGGCATCCTGCTCCATATCCGGGCGACAGAGGTCGGCGCCAAGATCAAACAGGTCGTTCTGAATGCGCGCCAGAGCCGCATCCACATCTTCATTGGCGTCCTGACGGGCCACCCCGACAAAGGCGTTCAGCTCGTCCGAGGTGCCATAGGCATTGACGCGGGCAGCGTGTTTGGCGACGCGTTTGCCATTGCCAAGCGCGGTGTCGCCCTTGTCGCCGGTGCGCGTGTAGATCTTGTTCAGAACAACCATGCTACTGGCCTCCCTGGTTCCGCAAATAGACGTAGGCAAGGATCAGCAGCACGGCAATAAACTGAAACAGCAGCCGCAGCCGCATCATCTTGTTGCCGTGTTTCTTGTTGAATTCTCCGCCCTTGCCGTAGCCTGCGATGCCGATCACCAGTGCCACAACCACCGCAGCCATTGCTGCAACAACCAGATAGAAAAGTGAATCAGCCATGACGCCCTCGTGAGCTATGAATTTCTAACACTGGGTCTATCGCGCGCGCAGCAGGAAAGCGACCGGGAAAGAGAATGGGAAAGAGACTGGGATTTTCAGCGCAGCCTTGCCAGAATGCGATCGGTGGCCCGGGTGGTGAGGATCCGCTTTAGAAAGCCACCGATGTGTGTCGGTGTGGTGACATAATATCGCGGCTTTGGGCGGCGCGATTCGCAGGCATGGATCAGCTTTTTGGTCACCGCTGAGGCGGGCAGCTCAAAGGTATCAGGCCCCGTACTTTCGTATAGCCGTTTCAGCAGGCTGCTCTCGTACAGCTCGCGCAGGGCCGAGTTTTTCCAATCGATGAACCGTTCAAAATGCGGGATCGAATTGACCCGGATTTTTGAGGTCACCGGGCCGGGTTCGATCAGGATCACCTTGATTCCCGTGTCACGCAGCTCGATTCTCAAGGTGTCCGCCAAGCCTTCGACCGCGTATTTGGTGGCGACATAGGCGCCGCGCCACGGAAAGGCGACCAGCCCCAGGATCGACGAATTCTGCACAATGCGGCCGTGGCCCTGGGCCCGCATCACCGGAATCACCTGGCGAGTCAGCTCATGCCAGCCAAAGAAATTGGCCTCGAATATCACCCGCAGCGCCTCGGTTGGCAGGTCTTCGACCGCGCCGGGCAGCCCGTGTGCGCCGTTGTTGAACAGCGCATCAAGGGTGCCGCCGGTTGCGGCGAGAACCTGTTGCAGGCCTGCGGTGATGGTGTCGGGTTGGGTGTAGTCAATAAGCGGGCTTTCAAAGCCCTCGGCGCGCATCCGGTCGCAATCAACTTGCTGGCGGCACGAGGCGAACACGGTCCAGTCCCGCGCCCGCATGCCGCGCGCAGCGTCCAGGCCAATCCCCGAGGAGCAGCCTGTAATCAGAATGGTCTTTTGCATCAACGCCTCTTTACCTGAACAAAACCGATGTCACTTAGTCATGTTTATGGGCGTTTCTTGCTGATCAGGGAAGCGGCAATCCAACCGGTCTGATCATCTTCGACCCGCCGCAGGTGCAGCCAGCCGGTGCCGCTGTCTTTCAGCACTTCAACCGCTGTATCCCGATTCAATTTGGTCACCACGGGATAAAGCGTGCCGGGGCCGCTGCGCATGTTGACGCGACTGGCGGTGACCTGACGCAGATCCGGGGCGGGGGTCGGGGCTGGGTCCAGCGGCTGCGATGGATTGACCTGAACATCCGAAAGTACCTGGCTGCTGGCCAGCGGCGCCAGCCCGCCGGACAGCGAGGCCAGCTGGACTGCGCTGCCGCCGGTTGGGATGCCCGTCCCCGTCCCCGTCCCGGTCCCAGTCAGCCCAAAGCCAAATGACGTCTCACCCAGCGCGGCGATCTGTGCCAGGGCGACCCTGGAGCGCTGTTTGGGATCCGCCGCGGGTCGCGCAGGCTGGGCAGACTGGGTGGCTGTAATTGCGGTGTTGCGGCGGCGCAGGGCTGCGGGTTGTCTGGCTTGAATGACCGGCTTGGTAACCAGCGACGCCGCCGTCACATGCTGATCGCGAATCACCTCCGGCTTGGCAGTGGCAATGGCGATGGGCTCGGGTCTTATGGGGGCTGAAAAACCGGCACCGCCGCTCAGCTCGTAGAAGGTCCAGCCCATGAACAAGAAAGAAACCATCACAAAACGCGACATGACACCTAACCCCCGGGAACGTGTTTTTACGGCAACAAAGCAAAAATGAAATCCGCCAGCAGAGTGCCGACTGGGGTATAAGGTAGCGCAGATTGATTGCTTGGAAACAGGGGAGAGTTGGCGGAATTCTCCCCCGGGGTGAACTGCCCGGGCGGGGGGGGCGTCAGATCTCCCGGGCGGGGAAGGCCTCAGATTAAAGGAATTTTAACGCAGCCGCTTTACCAACATCCACCGGCCAAGTATCACCCTTGCATGACCGATCTGGTAGACCCCACCGACTTGCCCTCTTCTCCTGATGGAGGCGAGATCCTGGAACCGCTGCGCCGCGCCATTGGCGAGCGCTATCTGACCTATGCGCTCAGCACAATTATGCACCGGGCCTTGCCGGATGCGCGCGATGGTCTGAAGCCGGTGCACCGCAGGATCCTCTATGCGATGAGCCGACTGCGGCTATCGTCAACCGGTGGCTTTCTGAAGTCGGCCAAGATCTCGGGCGATACCATGGGGGATTTCCACCCCCACGGTGATGTTGCGATCTATGATGCGATGGCGCGTCTGGCGCAGGATTTTAACGTTCGCTACCCGCTGGTTGACGGCCAGGGTAACTTTGGCAACATCGACGGCGATAACCCGGCGGCCTCGCGCTATACCGAGGCGCGGATGACCTTTGTCGCCGAGGCCTTGCTGGAGGGCCTGACCGAGAACGCGGTGGATTTCCGCGACAATTATGATGGCCGCCTGACCGAACCGGTGGTGCTGCCGGCCACCTTCCCCAATATTCTGGCCAATGGATCGTCGGGCATTGCGGTGGGGATGGCGACCAATATTCCGCCCCATAACATTGCCGAACTGATCGACGCCTGCCTGCATCTGATCAAGACACCGGAGGCCGGTGACGACAGCCTGCTGAAATATGTGCCGGGGCCTGACTTTCCGACCGGCGGCATCATAGTTGAACCGCCGGAAAACATCGCGCAGGCCTACCGCACTGGCCGTGGCTCGTTCCGGCTGCGCTGTAAATATGAGGTCGAGGATCTGGGCCGTGGTCAGTGGCAGATCGTGGTCACCGAGATCCCGTATCAGGTGCCAAAATCCAGGCTGATCGAAAAGGTCGCCGAGCTGATCCAGACCAAGAAGGTGCCGATTCTGGGCGATATCCGCGATGAATCCGCCGAGGACATCCGGGTGGTGCTGGAGCCGCGCTCCAAGAACGTCGATCCCGAAATGCTGATGAACATGATGTACCGCAACTCGGATTTCGAGGTGCGGTTCTCGATGAACATGAATGTGCTGATTGATGGGGTCACCCCCAAGGTCTGCTCGATGAAAGAGGTGCTGCGCGCCTTTCTTGATCACCGTCGCGACGTGCTGCAGCGGCGCTCGCAGCACCGGATGGAAAAGATCGACCACCGGCTCGAGGTTCTGGCCGGCTTTATCATCGCCTTCCTCAATCTGGACCGGGTGATTGAAATCATCCGCTACGACGACGACCCCAAGGCGGCGCTGATGCGTGAAGACTGGGATCGCGACCATCCACGGGTGCTGGTCGAGGCTGATTATGTCTCGCCCATCGCGGCTCCGGGCGAGCTGACCGAGGTGCAGGCCGAGGCCATCCTCAACATGCGGCTGCGCTCGCTGCGCCGTCTGGAAGAGATCGAGCTGGTCCGGGAACGCGATGAACTGAGCAAGGAGCGCGCTGGGCTGGTGGAGCTGCTGGCCTCGGACGACCTGCAATGGAAGACGATCTCCGCACAGTTGAAAGAGACCAAGAAAAAGTTCGGCAAGACCTATGCTGGCGGCGCCCGCCGGACCAAGTTTGCCGAGGCCGGTGAGGTCGAAGAGGTGCCGCTGGAGGCGATGATCGACCGCGAGCCGATCACCGTGGTGTGCAGCCAGATGGGCTGGATCCGGGCGATGACCGGCCATATCGATCTGAGCCGCGAGCTGAAGTTCAAGGATGGCGATGGCCCCCGGTTTGTTTTCCACGCGGAAACCACGGATCGGCTGCTGGCCTTTGGCAGCAATGGCCGGTTCTATACGATCAGCGCCGCCAACCTTCCCGGTGGCCGTGGCATGGGCGAGCCCCTGCGGCTGATCGTGGACCTGCCCAACGAGGTCGAAATTGTCGATCTGTTCATTCACCACCCGGAGGGCAAACTGCTGGTGGCCTCGATGGCTGGCAATGGCTTTATCTGTGCCGAGAAAGAGATCGTCGCCCAGACCCGCAGTGGCAAACAGGTGCTGAACGTCAAAGGTGATGACCGCGCCAAGATCTGTGTGCCGGTGGCCGGTGATCACGTTGCGGTGGTGTCTGAAAACGGCAAGTTCCTGGTGTTCGCGGTCGAAGAAATGCCCGATCTTACCCGAGGCAAGGGCGTGCGGCTGCAGAAGTACCAAATGGCGCGCGGCAAGCAGGGCGCGCTGGAACTGGATGGCGGCCTAAGCGATATCACCACATTCAACTGGGATGACGGTCTGAGCTGGGAAATGGGCGGCGGCAAAACCCGCCATGAACAGGATCTGAGCCAATGGCTGGGCAAGCGCGCCGGCATCGGTAAACGCCCCCCGCATGGCTTCCCGCGCAGCTACAAATTTGATTGATGATATCGGCGGATCTGTGGCTGCCCTGCGGCGGACCTGTGGCTGCTCTGCCACCGGCGGCAGCCGCTCCGGTGGCGGCGGGGTGTCGCGCTTTACCCAACCACAGATCGCAGTCTATCAGTTCAGCATTGATTTTTCAAAAAGAGACTGACCCATGATCCGAATTCTTGCATTTTTGACCACATTTGCCGTGCTGGCCGCCTGCACCCCGGCAACGCCGGACGAACCGCTTGAGGATCTCGGGGCCTTTTCACTGGGGCATAACATCGTTGTGGCCTCCAAAATGCAAGTGGTGCCCGGGTCGCGCGACGCCACTAAAGAAGAGTGGATCGAGGTGATGACCAGCGAAATCGACGCCCGGTTCGCCCGCTACCAGGGACCGCAGCTCTATCATTTTGGCATCAGCATCGAGGGCTTTTTCCTAGCCCCTCCCGGTATTCCGATCGTGTTAAGCCCAAAATCTGTGCTGGCAGCCAATGTGACGGTTTGGGATGACGCGGCCGGGGCCAAACTGAACCCGGAGGTGAAAACCTTCACCGTATTTGAAACCACATCGGCGGATAGTTTTCTGGTGGGGTCGGGGCACGCCCGCAGCCGCGAAGAACAGCTGCGCGGGCTGGCCCGCAACGCGGTGGGTCAGATCGAAGAGTGGATGTTGGAGCAGCATCAGGAAAACGGCTGGTTTGACGCGGCTGCAGATGCGGCTGAGGTTGAGCTGGACCCGGCTGCCCCCAGCTAAAGGGCTGGCTCGCGGGCCGTCATCGAATTCATTTCCGAGTGCTTGATCTCTGTGCACAAAGGCACTATGTCGCCCGCGACAATGAATAGGGTCGACTGCCGATCCCATATACCAAAAGGGCGCCTAGATCATGGCTAAGGAAAAGTTCGAACGTAACAAACCACACGTCAACATCGGCACCATCGGCCACGTTGACCACGGCAAAACCACGCTGACCGCAGCGATCACCAAGTATTTTGGCGAGTTCAAAGCCTACGACGAGATCGAC
>JABSSD010000039.1 GCA_013214575.1 Paracoccaceae bacterium | reverse complement strand
ATCACTATTGCTGCCTTAGATTTTGGAAAATTGAGGCAATTTGTTTGGGGGGTATGGATGGGGGTGTCTGAATTTTTAGCGATTTTTATAGGCTGCAAATGCAATACCTTATAGCCTAGATGTTGGTCCGTGTGGGGCACCATTAAATCAATGACTTAGATGATATTCGCTTCGTCAATTTGTTGTTCGGGTACCGCTGCGGGTACCAAACCGCAGCTCAACGACAGGACTTCGGCGCAGGTCGAAAGTTTCTGACGTATTTAGGGCCGTATCTACATACCACGCCCCCCTCTGCGCCCCCCCATGGCCCCCAACTGTGCACCAATAAAACACTGCTCAGAAAATATTGGCGAATTTTTGGAAACGGTTGTTTAGGGCGTCGTCGTGCGAATTAATTCTTGTCTGGGGGTATCTGGAGTTCATATCAGGCTCAGAACTGAAGGTCGTAGGTTTAAATCCTACTCCCGCAACCACGTTCACCGAACTCGCAAGTGTGTTCGCGTCTGGCCCTTCGCCCCCTATTTCGTTTCCGAAATCGTGCAAGCGTCTATCGCATCTGTCGCACCGAGATATTGCGCCCTCTGTTGGAGCCCCAGCACTCCTTTGCTTAGTTCACAGGCGGCTTGAGTGCTAAGAACATCCCAAACGCGCACCACACCGTCGTCACCGGAACTCGCAAATTTCTGACCATCCGGATGGGCGGCGAGGCGCCAGATTGAAGCGGTATGTGCATTCGGTATGTTGCCCACCAACTTTCCGTATGTCATATCCCAGATGTGCAGCCCTCCGCGCCGGTCACTTGCAACAAGGGTCGCGCCGTCACCGAGAATGAGGACATCCGTCGCGCCTCTTACATGCCCGGTAAAATCTTTCAGTCGCTCACCATTGGGCAGCTTCCAAATCGACACGATTTCGTCGCTGTCCGCCGCAGCCAGTAACGAACCGTCTTTGCTGAAAGACACCGACCAAACGAGATTATTCGAAACATCCAGAATCGTCGGCTCCGCCTCCTCCGCCAGAGACCAGATATGGACCTGACCCCGGCTTGTCGAAAGCGCAACTTTGGAAGCACCAAAATCCATCGCCGCTCGCGTGACACTGCCTCTCTCGGGTTTGAAAAGTCGTATTGTGTTTTTCGTTTCCAAGTCGATCAGGTGCGCGGCACTTTCCGCCGCCACCAGAAGTTTGGTACCGTCCGAAGAAAAGTTCAGAGACCAGATCGCCTCACCAATGGGTGAAAGATTGACCTGCGCTCCCGCGAAATCAGTACTTGAAATGACAATCTGGCCATTTCGGTCCGCAGTTGCGAGACGTTTGCCATCGGGCGACAGCGCCACGGCCCAGACCTGATGCCGATGCAAGGGCATCGTCGAAACGGTTGAATTTTCCGCAAACTCGGACACCGAAATTGAACCGTTGGTGTCCCCAACGGCCAAATGGTTGTTGCCAAGCGCCAAGCCCTTTATTTGCGCTCCGTTGGTAAGCCTGTAATCCTTCGAGAGGGGCACCTTTGGCCCCAGGCGCCAGAACCTGACTTGCTGATCAGCGCCCAGTGTCGCAGCTATTCGCTGATTATCCGACAACGCAATATCCAGAATCCTCCCTGTATGGCCGGATGGCGAGCGGGCTTCCAATTCCTGGTTTTTCACATCCCATATCGAAAGCCTTCCTTCAGCGTTACCTCCGACCAGCCTCCAACCATCGGACATGAATTCTACGGCACCTATAGTCTCTGTCGCAGCAAACGCTCTACCGACGGGCTTGCCGGATCCGATTTCGACAATTGCAGAGCTGCCGTCGCTGCTCACGGTGGCAAGCAATGCTCCGTCATCGCTGAAGGAAAGACCCCATACATCACTGGAATGCAGGGTGGTCAGCGGTGGGAATAATGCCTCGCCCGCAGGATACTGCCAGGCCCAGACCTCGCCCGCTCCAGTGCCTGCCGCCAGAGCGCGACCGTTTGGACTGAAAGCGACACTGGTGAAGTCCCCGTTTCTGGTTGCAATAATTCTACCGTCTGCACCGCCCCTGTCAGAAATCGACCATATCCGAACACGGCCATCCTCTCCTACTGTAGCAATGGTCGGATCGTTCGGGTGGAACGCCATTCGCCAAAGGATGTCGCTTGTTTCGCCCAGTAGCCACGGCTCTTCGGCAAAACCGCCGCTGTACGGCCAGAAAACTATGCGCCCGCTATCGCCCACCGCCGCAAACCCGTCACCATGTGGCGAGAATGCGATGTCCTGAACACCCCCGATATCACTTACAAGCTCTTCGGCCACCTGGTGTCGGGTTGCGGTATCCAGAATACGAACCATTCCGTCACGTCCTCCTGTCACAACAGAGCCACCGTCTGGAGAAATCGCAATTGAAAGAGCGTCCCTCGCAGGAACAAGTGCACCCATCGGCGCTGGAGCTCCCTTGGAAAGGATAAGACGCGCTCGAAGCAATGCTACTCGGGCATCAAATGTGGTCTGCGGGCTACGCGAACGTGAAATCGACTGGACCGCTAGGTTCAGTGCCAGTAACGGATCATCTGTAGCGTATCCCGCCGCTGCAGCGCTAAGAGCGCTCGCAAAGCTGTCGTTGGCCCTAATTGTTGCGGCGTCTGCTATTGCCGCGTTCGCCTGAGCGTGCCGTGACTGTTTTAAGGCGATAACGGAGGCCGCAGTTGCTCCGATCGCCAGAGCTGCAAGCGTTCCCACTGCCGCAAATTGTAGACGGTGCCGTTGCGCACGCCTGTTGTTGGCCTCCTTCTGCGCAGCTTCCTGGGCCATAGAACCGGCCTCCAGAAACTCCCTTTCTTTAGCTCCTGCCTTGTCTTGGTTGTTCTCAAACCATTCCAGCACATATTCCAATCGCGCGCCTCTAAGCAGCATCTCGAAGTCGCGACCTGCCTCGATCCACTCTTCAGCCATCTGAACAATTCGAAGGCGTAGCCGCAAATCCCCTCTGGACCGCTCAATCCACCGACTCAGACGCGGCCAAGATCGCAGCAATGCTTCGTGGGTAATCTGCACGGTCTCGTCGTCAATGGTAAGAAGCCGCGCTTCCGTCAACCGTTTAACAACCCTCTCCATGACAGGCGCATCTCTGTCGCCCTTCAATTCCGAACGCGCAAGAACGCGGCGTGCATCGGCGCCACCTTCACCCGGTGTTACCAGATTGAGCAGCAAGCGTTCCGCAACGCGGCGTTCATCATCCGAAAAGTCATTGTCAAAAACGACATCAGCAGTCTGACGAATGGCACCGGCCATGCCGCCACTACCGCGATATCCTTCATAGGTGAGCGTGGCGCCCAGGCGACGCACCCAGGTTTCCACCAACGCATGCGAGATCAACGGCAGAACACCTGCATCGTTGCCGGCTTCGGACACAATCGCGTCGACCAGATGTTGTTCCACGTAGATGCCCGCGCGCCTTGCCGGTTCCACAATTGCGCGGCGCAAATCTCTGGCGGTCATCGGGCCGACAAGAACTTGATTGCGACTGACTGCTTCGGCAAGCCACGGAACAGCAGCACAGTTCTGATAAAAATCCGCGCGGATCGTTATGACGACCCGCACCTTGCTGTCGGCAGGGTCTGTGAGCGCCGCAAGAGCATCGACGAAATCCTGCGTCACCTCGGGCGCGTTGAGCGTGAAGAGTTCCTCGAATTGATCGATGGCCAGCAACAGCGGTTCAGAGCCAGCGTCCAGCAACACTTGCCGAGCGATCGAGGGTCGCGCAACAAATTCATCCAGCCGGACTCTAGCATTTTCTTGATTGCCGCGCAGGCGGAAAAATAACTCGGAGAGTGCGTCGGTACCAGGAGTAAACAGTTCGATCCGCCAACCTTCGCTACCAGTTATACTGCCTTGCCGCAGAGAGGATATGAGACCTGCGCGGATGAGCGAACTTTTCCCGCTTCCTGATGAGCCGCCAACAACCAGAACTTTCGAAGATTTTAAACGCTGGAGCAAATCTGCAACAAGTTCTTCACGGCCGAAGAAACGGTCAGCGTCTTCCGGCTGAAACGCACTCAGACCGCGATAAGGGCAATCCGCACCCGGCGTTGGCAACGCGTTGCCATCGTGCCGTGCGATAGTAGGATCCGGCATTTTAGCAGCGATCTGGGCCATCACATCGTGGGCCGCGCTGCTCCAGGCCTGGATGTCATCGAAACGCCTAACCGGGTCCAATGCCATTCCCAGCAGGAAGAAATCCCTCCACGGTTTTTCCTGGAGCTCGATTTCAGATGCGACGAATGCTGAATCAGGAGGGCGCGCTCCGGTGAGCGCATACCAGAGCACTGCGGATGCTGAGTAAATGTCGACGGCACGGTTGACTCCACCGTCCGCTTCAAATTGCTCTGGCGCCATATAGGCCGGTGTCCCCCCCAGGAGGAGAGAGGATTGATTGTCACTCGACAGATCTCTTGCGATCCCCAGATCGCCAATCATCACCCTTTCCAAAAGAAATTGCTGATCTCCCGGCAACGGCATTGCCACGGTCAGGTTTTGACAACCGCTCGCAATGGTCTCCTGCGGCAACCGTGTGCCAATTGTCTGGTAGAGAATATTATCTGGTTTCACGTCTCTGTGGACTATACCGGCGCGGTGGATCGCGGACAGACCGGATGACAGCGCATCCACCAATTGCAGGATGTCTTGCTGCGGCAATCCGGCGCCTTCCTTGCGACGGGCCTGAAGTCGATTTGCCAGCGTTCCCAGGTCAGCATAATCCATGACAAAATACGGGCTGCCGTCCGAAAGCCGCCCGACATCGTGAATCCCAACGATATTGTAGGACTTCATCCGCCGCAGCAGTCGCGCTTCTTCAATAAAGCGTTGCTTGAGATTCATGTCCTTTTCGTCATGAAGCAGTAGGATCTTGATGGCGACTTCCGCAGTGAGCTCTTCGTCCCAAGCCAGTGCAACAACCGCAAATCCACCGCGCGCGATTTCACGGCGAACCACGTAGCGCCCGATATATTCCGGGAGTTCCATCGACGTTCTTAGGTCAGAAATGATCGGAAACGTCGAGGCAAACGAACTCCTTGGGGTCTATAATGTCGTGGTTTCGGTCAGCTGCAGAAACGCAGAGCGAAACTGCCTCGCGACGTTGCGCGACGGATGCCGCACCCGTTGTCGTGTACATCGGGTAGGCATCCATCGGGTGCCAATTACCTTGCGAAACCTTGTGTTTTGTTTCTGCGTTGTTGCTGACCTGCTTCACATCGAACAGTTCACCCCACCAGATGTGAAAATGGTTCTTCGAGATATCAGGGCTGAAATTCGATTTCAGTCCAATGGTTAACTCGTCCCCGTCGTTGTCTATGGACACGATTTCGACCAAACATCCGTCAACAGGGCATGCATTGGACTCTTGCCCATCGACCGAACTAACAAAACTGCCGTCCGTTAACAAAAACAACGCTGCAAAAAGCGCGCACCCTATAGCTTTGCTGTGTCGCATGATTCATCGGCCTCCCTGCTCACCTTGGCAATTGCGCTGAACAATATTGTGTGTAAATATAACACAATTTCGCGAAAATTCCAGCGTGCGTCCAAGGGCACGGTGGGGGTACCCATTGTTGGGGAGTAGCGTATGCGAGTCGTTGGCGCCGCGTTGATCGCGGACGTTTCCAATAGCACCCCGCTTTACGAAAGGGAGGGAGCGCAGGTCGCATTTTCTAAAATCCGCCTGCGGGTGGAAGAATTGCGTGTGCAGGTGCGCAAGGCACACGGTGTTTTCGTTCACTCCAAAGGGGACGACATACTGGCGTTCTTTCAGAATGCTGACGCTGCTGTCGAAGTGGCCGAGATCGCGATCGCGAGACAGTCAGAAAGTGCTCTAAAGGTCCATGCAGGAGTGAGTTGGGGCAACATGCTGCTTTTGCCAAGTGACCTTTACGGGGGCCCGGTCAATATCGCTTCGCGTCTAGCATATCTGGCCAAGCCCCATGAGGTGTTGGTTTACGGGACTTGTTTCAACGAGCTCAGCAGGCCAGTCCGCGAGACCCTCCGAGAAGTGGATGTATTGCGTCTCAAAGGGTCCACTGACGGCAAGGTCGTGTATTCCCATGTTGCCGAGGATCCCTCCGGCAGGACAGCGAATTTTATAGCAAGGCCCGGGAAAACCATCAAATCGACAGATATCTCCTTGAAACACAAAACTCACGTCAAGTGGCTGACCGAAAGCGGCGAATTGACTTTTGGCCGAGCTGCCGAATGTGACTTGGTGGTATCAGCGCCTTGGGTTTCTCGAAGACATGCTACGATTTCGGTCGTCAACGGCATCGTGGAATTTAGAGATCACAGTACGCTCGGAAGCTATCTGAGAATGGCCCAGAGCACTGAAACGGTGCTACGTCGCACGAGCGTTACGCTAACCGGAACGGGACTTATTTCTCTGGGCGCGCCCATTCTCCAATCAGCTGAAGCTATCATTGAATTTTCTCTGGCAGGTTCCGAGTAGCCCGCTTCTGGTGCGGTCATGTGTGGACGTATTAAAGGCTTACGCTACCTCTTTTGCTACGCTGAAGAGCTGCTCAGATCGCGAAGGTACAGTTTCAAACGACACGCAGAAAACTCCAAACCTGCGCACTCAGCGAACAATGCTACTGGCACGGAGATTTATAAGAAGGCGGAATTCGTTCGTTCGCTGCAATCTGACGAATAACCGAATTGCGGGACAAAGCGGACTTCTCCTGCGGCTCAAGGGGGCATCGCAACGATGGAAACCAGCGCGCCCTGCACTAACTTTGAGCGCCAACAGTGCGGCGCAAGCCGATCACTTGAAAACCACTATCCGATCCCTAAAAAATGCTGTCGGCGGAGATCAACTCGACTAAGACCAAATCGACGAAATCGAAGCGCAGCGGCTCGCCGCCATCCTTGAAGCCCCTGAAGTCAACAGTATCGCCGTTGTCGATCCAGACGTCCTCTATCAGCCGCGTTGTCCTGGCCATGCTGTTGGCGAACGGGCTACCCAGATCTTCGTTCCAGATGAAGCTGTCGACCTCCACCCCATCCACATCGACCGCGAAACTGGCAGCACCGTCGTTCTCATCGTAGTAGCCGATAGTGACATTGTAGCTGCCACTTAATCCGTCAAAATCAAAGCTGGCGCGCTGTTCGCCCGTATCGCTCGCTTTCAGAATCTGACCGCCGGAGGAACCGCCAAGCGAATTGACGACGAAGCCCTGATCGCGGTCCATACTCTCGGCTTCCACCCGAGTTACTGGCGCAGAGCCGGCGTTGATTATCGTGATCTGGTCGAAGTTGGTTATCTCACCTTCGCCGCTCTGCACCACAATGGTGTCTCCGAACCCATCGTCAGGTCCGAAGTTAATGCTCACCGACGAATCCCCCTCGACAAAGCTGTTCAGGCTGTGACCGCCTAAGTCGATCACATCAATCCCGGGTTCATAGTCCTCGATAAAGGAAGAGTCGCCAGGGAGGCCGTTGACCAAGTTTGAAAAAACGAATGTGTCGCGTCCCGGACCACCGAAAAGAAACCCCGGAGCGAAAAGAAAGTCGTCACCTGGACCGCCGAATAGCTCGTTGCGCCAGCCATCTATGCCTAGAACCTCTCCGCTTGTCAGCGTGTCATTGCCAGTTCCGCCCACCAGGGTATCGAGTCCGGCTCCGCTATCGATCTCGTCATCTCCTGCGCCACCAAAGATCAGGTCGGCATCATCTCCGCCGAGTATGGTGTCATTACCGGCAAAGCCATGCATCACGACCGGGCCGATCGCGACGGCAGGCGCCTGAAGCTCATTGTCGCCAGAGTCACCGATGACAAAGACCTCGCCACCTTGTTTGCGCAGGAAGCGGTAATCGATCCCGGAGGCAGAGGAGGCGGCGTTGAGATAGGTGTCGGCGGCAATATCAGGGTCGTTGGTGGCCGCCGCATTGCCTATGGTCTGCCACATTTCCCCATAGACCTCCTGCCCGAAGTCTTCCATGACCCGGGCGTGGAACGAAACCAGCAGGCCGGAGCCATCCCAGTCGATCGTGCCGCCAGGGATGACCGGAGCATCGTTCACATCAATCGTGTTGCTCCAGTCAAGCGCCGGATCCTGAAGATAGTACTGGCTCAGATCGTCGAGAAGTTCGTCCCGCAACTCATCATAAGAAAAGCTGTTGTTGTGCCGCGCCGGGTCGAGACCGGCCGCCTCCACCGCGAAATAGCGGTTGGCGACAGCGAAGGTCACCGGCACGTCGATCGGCATGGCGCCGATCTGGTCGGAATAGAACCAGAAGTTCCGCCCCAATTCATAAAACAGGATCTGATGATATTGGTTGTTGTCGCGGACGTTGTCATACATCCATGTGTTGAAGTAGGGCTGTGCCCAGATCTCAATTCCGGTCCGGCCCAGAAAGCCGCAACCGGCGCCGCAGGTCTGTTCGACCACGGCGATTGTGCTAAGGCCGTCGATATGACGCCCTGCAAGCAATACAGGTTCGCGCCCGGTAATCTCGCGGTAGAAATTCCATCCCTGGTCAAGTGCGGCGACAATCTTGTCAAGGACATCGTCATCGTATCTGGCGGCATCAGCCAGTGGTGTCAGCAGAGCGATATCCTGACCGCGCCGGACCTCCATTTCGACATTGGGCAACTGGCTCAAAAACGGGTTGTAGATGATCGTTTCGACTGCTGCCCCGGCGGCAAAGTCGACATAATCAAAGCGCAGCGGTTCGCCGCCGTCCTTCATCCCGACGACTTCGATCACATCGCCCGGATTGATTTGAACCCCTTCAATTGTGTGAGTTGCAGCAGTTGCTGGTACGGCGAATGCACTGCCGAGATCCTGATCCCATAACCAGTTGCCTATTTCGACGCCATCGACGAGGACGGCAAAGCTGGAGACGCCATCATTCTCGTCGAAATACCCGATGGTGAGGTCGTAGGTGCCGGCCGAACGATTAAAGACGTATGAGGCACGCTGCTCTCCCGCCCCATCTGCCTGCAAAACCTTGTCACCCGATGCAGGGGCCAGGGATTTGACCTTGAAAGCGACGTCGGGTGTGAAGCTTTCTGCCTCGATGCGGAAAGGCGCGGGCGGTGGCTGGTCATCGATGGCGACGGTGAACGAGGCCAGGTCGGCGATCGCCTGCGCTGCATTGAACGAGGCGTCGAAAACCTCAAGGGCGTCGAGCGAAACCGAATAGGTTCCGTTGTCAGCGGGATCCCAGGTGCCGCCCGGGGCCGCAATCGTGTAAGTGACGGTGCGCGGAGATCCGTCCGTCGGTATATCGACGGAGTAACCTGTGACGTCCACGTCAAAGCCGCCAAGTCCGCTCACTTTGATATCTTCCGTGTCGAACAACCGGACATACAGCGCGACATTGTCCGAATAGGTCACGCTGATCTCGGCCGATGCGGTGCCGACCTGCGCAGGCCCGATATCGGGTGCGGTTATGCTATCAACGACAGGCGCAATCGAATCCAGTATCGAAGGCACGAAATCGACGTAGTCAAAGCGCAGCGGCTCACCACCGTCCATAAATCCCGACACTTCGATCACATCACCCGGATTGATCTGGACATTTCGAATTACGTGGGTTGTGGCGGTCATCGAATTGGCCAGATGACTGCCGAGTTCCTGGTCCCAGGACCAGTTATCGATTTCCCAATCTTCTTCTGGGTCATCAAAGCTCACGTAGAGCTTCGATACACCGTCATTTTCGTCGAAATACCCGAAAATCATGTCGTAGGTATCGGGTGGGCGGTCGAATTCATAAGTGGCACTTGACCAGCCCGTCCCGTCGGCCTGCAAGACCTTGTCACCTGATGCAGGGGCCAGGGATTTGACTTTGAACCCCTGCCCTATCGAAAAAGATTCGGCTTCAATTCTAAAGGTCATAGTGCAACTCCCCGAAGGGCGGACTTTCGCCGCTTTCGTGTGAGCTGGGGTGCTGGAGGCACAATTAGTGGAGTTACATTCGGCACCCGGCAACAGCGATTGCGACGCCGTTCGCAATTGAGGTGCGCATGTTAGGCCTCAAAATTGATTCAATCAAGTGAAACTCTCAGAAACGCTCCGGAAATTCGGCGGACCAAAGTTAAGCTGTTTTGAGGCTGCCCTGGATTGCGACGCTGGCGGGCAGTTCTCGACAAATGGAGGTTACGGATTCATCTCTGAAATCCGGAGTGTTAGCGGACAGGCGAGAGCCGACCAGTACCGCCGGAAAATATGCCCATAGGGATGTGAGCGGCCATTCGATGCCTAGTAAGCAAACGGCAGGTTGAGCTGCTCGCACCGGATAGGTCGCCATGTAGACCAAACGCGGTAATTCTTACCGCAGATGGCCCCGGATCGTGAAGAGCATAGTTGTTCCCCAGATATTGGTTGAGCCAATCTTACGGGACAATGCTCACAATGCCGATGGGCACTCCCAGGACAAATCAAAACCGCAGTAAAGCCGAGGCTAGAGATGCTAGCTCCAGTAGCTTTGTAAGTCGAAAAGTGAACAACATGTCAGACAGAGAAATTTTTAAACTTATAGAATTTGTACTCTCGCTCACGCCTGAACAGGCCCAGCAAGCCTTTATCTTTTGCCAGTCTTTGAGCCCGCCACCGGTGTAAGAGGGTTTTCCCGTAAATGGTCCTTTAGAGCAGTAAGCTCCTCTTGGCTCAGCTTTGACATCTCCGAGATGACTCCGTCGTAGGCGGGGTCATCTCTTTTTCCAGTGAACACATAAACAAATGAAATTCCTGCAGCTTCGCAGACCCGGAGTACGTCTGTAATGCCAGGGTTGCTGCCCAGCTTCATCATCCGCCCAACATAGTCACGGCTATAGCCTAGGCCTTCGGAGAAGACGGTGATTTTCACCTCCTTCGCAGCCAATTCGGTACGCATTCTGGTTCGCCAATCGTCCATCACGTACTCCACGCCACGTCATATCATGACACTATAATTTTGCCCCACCTAGTCTCATCAATACGACTTAAAAGTCGTATTGACAATGCTACATTAATCTTGATAATGCTAACTATAAGTCAAATATGCGCGATTGAGAGTTATGCCGAGCAAAACCCAAAAAACTGACCGTAGGTGGAAGTGTCTGACGTCAGCGCCTATGGGACCAAATAGCGGTATTTGATAGCCGACATTGCAGAGATGAGTCCATCTATCGGACCTTCGTGACCACGGCAGCGAATGGTTGGTCTGAGCCCTGCTTTACCAACTTCTGCGTTATGCTGAATGACAGCTAACACAGGTGGTCAGTTGTTGGACCCGCCCTGGGCGGATCTCCGACGCAAAAAATGGGCCAAACCGTTTCCACCAGGAACTCACAGTTTCGTAGCTGACACCGATGCAGTGCTCATGCAGTAGATCTTCGGTGTTTCGAAGTGAAAGCGGAAAACGAACGCAGTGCATCACCGCCAAGCGGATGATTTCAGGTGACGTTTTGAACTAGAGAAAGGGGCTGAGCTCTGTCGTCCTGCGAAACTAGAGCCACTCTGCCCAGCTCAAACAAGCTTATCTGACAAGCCCCACACAGATGATGTACAAAGCTCAATGTGGATCTATGCCAAGTTTTTGCAGCGCCGCATGCAAGGCAGTAAGGGAGTCGCCGTGATTACCGCTTTTGTGCAGCATTTCCCCCTCGTCACGCAGCGTCTTAATCTCCGTTAGCTGCGCGTTTGAAAGCCCAACAGCATTGGAAACAGCCTCGTCAATGCGCGTTAGATCTATGGGACAATGCCCGGCAATGGCAGGCGTCGAGAAACTAATCATGAGTACAGTTGCAATGTAAATTTTGTTCACAGCGCTTGCCTTTCTGCTGTACGGCAGCTCACGAATTGCGGGCGGCCAAGGAAATCCTGCTATTGCGGAAGGTTGCTTCAACATTAGCGCGGAGTGGCCTTTTGTCGACGCCCCAGTCTCCAAGGCGCGATGCGGACCGCCATTTTTCGACCTAGTTAGAAGGGCATGACTGGATTTCCCAATGGGTCACGAAAGGACCAAAACCTGAAACGAATATTCTTCTGAATTGGGAAACCAAGACGCGGAGAGCACTACAAGCGTTGCCCTTTGAACAGACAGGGTCCGAGCAACTGCAAGCTTAATTGTGCGTTGATATGCGTGCAATATTTGGTGCGCATATCTCTTTTGTGTCAAATACTTAGCGGGATTTAACTGTCGTTCAGGATAAAGAGGATTATATAATTGTGCAGGAGAAGAAGATGGCAGTCATCCAATGGCTGGGTCGCTTCGTCTTCGCAGCGGTGGTGTTCCTAACAGCTGCAAACTTGGCGATCAGTCAGAATACTAATGGTGAGGTCTTCCAGCCAGTGGCGATACTTGCCGAATTGGAAGGGCCGATAGGTCCGGCATCCACACGTCATATCAAAAAGATCATCGCGATTGCTGGGGTCCAGCAGGCTGAAGTTATCATATTGCGTATCGATACACCTGGAGGTCTGGTGGACGCCATGCGCGACATCATCCAAGACATTATTGCCTCGCCGGTCCCGATTGTCGGTTATGTTGCGCCGCCGGGGGCACATGCGGCAAGCGCCGGAACCTATATCCTCTACGCCACTCATGTGGCAGCCATGGCACCGGGCACCAATCTCGGCGCGGCGACGCCGGTGCTGATTGGCGGCCTGCCTGGCTTAACCCCGCCGCAGGTTGAAAATCCCATTGATCCACCCCCAGAGCCATACGACGAAGACAGTGATGCAACCGACGACACCCAACCGCCACGAATGCCCAGGTCAAGTACGACCATGACCGCCAAAGCCACAAATGATGCAGTTGCATTTATTCGCAGTCTTGCCGAGCTGCGAGGCCGCAATGCGGATTGGGCAGAACGCGCGGTACGTGACGCGGCCAGCTTGTCATCCGCACGCGCGCTTGAAAAGAACGTGATCGATCTTGTCGCCACGGATGCCGAGGAATTGCTGGCCGCATTGGACGGCCGCACTGTCTTGCTCCTAGGCGAAGATCGCGTGCTGTCGACGAGTGATCTGTCCATTGAACGGGTTGAAATGGGGTCTCTTACCACCATATTGGCGGTTCTTTCGAACCCGAATGTCGCTTTGATCCTAATGATGATTGGGGTCTACGGAATAATTTTCGAGTTCTGGAATCCCGGTGCGCTGGTGCCAGGGGTGGTCGGCGCTATCAGCCTGACTCTGGGTCTTTACGCGCTCAATCAGCTGCCTTTGAACTATACCGGCCTGGCCCTGGTTGGTCTTGGCATAGCATTTATGGTGGCCGAAGCCTTTACGCCCACCTTTGGCATTCTGGGTTTTGGCGGGCTGAGCGCCTTTGTACTTGGGTCTGCCATGCTGGTCGACACCGACTTTCCCGCCTACCAGATCTCTTGGTGGGTAATTGGCTCCATGGCTAGCCTCAGCGCAGCGGTTTTGGTGCTCCTTCTTGGCTACACAATGCGCGCTTACCGACTTGCTCCAGCCATTAGCCGAAACTCCATGCTGGGCAAGGAGGCAGTGGTTATCGAATGGAAGGATGAGGCGGGCTTTGTCTGGGCCGAGGGCGAACGCTGGCGCGCCAGTGGAATGACCGGCCTGTCGCCTGGTGCTGCCGTCTACGTCCGCGGCATCGCTGGGCTGACACTGCACGTCGCCAGCGCAGACGATTCAATGTCCGACCGCTAGATAGGAGAGGTCTCACTATGGAAGCCATCATTTTCAATTCGATCGCCTACCTTCTCGGCTTGGCCCTAGTGCTTTGGTTTCTTTCGGCAGCCATCTACGTTTTTCGGGAATACGAGCGTGGCGTTCTGTTCACACTTGGCCGATTTACCCGGGTTTGCGGGCCAGGGCTGGTGTTCATCATCCCAGTGGTGCAGCAGGTGGAGCGAACTGACCTACGCATGGTCGTCGAAGACGTGCCCAGCCAGGATGTAATTTCGCGCGACAATGTTTCGGTCAGGGTCAATGCGGTCCTATATTTCCGCATAGTCGACCCGGAACGAGCGATCGTCAATGTTGCGGACTTTGCTTCTGCCGTCAGCCAATTGGCACAGACGACTCTACGCTCGGTGCTGGGTAAACACGAGCTTGATGAAATGCTGGCGGAGCGAGAGAGCTTAAACGTGGACATTCAGGCTATTCTCGATCGGCAGACCGATACCTGGGGCATTAAAGTCGCCAATGTTGAAATCAAGCATGTGGACATCAACGAAAGCATGGTGCGCGCCATTGCCAAACAGGCCGAGGCGGAACGGTTGCGCCGTGCACGCGTCATCAATGCCGAAGGCGAGCATCAGGCAGCGGCCAAGCTGGTTGAGGCCGGCAAACTGCTTGCCAAGCAGCCAAACGCTATGCAGCTGCGCTATTTCAACGCGCTCACTGATATCGCCAACGACCGCACATCAACGGTGATATTCCCCCTGCCGATTGATCTTTTGCCCAAACACGGGAACTATCAGGGCAACAAGCCAGAGTAATTGTTGGCCGACCGAGATCAATTTATCAAACTCGTTCTTCGCCATGCTACTTCTCCTTTCGAAGAAATAGGCTCTTCCTAACCTGCTGAGTGAAGCAGCCGGTACATCCCATTAGCTGCCATTTGAGAACACCTCGGCAAGGGCCGGTTCGTGTCCGAAGCGACCATTTCCGGTTTTGCAGTAAATGTCCGCTGCAGGGTTTACCGAAATGTACCTTTTGTGGTGGCTGCCAATGCTCTCGCAACTGCCCAAAAAGTCTTCTCAACTGTGCATTTCCCTGTACGACTCAGCGCCGAGACATGCCCGCGCCCACAAACGGGCTGACTTTTTTCGCAGTGAAATACGCAAAAATCACCCTAGGCGCTTACATTGCCAATAGTTTCAGTTTTCCTCGCAAAAAGCCCTGCTCCTGCGCGTTCGTAGATAATGAAATTGCTCGCTCATAACACTTCCGAGCCTGACACACTTCTCCAACTCTCATCAGAAAATCCGCCCGCGCTGCCCAATACGGCTGATACCGCTCCAACTCTCCCGCGACTTCGTCCAGCATCGCCAATCCACGCGCCACCGATCCCGCATAAGATACAGCCACAGCCTGATTGATTCGTATCACCGGTGACGGTTGCACCCGGTACAGCACCTCATAAAGCGCAGCAATTTCCACCCAATTCGTCTCCTCCCAGGCATCCGCTTGCCCATGCACCGCATGGATCGCCGCCTGCAATTGGAATGGCCCGACCCGACCTTGAACCAAAGCCTCCTTCAGTAGCGCAACACCCTCTTCGATCTTCTTACGGTTCCATCGCGCCCTGTTCTGTGTGTCCAGTGGCACAAATTCTCCGTGTTCGCCGGCTCTCGCCGCTCGCCGCGCGTCATGGATTAACATTAGTGCCAAAAGTCCTGCCACTTCGGTCTCACCCGGCATCAATTCATGCACAATCCGCCCTAACCGGATCGCCTCGCCGCTCAGATCGCCCCGTTCAACACCCTCGTTAAAAATCAGGTAAATCACTGTCAACACGGATCCCAAACGTTCCGCCAAACGATCCGACTCTGGCACGCGGTAGGGAATCCCAGCCAACGCGATCTTTTTCTTAGCGCGCGTCAGACGAGCAGTCATCGCATCCACTTTGTCCAGAAATGCGCTTGCGATTTCTTCCGTCGACAATCCACCTAAGGTGCGCAACGTCAACGCCACACGGGTCTTTTCCTCCAATGCCGGATGGCAACAAGTAAAGATCATTTCCAACCGTTTGTCGCCAAACCCTTCAACATCCTCATCCTCATCCTCGCCAAACTCGTTTTCCAAATCCAAAAGATAGGCGATTTGGCCCTGTTTTGACGCAAAGTTTGCAGACCGCCGCACTCGATCAATAGCCTTCCTACGCGCTACAGTAATTAGCCACCCCGCCGGAGATTTCGGCAATCCCTCGACCGCCCACTTTTCAATCGCCACAAGAACCGCGTCCTGCAAACAATCCTCAGCCAGTTGAAAATCCCCTAAGCCCTTTACCAAAGAGGCTAGAATGCGCCCCCACTCTTCTCGAACGCAGCGCTCAATTGCACGCTCTAGGGATCGTGGGGGTAGCACCTGCTAGCTCAACTCTCCCAAACCACCACCGGACGCACTTCAATGCGACCGTGCTTTGCTGTTGGGATTTGTGCCGCATACTGCGTCGCCTCGTCCAGATCGGCACACTCCAACAAGTAGTACCCGCCCAAATGCTCCTTGGTTTCGGCAAAGGGGCCATCAATAACTTCGGTCTTTCCGCCGCGCACAGACACGCACGTTGCTGTTTCAATGCCTTGCAACGCATCAGCATGCGCCATCTTGCCGTCTTTTTTCACAATTTCCGTGAACGTCTGATAGCCCTGCATGAACGGCCCAAATTCCTCAGTTCCAGGTTTTGGAGCCTCAGCGGGATCAGAATAGATAAGACACATAAATTGCATTTGTTTTCCTTCAAATTGACCAGACACCTCATGGCCTCTGTACCCTTTAGTCGTACGGTAATTGGTCAAACCGACATTGAGAGAGAATTATTTTTGGAAAGGCTGGTTTCGAAGATGACCATGTCATAAAAACTGCCGGGAATTTAGAGAACGTCCGTTACTCGTTGGTTGGATTTTCACCGAGCATAGCTTGAACCAAGAACCGTACCAGCTAGAAAGCTGCCAATTGGACCAGTTTCAGCGAATGCACACTATGTCCGCAATTTTGCCGTTAGTGTAACGCGCAGCGAATGGCGGGTCTCCGCCCTTAGTGCCGGATGCTGCAGTGCGCACCAAGGTCGTAAAAGGCCTCCTTAGCCGACATTGCGGGTAATGTTTCCTACTAACGCTCGTCAGACGGAAACAAAGCGGCCCTTTCGTTGCGTCGAGATAAGACTAAGTGACCCGGGCTGCCGACCGGCAGCTCCGTCCGCAACCTGGCCATTCGTGATCATCGCAGCGACTGGCTCCAATACGCCCCCGTCGTTATAATTTTCTGTGATAATCGTATCGTTTACGAATGAGATAAACCGGCTGCTTCAGCCAAAGAGTCTGGCGACCATAGCCCAGCATCAACAGCAAAGGTAGAATGACCATGGCCAGCTTTGAGTACAACACCGACACTCTGGACCCTGCCCTGGCTGCGGTAGCAGCGGCTGTGAGCGATATGACCCCGGTGATGGAGGCCATTGGCGAGTTGCTGCTGGTCTCGACCCAGGTCCGCATGCGCGACGGCGAGCAACCCGACGGCACGCCTTTTGCTCCGCGCAAGCAATCCACCCTGGACCGTTATGCTAAACTGGGGCTGACCTTTGGCGCGCCGCTGAATGTCTCGGGAGATATGCGCAACACTCTGTTTTATGAGGCCGACCAGGACAGCGTTGAATACGGTTCAAACGCCATTCAAGCCGCCGTGATGCAGTTCGGAGCAGCCAAGGGCGCTTTTGGCAAGACCTCAAACGACGCTTCAATCCCCTGGGGCACACTCCCAGCCCGCCCGTTCATCGGCCTGTCTGATGAAGACCAAGACAATATCGTCGCCGAGCTGGATGACTGGTTGGAAGAGGCCGCCACCCGTCAGGATTGACCGGCGCGTAAATTCCCGTCAACCTGATCAAGCCCTCATGGGCCGCCACACCCACAAGTAGTTGTGGGTGTCTGCGTTTTTGCCCGGCTGCATATATGGCTGCATGAGTAGAACCGCACAAACCGCCTTTACCTCTCAGACTGCCCTGCTCTGGTCCGATGACAACGGAGAGGGGCCGGGCGACCGCCCCCTCTCCCCCGTGATCGCCCTGCCTATGAACAGCTTCAAAGGGGCCGCAAAATGACCGTTTCAGACCTGCCTCATCCCAAACCAACCGCTCAGGTCGAGCCCTATTTCGACGTCCTGGGCTTGGACGATACCTTGCGATTTATTGAGGCCTTCGGCGGCACCGAAATCTATATTGCAGGCAACCCCCAAACCCGCTCTAGCATCGTCGCCCTACTGGGGTATGACAAGGCCAAGGCCTTGACCAAAATATCTGACCGGTTGCAGCCTCGTGTCCCTCTAGCCAAAAAGTGGCGCGCCCGCGCTTACAAAGCCCAAGGCCTGTTAACGGTGCAAATCGCACGCAGACTCTGCGTTACCGATGTCGCCGTGCGCAATTGGTTGCGAGCTGAAGCGCCCTAAGACCCTGCCCGTTGAGCCTCTTCTGCGCTCTTTGCTTCTCGGTTCTGACCTCCAGGGGTTAAACTGAGTTCATCACCCGCTATGACCGGCTCCGCGCTATTCTATCTGGATCCGCCCAGCTGGGACTACGCGGACGCACTTTGGCAAGGCAATGTTTGAACCAGAGGATTTTAAAACCCTGGTGCGGTGGATGAGATCAGCCAGAACACGCCGTCAGTTTCACCGTGGCCAAGCCGCCTTATTCAAGGGCCGCCTGGTCAACCTCGTTCTGACTGGGCAGGCTGGGCAGAAATCGGACACGGTGCAGATCACTCTGGACAACCGCATCGAGTTGCCCAAGGTGGGCGCTGTCCTGGACATCGTCGCCAGAATCGCAAGTGAAATGGTCTTAAAACCGCTGTTACAGAGAGTTTAAAAACCCATTTCTACGGCTATCTGGCACAGAACGCCGAGAGTGATTTGAACTTCCTGACCCGTCTGGCCCGCGACCTGGACGCCACCGCCAAGCCTGCAGGCGGGGCTCTGTTCTTTGTCAAACGTGGCGAAGGTAAAGCTGCTGATGGGTCCGATCTGCCAGTGCCGGTCATCCACCTGTCACAGATGAGCAGGGGCAATTGGAAGGTCAGCGGCCGAGGTAAATATGGCAAGGTCATCGCCGAGTGGTCCGAGCTGGGCGCGGCTAAGATCAATCAGGTCAGCGCGGGCGACAAAGAGCCCCTGCAACGGTTACGCCACCGCCATGCCAGCCAGAGTAAGGCGCAGCGCGCTGCCGACAGTGCCCTGGAAAGCAGTAAGCGCCAGCGGCAAGATCTCTATTCAACTCGCTGAGTTTGATGGTGCCCTGCTGGCCGAAGGGTTTGTCGATCTGCAGGGCATCCACCCTGCCCTGACTGGCCAGTGGTTGGTGACCCAAGTTACCCACCGCCTGGGCGGCACCCTAATCACCAGTTTTGGTGCCGAACGGGACAACGATAGCTGAGCGCGACGGGCAAAGCTGCTGGACTAAGATCCAATTTTGGCCGAAGCGCGAAGAACCAGCCCGTAGGCAGCTAACGGCCCACTGCCGCCATTGGTGCCAAACACGTCTAGCGGCAGCTTCCAGCCCAATGTGACCAAGGGCCGACGGTCCAGAGGATCGAAAGCGGCCCTTCGCCGCGCAAATAGCGATTGACTGATGTGCTGGACCTTCCCACCATTCAATCTAGGCTGCTCAACGGCCACTTTCGCATTGGCAAAGCCGATATTGATGAGCCTCGGGAATATCGAATTTCGGGCCACAGCCACCGTGCGGGGACGGCGCCATGAAACTCTGCTTGCTAAACGGAGTATTCGTGTGGAGCCGAAACTGCAACATTGGCTCCACATCTTACACATTAAGGTTGGCTGAAGCGGCCGCTATATGGGCTCGGATCCGGGCGGGATCGCCAAGGTCGTGGGCGAGGAGCAAGACCAGCTTGCCGAGGAAAAGTTCCCGTTTCCCAGCTTCGATGGTGTCGAGCGTGACGGCAAGATCTTCATAAACGGCTTCAAGATCGGCGGACTTCATGATTGGATCTCTTTCTGCTTCTGAGTGGCAACCTGCAGAGCATGCAGCACATCGGCTTGGCACGCGGTTCTCCACCGGCCTGCGACATGGCCATCTGGGCGGATGAGATAAGCGCTTTCGGACGTGGCTGCCAAGACTTGCGCGACCTCCGAGGTGGAATGCAATACGCAGTGTGTGAGGTCACCGTCCATAAGCTGATCCGCAAGAGTTTGCTGGAAACAAATCAGCGTAAACCCTGACCCCATCAAATCTGACAGGAAGCCGCCGCCAACGCGGGCGTCCGGCAGTGCCGCGCCAGGGATAGCGCCACCATCAAAATGCGGGTCATCGGCCAGCACCGCGGGGCTTTCACAATAGGCGTAAGGGGTCATCTGGCGCGGATTAGCAAGCTCACCCGCAAAAGGATGGCTAAGCGCCAGATTCAGCGCCGCGTCGCGCATCAGCCGCCAGCCTGGCGTTGGAGGGGTCATGAAGCGCGCGGATTTCGAAGCATTGGCAAAAACGTCCAACGTCGCGCCGCGGCGTTCAGGCGTGTAGCTGTCGAGCAATGCTACGTCCGCCTTGCCGTTCAACACCCACCCCAGTTTCCAGCCGATGTTCTCGGCGTCCGCAAGCCCGTTGTTAAGTCCGCGCACCCCGAAGATCGGCACGATATGAGCGCTGTCACCGATGAAAAACACTCGCCCATCGCGATAGTTGTCAAGCGCCAGCGTGTTGGCAGAGTAGACGCTCCACCACTCCAGCTCCCATTTGCCCAGGTAGCCGATTTCGTCAAGCACGGCGGCAACAGAGGTACGAACGGTCTCTTCCCGAACCGCCTCACTCTCGTCCTCGTCGTCGAGCAGCTGATAATCGATGCGCCAGATGTTGTCGGGCTGTTTGTGTATAAGGATTGTTCCACCCCGGCGGCAGTCCGGATCAAACAGGGCGCGTCTGATCGTCGGATAGTCGTGTTCCATCTGCACATCTGCAATAACGTAGCGGCCTTCGTAGTTCTCGCCTCTAAGCCGCAGCCCCCGCATGGCACGGACCGCACTGCGGGCGCCGTCTGCGGCAAGAACCCAGTCAGCCTGAAGGTTATATTCCCCCTCAGGATCCCGCACCGTCAGGCGGGCGCCGCGGTCCAAGTCCTCGACTTTGGTGATCTCGCTTTGCCAGCGGGTCTCGATCAGCTCATTTTGTGCGACGGCATCCCAAAGGTACTGCTCGATATATTGCTGTTGGATATTGTACATGGGCCGGAATTTTTCCGACGGGCTGTCGGGCATCTGGAATTCAAGGATCTGTTTGCCTCGATAGAATGTGCGCCCCGTGGTCCAGCCCAGCGACTTTTCAAGAAACGGTGCAATCGCGCCGATCCTCTCAAGAATATTGTAGCTTGAACGCGAAACACAGATGGCCCGGCTGCCATCATTGAATGTGGCCTTTTGGTCGAAAAGCACTGATCGGATGCCCTCCTTCGCCAGCGTTAGTGCAGCGGTCATCCCCACCGGCCCGGCGCCGACGATGGCCACCGGGGTGGATATCGACAGCTGGGCACGGGCCTCGCCTTTGGGCGGCTCGAAGTGCGGATAGATGAAATAAAGCGAATTTGTTTCAGCACGTCCGGTAGGTCGCATGGTTTGGTTCCCTTCTGGCTCAATCTTGAGAATGTCGTAAACGTCGGCTGCCATTTGGTCTGTCCCCCATTCAGGAGGACATGCTATCTTCGAGGCTATGTCTGTTCTTGCCCAGTATATTGAACCCTGCCTGAAAACGCTCGGCACTGACGATTTTGCCGTCGCCTTCCTCGACTTTGTTGAAACACTCGATATCGACCAGATCATGGTGTTTTCCATCGAAGGCGACCATGCACGATGCCTCATGTCGCGGCATTTCAGCCGGTCGGCGCTCGCAGGGCGGCTGGCGGCTAGGTATCTCGATGGCTGGTTTCGCCAAGACCCCCTTCTGCCAGAGCTGCGCGAAGTATCCGCTGGCGAGGTTCGGCTGAAGAGGATGGTGGATTTTGCGGACCGAATGAGCGAGGACTACCGGCAGATCTTCTTTGACGCGCCAGGGCTGACCGGCAAGACGACGTTACTGTCGGCCGGTCAGAGCGTCCGCCTTTTCGTCAACCTCTATCAGAGTCGGTCTGGGGTGCCCCCCTGTGACCCGGACACCGCCCGGCTTGCCGGACGCCTTGTCCTGATGCATTTCGACCGGAAAATCGAAAATGATATGCCCCCGCCACTTGCCGCACTCAGCGAGCGTGAGCGCCAAGTCTGTCTAGGGATCCTGTCCGGAAAGAAGGCGGAAACGATCGCGGGTGACCTAGGATAGCACCGTCCACTGCAGTGACATACCGCAAACGTGCCTACGAAAAACTCGGTGTCAGCTCACGGGCAGGACTTTTTGCAATCTGTACTCGGTAGCCTGTGGTCACAAAACCGTTACGCTGTCAGCTTTCGGCGCGAGAGTTTTGACCGACGCCACGCAGCCGTCCCGTCCCCCCGAATTCTGTAGCTTTATGCGACCAAATTCCTGGCTGCTTAGACCCAATGATGACCTTGCAGCTACCTCCGGGCTATCGAAGAGAGAATGACGCCTGCTGATGTTGCCGAGGCCGCGAGCGCCGCCCGTGTCTGCATGTCCTCAAGTTACCAGAACTGCAGATAGGACAGTCCCTTTCATGCCAACCTGATCATTTCGGTGCATTGGTCGGCGAAGTGCCGCCTTGTGATGAGTTCAGAGCGATATTGGCACTCGGTACCAATCGGACATTGGTGCATTCCGATGCACAGCAGCCATTCACGCAATGCGCAGCGAAGGACTGCTGCTCTAATTGGGTGTTTGGGTCAAGCTCATTTTCCTTCTTTCTTCTGAGTCATTGTCTCTCATCCGGGTCACGCTTCTCTCCGCAGTCTGTTTTGGCGCTCTGATGGCACCGCTGCACGCATATGTAGGATCGGCAGTGAAGAGCCCCGCTCTCCGGCGCGCTTCAAGTTGCGCAGCAGACATTTTCGGCTTCATCCACGAACCTCGTCCAGTGAGGGACGACCCCGTTAGGGCTGGGTGGTCGGCGTTTTAACTCATGCCGTGCCTCCCACCTGATCCTGACGGAATTCCGTGCCATCGATCCACATTCGATGCAGCAGGACGGCCAGTTTGCGTGCGACGGCGACTACAGCGCGACGTCGACCTTTGGTGCGCAGCAATCGCATTCCCCAGGATTTTATCTGCGACCCTGCCATCGTCCTCATGAGCAGTGCGTTAGCAGCGGCATATAACGCTGCGCGTGCATCTCGATCCCCAGCCTTCGATATGCGACCTGGATTATCGTGCTCCCCTGATTGGTATCGTCGGGGTGTTAGCCCAAAATGTGCGCCAACAGTGCGAGACCGTTTGAACCGTGTGGGGTCGTCGATAGCGCCTTTGAACGTAAGTGCCGCGATAGGGCCAACTCCGGGGACCGTCATCAATCTCATGCAAACTTTGTCATGGCTTGCCGCACGTTTTACCCGTCGATCCAGCTCCAAATAATGTTGATACAATACGACCCGCGCGTCGAGCAGAGGTACCAGAGCATGTGCAAGAATGTCATCCATCTCGATCAAGGGGCGCACGACGCCATCAAAGCTACCGTGCTTCACAGTTTTGGGCAGACGGATGCCAAATATATTCAGCAGACCACGGACCTCATTGGCCAGATCCATCGTCTTCTTGAGCAGTGCCTTACGGGTGCTGAGTAACGCCCTGATACCATGAGCTTCACGGCTCTTCATATGGACAGGGCTGAACCAACCGGTGCGTAGAACCTGAGCTATCCCACGGGCGTCGTTCTTGTCGGTTTTGTTCCGCATCGCGGACAGGGCAGCGCTCACTTGCCGCGCCTCCATGCAAACAACATCGAACCCTGCGTCGGTCAGGCCGAAGAATAGGTGCTGGCTCATTGTGCCCGCCTCAAAGCCGACCCGTTCGATCGGATGCGGAAAGCTTGCAAGGCAATCTGCGATATCGCCGACCTCACAAGGCAGCTCCCGCTCAAACATCACCGCTCCCTTGCCATCCAGAATGCAAAGCGCACAGGATCGCAGCGAAACATCTAGTCCAACAAAGTATTCCATCATGTACCTCCCTTGTTCACAGATATTCTGTGAACTTATCAGGAGCTCAACCTCAGAACAGGGGCAGCCCAATTACGCATGCTCTCCGCCCTTATTGTCGAATGCTGCACTGCGCACCAAGATCGCAAAAATGCAGTTAGCCGCCATTGCGGGGATGAGTCCAACAAACCCCCGTCAGACGGCGGCTATGCAGCGCCTTGCGGTCATTCATTGTTACTGGCCCAACTGTCACTAACGGCCCACAGCCGACCTTCGTGGACGGCGCAGCTAATGGCGGCAAGGAGCCTATTGTGACCAATTTTGCTACTGCAGAAATCTGTCAGGATGGGTGGATTCCGATCATTCGCAGCAATCTGAACGAATACTTGTCTTCGTGTTGACACATAATTGCAAAGGTCATCGATGAGGAAATCCCCCATTAGATTTAGAGATACTTCGAGAGCACCTTTTGAAATAATTATGCGCGTTCAAAAAGACTGATCGCGCTGCCCAGGAGAATTATTTTATTAGATTTTTTCTCTCTAATTGGTCTACGTTTTAGGCAGGACTCTCAAATCACAACTGAGGGAGTGCGCCTGCAGTAGAGCGGGCAGGAGCTTGCCCGGGCCACAAGCGACCCCGGCAGAGACATGGTGAAAGTGTGAGTATCGGAGGTTACCGTTGGATTATTATGATTTAGGGGACTTTTCGCGTCGAGTGACAACAGCGTCAAAACAGACGCAACTTTGGTTTGATCGCGGGTTGATCTGGACCTACGCCTATAATCACGAAGAGGCGATCACCTGCTTTGAACAGGCGGCCAAGGCGGATGAAACCTGTGCCATGGCCTATTGGGGCATCGCCTATGCGATTGGCCCAAATTACAACAAACCCTGGGAGACGTTTGAGGAGGATGAAAAGCAGGATGCCCTGTTGGTGGCCAAAACCGCCGCCGCCCGCTGCCATGCTCTGCGCGATCAGGCCAGTGAGGTCGAGCGCGCGCTGATTGATGCGATCCAGGTGCGTTATCCCGAGGTGGCTGATATCGAGACCTTTGCACCGTGGAATGACGCCTATGCTGCCTCCATGCGCGAGGTCTACCGATCATATCCTGACGATCTGGACATTTGCACCCTGTTTGCCGAAGCCTTGATGAACCGGACCCCCTGGAAATTGTGGGATCTGCCCAGCGGTTTACCCGCCAAAGGCGCTGATACGATTGAGGCGGTTGAAGTGCTGGAGACAGCCTTGACCAAGCTGGGCGGAGCCTGGGACCATCCCGGGCTGCTGCATATGTATATCCACCTGATGGAAATGTCGCCGCGCCCGGAAAGT